>JACPRZ010000064.1 GCA_016193485.1 Bacteroidota bacterium | reverse complement strand
GGATGGCAATCCGAAATCCGAAATAATGTAATCGTTTTCGGAAAACAGATTTGTTTTGGTATATCCTGCCAAACCGTTTTTTCCTTATGTTTGTCCTCCCAAAAGAGATTTCCCGTGAAATACCTTTTTATCCTTCCGCTTCTTTTTATTTTTTCTTTTTCATTTGCGCAGACCGAAACCGGTAAATATCACCGCGTAAAAGTTTATACCGGTGAGAGCGGGCTGAAACAACTGGCGCAAATGGGCATCCCGGTTGACCATGGCGAAGTGAAAAAAGGCGTATGGTTCATATCCGATTTTTCGGAACGCGACCTTCAGAAAATCAAAAACAGCGGGTTGCAATATAAAATTCTTATTGAAGATGTAAGCGCTTATTATCAGAACCAGAACGAACCGTCTTCTGCCGTCCCCTTAAAAAAAAACGCTGCCGGTTGTTCCGCAGGAGGGAGTGATTACACGGTCCCGGTAAACTTCACGCTCGGCTCCATGGGCGGATATTTCAAATACAATGAAATGCTCGTTCACCTTGATTCAATGTTTGCAAAATATCCTTCCATCATTACCCAGCGCCAGCAGATTGATACTTTTCTCTCCATACAGGGCAGACCGATCTACTGGCTGAAGATTTCCGATAACCCGGGTATGGATGAAAATGAACCGGAGGTTTTTTACAATACGCTGGCGCATGCGCGGGAAGCAGCCGGGTTATCTGCTGTTATCTTTTTTATGTGGTATGTTCTTGAAAATTACGGTACCGATCCGCTGATCACCTACCTGGTGGATAATACCGAAATGTATTTTGTACCCTGCGTGAACCCGGACGGGTATATTTATAATGAAACTACCAATCCGTCAGGGGGGGGAATGTGGCGTAAAAACCGCAGGAATAACGGTGACGGAACCTATGGCGTTGACCTGAACCGGAATTTTGGGTTTTTGTGGGGATATGACGACAGCGGTTCTTCACCCAATACCTCCGATGACACCTATCGTGGAACTGCCCCCTTTTCGGAACCCGAAACAGGGGCGCTTAAATACTTTTGCGAAAACCGACAGTTTAAACTTGCCCTGAATTATCATACCTACGGTAATTACCTGATTTACCCATGGGGATATATTCCCGCCCTGACTCCCGATTCCGGCATTTATATTGGCATTGCACAACTCCTCACCCAGGAAAATAACTATACCTACGGAACAGGTTATCAGACAGTCGGCTACGGCACCAACGGTGATTCGGACGACTGGATGTACGGTGAACAATCGTCAAAAGGAAAAATTCTCTCCATGACACCCGAAGCCGGAACAGGCGGGTTCTGGCCTTCTTCTTCATCCATCATTGGGATATGCAAAGACAATCTCCTGCAGAATATCCTTCTTGCAACGGTGGCAGGGAAATATGCAACCGTTGAAGACCGTTCACCGGCAACGGTAACCCAGTTGACCGGTTATTTTTATTTTTCGCTCCAATGCCTTGGACTTGACACGCCTGCCACATTCACAGTTACCTATACTCCTATCAGTACTAAACTGACAATAAATACCCCCCTCTTGCAATATACGGGGCTGAATTTACAGGAAACCCGCGATGACTCGGTTTCCTTTACACTGAATAATATTACAAACGGTGAATCGTTCACTTTCCTGGTTGAATTAAGCAACGGGCAGGTTACCTGGCGCGATACGGTAACAAAGATTTACGGGCAATTTTCCACTCTGTTCGCAGAAAACGGGAATAACCTCTCGCAATGGGTCAACAACGGGTGGGGCGTAAGCAATTCGGTTTATGTGACTGCACCTTCTTCCATTACCGATTCCCCTTCGGGAAATTACGGTAACAATGAAAATTCTTCGGTTAAAACAACCAATCCTGTTGACCTCTCCGGGGCTATCAGTGCACACCTCTCCTTCTGGAGCAAGTGGGAAATAGAGGCAGGTTGGGATTATGTGCAGGTTTCCGCTTCGGCCGACAACGGGGTGTCATGGACAAATCTCTGCGGAAAATACACCAAACCGGGAAACAGCGACCAGGATCCGGGTGAACCCCTTTATGACGGGTACCAGACCTCCTGGGTTTTTGAGGAAATGGAACTGAATGATTTCGTAGGGCAGGGCATATTGCTCCGGTTTCGCCTCATCAGCGATAATGCCGTTACCTATAACGGTTTTTTCTTTGATGACCTGAAAGTTGAAATTATTCCCGATTCAATTACGGGAATTAGAGCCGCGCCTTTAGAAAATTCTCTTTCTCTTTATCCAAATCCCGCGCGTAATAACTTTGTTATCCTGACGGATGGCGCTGAAACCAACAGCCGTGAAATAAAATTAACGATTATTGATGTTTTCGGAAACGAGATTTTAAAATCCGAAATCCGAAATTCGCCATCCGAAATCTATTGCGGCTTTTTACCTCCCGGTATCTACTTTTACCGTATCACTTCCGCAGATGGTTCCATATTCCGGACCGGCAAACTAATTATTGAATAGGTTTATTTATCAATGTTATGATGAGATATTTTCTTTTCCTGATTTTATTTTCCGCCTGTATCCATTCTCCTGATGTGCGGTCCCAGAAATCGGGTGATGACTCCAAAAACGTTAATGAACCGGTCACTGCGGTAAGGAAGCCGAAAAACATCATCCTGATGATCGGTGACGGCATGGGACTTACGCAACTGAGCGCGGGATGGATAGCCAAACGCGATGCGCTTTATGTAGAGCGATGCAAAGTCATAGGGTTGGTAAAAACATATTCAGCTGATGACCTTGTGACCGATTCTGCCGCGGGAGCCACCGCTTTCGCAACCGGTGTGAAAACTCTGAACGGGGCCATAGGAGTGGGACCCGATTCCCTTCCGAGGAAAACCATTCTTGAAATTGCCGAGGAACACGGATTGGCAACAGGACTAGTTGCCGTTTGCTCCATCACGCATGCCACCCCTGCATCTTTCATCGCCCACCAGGGCAGCCGCATGATGGATGAAGAAATTGCAACCGACTTCCTGAAAACGGATATTGATGTGTTCATAGGGGGGGGTAAACAATATTTTGCCGACAGGAAAGACAAAAAAAACCTTATTGAGGAATTAAGAAAAAGAAATTATCAGGTAACGGAGACCATTGAAAAAGCCATTGAGGTAAAAAGCGGGAAATTAGCCGGTTTCATCGCCAATGTCCATCCCGACAGGGCGAAATCGCGCGGACCGGTGCTTGCGGGCGCTTCACTCACCGCCATCAATATTCTTGATCAGAATGAAAAGGGTTTTTTTCTTATGATAGAGGGCTCGCAGATTGACTGGGCGGGCCACCAGAACAATTCCAATTATCTTATTGAGGAGATGCTTGACTTTGATTACGCCATCGGCAAGGCGCTTGATTTTGCGGAAAAAGACGGTGAAACCCTGGTGATCATTACTGCCGACCATGAAACCGGTGGTTACGCCATTAACGGGGGAGACCTTGAGAAAGGCGAAATGAAAACCGCATTTACAACATTAATGCACACGGGCGCTATGGTGCCGCTCTTTGCTTTTGGACCCGGAGCCGAACTTTTTACGGGAATCTACGAAAACACCGCTGTTTTTGATAAGATGATGGAGTTGTACGGGTTCGGGAAGTAACGATTTTTCTACCCGATGTTCATCAAAACTCTTTTAATATCCTGTTTCACGCTCATTACTGCAATTACCTGCGGTCAGGATACTACGTATAAAAACTTTAAAAAATTCGCTGAACGGCAGGACAGTTTATTTATTCTCGCTTACGAGCGGAGGGACATAAAAACGTACGATAAACTGCTAAAGGAATTCCTGACCGGATTTAACAAACTGCCCGACACTGATAAAAAAAGGTTTTCCGGTAATCTGAACGGGGCCTATTATAATTTCTCATGCACGTATTCATTAACCGGCAACAAAGCGATGGCGCTGACTTATCTGCAAAAATCCATTGATGCGGGGTATTTTGATTATTCCCACATACAGGCGGACAGCGACCTGGATAATATAAGGAATGAAAAAGTTTTTAAAGAGATGGTTGAACCGCTGAAAACTATTGGCGACTTCCTGTACATTCTTAAAAGGGCCGGCAAATACAACCCTGATGACAAAAGAGAACTTCCGGAATTTACCTATCAGTCAGCCGGCAACGCCAACCTTGCAGATTTACGGAAAACATTCAACCTCGATTCTGTTGCGGGTAAGGGCAACGAACTCTTAAAGATAATAAACCTGATGCACTGGGTTCATTACCTTGTTCCGCATGACGGCAATCATGATAACCCGGTTGTTAAAAATGCAATGAACATGATTGCCGAATGTAAGCGCGGCAAACGGGGACTAAATTGCCGGGGACTTGCAACCGTTTTGAACGAATGTTATTTGTCGTTGGGGATCAAATCGAGAATAATCACCTGTTATCCGAAAGACAGTTTGAAACTTGATGCCGACTGCCATGTAATCAACATGGTCTATAGCGATTCGCTGAAAAAATGGTTGTGGATGGACCCGACAAATGATGCTTATGTGATGAATGAAAAAGGCGGGTTGCTGAGCATTGAAGAGGTGAGGGAAAGGATTACCAATGACCGCCCGTTAATCCTTAATCCCGATGCAAACTGGAACAGGCAATCCATTACCAAAGAATATTATTTATACCGGTACATGGCAAAAAATCTTTATATGCTTGAGTGCCCGGTTGCCAGCGAATACAATATGGAAACAAAAGAAGCCGGGAAAGTTATTGCCTACATTAAACTTCTTCCGCTTGATTATTTTAATCAGGCGCCCGACCGGGCAGAAGAAAAAAACCAGGAGACAAATACAACCTGGGTTACATACCTGATCAATAATCCGGAACTTTTCTGGAAACAGCCGTGAAAAGAATAAGGAGTAATGGGATGCCAGGGTACTGAACCCGGCAGATAATTATCTGCGCCAGCACAAAAAGCGCCCGCACCGGTACATAAAAACACCTCTCCGGTACATCATTGTTTACCCGCAATGATAATTTTGCTATTTTAGTAAGTTATTTTTCCTTCCTTACCGGCATGAAACATAAAATTCTTCTTTTTCTTTTTAATTTTTTGACATGCTTTTTGGTTTATGGTAATACCGCGGAAGATAAAACGGACAGTTTACTTCATTTACTTTCTACATCTGAAAAAGATGATACGAATAGGGTAAAAACAGCGCTTGCAATATCTGAAGAATTTTGTAACACCAGTCCGGGAAAAGCCCATGAATATGCCGAAATGGCATTATCACTGTCTGAAAATCTTCATTGGGAAAAAGGTGTTGCCGCTTCCCTTTTTTTACTCGGTAACATCTGCGATGACCGGGGCGACCTTTCTTCCGCCCTTGAATACAGGTTAAGAGATCTGGAGACAAGAAAAAAACTTAATGACAGGAAGGGCATGTGCACAACTTTTGGTAAAATCGGAAATTCATATTATAATATGGGCAATTATTCAAATGCAATGAAATATTATCTGTTATCCATGAAGATAGCAGAAGAAACCGGAAATAAAGAACAAGCGGCATCAAACCTTTGCAATATTGCAAATGTGTTTAATAATGAGGGAAACATTATTGCTGCATCGGAATATTATGATAAATCATTGAAATTGGCGGAAGAATATGGGTACGAACGAATTTTTGCCATGAATCATGGTAATCTCGGAAATTTAATGCTTAAAGAAAGACATTATTCCGAAGCGCTTAAACACTGCTTTATAGCCATTGAATATTATAATAAAATAAGAGATCAGAATAATATTGCGTCTTTATTGGGTAACATCGGGGGTATTTACCAGATGCAAAGTGATTCGGCAAATGATGCTGGGAATAATAATTTAAGGCGGGAAAAAAATAATAAAGCATTGGAGTGCTATTATAAAGCGCTCAAAGCCGCGGAAGAACTTGGCAATAACTATCTGAAAGCAACTTTTCTGGGTAACTTAGGAGCAATATATTTAACAGAAAAATATTTTGTAAAAGCGGAAGAATTCCTGCAAAAATCACTTGATTTAGCGCAATCAATAAATGCCATAGATGAAATACAAATTGACTATCAGCGTTTTTATGAACTCTACAAACAAATGCATTTGCATGGCAAAGCGCTTGAATACCATGAAAAATTTATCGCGCTTAAAGACAGCATCTTCAGTGAAAATAATAAAAAAATCATATCAGAACTGCAGATAAAATACGAAACCGAAAAAAAAGAATCCAAAAACAAAGTTCTCGCGCGGCAAAATGAAATGCAGGCATTAAAGATTGCGAATAACCTTTATGTGACCGCAGGGCTTGTTATTCTGCTCTTTTTTGTTGTGTTTATCAGCGTTTTATTTTTCCGCCAGAACAAAATGAAGTCCCGGCAAAAGGTTATGCAATATGAACAGAAATTGCTGCGAACGCAGATGAACCCTCATTTCATATTCAATTCGCTGGCAAGCATAGAAAGTTTCATTTACGAACATCAGCCGAAAGAAGCGGGGATGTACTTGTCCCGTTTTGCACGCCTCATGCGCCTCATATTGGAGACATCCGCGCGTGAATATACCACGCTTGATAAGGAAATTGAAGTTTTGGAACACTATTTTTCCCTGCAAAAAATGCGCCTGAATGATAATCTTGAATATTCAATAGAAGTCGCTCCGTCCATTATTCCGGAACAAACTTACCTTCCGCCCATGCTTACGCAGCCGTTTATTGAAAATGCCATTGAGCACGGATTCAGAGGAATGGTGCAAAAGGGTTCTGTTCATATTGCGTTTCGCAAAGAAGGAAATAACATGGAGGTTCAGATTACCGATAACGGCATCGGCATGGCAAACGCACAACAGCAGGAGGGGGGGGAAACCGGTTGCCACCATAAACCGCTCGCTATACAGATTACAAAGGAACGGTTGCGGTTTTTAAATAAATCTAAAAAGCAGAAACTTGATTTCGCTGTTGCGGATGTTAAAGAGGAAAAGGGAAAAAGCAGCGGGACAAAAATTACTTTTACAATCCCATTGTCATGAAACCGTTAAGGGTAATAATAGCGGATGATGAGGGGCGGGTCAGGTCCACCCTGAAAAACCTTATTAAATTGCATTATGCCGATGCTGAAGTTGTTGCTGAAGCCGGGAATATTCAATCATCTGCCGCTGCAATAAGAACACACAGACCCGATGTAGTGCTCCTTGATATCAAAATGCCGGGCGGGAGCGGTTTTGAACTGTTGAAAATGTTTACGCCACCGCCTTTTCATATTATTTTCATTACGGCTTACGATAAATATGCCGTTCAGGCATTCCGCTTCAGCGCCCTTGATTATTTATTAAAGCCGGTAATCCCTGAAGAACTTGTGAGCGCATTAACGAGGGCGCAGCGGCAAATCGCCTCTGAAAATATATCAGAAAAAATCCAGGTTTTCATGGACAATATAAGCGGGGTATCTCCCGGAACAAAAAAGATAGTCCTTCCGGGTCATGATAAAATTGAATTCGTAAGTATAAATGAAATTGTGCGGTGCGAAGCCGACCGGAATTATACCCGGTTTTTCTTAACGAATAAAGCGCCAATACTCGTTTCCGGCTCTTTGATAAAATATGACGAGATGCTGACGCCATCCGGCTTTTTCCGCTGCCATCACTCCCACCTTGTAAATTTATTTCTCGTTGACCGGTACGAAAAACGAGATGGGGGAACGCTGATCATGAAAGACGGTTCGAAAGTGGAGGTTGCCACACGGAAATATGGTGAATTAGTGGCGGCATTGAAGAAGATATAATATTTGCCGGCAAAGATACAACCGATGGGGAGAGAAAATTTTTGATTTATAATTCATAAATGATGATTTAAATGATGTTTCTAAATGGTGGAACGGAACTTACAAAGGCAATCCTTTAAACACTGGAGTATTTGTTTACTTTGCAAGAGTGACATATGAAGATTCAAAAATGAATAATTTCATGGGGAATATTACGCTTGTAAAATAGAACAGTCAATAAACTCCATTATAAAAAGAATCGTGACAATCTTACATGCCAACTGTACCTCCTTGCTCATTGCCATCGCAATTTCGTTTGCAACACGCACAAATGCGCAAACATGCAATGCTGATTTTCAATACCAGATCACATCGCAGGATTCGTTGACCTTCACTGTTCAGTTCACAAATTTTTCGGTTTATACCGATAGTTCCCCTGATCCTTTATTTTATATTTGGGACTTTGGCGATGGTGACTCATCAACCGCAACGAACCCGGTGCATAGTTTTCAACAAGGACAATCTTACAACACTTGTTTGTTTGTTTATGATTCAAATAATGTGTTTTGCGATACTGCGTGCTTTGCGGTTCCCTCCTGTAAAGCTTCTTTCTTGTATACCTCTTCATTTTTTACCTTCTCCTTTACCGATTACTCGACCAATGCATCATCATGGTCATGGGATTTTGGCGATGGGAACACATCAGCGCTTCAGAACCCTTTTCATACATACTCTACAAATGGATATTACAATGTATGCCTTACAATTTCCGATACCGGTTCCTGCACCTATTCTTATTGCCTCTCGGTTTGGGCGGGGTGCTGGTATGACTCTTCTGGTTTTTATTATTACGCTAACGGAACTACCGTGCAATTTAATTCCACACAGGATTCAACTGATTCCTCTATCGTTTACTCATGGGATTTCGGTGACGGTAATAATTCCACTCAGAAAAATCCTTTACATACCTATTCAACTTTTGGTACGTTCAATGTCTGTTTGTCTGTTCAGGATACAAGCAGTACATGTACAGATACTTTCTGCCTGGCGGTTATGGTGAACTGCCTTGATGCCCAGTTTGGCTATTCGCAGAACAATGCTCAGAAATACTCTTTTACATTCACTGATTATACAAATGGTCTAATAACTTCCTGGCTCTGGAATTTCGGTGATGGTGCAACCGATACAACAGCAAATCCAACGCATGCCTATCTCATTTATGGATATTACCAGGTTTGCCTCACCGTCTCTAACGACAGTTGCAATGATCAGCTGTGTCAATACATTTGGATTGAATATGGACAAAGTATAGTTTTTTTGGCAATGAATAACGGAGATATTATTAAAGCCGATATTGAGAATTGCACCTCTACAATAATTGGTAATACCGGAATGGGTTTTTTAGATATTGCCATTTGCCCGGATGGAAAAATGTATGGAAAGGCCGACAGCTTATATTCTATTGATACCAGTAATGCTTCAATAACTTCAATTGGTCCAAACAATGTTGACGGTAACTCCTTAACCTGCGACAAGAATGGACAATTGCTGGCAGTAGATGGAAACACTGATTTATATTATATCAGTACAGTAAATGCACAATCGACTTTTATAGGAAAAACCAATTATTTCTCAGCGGGTGATTTAACCTTTTACAATGATACACTTTACTTAGCCGCTATAGGAGACACACTTGTTAGAATTATTCTGACTCCATTTACAGTAATTCCGGTTGGAGGAATGCTAACTGTGGGAGGAGGCGTATATGGCATAGTGACAGTAAAAAATTCCGATTGCACAAAAGGGTCTATAAAAATGCTCGCTTTTCAGAATAAAAGTGTATGGGAAGTGTCGCCTTATACTGCAATTACTACTCCTCTGTGTATGAACGTAACTTCTGATGTCATTTATGGAGCGGCATCTTTGGGTGAAACGCAGTCATATTCTCCCCCTATTCCGGTTAATCTTGGAAATGACTCTATCTTATGTGAGAATGATTCACTGATAGTAGATGCAGGTTTACAAGGTGTGCAATATCAATGGTCCACAGGGGATACCGTAGCAAGAATCATTGTTGATACATCGGGTAAATATTGGGTGCAAGTGAGTAATAATAATTGCAGTAATAGTGACACCATCAATATAACTTTCACTCCCTCGCCAAGCGTTAATTTAGGTAACGATACAACTCTTTGCAATAGTGACAGTTTGATACTTGATGCAGGGAATCCCGGCTCAACTTATTTTTGGTCAACAAGCGCCACTACACAAACCTTAACGGTAAAATCCGCTGACACCTACTGGGTAATTGTTAGCATTGGTAGTTGCAGTGCAGCTGGATTAATTACAGTAAATTTTGGAAACCCCGCAGTCAAATTAGGCAACGACACTTCTTTATGCCAGGGAAATAATTTACAGTTAGATGCAACAACTCCGGGTGCAACCTACCTATGGTCAACAGGTGATTATTCTTCCTTTATCAATATCACAAAACAGGGAATTTATGCCGTTACCGTAACAGTGGGCAGTTGCGAAATAAGCGATAGTATTCAGGTAAATTTTATTCCATTACCAAGCATTCTCGCATTTCATGACACTACGATTATAAGAGGGCAAAGTGTTCAATTAGGAATATCTGGAGGAATTTTTATCTCTTATAACTGGTCTCCATCTTCTCTTCTCAATAATTCCACCATTGCTAATCCGATAGCAAACCCGCAGCAAACTACAACCTACTACGTAACCGTAATAGATAGCAACGGTTGTGAAGCAAATGACTCTGTAATTGTTTATGTGATAGAGGCAGAAATAAACATTTATATCCCCAACGCCTTTGCTCCTGGATGCAAATGCGAGGATGATAAATTCAGAATTTATGGCAATTACATCAAAGCGATGGAACTTCACATTTTTGACCGTTGGGGAGAAAGGGTATATGAATATAAAGGTTCTCCCCTCCCTTCGGGAGGGGCAGGGGGTGGGCTTGGGTGGGATGGTACATACCTTGGAGAAAAAATGAATGCAGGCGTATATATATATTATCTGAAATATTCAACCGTAGATAATCCGGATATCATTAGAGTAAAAGAGGGTAATATTAATTTAATAAGATGATTTTTTCCCAATGAATCCAATATTAGCCGGTGGCGCAGCATCTTCGTCATCAGATTATTATTTTTACTTCTTCCTTATTGTACTGCTGATAATGATTTGGGGTGTGCCAAAACTGTATGCAATCGTAAAGGAAAATAAACAACTTAAACTGCTTTTGATTTTTATGGCTGCAACTTTTATCCTGGGGTGGGTAATTGGCGTTTTGCGGTTTTATAACCCGGTATTCCAAACCATTTTTAAAGTCCTGTTTTTTCCATTCAGTTTAATCATCCTGACAATAGAAGAACGAAACATAGAACTTGGGTCCGGAAGTTTTTTCAGGAGCGAAATTTTTGAATTTTTCCTCTTTTGCTTCTTGATTTTGTTGCAGGGGGTATTATATTATTTTGTAATTAAAGTTATTAGCGGAAAAATAAAGGTTCTTTTAAAATTCAATGAAGGCGAGGCGGGTGAGGTTAACTGATTTTTGAAATTCAGAGATTATCTACGGGTTCTTTTATACCATAGACCGTACTTTTTCCTGCACCGGTTTTAAAAATCACATTCTCATTTACAAGGTATAAAAGATCCTTTTTAAGTGTGTTTCTGGATATTCCGGGAAACGATGACAGAATATCGGATAATTTTACAGGGGCATGTTTTTTAATAATGGCGACAACTTTTTTCTGCCTTCCATTAAGGTAAGCGCCTTTCCTGTTGTATGTTTCGTATTTCTTTTCAAGTTTTATTATGAGGGAAGATAAGCAGTCCAGCAGGAAAAGTATCCATTGACTGATATTCTCGTTTTTCTTATACCGGTTCTTTTGACCGCTCATCAACGCTCTGAAATAATTTTTCTTTCTTTCTTCTATAAGGTGTTCAAATGATATATAATGAATAAACAAATAGCCATGCTTCAGCAGCAGCAAGTTAGTCAGCAGCCGCGATATCCTGCCATTACCATCCTGAAAAGGATGTATGGATAAAAATTCATAAACAAACGCCCCTGTAATAATGAGCGGATGGAGTTCTCCCTTTGCAAATGCCCTGTTCGTCCAATCAAGCAATTCGTCCATTTCCTTTTTCACTAAGTAAGGTTCGGTGGTATTAAATATCACCGCCTGTTTTCCGCCCGGGTAGTTTGCAACCACTTTATTGGAATGGGATTTATATTCTCCTCTATGGCGGCTATCCTTACTGCTGTATTTGAGTACAATGCCATGTAACTGCTTAATATAATTTTCACTTAGCGGAATACTCTCATAATTATCAAGTATCACATCCAGTGTTTCATAGTATCCCACAACTTCCTGTTCTTCTCTTGATTTAATCTTGCTTATCCTGACGGAGTTAAGCAGCGTTTCTATTGCCTTATCGGTCAATGTCGCTCCCTCAATCCGTGTGGACGCCCCCGTACTCTCAATAGTGGCTATATGTCGCAAGTCCTTAAGGTAACGGCTATCCTTTTTTTCAATCGCCAGCCATCGTCCCCTGAAAGAATCAATACGGCCGATCAGGTTAATAATCTGCTGTGTTGAATTAAAATCAAAAATCAGTTTTTTTTCCATGGCAATACTCCTATTATATCCGTAAATTACCCATGAATTTCAGAATTGCAAAGAGCAAATATACCCATATTTTATCCATATTATATCCATATAGTATACACCCCTTTATATGGCCGGGATTGGTGAATTTCCTGATTTTTGTAAATTGTATTGATTTTCAATCTTTATTTATATGAAAAATTTATCGCGCATAACTTTTAATACGAATGTAATGGGCGGGAAGCCGTGCATACGCGGTATGCGTGTTACCGTAGGTACTATTGTTGGATTACTTGCGGAAGGATATACCATAAAAGATGTTCTGAAGTCGTATCCTTATCTTGAAGAACCAGACGTGCATGAAGCGCTGGCCTATGCTACCTGGCGCTCCGAAGAAACCGATGCGCCATAGAAAGGGTATGAAAATTCTAATTGGAAAGAGTCAGAATACTGCCTTTGAAAATCAAATAATTGCATTTTTGGTACATCTGCATATTATAACCCTACGCCTGTACATTCACTGCATTATTACGATTTTTTGTGTTATCTTTACCGGGTAATAAACAACCTAATAATTTCTACTATGATGGCAGCATTTAATTTTTTCCACCGGGTGTTATTAATTGGACTGGCGCTAACATTTTTCTCCTTTGACCTGCCACAGGGCTGGTTTAAGGCAGGAAATAAACCCGGCAGTTACGAAATGGGCACTGACAAATGGGCAGGCCAGGATGGTAAAAACGCAGCGACAATAAAATCAAAAGACAAAAAAATAAACGGCTTTGGAACACTTATGCAAAATTGTTTGCCGGATATGTTCCGCGGAAAAAGAGTTCGTATGACCGGTTATATGAAATCAAAAGATGTTATCCAATGGGCGGGATTCTGGTTACGGGTTGACCAGCCCAATTCGAATACGCCACTTTCTTTTGATAACATGCACGACAGGTCCGTTAAAGGAACATCGGAATGGCAAAAATATGAAATCGTTCTGGATGTTCCCTTAAATTCTTCTAATATTGCTTATGGCGCTTTACTGGCTGGAACAGGTCAAATCTGGTTTGATAATTTATCTTTTGAAGTGGTGGATAATTCAATCCCTGTGACAGGTAAAAATAATGAACATGGGTTGCCCCATAAGGAACCGGCAAACCTGGATTTTGAAAAAATAGAATAACCAAAACAATCTTACTATGAAAACACAACTTTTTGTATTTATCCTGCTGCTGGCTGCGGTTTCGGGAAATTCACAAAACTGTTTCTGGGCAAAAAGCGCTGGAGGAACTAATGAAGATGGGGGAAGAAGTATTGCAACTGATGGTAACGGAAATGTATATGTTACCGGATTCTTTAAAAGTACCTCAATAACTTTTGGAAGCACTATACTTACGAATAATAATCCGGGTGCTGATGCATACTATATTGTAAAATATAGCTCTGGTGGTTCAGTGCTTTGGGCTAAAAGCGCTTACGGAGGAGCAATAGGTTATGGCATTACAACGGATGCTGATGGCTATGTTTATGTCACCGGGAATTTTACAACCACATCAGTCACCTTTGATACCACCGCACTTACCGGTAACGCTATCGGTTTTGGCGATGTCTTTATAGTAAAATATGATACGGGAGGCAATGTGCTTTGGGCAAAAGGTACAGGTGGAAACAGCTATGATTTCGGTTATGGTATCGCAGTTGATGGAGGAGGTAATGCGTATGTTACCGGAAGTTTTTATAGTTCATCAATTACTTTTGGCGATACAACATTTAATAACAATGGTTCAGGTAACACTGATTTCTTTATTGCAAAATATGATTCATCCGGCAATGTTATCTGGGCGGGAAACGCAGGAAGTAACCGGTATGATGATGGTTATGGAGTAACTGTAGTTGGGAGTAATGTTTACGTTACCGGAAGTTTTCAGGGCGATTCTATCCGTTTTGGCAATACGACATTATTTAATTCTGAACCTGGAAATTATGTCCTTTTTGTTGCCGAATATGATTCTGCCGGTAATGTAATTTGGACAATGGGAACACAGGGCTTGTGGGGAAGTGTTATCGGCAATGCTATTGCACATGATGCAGCTGGAAATATTTATATAACCGGAAGTTTTAGTAGTGTCTCAGTAATTTTTGGAAGCACAACCCTCGTGCATAGTTCTTCAGGAGGGAACAATGACATTTTTATTATAAAGTATAATACCGGAGGTAATGTTGTATGGGCGAAAGGCGTTGGTAGTCAAAACACTGACAATTCTTATGGGATTTCAGCAAGTGCGACAGATAATATATATATTACCGGATGTTTTTACAGTAATTATATCATCTTCGGAATGGATACCTTGTATAATTATGGTTCTAATGACCCGGATATTTTTATTGCAAAGTACGATACTGCAGGTAATGCGCTGTGGGCAAAAAAAGCGGGTGGCACAGGTATGGATATCGGATGGGCTATTGCTGCTGGGTTAGGTGACAATGTTTATTTTACCGGGAAATATGTAAGTACTCCGGCTTCATTCGGGGATGTATCATTAAACCCGGTTGGATATTTTGATATGTTTACTGCTGACATTTATAATTTTTCTTCAGCCATTGTTTCATTTACTGATGCAACATGCTACAGTGCTGATAACGGAACAGCAGTCACAACAACATCCGGAGGCAATCAGCCCTACACTTATTTATGGAATACAACACCCCCTCAATCAACATCATCGGTAAATAATTTATCTGCCGGGAATTTTACGGTTACAATTACCGAATCCTTTGGTTGTGCACAAACATCTTCGGTAACTATTACCGAACCTCCTATGGACTCCGCGCGCATCTGCATGGTTACCGTTGATTCCCTTTCTCAATACAACATTATCGTTTGGGATAAAACCCAATTTAATAGTGTTGACAGTTTTATTGTATTCAGGGAAATAACCACAAACAACTACCAGCCCATTGCAAGAATCCCCTATGATTCATTAAGCATGTTTGTTGATACGGTACGAACGCTCTATTTCCCCAATACCGGTGATCCAAATAACGGAACTTACCGTTACAAAATCAGCGTTCACGACACTTGCGGAAGTTACAGTGATATGAGTCCTTATCACAACACCATCTATTTTCTTAATAACAGCGGCACCTTTTACTGGACCCAGCCATACACCATTGAAAACGGAGCCAATCCCGTTTCAAATTACATCCTTATGCGCGATGACAACAGCACCGGTAACTGGCAGGCGGTGGCTAGTGTAGCCGGGACGCAACAAGTAATAAGCGATCCGCTATACGCTGTTTATCAAAGCACCGCATCATGGAGGGTGAAAACCCAATGGAATATATCCTGTTCGCCAACACTTAAAAACAATACAAATTACATTTATTCCCTGTCTAACATTTATAATAACCTCATAACGTTTTCCGATGAAAATTACTCTGAAAACCCGGTAATAATTTATCCAAATCCAACGGATGGTCAAATTATTATTTTTGCTCCCGGTCAATCAATCCGTGAGTTGAATATTTATTCAATCATCGGGGAACGCTTCTATACCTCATCCGCCACCAACACGGGAAAACCAATCACGATTAATATTTCGGATTTCAGGCAGGGAATTTATTTCCTGCACATTAGAACATCAGATGGGGTAGTTGTGAAGAAAATGACAAAGGAGTAAAGCAATTTTCAGGTGTAATACTTTCAATTATGGCAAGTTATCTGTATTTACGGGTCCCTATCTATGAAAGTTATCATTCCCCTTCTTTTTTTTCTGCTGATTAACCTGTTATCTTTTGCCGATTGTCATTTAGCGCTTAAAAAAGGACACAAAAAAATATCTGTTTTTTTAGAGAACGATGAGATAACCTATCTGCTTAATGGCAGATGGAGTACCGGGAAAATTGATTCAATTTGCGATGGATTTTTTATTATTCATGGCGTTGAAATATTTTTAAAGGACATACAATCGGTAAAAATCATAAGGAAATCACTGAATTACAGGGAAGGCGGCTGCATGCTGATTATGGGTGGTATTTTCTTTACAACAGTTGAATTGTTTAATGAAGTAGTAAATGGCGAAAAACCCTATATTTCAGCAAGCACCGGAATTTTAAGTTCGTTGTTTATTTTCAATGGAATTATTTTTGAACTGATGAGCGAAAGGAAGTTCATATTGGGAGAAAAATTTACATTAGAAACGATATGCCTTTAGTAAAAAAATGGCTGCCATTCAGCACCCCTCTCCTTAATAAGGAGAGGGGTAGGGGGTGAGGTGTTTGAAAAACTACCGTCTTTGACAGTGATTGATTACTATTACAATCTTTCCCGTTCCGCGTGGAAAATGTATTATTATACTACTCCACCACCATTATCTCCACCCTTATATTTTTCAGCGCTTCCTGCATGGTCCTCGCTTTGGCAACTACCGGCTGGTCGCCTCCGTAGCCGGATGTCTTCAGTCGTTCGGGTGAAACGCCTTTTTTAATTAGGTATTTTTTTACCGCTTCTGAACGCATTCTTGATAATTGCTTTGCCGATCCCTGGAAATTCCATTCCTGTCCGAGATGAGCGTATGCCTTCTCTTTTTTTATGGAGTGATTGCCGTTGGTGTGTCCGGCAATTTCTATTCTGACATCATCGTTGCGTAAAAGGTAATCGAGTAGTTTATCCAACTCGGGATATGCTTCCTTCCGGAATGCGTAGGTGTTCGGATGGAAATAAATTTTATCCATCACGAATTTTTCGCCTGCGCGTACCGGATTCATCGTGATTTTTACAGGAACCGGTGCCGAAACTTTTTCCACCGGCACGATTTCTTCTTTATAGCCAACGGCACTTACGGTTACACGGTAATCGCTGCCCTTTGAAACCGTGGCTTCATATACTCCCGTTGCAGGTGAATAGTTTACCGGAACCGGTTTACCGGATTTGTCGGTAATTCTCACTTCCGCATTGAGCGGTTTCATCTTTTTGCTGTCAAACACGGTTCCAGTTATAGTGATGGTTTCTTCAACGGTTTTTTTTACAACGGGAACTGGTTCACCGGTATTTAATATCGCTTCTTTAGGGACAATGAATTCCGGGGGGGGATTTTTATCTTCCGCTTTTTTAAGCGCTTCCAGTTGCATTTCATCGGCATAAGGGATAAAACAGTTTTTATGAATCGCCTGTATGTTGACTGAATGGCTGCCCGCAGTAACACTGAGGAAATGGCCGCAGTCCTCACCGCGGGTGTGAAATACATTGAGGTAATATTCTTCGCCTTTTTTTACCGGTACCGGGGTATGAAAAGCATTTGAATAAAGATAATTGTATTTCCGGTACATGGCCGTATCTTCTTTCAATGGCGAATCCGGTGAAAGTCCCGTGATTTGCCCGGTTGAAGGGTTCCTGAAAAGATTGGCGCGAATGGGAATGATGGTTTTGCGGATCAACCCCAGGCAGAAATTCGGTTCCGTGTTTTTGTAAAGGAAAAAATCATAATTATCCGATGGATTCTGCGAGATTATTTCAAAAAGAAGTTCGCATGGATCCTCAATGCTCAGTTTGTACCAGAAAGTATATTTGTCCGATTCGCGGTAAAAAACGAGGGGGGTGGGAGAGGGCTCGAATTTTTCGTAATCACCGCTGCTCTCCATCATAATCGTATCTTTTCTGATAACCAGGTGTGTTGGATTGGTGCAGTCAATCGTTCCATCTGGATTGAGTTTCTGGGAATAAAGGAGGGAGGGGGTGAGGATTATCCAAAACCCAAAGCACCAAGTCCCAAGTCCCAAGCACCAAGCCCCAGGGAGCAAGTCCCAAGGAAAAACACCTTGGATGTTGAAATTTGTGCCTATGGATTTTTGATCTGACAACATGTTGGTGGGTTTATCTTAGTACGCGCGCAATAATCCCAAATTCCCGTTTTCCCTCCCCCCGATAGATATCGGGGCGATCGGGATTCTCCCTGTCACCTTGTCTCCCCGTCTCCTTGTCTCGTTTTTTCAATGCTCTCCCTGCGGCTACATTTCGGCCATCAGGTTACATCCCCGTACTTCACTTCCCTGTGCCCTGCCCAGCACTTCAAAAGATCCGTCATCATGCAGTTTACCGATGTCATCGGTTGCAATGAACGGGCAGGAATAGATGTTTGCCAGGTCCACAATATTGATCAGTCCGGTCTTTCCGGGTTCGCATAGCGAAAAAGGATCATTCACCTCCCGTATGAATATTTTCATCCAGGGGGGGGTATTGAATCTTCCGGCACCATTCGAATATGCCTGCGAAAGCAATTCGCACATCCCGTATTCGGAGTGAATGGTTTTCACGCCAAAATAATCCCGCATCCTGTCATGCAGTTCATTGCGGGTCATTTCCTTTCTTTTTCCCTTCATTCCACCGGTTTCCATAATGATTGTCCGGTTCAGGCGAGTATTGAATTTTTCACCGAAATCAAGCAATGCGTAACTCAGCCCGGCAAGAATGGCGGGTCTGCCGGCTGCTTCTGCAGCGATAAGTTCCTGATTTAACTCATCCTGCCGTTCATAATAGAACCCGCTTTCAGGGCGCCCGGAATTACGGATCAAAAGATCAAGCATGTAAACAAGAGAGGAATTTTTTCTTTCGGGAACAAGCGCAAAAATTAAATAATCTGAAGGCGGGCCGTAAAACCGCCTGAACCCCAGGGTAACGCTTTTTGAATAAATTCCTGTATCGGCAATAAAGTGTTTTGATGTTTTTGAGCCGGTCGTTCCCGTACTTTCAAAACAGAAATCGGTTTCATATTCCGCCATAATTATTTTTTGCGTTTTAAAAAAATCAACTGGCAGAAAGGGTATCTCTCCCGGATTATTTATTCCATCTGATGAGATACCGATATTCTTTACAAAATCTCCATAGACAGGATTTTCAGACAGGTGCAATCGGAAAATCTGCAATGTAATATCATTAAATGAATAGTTATCAGCCATCTGAAAAATTTTTTCCACGAAATCCGGAATTTTCTTCATCTTTAAGAAATTAGGAGATTTTGAACTAAAACATGATGGGTATTTTTATTTTTTTTATTTTTAATTCAACATAAAAAGACACCACCTTTGGTAGTGGCAGTTTACTTTCTCATAATATATATCTGGCTTGAGTATGTGCCGGGTCTGAAAAAAGCCGAAACATTTGAGAGCAATCCCTGAAGAACACCCGATAGAATATTTCCCTGCAGGTATTTTTCACTGAGCATACTCACATAAAAGGAATCAAAATACATAGGCAAAGTATCAGTGAGATGCAACCGGTATTTTCCCGCAAAACGGTTTACATCAGCCGGAGTAAAATGGTAAAGATGCCGCGGAACATCCCATGCTGCCCAATAGGTTCCGTAATAGCGGGCATCGCGGGAATTGCAGTTTGGCAGAGCAAGAACAATAAATCCTCCGGGTTTTAAAATTCTGATCAGGTGAATAGCCGTTTCATCCAGGCGGTGAAGATGTTCCAGGACGTGCCATAACGTAACTACATCGAAACAACCTTCCTGCAGCGAGTTCAGATTCTCACATCCGCGTACATCAAGATCAAATTTCTTACGTGCATATTCAACTGCTTTTTTCTCAGGTTCAATACCGGTAACCTTCCAGCCCTTATGCCGGCACCGGTTAAGGAAATCACCCGTACCGCATCCGTAATCGAGAATTTGAATATCCTCAGATCCTGCGGTTTTTTTTACAAGATTTACTTTATGGTCAAGGGTAATGTTCCGTACATAGTGATAAAGGAAATTAATAATGCCTTTGCGGGTTCCCGAATGGGAAATATATTCCTCAGAAGTATAAAACCGTGAAATTTCGGCAGCATCAGGCCTTGGATTGGTAAATTTAAAACCACATTCAGTGCATTGCACTATTTTATAAGGGTTCCGGCTGAGGGTAAAATCAAGGGTTTCGAGAAAGAACCGGAGTGAATAACTACCGCAGAGCGGGCAGGCGGATAAATGTTCCAAAATAATCGTTTTTAACGGTATTAACAGACAAAAATAAAAATTCCAGTCACTCAGCAGTGTAATTAAATTCTAACCAAATAACAATTCCAGCGGAGGGCGGGTGCGGTTCCAAAAATGGTGTCCTGTTTTCTTTACCACAATGTCTTATTTTTTATGCATTAAATTCTTTCTCAATAAGGCAACCCGCCAAACTTATTTTTTTAGTAATTTTGGCCGCTTTGAACGGGTTAAACGCTGGGAGAATTAGGTATATGATTAATTTAAAGCAGGTTATTCAGCAACTAGATATAACAGATGCCGAAAAGATCACGGCCGGGTTAAAAGCGTCTAATGCGCAGAAATTCCTTTCGCTTTTTTCCTTTTACCGTGATGACGGGCACAGCGATACGGAAATCAGGGAAAAACTGAATGAAAATCCCCGCAGTTTCTACGTATTAAAATCCCGCCTTTACGATAAAATCCAGGAACATCTTCTCAATACACTCGAAAGTCCGAAATCGGACATCGTTAAGAAAGTCACCTCCATTCCTGAATTGCTTCTTAATACAAGCAGAAACAAAGCCGCCTCCATTCTGAAACGTCTCGAAGAGCAATTGAACGAATACGACATGCCGAATGAATTGACCACTGTTTATAATGCACTCAAAAAAATCACCCTTCATACCGATAAATATTACCACTACTCGCAATTATATAACCGGCATGTCGCCTATACCCTTTCGCTTGACAAAGCCGAAGACCTGATGGGTTCTTTTGTCATGCGGATGGGAGAATATTATCATTCGCGGGATGATTCGGCATTAAACCTGTTTGATATTATCCGGGAAGAACTGATGAGTACCTGTAAATTGTACCAATCGCATCATCTCACTTTTTTCCAGAATATTTTAAACGCTTCATACTCCTTATTCCTTCCTAAAATCACTGCCGGAAAAATGGAAGAATCGGTTGAAAATATACTTCACGACTGTGAAAAAATCATCCAGGAATATCCCAAAGATTCATTGTACAGGTATCTGAAAAATGTGATCTATTTCCTTTTCTTTGAGTATTACCATTCCCTGGGAATAACCCGCAAAGAGGATCAATATTACGATGTCCTTAACGCCTCACTGCCCCAGTTCCTCTACTATAATTATTACTGCATGCCTACGAAATTCCTGCTCTCAAAAATGGAACGCGCGGTTTTACTCGGTACTGAAGTCCGGCTTTATGAAGAGAATAACCAGATGTTTAAAAATTTTGAAATCGACAAAAAAGACGTACCAAATGTTATTAATTACTGCGTTTATTTATCTCTTTCGGCTTTTTACGCACGCGAATACAAAACCGCCATCAAAATCCTTCAGGGACTGATCAATGATGTGAGTTTTAAAAATTTCATTCATGCCGAAATTGAAGTCAAATTGTTACTTGTATTATCCAATCTGATGGGCGGGGAATATGACCTTGCCTGGAACGTGCTTAAAAATATCACGCGTAAAATATATGAAGTTAACAAAACTGGCGAATATGATAACGCGCTCACATTCTCCTCTCTTTTACGTGTTTCAATATCGGGACAAAAAAGCAAGACGATAAAAGAATCGCTGGTCAAACATAAAAAAAGATTTGAACTGGCTAACAGCGGAACCAAACGGATGCTGACCTGGCTGAAGATGGATGATGCCTTTATTGATGCCCTTGCCAGGCCGTTGAAATTACAGGGATGATATTATATTTTAGTGAAGGATAAAATTAAGTTTACGAAATGAAAATATAATGCGAATGAAAAATAATATATCTTCGGATTTACGTATTCTCAATACTAATGATACAAATATAAATGCAAAGTACGGACATCTATTCGTATCATTAGTACTGAAGAGTTTAATTTGTGGGAAAATCCATTATTCGCATTTTAAGATTTTATGATAATTTATTTTTGACCGCCAATATTATATTTGAGATGAGCAACAAAAAACCCGAAGCAAAATACAGAACGTCAATGCTGATTGATGATAACGAAATTGACAATTTCATCAACCAGAAAATGATTGAAGGTTGCGGTTTTGCCGAAAACGTCTACGTTCATTCCTCTGCGCGAAGCGCCCTGGAATTCCTGAAAAACCTTGAAAAAACCGGCAATTCCGGGATTAATATGATACCGGAGGTCATTTTCCTGGATATCAATATGCCTATCATGGACGGATTCCAGTTCCTCGAGGAGTTCAAAAAATTCAGGGAACCGATACGGAAAAGAGCCAAGATCGCCATACTCACCACTTCTATGAATCCGACCGACCGGTTCAAATCGCTGCGGAACGAATTTGTGATTTCGTTTATCAATAAACCGCTTTCCAAAGATACACTTGACAAGTTGTAGCGCCAATGGATTGGTCTTCCGCCATCCGGGGATTTGAATCGTACCTGAAACTTGAAAAATCCCTTTCCGCAAATTCGGTTGAGTCCTATAGCCGCGACATTAACCGCTTGTACCAATTTGCATCGCTGAATACCCCGGTACCGGCACCCGATCGTATCAGAACGGCCTTCTTTACCGGATTTCTCAATTGGCTCAATTCCATGGGCATAAGCGCTGCAACCCAGGCGCGCATGATTTCATCTTTGCGGGCTTTTTACAAATATCTCATTATTGAGGATATCATCAAAAAAAATCCCGCCCGCCTCCTTGAAACTCCACGTATTCCGCGAAAACTTCCCGATGTCCTGTCGGTGAAAGATATTTCATCGCTGATGGGGGGTATTGATCGCAGCGCTCCCGAAGGAGAACGTAATTGTGCCATGCTTGAAACCCTTTACGGATGCGGACTGCGGGTATCGGAACTGGTTAACCTTAAAATTGATGATGTGCATTTCCAGGAAGGATTTGTCCGTGTACTGGGCAAAGGAAACAAACAACGGCTTGTACCTCTCGGTTCCTATGCGGCAAAACACATTAAAATCTACTTTGAAAATATCCGTTCACATATCAGGCCGGTAAAAGGGAACGAGGATGTTCTTTTCCTCAACCGGAGGGGGGGGAAATTGTCCCGGCAGATGGTTTTTATCATAATCCGGTATCTATGCCGGAAAGCCGGCATCCGCAAAAAAGTGGGACCCCATACATTCAGGCACTCCTTCGCAACGCATCTTGTGGAAGGCGGGGCGGACCTCCGCGCGGTGCAGGAAATGCTGGGACATGCTTCCATTACCACCACCGAAATTTACACCCACCTCGACAGGGAATACCTGCGGAGCGAACTGATACGGCATCACCCGAGAGGGAAGGATAAGAATTGATGAAAAGGATATTTTGCTGCTGCAATCACAAAAAGACAGTGTCGTAAATGCAGTGAATGGGTATCGTAACCCCTCCTTTCAGGGAAATGTACTTCTCCGTGGTTGCCCAGATTGTAGTGGTTACGCTCATGGTACCCTGAGCCGACTCAAAAATAATTTTTACTTTAAGATGTTCCAGGTTGCCGAGGGTTGTAGCCATAAAAAGTTCTTCTCTTCTTTTCAGGCGCAGGTCATCAGTTGGAAGAACATCGGCCTGAGGAAATGCAAGCCCGGAAATATTTTCCTTTTCGATCGGTACGGGAACAGATGGAGGGGTGGTCATAGATAGTATAATTACCAGTGTTAAAACGGTTATACGCTGATACCGGGATTAAGTTACTCAAAGTCCCAAGTCCCAAGAAATAAATTCAACCCTTTTTCTCGATGATTTCCCGCAATACAGCGGACAGGTCTTTCGCCTTCTGGCTTCCGATAGTATATTTCAGCCCGTCACGGTCGGTGAGTTCAACGGCATCGCGCCCGCCTGTATGGAAACGTATTTTACCTCGCACATGAAGATTGTACACGGGCTGGTTGAAATATAAACTCTTATACCGTATTTGCTTTACTGAGACGATGCCGCCCATATCAATTTTTACTTTCCGGGCAGTCCAGAAACCGTCAAGAATAATACTGGTTGCGGTAATTGTCGTTTTCAGGTGAAGAATAAAAAGTAAAAGAACCGACAGGATAAGAATGGTAATGCCGAGAATAAAAAACAGCAACCCTGAATTTGGAATATTTTCAGCAGGGAATTCTCCGATTTTAATACCAGGTGCAATCATCTCCCCGGGGTTTTCACTCCAGAAGTATGCGGCAAAGCAGAAGATGGCGATGATCATCCTGCGCATTAAGGCAAAACGGTTCTGCCCCATGAACTGCTTTTCCTCAAAAAGGATTTTTTCGGGGACATTCATTTATGCAAATGTAATGAATTCCGTGTAATTGTTTCTGTTGATAACATTGAATTCAGCGTCAGGATAAGCTTTATTGAAAAACCCCGGACACCTGACCGTTTTTTCTTTCCACTTTATTTCGTACGCGGCAATCTTCCCTTCATTATCCTCAATCAGGTCTATTTCCTGCATATCATAAGTTCTCCAGAAATAATGAAGGATATTCTTTTTACGGTATGCATTAAAACGAATTCTTTCCGAAATCACATAATTTTCCCAAAGTTCACCGGTATCATTCCGCAGATTAAGCGGAGAAAAAGCGGAAATAACGGCATTCCTCACTCCGGTATCGGTAAAATACCATTTTGAGGATTTTGCGATTTCTTTCCGCGGGTTCCTGCAGAATGCTTTAAGCGGGTAAATAATAAAAACCTTGCTTAATAAATCCATATATTTTTCAACCGTATTTTTGCTTAACCCGACCTTGTTCCCCAATTCAGAAACCGAAACTTCCTTTCCAACCTGGAATGCAAGCATCTTTAAAATATCATGCATTTTAACCGAATTTCGTATGCCGTTTAACGAGAGAATATCTTTTAAAAGATAGGATTGAACCAAATTGAGTAAAAATTCTTTTTTTTCTCCGGTGGTCTGAAAATTAATTGTTTCAGGATAAGATCCGAAAATAAGGCGCTCCTCCAGATTTTCCATGGTTTGCAGGGAATTTTCCAAAACGGACATTTCACATTGGGCGAATGGATAAAGATGATAATTAAAACTTCTTCCGGTAAGAGGTTCACCGGATATATTCAACAAGTCAAATGATGAAGAACCGGTAGCCAATATCCTGAGACCTGGTAATTCATCAACCATTAATTTAAGTTTAAATCCTATTTCCGGAATATTCTGTGCCTCATCAATAATTGCCAAATCAATATTTTCAAATATTTTCCTGTAATTTGAGGCAGACCGCTCTTCAAGCATCGCAAGAGTTGTGTAGTCATCGCCATTTAGAAAAAGCGTCTTACTGCTGAACTCTTTTTCAACTTCTTTTATCAGAAATGTTTTTCCAACTCTCCGGGTGCCAAAAAGCAGACACACTTTTCCGGGAATTAACTTATCTGATATAATGTCCTGCAGGTGTCGTTTAATTATTTTCATGGTGCTCTCTGAAATGCAGGTACAAAGGTACAAATTTGGACATCATAATGACAAAATCAATATTAAATTTGTCATTATGTTGACAATTTTAGGAGTTTTACCGGTGGTAACAGAAAAACGGAAACGGAATTAACCGGATACAATATGATAAGAAAATTACTTTTGAACAAACTCCATGGGGTAAGGAAGGGGAGGTTGATTTTTGTTTTCACCTGAAAAATCTTTCGGAAAAGGAACAGGAAGAATTTGTGCAAAAATCAAAAGAGTTGTTATCAAAATCTAAAAAGATTCACATTTACGAAAATGCCCCGTGCCGGCATAAAAAATGAATAGTCGGGGGATAACGATTAAAAGCCCTCCATCTCCGCTACATAAACCTCCTTGATTTTTTTAGTTACTTTATACCTCTCATCTGTAGCATAACCTGCTATCCAAACAATATCCTCACCGCTGCACAACACAAAAATTTTCTCTTTTTCATTAAGCGGCACTTTGCGGTCAATAAAAAAATCGCTGAGTTTCTTTTTTCCTTTCATGCCCAACGGATAAAAAAAGTCGCCTTTTTTCCACCTGCGCAGGATCAGCGGGAATGAGAGTTTTGCGGCATCAAGAAATGCGATATTGTTCCCCCTGGTACGGCAGATGCTTTTTATTTTTTCAAGGGAAAGTTCATTGCCCCTTTTGAATTGAAACAATAAAGTCATCCCGTTTACGGGTAACCGTTTTTGTTCTTTTTCAATACTATATTGATCATGTGTAATTCTCACCATAGAGATTTTTTCCAGTATAAGATATTTTCTGTCAATGATGATACGGTGGGTACCCGAAAAAAATCTCTTTCCGGATTGACCTGTAAGAGAACAACTGATATCCTGTACGGTTTCATAATTGAACCCGTAATTTCGCAGAAATTCAAAAAGAAAGTCAGCCGCGTGAGGTTGAAGTTTCATCAATCCGCCAATAGAAATCGAGGTAATTCTGTTCTTCAAATCAATAATTTTTTCCAGTTCTTTCTGAAAATGATTTGATAATATCTCCCCTGTTCTGTAAAAAATCCCGGCATTCCTGAGCAGGGTATTTTCCAGCGAAGGATTTATTTTATACAGCGCGGGGATGATTTTTTTCCGGATAAAGTTTCGTTTGTAAACCAATTCATCGTTTGACCTGTCCTTCCGGAACTGCACTTTTTCCTTCACAGCGTATTTTTCAATGTCCTGTCTGCGGGCAAAGAGGATCGGCCTGATAATATAGCCGTTTTTGGGCTGAATGCCCGTAAGTCCTTCAATGCCTGTACCGCGGAAAAAATTCAATAAAATTGTTTCCACTGAATCATCGCGATGATGAGCGGTGGCAATAAATGAATAGTTTTCATTTTTCCGCACCTGTTCAAACCACCGGTAACGCAATTCCCGTGCTGCCATCTGCAGCGATAAGCCGTTTTCTTTTGCATATTTCCGGGTATTGAATTTTTTCGCAAAAAAGGGGCAATCGTACTTATTGCTCAATTGTTTCACGAACCTTTCATCTCCGTCAGAATCCTTTCCGCGCAGTTGGAAATTGCAGTGCGCAATGCCGAAATCAAATCCCGCACGGTGAAATAAACCGGCCATGACAACCGAATCCACCCCACCGCTCACGGCAAGAAGAATGCGGTCATCGCTGACGAAAAGATTATTTTTCCTGCTATATGAGATAAACTGCCCGTACATACACCTTCAGAAAAAGAAACAAAAATAATACAATACAATTACTTGTAAATGAAGTAAAAATACCCTTTACAGCCGCCAATAAGTATATGTCAAATAAAATATTACATTTGCACCCAATTGTTAACAAAATAAATAAAAATTACCATGAAAACATCCTTCTTATTCCCGTGCTCAGCTATTTTACTGGGTAGTGTAATGTTATTTTCATCATCCTGTAAAAAAGAGGAAATAGTAGTAACGGCCGATAAAACATCCGCTGCAATCGGTGAAGTAATTACTTTCAGTTGCTTGGCAACCGATGGCAAAATGAAAGGCACTTTCGTGACCTGGGATTTTGGCGATGGTACTACTACGGCAAATCAGTCAACAGCTGAAGTTTACAATAACAACAACCTGGTGACTGTAAGCCATGCATATATGGCTGCCGGTACCTACACTGCCTCGGTAATTTTAAACAAATCAAGCAGACCAGGCAAAAAGAACGGGACGACCACTTATTCCACTTCTTCAGTTACCATAAATGCCTATATACCGACATTTGAAGTGAATAATGCTTTAGGCAGCCAGGTTTCATCAATAATGGTTGGACAACAACTCACTTTTGTAAATACTACTGCAGTAACCGATAAACCACAGGCGGACATGACTTATTCATGGACCGACAATGGCGTGGAATTCAGTACCGAGAAAAATCCGGCAAGTTACCAGGTGAATGTTGCAGGAAAACACACTTTTAAATTAAAAATATACCAGGGGGTCGCATCTGAACTGTTGGATCTTTTCGGAATCGGCACTCCGGGAACCGAAACCTGGTCAGACCCGGTTGAAATTACAGTAGGCGGACAATCATTATCCAACACCGAAATGCAGGCGATGATTGGAGGCCAGTGGACCATTACTACCTCCGCTTCATTTGCAGGCGCTGCGTACACAAATACCGGCAATCCTTGCTTTGCATCCGCCTCATTGCCTACCCAATACAAGTTATATTCGAAAGTTTTTTTAGATCCGAACGGATCCGCTGACTGGGGAATTGACGATTATCCCTCCAATGAGGCAGGTAACATCGTTTCTAATCCAAGCGTCACTATAACTGTTGTCAACGCTACAACATTAAGCGTCTCGGGTTTAATAACAACTACACCTATGAGTGAGGGTAACCCCAATGGGCTGTATACCACCGCATCAATCAATGGAGGTTCAATGACACTGACCAGAGTAGAGTACGGAGATACCGGTAGTTCTTCGTGCCCGTTTACCGATACATATACAATTACCCTTACCAGGTAATTACAAATTTAAATGGTTTAAAAAGCCGCCTCGAATTTGATTTCCGGGCGGCTTTTTATTTGACCCCGAATCCACATGTTCACTTTGAAAGGATTCACTCAAATAAGTGATGTGCTTCATTATATACTTGCGGATTTGGGGTTTCAGCAAACCGGAGCATAAATTTTATGTTTTGTTGCACGAATCACACAACCACATTTACGATTTTGCCTGGCACTACGATTATTTTCCGCGGTGAATTACCGTTAAGGTACCGGGCGGCCTGGGGAGCGGCAAGAACAGCCGCTTCAACCTGCGGGGGGGAATAATCAATAGGAAGTTCAATCATGAAGCGCATCTTTCCATTAAACTGTACGGGATATTTAATTACATCTTCCTTCAGATATTCATCAGAATAATCCGGAAATGGCGCATACGAAATGCTGCCCCGGTGCCCCATCTTTTCCCATAACTCTTCGGCAAGGTGCGGAGCGAATGGAGATAATAATATGGCAAGCGTTTCCAGGATACCTTTTTTAAAACATTTCTGATCGGTAAGTTCGTTCACGCAGACCATCAGTGCGCTGACAGCCGTATTGAAAGCGAAATGCTCAATATCGTCCTGCACTTTTTTGATTGCCCGGTGCAGGATTTTCAATTCCGGTAAGGAGGGTGGCTCCCCGTTAATCAAAAAAACACCATCATCCGGATTATTTCCCTGACTTTCGTTTTTCCCGGAATGATATAGCCGCCATACCTTTTTCAGGAAGCGGTGTACGCCTTCAATACTGCGTGTATCCCATGGCTTCGCCTGTTCAAGAGGCCCGAGAAACATTTCATAAAGCCGGAACGTATCAGCGCCATATTCATTGATCACATCATCGGGGTTAATTACGTTACCCCTTGACTTGCTCATTTTTTCACCGTCTTCACCGAGTATCATCCCCTGGTTGATCAGTTTTTTTGCCGGCTCATCAAAGGGAAGGTATCCGAGATCATGAAGAAATTTGGTCCAAAAGCGCACATAGAGCAGGTGGCCGGTTGCATGTTCCGCGCCTCCGAGGTAGATATCTACATTCTGCCAGTATTGAACTGCCTGTGACGAAGCGAAAACATTTTCATTATGAGGATCCTCATAGCGCAGGTAATACCAACTGGATCCGGCCCAGCCGGGCATGGTATTGTGTTCATAGGGATATCCGCCCGGTGTTTTCCATTCCTTTGCCCGTGCAAGGGGGGGGTCACCTGTTTCGGTAGGCAGGTATTTATCAACCTTCGGCAGAGTTACAGGCAAGGCATGCTCATCAACCGGGTAAGGAACTCCGTTTTTATAATATACCGGAAACGGTTCCCCCCAGTAGCGCTGCCTGCTGAATACGGCATCGTGCAGTTTGTAATTCACCTTCGCCCTGCCGATACCCTGCTTCTCAATTTCCACGATAATGCGGTTTATGGCCTGCCGCACGCCCAGTCCGTTAATGAAATCGGAGTTAATAAGAACGCCATCGTTCCCGTCATAACATTCCGGGTCATTTTCTCCGCAACGGATAACTTTTTTTATGGGGATGTTGAAATGTTTTGCGAATGAGTAATCGCGGGTGTCATGCGCGGGAACAGCCATGATGGCGCCTGTTCCATACCCGGCAAGCACGTAATCGGAAACCCATATCTGAACTAATTGCCCGGTAAAAGGATGTATGCAGTAAGCGCCTGTAAATTTTCCTGATATTTTTCCGGCACCGGCCAACCGGTCGCGCTCAGTGCGGTTCATCGCCCTATGTGCATATTCCAGCACTCCCTCCCTGTATTTTCCGGCCGCTATTTTTTCTATATGCGGATGTTCGGGAGCCAGAACCATGAAGGTAACCCCGAAAAGGGTGTCGGGCCGGGTGGTGAAAATCTCAAGATCAAGCGCATGACCGTCAACACGGAATTTTACCAGGGCTCCCTCGGAGCGGCCTATCCAGTTGCGCTGCATCTCTCTGATGTTGGAAGGCCAGTCGATTTTTTCAAGGTCACTGAGCAGGCGTTCTGCATAGGCGGTGATGCGCAACTGCCATTGCTTCATCAGTTTCCGTTCAACCGGATGCCCCCCCCTGTCCGATAATCCGTTCGTAACCTCCTCGTTTGCAAGAACCGTCCCCAGTTCCGGGCACCAGTTCACCATGGTTTCGGATAAATAAGCAAGGCGGTAATTCAGCAGCATTTCCTGCTTTTCGGGTTCCGTCATCTGGTTCCACCACTGGGCGGTAAAGCAACTTACTTCCGTACAGGAGGCATCCACCTCCCTGTTGCCGTTACGTTCAAATTCTTCAATAAGGGTTTCAATGGGTTCGGCTTTACCGCTTTTATTATTATACCAGCAACTGAAGAGTTTCAGGAAAATCCATTGAGTCCATTTGTAGTAAGATGGATCGCAGGTGCGAACTTCACGGCTCCAGTCGAACGATAATCCTATTTGCTTTAACTGGTTCCGGTATCGTTCAATATTTTTTTCAGTGGTAACTGCCGGATGCTGACCGGTCTGGATGGCATATTGTTCTGCCGGTAACCCGAATGCATCAAAGCCCATCGGGTGCAAAACATTGAATCCTTTGAGACGTTTATATCGTGAAAAAATATCGGTGGCGATATATCCGAGCGGATGGCCAACATGCAATCCGGAACCGGAAGGGTAGGGAAACATATCGAGAACATAAAACTTGGGCGCCTCCCCCTTACCCCCTCCAAAGGAGGGGGAAGATTCAGCGCTCCCGTCTGAGGCGTGTGAAACATCAACAGGATTTTTGGCCTGGAATGTCTTGTTTTTCTCCCAGTGTTCCTGCCACTTTTTTTCTATTTCATGAAAGCTATAGGGCATTTTCAGATATAATATTTGAAACCCGGTAAAAATTCATTTTTGCCACCAAATCACTGCGAAAGTAGGTATTTCCGGGGTTTGAAATTCTGTCCAAAACAACCGCTCATTCTTTTTATTACCTTCGCACTCCGTTTCCTGTAAGAAGGGAAGTTAATATTGATATAGGTAATTGATTTTTAAATCCGCAATTTTGACAATCCTCAATCCGAAATTTTCCTCATGGCCGTCATAGGTAAAATTCGCAGGCACTCGGCTCTTATCATCGCCCTTGTAGGGTTGTCAATGGCTTCATTTGTGCTGAGCGATCTTTTCAAGGGTAATTTCGGTGGCATTCCTGACCTTGCGGTCATAGCAGGTGTTGAAATAGACCCGCGTGACTATGAATACAGGGTGCAGGAAGGTATTGAAAACTACAAAGAGAATTCGCAGCAGTTAAACATAGATCAGTCAACCATTGATATGATACGGAACGATGTATGGAACCAATTGCTCGATTCTGTGATCCTTGGCAATATATATGAAAAAACCGGCATTACTGTAAGCAAAGAAGAATTAAAGGAGATGACCTGGGGTAAAGAACCTCATTCTACAATAGTAAAAGCGTTTACCAATCCCAAAACCGGCCAGTTTAATCCTGCCGATGTTGTGGAATTCCTGAAGACAATGGATAATGACCCTTCCGGCAAAACCCGCGCCCGCTGGCTGAAATTTGAAAAAGGGATGATAAAGGAACGGTACAAAGAAAAATTTTATTCGCTTATAAAAAAAGGATTATATGTTACATCAAAGGAAGTTGCCAGGGATGATGAGGACAAAAACAAGCGCGCATCCATCCGGTACGTTGTAAAACGGTTTTCTGCCATCCCCGACTCATTGATTCAGCCGGCTGAAAATGATCTTACAGCATACTACAATGAGCACAAATATGAATTCAAACAAAAACCTTCGCGCTCCATTGAATATGTGGTTTTTGATGTTCTGCCGACTCCTGACGATACTCTTGATATAAGGGATTGGATAGTGAAGAAAACTGAAGAATTCAAAACCACTGAAGACGATACGGTTTTCATCGCCTCCAATGCCGATTCGCCTTTTGATGATACCTGGCATAAACAGGGAACCCTTTCCGCACAGTTTGATTCGCTGATTTTCAGTGTCGATACGAGTACTGTTTTCGGTCCCTATATTGAAGATGGCGCTTTTAAGATTGTAAAACTGCGCGCCATAGCCATGCGTCCCGATTCGGTAAAAGCAAGGCATATACTGCTGAAACCGAAAACAGCCAATGATACCACTCTTAGATCCAAAGCCGACAGCATAATAAATCTGATCAAAACCGGCAGGGACTTTGCCCAATTGGCGCAGCAGTTGTCCGAAGACCAGGGCTCTGCACTCAATGGCGGTGACCTGGGATGGTTTGCCGAAGGAACGATGTTCAAGTCGTTCAATGACACCTGCTTTGCCGGGAAAAAAGGCGATATCAAAATCGTAAATTCGCAGTTAGGAGTGCATGTAATTGAAATAACCGATCAGAAAGAGTTGGTAAAAAAAGTGCAGATCGGCATTGTTGACCGTAAAATTGAGCCGGGGCAGAAAACATTTTCGGAGATGTACAATAATGCGACCCGTTTTGCAGGTGAGAATAACAGCAAAGATGCTTTTCTTTCTTCTGCGCAGAAAGACGGGCTTGATAAGCGAAATGCGTCAAACCTTACTAACAATGATCTCGGTTTGCCTGCCATTGAATCGTCACGCGAGGTAGTCAGATGGGCATTTTTTGAAAAAACCGGGATCGGTGATGTCTCGCAGGTGTTCGAGTGCGGCAATAAATTTATTGTAGCCCTGCTTAACGCTGTAAATGAAGATGAATATTCATCTCTTGATGCGGTAAAGGAAAGAGTGGTGACCGGTGCGCGCAACGACCTGAAAGCAAAAAAGATTATTGATGAAATAAAAAATAATGATGACAATAATCTTGACGATTTCGCAAAAAACATGAATCTTGAAATTCAAACTGCAAGCGATATAACCTTTGCGACCGCCTTTATTCCGGGCATAGGAAGGGAACCTGCCATTGTGGGTTATATTTTCAGCCGTTCTGTGCAGCCGGGTAAGATGTCGGAACCGATTACCGGAAGACAGGGAGTATATATTGTGACCGTTGAATCAAATCCGGAATATACACCTCCTTCCGATTTGACACAGAACCGGATGTCGCTTGTTCAGAATTACCACAGCCGGGTGGACTATGAATTGTTTGAAGCGCTGAAAGAAAATGCCGGTATTAAGGATAACAGATATTTATTTTATTGAAATATGAATCCTTTCATTAAAAGTAATTTAAAAGCCACCAAATCTCTAAAACACTAAATTCCACTAAAAATAATCTAATAAAATTTCTGTTTCGTGGGATTTGGAGATTTTGTGTTTTTGTGGCATTCTGGAATTTAACAAGATTGATTCTAAATTATTATGAGCGCCTTATCTTTCAAAACCGTTTCCATCCGCAGGGAGGATGTGAAAAAAGAATGGCTCCTTGTGGATGCCGGCAACTGGCCGTTGGGCCGTCTTTCATCGCGTATTGCCATGTTACTGCGGGGTAAACATAAAACATCTTTCACCCCTCACATAGATTGCGGGGATTACGTAATTGTGCTGAATGCAGCGAAAATACGGATATCCGGAAAAAAATTACATGACCGGAAACATTTTACCTATTCCGGCTACCCCGGTGGACAGAAACTTCTTTCCCCCCATGATCTTTTTGTAAAAAATCCCACGCGGGTCCTTGAATATGCCGTTAAACGTATGCTTCCAAAAAACCGCCTTGGACGGCAGATGTTCCGCAACCTGCATGTATATGCAAACGGGACTCATCCCCACGAAGCGCAGCAACCGAAAAAGATAGATATTGACAAAATAAAATGATGGATCTGAAATCCATCTTCCTGCCTCTCTCCGCATTCCTGTCGCAACCTTTTCCGCTGAAAGCATTGGCTGGTTTAACCGGGCATAAACTCATTTGTCCCTGCTATCATACCGTATCGGATGAACCCCTGGATCATATCAGATATCTCTATTCTGCACCGGACAGGAAAAAATTCATTGCAGACCTTGATTTCCTTCTGCAACACTATACCCCCCTCTCTTTACAGGATCTGATTTCTGTTTCAAAAGGGAAGCGGACAATTGATAAAAATTACTTTTTTCTCTCTTTTGATGACGGGTTCTGTGAATCATTTCATCTCATTGCTCCGATTTTATTAAGTAAAGGAATTCCCGCTACCTTTTTTCTGAACCCTGATTTTCTCGATAATAAAGAGATGCTGTTCCGGTGCAAGGCATCTCTCCTCTGCGGTGAGACAGAAAAGAAAAAGTTACCCGATTCACTGTTTGCGGAGATAAAAAAGTGTTTTCACGAAGAGTGCGCTGAATTCAGCGGACTCAAAAAATCACTGTTGGAGATTACATACGGAAAAAGGTATATCCTTGATAAACTTGCAAAATTACTTGGATTGGATTTTAACGCATACCTTGCGGAAAAACAACCCTATCTAACGACTTCGCAGGTGCGTAATTTATTACAACAGGGTTTTACGTTAGGAGGCCATAGCATGAACCATCCTGAATACCGCTTAATTCCGATTGAGGAGCAGATATTGCAAACGGAAGAATGTATACAGTGGATCAGGGAACAATTCAACATTCCATGTAATGCATTTGCTTTCCCGTTTACTGACTTCGGTGTGACAAAAAAGTTTTTCGATGAAATTTACTCACGCGGGATTGCCGATATATCATTTGGTGCGGCAGGAATCAAAAATGACTATTCACAACGCCACTTTCACCGTATCCCGATGGACCATCGGGATAACCATCCGCTCAGTGCCGGAAACCTGATACGGGCGGAATATTTTTATTATATTCTCAAAAAACCGTTCGGTAAAAACAGGATTGTAAGAACATGATTACCATCCGCGCTATTGCTTTAAGAGAACTGGAAAAATGGATCCTTTCGGATGAATTTCGAACCATGCAGGTAGTTCCCATCACCCGCCATCGCGCCATAAGTCATATCAATAATCCGGGAGCGCAAGGGGATGATCCGGTTTTATGGATAACTTATGAAAACGATCGCATGACAGGGTACCTTGGTGCATTACCCGATTTATTCCGGGGGCAAAAGGAAATTTTCCGTGGCGCATGGCTTAGTTGTTTATGGATTGATAAAAACTTTCGGGGTCGCGGAATCGCGTCCAAACTTCTTAAACATGCATTTCTCGATTGGAAAAACAGGATTGCCATACGGGATTATACTCCTGAAGCAAAAACGTTATATGAAAGTACAGGTAAATTTGTTCCGCTATCAGAAAATACCGGGAACGGGTTAAGAGCATATCTGCGGTTTGACCTGCATGAACGGCTGCCGCGGAAATTCCCGCTCTTGTCAAAAATATCGGGACTGCTCAACCGGTATGATGGTGTCTTAAATGCAATAAATGAATCACGGCTTGCAAAAAGGATGCAGGAGATAACCATTGCAACCGGATATTCATTTGAAGAGTTGCCGGCAATGGATGAAGAAAGTTCGGAATTTATCAGGGGTTTTACCGGGCAAACCCTGAATGTGGTTGACCAAAAACTTCTGAACTGGATTATGTCGTTCCCGTGGGTGCTGGAAGACGCTGACAAAGAAAATTTTTCGGTTCGCTACCATTTTTCGTCCTATGACAAACGGTTTCTTTTCCGGTTAATGAAAGTAAAAAACGCGCAAAATAACCTTTCAGCCCTTCTCCTTTTTTCAATACGTAACAATCACCTGAAACTACCTTATGCCTTTTTTTCTCCTTCCGTGACTCCGGTGGTCGGCAGCGGCATTATCAACCTTATGCAGCAGTTGAAACTATTTACATTCACATCTTATCATCCTGAAATCTGTGGATGGCTGAAAAAAAACACCACCCCGTTCTGTTTTATGCGAAAGCAACACCTGCCGGCAATGATATCGCGTGATTTTTCTAACGAACTTGGCGGTACTTCGGGAAAAATATTGTATGACGGTGACTCGGGATGCGGGTTTGTGTGATCTGATAATCAGGTTTCCGGGATTATTACCATTCCTTATTTAAATTGCCTTACCTTTGCATGTGAAAAGGATTCAAACACAATGACTAATTACATTGACTGCTCCGATCCTGCCGTAAAGAGAAAAATAAATAATATAATCAAAAAACTCAGGCAGGGGGTTGAAATTGGTGGAAAAATGGCTATAAAAAATCTTTTGTATAATGAAGGATATGTCGACTTGCTGATTGCCACTTGTCTGGGGCATAAATATAATATAGGAACACAGGGAGCCGATGCTCTGGATAAACATAATAATCCTGTTGAATACAAGTGTGTTGCCAAAAAAGAAGATAAATACACTGGTTCTTTTCAGTTTCATTGGCTGTCTAAGAATAAAGTAAAAAAATATCGCAAGTGCTCACATTTTTATTTTGCCTGGCGAGACGGATTTGAAGTTGAAAAAATTATCCGCGTAAAACAAAAAGTATTGATGAATCAAATTATAAGAAAGAAAGGACGAAAGGGTTCAACTGCTGGACATAAAAGTTTTGGTTGCAAATTTATTGAGGATCTTGTTGAGAAAAAGAAAGCAAGAATAGTTTATTCAGGGTAACATTCCTATGACCGCCACTCAAAATATTTCGAAAGATCCTGAAATCGGTGTAGTTTTCACTCCGGTTAAGTGGGCAAAATTTGCAATTAAAGAATTTAATTTATTTGATAAATGGATGTCTGGGATGACCATTTTTGATCCCACTATGGGAGAAGGAAATTTATTTGAAGCTTTAATTGCCACCGGTTATGAAAAACGAATAAATAGTTCTGAATTGCCTGTTGAGAATTTATTTGGTGTTGAGTTGCATGCTGAATTCATTAAAAAGTTTTTCAGGAACATTAAAGAACGTTATGAACTTTCTCTGCCTGCGGGTAATTTTCTGAATAAGGATATTTTTTTCCTTAATGATGAACGAAAATACGATATTGTTTTCGGTAATCCTCCCTGGCAGAACTTTGTTGATTTGCCGGGTGACTATAAAGTAAAAATCAAACCATTATTTTATCAATATGATTTAATCGGAAATCCGCAGGATTTATTACTGGGCGGCTCCCGGATTGATATTGCTGCCCTGGTAATTCAGAAAGTCATAGAAAAAAATCTGAAAATTGACGGTGAATCCGTTTTCTTTATGCCTTTATCTCTTTTATTGAATGACGGGGCTAACAAACAATTCAGAACCTATAAAATTAATGATATTTATTACTGCATTGATAAAGTATTTGATTTTAATGATAATTTTATTTTTGACGACATTTTAACCAGATACGGACTGGTTCATTTTAAAAGCAATAAAAAACAAAAATTTCCCATCCCTTATCTCAGATGGGAAAACAATAACTGGAAAAAATATCATGCCAGGCCTTTAATGAATGAAACTGATCCATTGAGCATATTGAAGGATTCGGAATACAATCCCCTTAAAAATTTCAATCCGATAGTTATCGGAAAGAAATCTATGCCAAGGCAGGGAATTAACACATGCGGTGCAAACGAAACGTTCTTTTTTGATTATTATGAAACGATGGATGAATATCATTGTTGTCTTACTCCCAGTCGGACAGTTATTTTACCTGAAAAATATGTTTATCCGTTATTAACGGCTAAAAATTTTAAGGAGGATAATCCTGTCCCTGGTAAATGGGTTGTCCTGCCGTACAACACAAACGGTAGGCCGCTTACCGTAAGTCAACTGGTAAAAGAAGAAAAACTAATGGCATTTCTTATGATGCATAAAAATCATCTGTTAACCCGAAAGGGAATAATGATTAACACGTGGATAAAAAGAGATATATGGTGGGCTTTATTTGGGGTGGGTGAATATAATTTTTATCCGTACAAAATCGTTTGGGAGTCCTATGGTAAAAAAGAATTTATACCTAAGATATTCCCCGGATATTGGCAGGCAAATCAGTCATTACAGGCCTATATCCCCGTACATTCATTACCCGAAGCAAATCAGGTCCTTCATTCCCTGCAGGATAAAAAAATTGAAGAGTACCTTCTTTCACTGAAAATGGAAGGTACAATGAACTGGGCGCAGCCGGGTAAAATAAAAAAACTGATTGCCTTCCGGGATGATCCGGGACTATTTTATACTTATGCGGAAGGTGGTTTTGGGTAAATGATGTCATTGTGTAATAATTCAGTTGACCTCTGTTCATAATTATTTCCAGGTGCTTTCTGTAAACGACAACGAAATCCTGAATGCCTACAGGCAAACCGGTGACCTCGCGCTCATCGGGCAACTGTATAAACGTTATTCCCACCTCGTCTTTTTCGTTTGTATAAAATATCTTATAAGGGAAGAAGATGCCAAAGATGGCGTGATGCAGATATTTGAAAAGTTGATAGTCGATCTCCGCAAACACGAAATTGAGAACTTCAGGGGTTGGCTGCGTGAGGTGGCAAAAAACCATTGCCTGATGCAATTGCGGGGCAATAAAAAGTTTGTAGAAATACCGCGTGCAGCCCATGAAGACGAGGATGACGATGTCCGCACGGTTGTGGATTTTCCCTTCAGGGTGCATCCCGATGGGGCGCAGGAAAAAGAAAAACAACTGCAGAAACTGGAGGCGGCAGTGAAAGAACTGAACAACGAACAACGGATATGCATTGACCTCTTTTATTTACAGGAGAAAAGTTATGACGAAATTTGCGCCCTGACGGGCTTCACCTATATGAAGGTGAAAAGTTTTATCCAGAACGGGAAAAGAAATCTTTTGCTGATGATGACCGGAAAGAAGAAGGTGAGTGGGCAGGAGGGAATAAAAACAGGAGGGAAGGAAGGCATGAAGACATGACAAGGTGACAAAGGGAAAATACACTTGTTGAAAGTTTAATTTATTAATACCCAATGATACAGGATTTTTACAAAAATACAGAGTGTTTATCTGCTGAGCAACTTGACGGATACCTGAATAAGAAGTTATCTGTCGCAGAAGTACGTGAAGTTGAACTTCATCTTGCCGGGTGCCCGTTATGCTCGGATGCAGTTGACGGAATGATGGAGATGGAACACAAAGAACTTACTCCGGTAATTGCCGCAGAATTGCATAAAGCAATTGATGCACGTGTGAGCGAAAAAAAAGTCCCGGATAAAATTATCCCGTTTCCACAGATTGTCTGGAAAGATAAACGCATTCGTTATGCTGTTGCTGCATCGTTTTTGCTCATCATTGTTGCAGGAATTATTTTGAAAATCTCTTTGCCATTACAACAAAAAGAGGATAAATCCATTGCTCAGAATACGGAACTGGAAAGGGCGCAAAACGGAGAAGAAACGGTTTCAAAGCCACCCGAAGGAAAACCGGCAGGTCCTGTAACTGAAAGTTCGACAGGAGAAGCAGGGGAAGAAAGAGTAGCGGCTGATGAACTTTCCGTAAGCGGGAAAAGAGCAACGGGTGCAACTGCAGGAGATAAAAATCAAGAAGAGAAGAAGAAGGGAGAAGTCGCCTATTTCGGACAAGTCGTACAAACTACAACGGAAACCAAAGTCATACCCGCTGAACCCGCTACCTTAGGCGGTGCAACAGGGGAATCAAAACCGCTTCCGGTAACGGATGCTGCAGAGGAAAGAGAACAAAAACCCGGCTACAATGAAGCGGATATGCCGGTAGCCACCCGGAAGGAAGAAACCAGTGAACCGGAAAAAGAAATTGCATTGCTGGAAGAACAAAAGAAAGAGAGGGATGATGCGCGTTCGAAAAAAACTGTGGCAAGAGATGCAGCCGGTGCTGCTAAACCCGCTGTCGCTTTTAGTAGTGTAACCGCTACACAGGCGGAAAGAGGCGATATGGCTCAGCCAATAGACAGTGCGGTCGAAAAGTACAATTCAAAAGATTATAAAGGAGCGCTTGCATTTATTGAACAAAAGGTTTTACCTCCGGAACAATACAATTATGACGGATTATTTTATGCCGGTATGAGCGCCTATAATCTGAATGATTGCAGAAAAGCAGTGGAATATTTCGAAAAAGTAATACAGATAAAATCCCTTAAGCATTACCATGAAGCGCTTTACCGCAAAGCCGAATGTCACCTGAAACTGAATGAAAAAGATAAAGCCCGCCAGGCCCTCGGGGAATTATCTTCAAAAGAGAACCGCTACCGCCTAGAAGCAAAGGAGATGTTGAAAACAATGGAGTAATAATAAAATAGTGATGTTGTATGCCTTTTCCCAAAAAATTCACCACCCTTTTCACCCGACTTAAAACAAAATGGGGCATTACTTCCAACCTCCAGATCATAATCATCCTCCTCGTATTTTCCCTTGCCGGAATGTCAATACTGAAAGTGCAGTTATTCCTGTTGAACCTTATGGGTATTACCCATGAAAAGTCACCGGTACTTAATACGGTAATGCATATTATTCTCATTCCGGTTGTTTACCAGGTAGTGCTTCTTGCCTGGGCTTTGGTATTCGGTCAATTCGGTTTTTTCTGGGATCGCGAAAAAAAAATCGGACAACGGCTAATGAAATTATTTAAAAGATGACTGAAAAGCGGCTTTTCCTCCTGGATGCAATGGCGCTGATCTACAGGGCTTACTTCGCATATTCAAAAAACCCGCTGGTAAATTCAAAGAATCAGAATGTGTCGGCAATATTCGGTTTCACTAATACCCTGATGGATGTGCTGAAAAATGCAAAACCCACGCACATCGGTGTCGCCTTTGACTCGCAGGAGCCCACAGAACGCCATAAAGAATTTGCAGAATATAAAGCGCACCGGATGGAAATTCCGGAGGCAATTGTTTTTGCGATTCCGCATATACGGAAAATCATTGAAGGTTTTAATATACCGGTAATTATCATGCCCGGTTTCGAAGCGGATGATATCATCGGTACACTTGCAATGCAAGCCGAAAAAAGCGGGTTTACTACCCTGATGATGACTCCGGACAAAGATTTCGGACAACTTGTCACTACCTCCACTTTGTTGTACAAACCCCCGCGGATGGGAAATGAAGTGACGGTGATGGGAGTGAAAGAAATCTGTGAGAGATGGGAAATTGACGATCCGAAAAAAGTGACTGATATTTTAGGATTGGCTGGCGATGCATCGGATAATATACCCGGTGTTCCGGGAATCGGGGAAAAGACGGCAATTAAACTTATTCAGCAGTATGGAAGTGTCGAGAACCTCCTGCAAAACACATCATCTTTAACCGGGAAGTTAAAGGAGAACATTGAAAAATTTTCTGAGCAGGCATTATTTTCTAAAAAACTCGCAACCATTATCCGCAATGTACCTGTTTCGTTTGATGAAGAAAAGTTCAGGCATGGCGAGCCCAACCGTGATGCGCTGAAACAAATCTTTTCCGAACTGGAATTCCGCAGGCCGCTTGAACGGCTGATGGGAAAAACGGAAAGTAAGATAATACCGCAAAAAGAAAAAGAACCGGAAAGCGGACAACTTTCGTTTTTCACTGAAACAACTCATTCTACTTTTGGAAAAGGGGGGGATGGGAGAATTGATACTGAACCATCACCGCTTCCTCCGGCAACTGAAAAGGAAACCGTAAAGTCAATACAGCATGAATACCACCTGATTGATACTGCCGAAAAAAGAAAAAAACTGATCCGTGATCTTGGTGCGGCACGGGAATTCTGTTTTGATACCGAAACAACGGGATTAAATCCGCATGAGTGTGAGATTGTAGCAATTGCTTTTGCAGTCAGGCCGCATGAGGCGTTTTTTATTCCGTTGCCGGAGGAGATGGAGGAAACAATGAAAATTCTTGGCGAATTCCGGGAAATCTTTCAGGATCCCGCAATCCGTAAAATCGGGCAGAATATAAAGTTCGACCTCGCGGTTCTTGGCCGGTACGGTATTCATTGTGCCGGTGAATTGTTCGATACGATGGTAGCGCATTATCTTATTCTTCCCGGAGCGCCACATAACATGGACGACATGGCAGCGGCATATCTTAACTATTCACCGGTTCCCATTGAAGCGTTGATAGGTAAAAAAGGAAAGAAACAGGGAAGTATGAGGAATGTTCCCGTTGAAAAAATTGCAGAATACACTTGCGAGGATGCCGATATTACCCTGCAATTGAAAATTATTTTTGAAAAAATGCTCCATGAACAGGGTTTGGTAAAATTGTTTAATGAAACCGAAATGCCTCTTATATATGTTCTCGCTGCTATGGAAAAAGAGGGAATCCGGCTTGATACGGACACTCTGAAAAAATATTCTTCCGAACTGGATGAGGAGATCATCCGCATCGAAAAAGATATTCACCAAATTGCAGGCAGGCGATTCAATATCGCTTCGCCAAAACAATTGGCTGATGTTCTGTACAATCACCTTAAAATTACCGATAAGCCGAAAAAAACCGAGAAGGGTCAGTTTTCAACCAGGGAAGATGTTTTACAGCAACTGGCCGCAAAGCACCCTGTTGTCCCGCTTATTCTTGATATCCGCGAACTGCAGAAACTGAAATCCACATACGTAGATGCTTTTCCTGAACTCATCAGTAAAACCAGCGGCAGGATACATACCACCTTTAACCAGGCCGTTGCGGTAACAGGCCGTTTGAGTTCCGACAACCCGAACCTTCAGAATATACCCATCCGTACGGCAAAGGGCAGGGAAGTGCGCAAAGCGTTTGTGCCGCGCGATGAGGATCACCTGCTGCTTTCGGCTGATTACTCGCAGATTGAACTGCGCATAATGGCTGAATTGAGCGGAGATGGAGCCCTTATTGCTGCTTTTAAAGAAGGTCAGGATATCCATGCCTCTACCGCATCGAAAATTTTCGGTGTTGAAATCAGTGGAGTAACTCCGGAAATGCGAAGGAAAGCCAAAACCGTAAATTTCGGGATCATTTACGGTATATCAGCATTCGGTTTATCGGAGCGGTTAGGAATACCCCGAAGGGAGGCGGCAGAAATCATAGGACAATATTTTACCAAATATCCCAACGTCAAAAATTATATGGAGATAACCGTTGCCTCCTGCCGCGAACACGGTTATGTGGAGACATTGATGGGAAGAAAAAGATTTTTACCTGATATTCAATCGCAGAATGCGGTGGTGCGCGGTATGGCCGAACGCAATGCCATCAACATGCCTATACAGGGAACTGCTGCCGATATGATAAAAGTGGCGATGATAATAATTTACGCTCAATTGGAAAAAAACCGGTTCCGGTCAAAAATGGTTCTGCAGGTTCATGACGAACTTGTCTTTGATATGCACCGGGAAGAAGAGGTGGATTTGCGCGGGATAGTTGAAGATGCGATGAAAAATGCAATTCCGATGAAAGTTCCCATTGAGGTAGATATTAATACCGGAGAGAACTGGTTAAAGGCGCATTAAAAATTAAAAATTCAAAGGATTATTTATTGATTATCTGAAACAATTCATCCAACCTTGGTGTGAGGATGATTTCAATTCTTCTGTTTTTCTGGCGCGCTTCAGGTGTATTTGCCGGGTCAACAGGCATGTATTCGCCTCTTCCCGCTGCAGTTAATTGTTTAGGGTCAATGGCAACACCATTTGCCTGAAGAATTTTCACAACAGATGTAGCGCGCATCACGCTAAGGTCCCAGTTATCTTTAATGTTGCCGCTCGGAATATAGGAAACGTTATCTGTGTGTCCTTCAATCAGCACGCTGATTTCCTTCTGCGTTTCCAATACCTTGGCAAGTTTTTTCAACGCTTCCAAACCCTTCTGATCCACCGTATAACTGCCCGATTTAAAGAGCAATTGTTCCTCTAACGATACAAATACCTTTCCCTCTTTCTGGGTTACCGTCAGTCCCTTATTTTCAAAACCGAGCAGCGCCTGGGAAACTTTCTCCCGTAATGCGGTTACCTGCTTGTCTTTTTCGTCAAGTATTGTCTGCAGTTCTTTAAGGGTCGTTTCACGCGCCTGAAGTTGCACGGTCATCTCTTCAAGCGATGCTTTTTTTTCATTCATCTCGCGTTCTATTTCTTTCAGGCGGTCTTCCCGTTTCTGAAGGTCCTCTTCGGTTTTCTGCAACTGCTGCATCAACTGGCCTGTCTGGGATTTACTTCCCGCCAGCAGTTCACGGTTTTTTTCGAGCAGTTCTTCATAGGTCTGGCTCAGTTTATCGTAATTGGAGGTGGTCACACGTAACGACCGGGACATGACCGTTGTATCGTGGCTAAGGCCACTCAACTGTTTGTTAAGTTTCTCAATCTGCAACTCCATCTCCTTGCTTTTAACAGATAACTGCTCATTCTGGGTTTTCAGGGATGTATTATCCACTTCCATCCGCTGCATGCGGACTTTCATGTCTTCCACCACCCGCGGTGAAACGCATGAAAAGAGAATGGTACTTGTGAGAATGAGAAACGTGTTCTTCATAGAATTAGAAAGGTTGTAAAGATAAATAGATTTCCTGAGTACAAATTTGATAATTTTGGAAACATCTGCGCACGGGGATATATTTCAATATAAACAACTTATTGTTAGTAACTTCAAAAAGGGATAACAAAAACGCACTTTTATCGTATATATCTTGCGCAAAGACGGGCTCATACCCATAAAGTTGTTGTTCTTATGGATAACCTCAGCAATAACTGGATCACTGAAAAGTGTATTGATTTTGAATACAAGAAGTATATACTGCTTGCCTATCTGCAATCGGTGGAAAAAAAATTTGAACATAACCGCCTCTATCCATACCTGCGGGATATAATCCTTCACTACAAAAATCTTATTGCCTTGAAGGACAACACCGATAATCTTTCGGGAATGTTTCCTCAGAAAATAAAATCTGTTGACATTGAAAATATGATGGTTGCTTATGAAAAGATTATCAATGACGATTCACTGATGCAGGAACTCCGCAACATCATTGATTTCGCCCTGCCTCTTTTTGCGCAGTATGCCGGTGAGGGAAAGAAAATTTATGATTTCATTGAAGAGCGCATGCATATTTATCCTGTCGGAATTGTTCCGTTATATCCGGATGAAGGATATATGTTCCTGCGGGATAACAGCAACAGGGATACCGAAATTTACCAGTATCATATCACCCTGATTGAAAAAGATGATGACAAGTATAAAGGTATCCACACCACATATATTGCATCATATCCGAAAACCATTGTAAACACAATGGAAACAATAAAGAGCGATCTGGTGAAAACAAAAAAGGATTTACCTAACCCCGCCACCTATGCCATTGAAAGCGAACTCACCCTGCCGGTCAATGAGACATTCCTTCCCATCGCCAAGCATGTGCTCGTTAAGTTTGTAGGGAATAATCCGCATATATAAAAAGCAAATGATACATTAGCGCCCGGTTCCCGGAATTTAATGCGTATTTAATCTTACCCGAATGTTATTTATCTACTTTGGCTTTCGGTATCAGGTTTTAATCTGACCGGCAATGGCGACTTTAGATGTTTCCATAATCGTACCCTGCTATAATGAGGAGTCACACTTACAAAAAAGTTTTGAGGCGATTTTTGAATTGCTATCAAAAACCAGATATTCCTTTGAAATGATTTTTGTGGATGATTGCAGCAATGACGGAACACGGGAAATAATAAGGCAAATAGCGCAGGGATTTCCCAATATTCAATTTCTGTTCCATGAAAAGAATTCAGGCCGTGGAGGCGCTTTCCTTGACGGAATTCCGCTGGCTGAAGGGAAATACATAGGTTATCTGGATATTGACCTTGAAGTGTCTTGTATTTTTCTGGTGCCTGTTCTTACCGAACTGGATAAAAATTCCGATGCGGTTATAGTAAAGCGGCATTATTCCATTCAACCCGATCTTTCTTTTATCATCCGTCATTTTCTCAGTTTGGGATATAAATTTCTTGTTCGTTCTCTGCTTAAAATACCCATAATGGACACCGAATCGGGTTTCAAATTTTTCAAGCGAGATGTTCTTCTTGCACTGGCTCCCCTAACGAGCAATAAACACTGGTTTTTTGATACTGAAATAATGACTTTTGCTTTTTACATAGGATATAAAATTAAAGAAGTTGACGGACTTTTCATGCGCAGGCCGGATAAAAAATCCACGGTGCGCGTTTTCAGAGACACCCTTTTATATTTTAAAGAACTTTACAGGTTTAAAAAACGGTTGGATTTATTGGAACGGCCTTCCTGACCTTTTTAACACCTTAAATCCATGCGCAGTCCTGTCTATTGGCACCCTTACCTGTACCATCTCGCCATGAGGTTTCTATACGGGAGATTTTTTGAAGAAAGATATTCTGCCATTGCAGATCTTATTCCATTGGATTCCGATGTATGCGAAGTTTGCATGGGCGATGCCTATCTGTACTGGAATTATCTTGCAAAAAAAAGTGTAACATACTGCGGATTGGATATCAATGAAATATTTGTAAGCCATGCCATTGAAAAAGGAGTCAATGCCGATATTCATAATCTTGTAAGGGATCCTGTTCCGGTTGCCGATTATATTATCATGCAGGCCGGGTTGTATCAGTTTATACCCTGTCATAAAGAAATATTAGGTAAATTGATTTCTTCAGCCGGAAAGAGAGTAATAGTATCCGAACCCATAGTAAATCTTTCCGATAGCAGGAACTGGTTTATTGCCATGATCGCACGTTTATCGGCCAACCCCGGAACGGGTCATCCCACTCAACGTTTTTCAAGGGAATCGCTTCTCGGAGTTTTTAACGAATTTAGCGAATTCAGCGAGACACATGAAATCAGGGGGGGGAGGGAATTGATCGGGGTTTTTGAAAAGTGACGGGTTATTTCTTTGTTCCGACTGCCAGAAGAGTTCCCCCAAACGGCAATTTCAGTCCGAAACGGATTACCCACTCGTCAATACGCATTAACCCGCGTAGCAAACCGTTCAGCGCAGGGTGAACCGAGAGTTCCGGGTATTTGATTTCAGGAGCGTTTTTCAGCGCGGTTTCACCAGGAGAAATTTTTGTTTTCCTCCGGAATATTCTCGATAATATCATCAGCGGAAAAATGGCGCCTGTAAAGCCCGACAAATAATCTATCCTAAAACCGGCATTGGTGATTTTCGTTACCAGTTCATTCCGGGAATACCTCCTTTTGTGGTTATCAATAACATCAATGTCGCTCCAGAGCCATGTATACTGCGGCACCGAAATAAATATCCTGCCTCCGGGTTTTACCGCTTTATTCATCTGCTGCAGTACGGTCATATCATCTTCAATATGTTCAAGCACATCAAAACATCCGATGAAATCAAATTCATTGTTGAATGGAATATTCCGGGCGTCCAACTGGATGAAAGCGACACCCGGCAGCCGTTTTTTTGCATTTGATAACCCGCTGAGATAAATTTCGCAACCGGTGAGAGACAGACCTGGAAATTTTGACAGCGCTTTCAGCGCAAATCCGTTACCGCATCCCACCTCAAGGAATTTACCGGGAGAGGCGGCAAACCTTTTAATCAGCGTTTCAATGACATTATTTCTCGATCGGTACCAAAAATTGTTTTCTTCAAGTTTGCGGAGTTTATCCAGCGCTTCCGGTGGAAACCCTGAATTGGATAATGCAAGTTCCGGAGCGTAGCAGGGAATACCGTCAATGATTTGACGTGCGGCCATAGGTTCTGTTTATATGCACGGCAATCCCGCCAAGGCATATGACCAGCAAAGTTAATGAACTTGTAAATGAAATTTTTTCGCAACGGTAATAATTTGCCGGCTCGAAACGGAACTCAATTTTATGTTCACCGGCAGGAACGCGCAACCCGCGCAGTACGTAATTTACCCTGATGTGAGGAACAGGGTTGCCATCGAGGTAAGCGTTCCAGCCGTCATCATAGTAAATTTCGGAAAAGACGGCAAGTTGTTCGGTTTTTGCCCGTGAGGTGTATTGTAGTCGTTCAAGATCATAATCATTGAGAACAAGGGTATTTTCCGGATCGTATTGAACAGAAAGTTCTTCAAGGTATTTGGTGAACCGTTGGTCGGCAAAAGCAGTTACAGCCGGGTTGAAAGTATTCAATGCAGTAAGTTCGGAATCGGCATTGGCGACAATCCTGTAATTCATCACAAACCATGCGGGACCCATCGCTCCCTGATTGAGTTGGGCTACAGGATTGTTATCTGCCCCTTTCGCAATAAAATATTTCGCGTTTAACATATTCCAGACGGCACTATTGTTTTTTGAAATCTGGTACTCTATGAGTTCCTGGTATCTTTCCAGTTTTGCGCCATGATATCCGCCAAGCGATTTAAAAAAGTAGGATGTACGCGACTCGCTGAACGTCTGCGTTGTAACATTCAAAACTCTGAAATCTGTAAGTTTTCCCATCGCCATGAACCGGAGCATAACGGAATCATCTTCATTTAACTTCACATCCTGCCCCGGATAATCGGTCTTTTTCCACTCAAGATAGTTTGGGGCAAGGGTTCTCGCAAAGTGAGGAATTCTGCTGTTGTAAAGGATTTCCTGGTTCAGAATCTGCAGTTCGGCATGTGCAGGTTTTATAGAATATTCCTTATCGCCAGTCCTTACGAAATTATCACTATTAAGATATCTTCTTCCTGCCGACCACTGGTCGATAAGTACCAGTCCGATGATTCCTATAAGAGCGATTTCCTTTTTAAGCCGGTTTTTCAGGAACGCATATAATGCCGCTGCGGCAAGGGCGATGAACAGCAACGACCTGCCGCAGTCGGATCTCATCATGCTTATACGTTCCGCTTTAATAAGATCAATCGGCCATTGCTTCGACCTGTATTCCTCATCGCGCAAACCGGTGAAATCAAACAACCCTTTTCCGAATACAAGAATAAAAAGTATGATACCACCCGTGATAAGAAAGGCATATAATAATGCTTTTTTAACCGGTGCAAATTTTCCGGTATCGCCTTTTTCTTTTTTCCGGTTTGTTACCGCACCTTTACCGGGACTCCTGGTGACAGCGAAAAATTCCGAAAGGCAAAGAAATGCCAGCAGCGGTACCGCAAACATGGCGATAACAAGAATGGAAGAGACCGCCCTGAATTTATTATAGAATGGCACATAATCAAAAAAAAGATCGGAAAGGAATGAAAAATTTTTTCCCCATGAGAGAAGAATGGCGAGCAAAGCCGAACCCGCCAGCCACCATTTAAAGGGACCTTTCACCATGAAAATTCCCATGATAAAGAGAAAACAGGTTATGGAGCCAAGATAAAACGGACCATCCGTAAAGGGTTGTGTGCCCCAGTAGGTTGGCGTTTTTTTTACCAGTTGCCTGGCCGTATTGCGGTTTGCATTATAAAAGTATTTGTACAGTCCCGTTTTTGTTCCGATATCATATTCCGATTTGCCTCCCGAAAAATCAGGTATCAGAAGATTTAAGGTTTCACTGATGCCGTAACTCCACCGTAAGGCGTAGTCCTTATCCAGGCCGGTTGTTTTGACATTATTTTTGAGCGTAAGTTCCGATTCCCCGCGGGTAGAATGTTTACCGTATTCATAGGTCATCCATAAAAGCGTAATACTGCTCAACAATGCAAGGATTATCATGAATAAAAAAAGATAAGATGATTTGAAAAATTTCAGGATACGGTTTTCCTTCAACGATAAAATGAATTTTATCGAAATAAATATCCCAAGGCACATAAACATGTAATAGGTCATCTGTATGTGGTTTGCAATGAAAAGAAGTCCCATGAATATTCCGGTAAGGATGGCGCCTGTAAGATAGCGGTTGTTGTATAAATGTATTACGCCAGCAACTACCATAGGCAGCAAAGCAAGTGCCATCGTTTTGGAATTATGCCCTACCTGGATAATAATAAAAAAGTATGCCGAAAAAGCGTATGCAATCGCCCCCCCCATGCTCAGCAGCCAGTGAACATTAAAAGATAGCAACAGAACATAAAAACCGATCAGCGCAATCAGGGTAAAGTTTCCAACGCCAAAACCGCGGGTAAGGGTTCTGTATATATACTGCAGCAGGTTGGAGGGGTACCGTGCTGCAACCTGGTATGCCGGCATGCCGCAGAACATGGAATTGGTCCACAGGGGCCATTTCCCGGTTCTCACGAAATAATCTTCCGATTCTTTTGCGGTGCCGCGGTAATTCAATACATCGTTCTGCCGGATTACCTTTCCCTGTAAAACCGGGTAATATTGAACTGCCGTAAGAATAATAAAAACAGAGAGGGCGATCAGATGAGGAAAAATATTTTTTATTCTGACTGTCATAAAATATAAAATCTATTAGGGTTAATAGTTATTGTCGGATAAAGATGATGCTTTTCCGGCACCTGACCCCTTTTTATGACCCGGCAGGAATAAACCGGCTATCTCTTTCATTTTATATTGTCCTTTACACAACCGGGCAACAAGGTGAGCATCTGAAAGTCCAGCCATCTCTTTCGCCCCGTTCGCAAGAGATAAAATACATTCCCTTCTGAAAAATTTATATGGGGAAAAATAATCAAACCTTGGCAACCGGAACCATGCGGAATATGCCGTATTGATCATTTCTGAAGCCAGATGACGCATGAGGGCCAGGGGGGTATCAGTAACCGAGTGGTGCCGTCTGACGATGACTGCGTCAAAACCTTTCTCCAGATCAAGAATAGCGGCAATAATGTAAATATCCGGCATAGAAAAATCATGATGAAGGAAACCGATATATTTTCCTGATGCCATGTTTAACCCGCCAAGTAATAAATCTTCCCTGTTTTTTTTATGGGCATAAAAAACATACTTTATACAGGGATTTGATTTTCTCATGTTGATAATATCGTTCTTAATGCGGTTATCCGTTGAATCGCACGACAAAATCATTTCATGTGTATATTTCATACGGGAAAGCGTTTCAATTACCGGCTCTATTTTTTTTCCGAGCGAAGGATCTTCATCCCTGCAGGGTACTATAATGGATATATCTGTATTCACATAAATGGTTATTATCAGATCACTGCATAGAGATATATATCCCAGTACGCATCGGGATGAGAGAACATTGCTTCCAGCCGCAGGCCCGGGATCCGGGAAATATCAATTTCCACAGCCGAAAAAATAAATTTTCCTCCCATTTGTTTTAACGTTTCAAGATCCAGTTCGAGATTTCTTATTTTAAGAGTATCATTTTTGCCGCACAGGAAATTCATTTCAAGTTCTGCCGGCATTATATAAACGCGGTTACCCCATCCGTCAAAGTTTTTTCTTATCCATTTGTTTTTATCAAGTTCCTTGGAGATTATTTTCCTGAATTTATGTTTGTATTCCAGAGGATAGAGATCAAAGTAGCCGTCCAGCGTGAAAAAGCCGTTCATCAGGGCTACCGAAGAATGCATGCCGATGCAAACCACCCGGTAGTCATTCTTTGGTTTGTCAATAAACCTGTCAACCTGTTCAAAAAGATCGGTGGCGAAAAATTCTTTATAGGCGGGTTCCTGAATCTTTTTTCCGGCAAGCAGTTTTACATTGTTCATAAACTGGCTGTTTTCGGCAAGGACCAGCGATAACTGCACAACCAGCAACAGTCCTGTAAGGTAAATTCCCTGGTTGGAGGGAAAATCTTCTTTGATCTTTTTTAATGAGACCGCCAGGAGTATCATCCAGATGCAGGGCAGGATAATATACATCCGGTCGAATTGAAACATGGTCAATAGCGGAACCATCGGACCAAGCGCAACGGCTAACTGATCGTAAAAACCATACAGGATCAGGATAAGGAGTATCACCGGCAGTAGAAGATGAAAGAGTGATTTGTTGATGCGGTTCCTGAAATACACAAATGCAGAAGCAATAATCACCGGGAAGGTCCACATGGCGCCTGAATGGAAATGTGAATGAAAAAGTAATTTAATGCACTTTTTTACGCTTTCCCAGAATGTAATGGATTTCACCAGTTCCCTGTTGAATTCAATGCGGTGCGGTATGAACTGCTTATCAATAAACAGCGCCTTCAGCATCTGGAAATCAGCCAGGCAGTAAATTGCACCGAGAAGAACAACTGCGATCAGAAACCGCAGGTTAAGTTTGCGTTTCATGAAACCGTCTGCCGCGAATAAGGCGGCCAATACCGTAAAATAAAACGGATAGGTTAACGCAAAATTTGAATAAAACGGGAAAAGGGAAATGCAGAGCCAGTCATACCACTTATCCCTGTTACGGAGTATATTCAGAAAGCAGAACAGCAGAAGCGGCTGGCCTCCAAATGATATTCCGTAGATTGAATAAAAAGGTATACACGCGTAGATCAGCGCTATGGAAAGACAGAGTGTAATTTCCTTGGTGTTTGCAAGAAAGTGATGGCGCAGCAGCAGGTACATTCCGGCAAATGCAACGGAATGAACAATAATATAATTGATAATATATGCAACATGGGGGGGGAATACCTGGAAAAGGGTGACCGTAAGCGATAATCCGGTCCTGAATGCGGAACGCGGAATTCCGTTGAACACGTTGGGAATTACCGCATCGGCAGAAAAATTCAGCCATTGCCCGGACATTTTTAAAAGCACGGGATAAATAAAATCCGAATCAAGGACATCCCAGACGGTGAAATATGAATTTTCTCCAAGAATAATAAGGGGAAGGAAAAATAATGCGAAGCATGTAAAAACAACGATTCTGATAAACATGTGAAACAGGGTAATATGCACCTCTTGCCGCTAAGCGATAAGAAGGGGAAAGCAAGATGCCGCAAATGGCGGCTGGAGAAGTTAAATATGCCTTAAAACAAAATTAAAAATCAATTAAAAGGAGAGGAGATTGAAGGTAGTATGACAGTGAATGATGTACCCGAGTTTATCTGCGACTGAACCGTTATGGTTCCTTTATGAAGATGAATGATCCTTTCGGCTAATGATAATCCAAGTCCGTGCCCAGGTTTATTGCGCGCCTCTGCAGAACGGAAAAAGGGCTGGAAAATATTCCGCAAATCATTTTGCGATATCCCGGTGCCTTTGTCGGAAACAGTTATCCGGATTTTGCCATCTGAAGAACTGAATTCTACAATCCCCCTGCAATCCTGCGAGTATTTACATGCATTATCCATTAAATTCATAAACGCAATGCCGAGTAGCCGTTCATTTCCGAACGCTGTGATTTTTTCTTCGTCATCGGGCAGGTCAAGAAGGGAAATATGGATTGTATAAGAGTTGTATCTCTTCAGCAGTTCGGAGCGCGCCTGGAAAAGTACTTCATCCATACGCACATTATCAAGGTGCAATACCGAAATGTCGGAACTCGCCACGGTAAGATCGAGCAGTCCGTTGGTAAGTTTGTTCAGCGATTGAATGTCTTCAAGGGCGGATCTCAGTATTTCCTCATATTCCGTTTTATCCCTTTCTTTCAGAAGGGCGACTTCAATCTGTCCGGCTATTGAAGTAAGGGGAGTTCTCATTTCATGCGAAGCATTGGAGACGAAACTTTTCTGGATAAAAAATGCATTTTCAAGGCGGTCGAGCATATTGTTAAAAGTGATTGCCAGTAGGGCTATCTCATCTTTACGGTTGCCTTCATCAACCCTGAGGTTGAGTTTATTCTCGGTTATTTCGTCAACTTTTTTGATGACATTGGAAATAGGCCTGAGCGCCTGGTTTGAATAGAACCATCCGGCAAAAAGTGTGGCGGCTATGCAAAGTATAAGGCCGGCAGTAAGAACAATTTTAAGATTGCGGAGTTTTCCGAGACCGTATTTATCCCATGCCGATGCGATAATGACAAATTTATTTCCGTGAAATTTATAGATAAGTCCGATTGTCTCACGCTCGCCATCAGAATACCTGTATTCCCTTTTATCCCTGATTGTCCGCAAAAGTGCCTCATTGATATTTTCCGGTAAATCATCCACATTTGAATAGATAAGGCGATTAGTGTGGTCAAACACAAAAATTTTTTCTTCTACCAGCGCCTGGGCGGTAGTGCGGTCAATGATGCGCAGCAATTTCGAATCAATTTCCTTGACTTTAAGAAGAAAGCGGCCCGTAGTCAGGGCGCGTTCTTTAAGCCGTTCAAAATAATCCTTTTTGCGGAAATCAGCGGAGAAATAATAAATGGCGACCGTAAATAAACAGAGTATTGTGCCGACAATCACTGTAAACTGAAAGGAAAGCCGTGTGCGTATTTTCATGATGTTAATCTTCTTCCTTCAGCACATATCTCATTCCGATCAGGGTATGGATCAGTTTCGGGAAAAAATTTTTATCAATTTTATTCCTGAGAAAATTAATATAAACATCAATAATATTCGTACCGGTATCAAAGGAGATGTCCCAGACATTTTCGGCAATTTCGGAGCGGGAAAGAACCCGGCCTCTGTTCTTTAGAAAAAATTCGAGCAAAGAGAATTCTTTTGCGGTCAGATTAATTTTTTTCCCATCCCTTGTTACGGATTTTGCGGATAGGTCCATAACGAGGTCGGCAATGCGCAATACATTCCCGGAATTTTCCGGATTCAATCCGCTCTGTGATCTTTTCAGGAGGACCCGGATGCGGGCAAGCAATTCCCTGAATTCAAACGGTTTTACAAGGTAATCATCTGTTCCTGCATCAAAACCCTGTAACTTATCTTTTGTGGTTCCCATTGCGGTAAGCATGAGAACGGGAATATTTGAGTTGTACGACCTGATCTCACGACACACTTCATAACCGTTTACCTGCGGCAAGTTAATATCGAGAATAATTGCATGGTAGGAACCGGAAGATGCCATATTAAGCCCGATGCGTCCGTCAAAAGCGATATCGGCTTCAAATTCATTGTCCTCAAGCCCTTTTTTGATAAAACGGGCTACTTTGGGTTCATCCTCTATGATAAGGATTTTAGCAACTGCCATATTTTATACAAATTTACGGATTTGTCGCGTACATGAAACGGATTTTACAGCAGCATAATTTCCTACCTTCGCATTTTTCCATGAACAAATACCTGAAAATCCTCGGAGCGGTTCTCGTTTTTCTTGTCATTCTCCTTGTAATTTTTAAAAAAGCAGGTTGGATAGGGGGGGAGGATGAAATTGAAGTAAGCATTGATACTGTGGCAAGGAGAACCATTATTGAAACCGTTTCGGCAAACGGCAGGATACAGCCGGAAACCGAAGTCAAAATAAGTTCCGATGTGTCGGGTGAAGTGGTTGAACTGAATGTCCGTGAGGGAAGCCGTGTAAAAAAAGGCGATATTCTTTTGCTGATTAAACCCGATGTTTATCTGTCAGCCGTGGAAAAAATGGAAGCCACGCTGAACAGCGCGCGCGCTGCGCTCGCCAATGACAGCGCCCGGCTCACGCAGTCAAAAACAAGATTCCTTGAAGCGGATCTCTCCTGGAAGAGGAGTAAAAAATTATGGGAAAGTAAAACCGTTTCAGATGCCGATTACGAAAACGCCACAACGCAATTTGAAGTCGCCAAATCCGAAGTGGATGCCGCGCGCCAGGCGGTAAAGGCATCATCGTTCAACGTGAAAAGCGTTGAAGCGGGACTGCGTGAGGCAACCGAAAACTATGCTAAAACAACCATAAAAGCGCCTGTGGACGGAACCGTATATCAATTAGCCGTTGAAAAGGGCGACCGTGTGGTGGGAACTTCTCTTATGGCGGGAACCGAACTCCTTCGCATTGCCGATCTTAACGAAATGGAAGTATCGGTAGAAGTCAATGAGAATGATATTGTAAAAGTTTCTTTTTACGATACTGTGGATATTGAAGTGGATGCCTACCTGGGAAAAAAATTCCGCGGGATTGTTACTGAGGTCGCCAATGCGGCTAAAACGGCCGGCACGGATGCCGATCAGGTGACCAATTTTGATGTTAAAATTCGCATCCTGAAAGAAAGTTACGCAACACTGGTGAAAGACAGCGGCAGTTCGCCTTTCCGTCCCGGAATGTCGGCAACCGTTGATATACGAACCGGTAAAGTTCTTAACGTACTTGCGGTTCCAATCCAGTCAGTGACCACAAGGGATGCTTCGGTATTTGATTCAACCGGATCGGGGAAAGAGAAAAGAGAAGAATCCGGGGGTATAAAACGAAAAAGGGATCCCGATAGCCATCGGGAGAAAAAAGATAAGAAGATTGATAAACCCGAAGAATGTGTCTTTATCTGCGTGGATGGCAAAGCAAAACTTGTGAAAGTAAAAACCGGTATCCAGGATAATGAATTCATTGAAATAGTTTCAGGGCTGGAAGAAAAAACCGAAGTTATTTCAGCGCCCTATTCCGCAATATCAAAACTGCTGAAAGACGGCTCACCGGTTGAAAAGGTTGATAAGGAAAAGTTGTGGGGAAAGGAGAGGAAGGAGGAATAAAAGATTCTCCAAAATCCGGAACGTTTGAAAATCTGTTACAACTATACTGTGAATCTGATAAATTTCCGTATTTTTATTAAGCGTTTTTTTGTCCCATTAGGGACAATATATCGGTAGAAAAATGACCGTAAAAGAACACCTGTCCCGTCAGGGACAGAATATAAATCCATGTCGAGATGTTTATTGTCACAAATCTACTCTATGCTTGGGTATCATGTTTTGCATACCATATTTTGTCCCTTACGGGACAATATGCGGAAATTTATCCCCTGCCTACCGGCAGGCAGGCGTTCGGAGTATAAACACCTTTAAATTTTAATACCACAACCCGGCATTAGAGATGATTCATTAATTGAATAACATAAAACAAGAATTGAATAATGAAAAATGGAAAGCAGTTACTGAATTCTTATTTTGATTTCTTTCATTTTGCATTTTTTGTTTAATGTTAAATGTTTTTCAATGGCTATTACCTTGCATGGGTTTAAGGCGGGAATTTTCATGATTTTCACGACCTTACTGATTAGTAACGAAAATTGTTACTATTCACCCCCTCTGTGAAACTCTGTTATCTCAGCGGACTCCGTGTTAAAAATTCTTCAACACAGAGAGCACAGAGTACACTGAGTTACACAGAGTTAAATTGCAATGACCAATAATAATTTGTAATTTGGGGTGAATAGTAACCGAAAATTTTATTAAAATTTCACTCTTAATTTTACCTCCTGTCCCTTTCTCATCACAACCGCTTCCGCGCTGTCACCTGCAGCGAATCCGGCAAGCGCTTTCATATAATCCATCATATTTTCGGTTTTCTTTTCGCCTAATTGAATTATTATATCCTCTTTTTCAATACCGGCATTTGATGCCGGCTTGCCTTTGGTGACCCCGTCCACCCTCACGCCTTTTCCTTCAAAAGTATAGTCGGGCATAATGCCAAGCGTGACTTTAAATCGAGGTGTATCCTCCTGCTTACTGCGGGTAGGGGTAAACTTCATCTTAGGAAGTTTTTCGGTTTCTTCAATGAATTGAACTATGTATTCAAGAATTTTCTTTTCCCCGTCATAATTTATTTTATCCGCATCATCGCTGGGTTTGTGGTAGTCCTTATGCTGTCCCGTAAAAAAATGGAGAACCGGAATATCTTTCAGGTAAAAACTTGTCTGATCCGATGGACCGATGCCGGAACTGTCTTTTATGATTTTCAGATCGCTTGGAATTTTATCAAGAAGAGGGATCATATCCGTGGATGTCCCCACACCATACACCACAACTTTATGCGTTGAATCGCTGAGCCGTCCGATCATGTCCATATTGACCATGTAATTAATGGTTTTGAGGTCAACGGTCGGGCTGTCGCAAAACTTTTTGGAGCCGTACAAGCCCAGTTCTTCACCGGAGAAGCAAATGAAAAGAAAGTTGAATTTTTCAGTGCGGTTATTGGCGGTGAAATACCTTGCCAGTTCCAGGACGCCTGCCGTACCGGAGGCGTTGTCGTCAGCGCCATTATGAATCATGCCTTCGGAATTTGCTTCTAATGATCCCCCGCCATCCCCCCCTTTGCCGAGATGGTCGTAGTGGCCTCCGATGACAACAGTATATTCACTTTTATTGTCAAGAAAACCAATAACATTTATACCCTTTCTGACAGGAATATCAACGGTAGAGGTATCGTGCGGATTAGGATTTTTCTTAAATGTGAAATCGTACAGGTAGGAATTATTTTTTCCTTTCGGCATCAATTTCATTTCATGAAAATTTTTCTGAATGTATTGTGCAGCCATTTGTTCGCCCTTTGTTGCGGTTCCCCGGCCTTCCATTGAGTCGCTGCTGAGGCAGGTGATATGTGATCTGAGGTTATCAACCGAAATCTTTTGTGATAATACCGGTATTGTACCTGCAAAAAAAACATAACCTGAAACAATAAATTTGTTTATCATAGTGAAAATTTTTTTGTAAAAGTAAGAATCTTGATCTACATGACAGATAAGGTGCCGTTAGCGGGAATAAAATTTCAATTTCAACCCCTTCTTGCCTGCCGACAGGCGATGATTTTTCTATCTTCGCAATCCTTTAAGCGGATTTTCAGATTTTATGACTCTCAGATTTTTAACTTTTACATTTTTTGTTCTCTATTTTTTTCTTCCCCCCTTGGGGGGGATAGAGGGGGGCTTTGCCCAAACCCCCATCACCAAGGTACGCGGCAAAATCACTGATGCCAAAACGGGTGAACCGGTACCCTATGTGAATGTCGCTTTCAGGGGAACCCGTATCGGCACTGCGACCGATTTTGAAGGCAACTACCTCATTGAAACCTATAAGCCGTCCGACTCGCTTTTAGCGTCCTGCATAGGATATAAACGGCATGCCCGGTACATTGTAAAAAACAAAACACAAACCGTAAACTTCGCACTTGAACCGCTCCAGTTTGCACTGCCGGAAGTTGTTGTAAAGTACAAAGGCAACCCTGCTATTGATATTTTCAAGGAAATAGTTGACCACAAAAGGGAAAACGACCGAGATAAATTTGATTACTATCAGTATGAAGTGTATAACAAGGTGGAAATTGACATGAACAATATCAGCGAAAAATTCATGAAAAGAAAAATACTGAAACCTTTCAGTTTTGTTTTTGACAATCTCGACACCAATGAAACCAATGCCAAGGTTTTCCTGCCGGTATTCCTTGCCGAGTCGGTTTCGGATTTTTATTATCGTAAAAATCCGCGTGCCGGCAAAGAAGTGATCCGCGGAAGCAAGGTCTCTGGCGTACAGAATGAAAGCGTAACGCAGTTCATGGGACAGATGTACCAGAATATCGTTAATATCTACAATAACTATGTGGAGGTTTTCGGCAGGAATTTCGTAAGCCCCATATCTGATTTTGCAAGGGTTTACTATAAATTTTACCTCACGGACAGCGCATTTATCGGAAACAGTTATTGCTTCAGGATAAAATTTGAACCGCGCAATAAACATGAACCGGTTTTCAAGGGCGAGATGTGGATCCATGATACCACGTATGCGCTGGTATCGCTGGATGTTGAAATTGCCGAAGACGTGAACCTGAATTTCATACAGGATCTCAGGGCGAGCCAGCGCTACGCGCGCATCGGGAACAAATGGATGCTTGAAAAAGAGGTCTTAATGGTCGACCTGAACCTTGGTGAGAACCAGTTGGGCTTTTACGGCAAAAAGACAACCACGTACAGAAATCACCGCATCAATGAGCCGCAACCGGATGAACTCTATCAGACCGCTGATAATCTGATCGTAAAAACAGATGCATTCAAACAGAATGAAAATTACTGGGATTCTGTACGCCATGAACCGCTGACAGAGAACGAAAGCGCGGTATATGTAATGGTTGATTCAATCCGGTCGCTGCCTATTTTCCAGACCTATATTGAAACCATCGCCATGTTCATCACGGGCTACAAGCCGGTAGGAAAAGTCGAGTTCGGTCCCTATTATACATTTTTTAGTTTTAACCGTATTGAAGGTCCGCGGCTGCGTCTGGGCGGCAGAACAAGCAATGCATTCAGCACGAAAGTCATGCTGTACGGACACCTCGCATACGGCTTTAGCGATCATCGTCTTAAATACCGGGGGGGGTTCCTATATTTTCCCTCCAAAAAAACTCCGCGCATCAGTTATGGTATGGCGTACGAAAATGACCTTGAGCAGGTGGGGCAGAGCAGTAATGCATTTCTTGAAGATAATATTCTTGCATCGGTTTTCCGAAGGAATCCTCAATCAAAACTCACTTCCATACAAGAATACCAGGCGCATTATGAACGGGAATGGTATCCCGGTTTTTCGAATAAATTTTTCTTTTTGCACCGTGTATCTCAGATATGGAAGCCAACGGAAAATAGCGCTCCGGACAGGTATATAACTACCTCCGAAGTCACCCTCTACACCCGTTTCGCCAAAGATGAACGATATATTGAAGGAGAGTTTGAAAGGATGAGCGTGGGTACCACCAAACCCGTTCTGCAGGTGCAATATACGCTCGGGGTGAAAGATATTTTCAACAGCGAATACGAGTATCATAAAGTAGTGGCGCAGTTAAAGCACAGAATCCAGATCGGTTCATTCGGGTATAATGATTATATTCTTGAGGCGGGCAGGATTTTCAGCCGGGAACCGATTCCATATCCGCTGCTTGAATTGCATAAAGGGAATGAAACCCGCGCTTATGACGATTATGCATTTAACATGATGAACTATTACGAATTTGCAAGCGATGAATATTTCAGCGTTGCGTCAACCCAGCATTTCGAAGGATTTTTTCTTGACAAATTTCCGATACTTCGCAGGTTGCGCCTCCGTGAAGTGGCATCGGCAAAAGGCGTAATTGGCAATCTTAATGTAGAACACTCGCAGGCAATACCTTTTCCGTCAACTCTTTCCAATGTAAACAAACCCTATTTTGAAGCGGGCATCGGAGTTGAAAATATTCTGCGAGTTCTGCGCATTGATCTCCTGTGGCGCCTTTCCTACCTTGATCATCCCGATATTTCGGTCTGGGGGATAAGGGGAAAACTGCAGTTGATGTTTTGAATCATCATGGAAACCGTACTTTTGTCCAGAAAATAAATAGTAACGCCATCGCTATCGTTCCTGCTTTCCACTGCAAGATGATTACTGCAAACCATATCACAAAATCATTTTCGGGCCATACCGCGCTGAAAGATGTCTCCGTACAGATTCCTTCAAATACCATATTCGGATTGCTTGGTCCCAACGGTGCGGGCAAGACCACTTTTATCCGGATCATTAACCGCATTATCGGGCCGGATAACGGCACCATTCATCTGAACAATGAACCGTTAAATGTCTCACACACCGAACGGATAGGATACCTGCCCGAAGAAAGAGGACTTTACAAAAAAATGAAGGTCGGAGAACAAGCGCTCTATCTTGCCCGGTTAAAAGGGCTGAAAAGAAAAGATGCTCTCAAACGGCTCAAATTCTGGTTTGAGAAATTTGAAATAGAGGAATGGTGGAATAAAAAAGTTGAGGAATTGTCAAAAGGAATGCAGCAGAAGGTGCAGTTCATCATTACGGTTGTACATCAGCCGGAACTGTTGATTTTTGACGAGCCATTTACCGGTTTCGATCCGATAAATACACGGTTGATAAGGAATGAAATTCTTGACATGAAAAAAAATGGCGCAACGATCATCCTTTCAACGCATAATATGGAATCGGTGGAAGAATTGTGCGATCATATCGCCCTCATTAACCGTGCCGAAGTGATTCTTGAGGGGGGGGTAAAAGAAATCAGGAACCGTTTTAAGCCCGATGTCTTTGAAATTATTTTTGAAGGCAATCTGGTCAGTTTCACCAGCGCCCTGTGGACCGGTTTTGAATTGCTGGAACATAACACAGAGGATAACCTGATAAAAGCACGGGTGAGGTCATTGAACAACAGCAGCGCCAACGACCTGCTTGGTTCGGTTTTACCGGCAGTTAAAATTCATTCATTCAGCGAAGTGCTGCCGAGAATGAGCGATATTTTCATTAAAGTTGTAAAGGACTGCAGTTAATCGTCAATGGCACAATTAACTTAAATCTGTCATTCAGTATGTCCGGCAAAATTAATCTTATCATCCTTAGGGAATACCTTACAAGGGTAAAGAAGAAATCATTTATCATTATGACGATTGTTGGGCCCCTGCTCATGGCAGGAATAATAATCGTGCCGGTTTGGTTTGCAACAAGGGAAGGCGATGTGCACTTTATTACCGTAGTGGATGAGTCGCAATTATTCATCAACGGCATAACCGACACCAAATCGCTTAAATTTTTCTACAGCGATAAAGAACTGGCCGAAGTCAAAGAGAATTTTTACCGTGAAAAATATTCGGCAATTTTATACATACCGGCTACGGTTGTCCAGAATATTTCTGCGGTTCAGATTTTTTACAAAAAACAGCCGGGTATCATGGCGCAGGAATACATCAAGGAGACCATAGAGAAGAAAATAGAATCGGAAAAACTGATCGCACAGGGAATAGAAGAATCGGTTTTGCGTTCCATAAAAACCAAAATCAAACTGGTGACATTGAAACTTAAAGAAAGCGGTTCCGAAGAGAAAAGTTTTGCGGAATTGAGCTCTGTGGTCGGGCTGGTGGGAGGGTTCCTGATTTACATTTTCATTTTTTTATACGGAACGCTGGTCATGCGCGGGGTGATGGAAGAAAAAACCAACCGCATTGTTGAAATTATCGTTTCCTCCGTCAGGCCGTTTCAACTCATGATGGGTAAGGTAATCGGAATAGCGTTTGTGGGGCTCACCCAGTTTTTGCTGTGGGTCGTGATCACTTTTTTTATTGTCGGAATATTTCAGAATGTTTATCTCGCCAAAAAATTCAACCCGGAGGAAATATTCAAAACAACCGCGCCTTCATCGCTATCACCCGGCCAACTGGGGCTGGATACACGTATGCTGGGTTCCGGTGGCAATGAAGAAGCCGCAAAAATATTTGAAGCGGTGCAATCCATTAATTTCCCGGTAGTCCTGCTGATGTTTCTTTTCTATTTTCTGGGTGGTTATCTTCTTTATTCGGCACTTTTTGCCGCTATAGGTGCGGCAGTGGATAATGACACCGATACGCAGCAGTTCATCTTCCCCCTTACCATTCCGCTTATTCTCGCCATCATTATGGCGCAGTTTATCATTAATAATCCCGACAGTTCCCTGTCCTTCTGGTTTTCCGTCATCCCGCTAACTTCACCTGTCATCATGATGGTGCGCATACCTTTTGGCGTCCCTGTCTGGGAATTATCCGTTTCCATTGCACTCTTAGTTGCCGGCTTTGCGGCATCTATCTGGCTCGCTGCAAAAGTGTACAGGGTTGGAATACTGATGTACGGCAAAAAGGTCTCCTATGCAGAATTGTGGAAATGGATACGGTATTCGTGAATTATGCCTATTGCACTCATCGACATCGGCACCAACACCTTCAACCTCCTGGTCGCTGAACTGCGGGAGAACGGTTCTTTTAATAAAATATACAAAACCCGTGTACCTGTCGGGATGGGAAGGGGGGGGATCATGAAAAACCATATTCAGGAAGAAGCATTCCGGCTTGGCATCGAAACCCTTGCAGAGTATAAAAGAACTGCAGACAAATATGGAGCAGGGCGCATAATCGCTTATGCTACTGCAGCAGTGCGCGATGCAGATAACGGAAATGACTTTGCCGGGGAAGCGCTGCGTCAGACAGGAATCAGCATCACTGTAATTGACGGTAACCGCGAAGCTGAACTTATCTGGTCAGGAATCAGGGAGGCGGTCCCCCTGAAAAAAGAACCGGTTCTCATCATGGACATCGGTGGCGGCAGCGCTGAATTTATTATTGCCGGCAGGGAAAAAATTTTCTGGAAAAAGAGTTTCCGACTCGGGGTGATCCGCATCCTTGAGGCGTTCCGGCCTTCCGATCCTCTTCTGGCGGATGACATTTTGAAAATTGAAAATTTTTTCATGACCGAACTGTCACCGCTTTTTATTGCAGCAAAGTACAACCCGGTGAAAATCCTTGTGGGTTCAGCCGGTTCGTTTGAAACCATGGCCGACCTCATTGAATGGCATGTGCACAAAAAAACTTTTATGCGAAGCAATAAATCATGCAAACTGAAACAAATTGACTTCCTGAAGATATACGGATGGCTGGTGCAGTCCACTCTTAAAGAACGGCTTGATAACAAAGTCATTCCCGTCTTCCGTGCCGATACCATTCACCTCGCAGCCATACTTATTCATACCGTACTGAAAAATATTCCTGTGAGTAAAATATGGGTATCGGCATATTCACTGAGGGAAGGGATGCTTTTTGAAAATAGGAGCCCCTTCAAATTACCTGATAGATAATTTCTGTGTGTACGTTTGATAATTATCTGCTACTGACAACACATATATACCGGGACAGATATTCAGCCCGCCTAAAATCGTGTAACTAATGCCTCCGGGAGCGTGAACCGGTATATAGACAATTTTTTTCAATGCCATATCATATAAACATGCTGTGCCTTCAAACGGATGGTCAGATATGATTTCAATGGCAATATTTTTTTCCTGATCCAAATAAGCACGGATTGATTCCTGCACCATTGATCCGTTGCAGGGATAAGATGTTACCGGACTATAGGCGGAATTTGTGCCGTCAAAGTCGGTTTGTGAGAGGCGGTAAAAGCCCACCCCCTGCCCCTCCCCAAATGGGGAGGGGTGAGATTCGTCAGTGAAAAAATAGTTGCGTATAGTTGAAGAGTTGCCTGCGCCTTTAACCGTTCCAACACGAATCCAGTTCCCATCTTCATCTGATGAAAGGTCAGTAGTAAGGCGTTCAATAGTAAAATAATCATTATTGCTTTCGGAAACTGTCGTCCATTGTAAATATGCCTTTTCACCAAGGCAGGTTGCAGTAAATGAGAGCAGTTCAACCGGAAGCGGGTTATCCTGATCCACCAAAGTCCATACACGGAAAAAATTTGCAGCGGTAACAGCCCCGCTTGAAACAGTGTTATTTACCGTATTTGCAGTACCGAAAGTACCGAACCAGTCGCCCCATTGATTGGTTGATGAATTCCACCGTTGGGCGAACAGGGAACCTTCGGTGATACTATTGCTTGCAGCAGTATGTTCATCGTCAATATAAGTAAAATTGATTTCAGTAGCAGGTTTTGTAGTGTAATTATTGGGTTCCAGGATCCAGAAACGGTCAACTACATTCTCTGAATTGTTTGGATCGCCATCCTGACCCTGCATATTTGTTATCTCTGCCGGTTTATATAGGTTATTATCCCACCCCCCCCTGTAGGTGGAAAAGTAAACTCTCCCACCGGCATCCCCGGCACTGTTGATTGTAAAAGTAAGCGGAATCTCGACAACAGATGGCGTTACCCTGGTAAACGGAATGGTAAAAGCGCCTGCTGCCGTATTACCTAAGTTCCATTGAATGTAATCGGTTTCCGCTTCGGATACAATTCTGCCACCGGTGCCAAGTTGAGTGATGGCATCAGGGTTGTTCCTTGCAATCACAACTCTTGCTCCTCCTTCAATTACCATGTAACCATCATTGTTAAAAACCAAACGGGACTGGGAGAAAGAACCAAATCCCCAAAAACCAAATTCCAGGAAACAAAGTCCCAAGCTCCAAGTCCCAAGCCCCAATTCCCAGGAATTCTGCCTTTTCTTGGTTCTTGGAATTTGGAATTTGAGATTTGGGACTTGGGACTTTTTATCCGCTACCTGTAAACTTATGTTCATTTTTTATTATGGGTGATATCATCTTACGAGCGTAATATTTCCCTTCATTGTCTTTTCCTCCCCTACCGGATACTTCATTGACAGGAAATAAACGAAGACGCCTGCATCCAGCGCCCTGTTGTTTTTTGAACCGTCCCATCCGGTATTGACAGTTGCTGTCTGAAAGACCTCCTCGCCCCATCGGTTGTAAATATGAAATCTCATCTCCGAAAAACATTCGTCAGATATCCCCCTGATGAAGAGGACATCATTAAAATTATCTCCGTTCGGTGAAAAAGCAGATGGGATAAATGGTTCCGGACATTCCAGTACAGTGATTTTTACCGAATCAACCGAAGTGCAATTATTTTCATCAGTGACAGTGACTGAAAAAACCGCAGTGGAATAAAGTTTAACACTCATGCCGGAATCAGTTGAACCGTTACTCCATAAATAATATATCCCACCTGAAGCGTTAATCATAACCGTGGAACCGAATTCAATGACTGTATCATTTCCGGAAAATGCTGCAGGCAGAGGGTTTACCGTAACAGAAATTGATGCAGTATCCGTGCAGGAACCGTTTGACACAGTAACGAAATATTGTGCGTTATCATCGGGTATTACTGTTACCGATTGGGAAGTTTCACCGGTACTCCATACATAACCGGAACCACCGGAAGCGGTTAATATGATGTTCATTCCATTACAAATTGAATTTTTGCCGGTTATTACAGCGACCGGTTGATTTGTAACGGTAACTGAAACCGGCTGGGATGTTCCGCTGCAGTTGTTGGAATCAATTACGGTAACAGAATAAATCCCGCTTACAATTACTGATATGCTTTGAGAAATTTCATTAGTCGACCATAAATAACTATCAAAAAGCGAAGAAGTCAAAATTACCGTATCACCATCGCAGAATGAAAGGGGTTCGTTTGCCGTTATTACCGGTAATGGTGTTGCATAAACAGTTATATAAACCGTATCGCTGTCACCGCACTGACCGGAAATTGTATATGTAATTAAAGATGTCCCCGGTCCCGCTGCAGAAGGGTCAAAAGCGCCTGTTGAAGAATTTGTAATTCCGTTTCCCGACCATACTCCAATGCTGTCGGTAGCCGAGAGCATTACCGGAGTTTCATTTTCGCAGAAAGGCCCGGCAGGGGTAATTGTGGCATCGGAAGAAGTATTCACGGTAATTGAAACAGAATCGGTATCACCGCAACTTCCGGGGATAGTGTAAATAATCACAAAATTTCCGGTTCCCGAAAACGAAGGGTCAAAAATTCCCGAATCCTGGTTTACAATACCGGTTCCGGACCAAACTCCACCGGTGTCAGCAGCAGTAAGGAGAACGGGAGAGCCGTTTTGACAAAGTGAACCGGGGGGGGTAATTGTTGCATCTAAATAACCGGTGACAATAATGGATACCGAATCGGTATCACCGCAGGTGCCGGTAAGGAAATAATAAATCTGAAAAGTTCCCGGACCCGAAACGGCAGGGCTGAATGTTCCGTTAAAGGGATTGGTGATTCCCGTTCCTACCCACAAACCACCGCTGTTAGAAGCAGATAAATTCAACGGTGGATCATCTGCACACAAAGGTCCTGCCGGTGCAATGGCGGCATCAAGAGAAGGATTAATTGTGATGGAAACAGAATCGGCACCACCGCATAATCCGGGAATAATGTAATATATTTTATGGGTTCCGCTTCCCGAAACGGATGGATCAAATGTTCCGGTAACGGTATTTGTAATCCCTGTTCCTGACCATATCCCACCGGTATCCGCTGCTATCAGGTCAATGGGGGGGGTGTTGCTGCAAAAAGGCCCAGCAGGATTTATAGTGGCATCAAAAGAAGGATTTATAGTTACAAACACCGAATCGGTATCAGAGCAGGGGCCTGCTGAAGCGATCACATAAAACAGAGTGTCATTTGCCGGACTTTTTGTTATGGATGCAGTTGTTTCCCCGCTGCTCCACAGGTAAGTTACACCACCGTTAGCGGTCAATTGCAATGATTCCCCTGAGCAAATAGAAGTATCGTTACCTGCATTTACCATGAGATTACATTCACACCCCTGGAATGAAATATCATCCAGACCAAAATCATTGCTTCCTGATGCCGTGTTCTGATTTACAATGCAAATCTGTGCCGAAGTAGCGGCTCCGGAATACCAGTTTTCATAAAACTGCCACCATACATTCTGCGCGGTTCCTGCAGTAAAAATGCTGCCGACAGGAATACCGTTTATTGAAAACTGAAGTTCGGCAGGACTGTAAGCAGATGGGTCCATAGTGCTCACCCAGGTTGAAAAAATATACCACGTATTTGCTGTAACCGATATTGTCTGGCACCAGACCAGTTGGTTTGCAACCGGTGCGCCATTGACAATCATAAAACTGTCGGGACCAGGGAAAGTGTGTCCTTCACCCGACCAGCCGTTATAGACGGCAGGATCATCATCAACGGTATAATATCCTTCAGGTCCCAAACAACCGGAAGTATTGCAATATGAATAATCTGTTGTAAAACCGAAGTTTCCTGAACTGAAATTACCGTTGAATATCATTTCATATCCGTTACCGGATGAGCATTGCGAAAATGAATATCCGATAAAAACCAACCACAGGAAAATCTGAATCAGTACAATCGCAATTACAAGGTAATTAGTTGACCTGGGATGCTCGGAGGGGTTGGAGGTGAAGAAATATTTGAACATAAAAAGGTATAAGGGATAGGGGTATAGAGGTATAAGGGCGTAAGGAAATCCCAATACCCTTATGACCCTGGTTTTATTATTGCATTACGGTTATATACCAATCCATAATTCCCCATTATTTATTATTGTATTACTGTAATATAAAAATCCTGAGCAGCAGGATTAATGAGTCCAGCGCTATTATTAAAAAATGAAATCAGTACTGTGCCTACTGCCGAAACCCTTGCATAAGCAATGCCGTATCCTGCTGCAAGTGTTGTAGAGGGTGACGCGATTACGGAAGATGCTAATGCAGCATTAGCCACAGCAACAGTTGTAGCAACGGAGTTTGCACCAGCCGCTAAACTGGGAGGATCAATATTTACCGTTATCTGAATAATATTGGTTATGGTTGTTCCGTTGATTCCTATTTGCGCTTCGCCATTTACATCTAATTCAACGCTTGCTGCCGGTGTATTGGTCGCTATACCCACTTGTCCTTCAATGATTGCACCGTTTGCGGGCGCTGCTGTAGTTCCGGAATAAGTTGCTCCGATAGATACCCCCCCTTCAACATCAAGTTTACTTTGAGGTGCTGTTACGCCAATACCTGTATTGCCAGTGGTCAGGATAAATATACCGGTTGGACTGGCTCCTGTTACGATATTAATATTTCCAAAGGTCGCAGCCCCTCTGTTGTACGATTGCATAATTGCTGCTGTACCGTTCGACCCTATTTCAGCCGCAAGCCCTCCGGTTGCCAATCCTTCACTATTCCATCCCACAAAGCGTCCGAAACCGCTGGTTTGTTGGTCTCCTGTTACGGTTAAGCGTCTTGCCGGAGTTGTTCCTCCAATATTTACTTTACCTGCTCCAACCACACTACCGGTGCCAAAACCACCGGTGGCAAAAATGATATTTCCGATAGACATCTGGTTGCTTCCGGTGGCTGACTGCGCATCAATATCATAACCAATCATGATATTGGTTCCACCGGTTGTAATATTATCGCCTGCCCTGTAACCAAGACCAATATTATTAGTCCCGCTTGAATTGAACTCCAGGCAATGTGAACCGATTGCAGTATTAAAGGATGCTGAGGTAAACTCAAGCGCTCTTTTTCCAATGGCAGTGTTGTCTTCACCCAATGTATTGACACGCATAGCATAATATCCTACCGCAGTGTTATAACTCCCCGCGTCATTACTATAAAGCGCCTGGTAACCGAGGGCTGTATTTTTCCATCCTGCGCCATTCGTATAAAGCGACTGGTAGCCAACTGAAGTATTGTACCAACCTCCAGTTGTATTTGTATAAAGCGCCTGGTAACCGACAGCGGTAAGACCATTTCCATCCTGATTAAACCGAAGCGCCTGATGACCAATAGCGGTATTATAGTTTCCGAGGGTATTCGCGTAAAGCGCCATATATCCTAAGGCATTATTCTGCGTTCCTGCGGTATTAGAGCGAAGTGCAGCACGCCCGAAGGCGACATTATAGTCACCCGTGTTGCTATAAAGCGCTTCAAACCCGAAGGCATCGTTATTTGTTCCCGCGATATTGGAATATAGCGCACTCGCTCCGTAAGCGGTATTCTGGAAACCACCAACATTTGAAAGCATAGCATTTGCACCGGTGGCGGTATTTAAGTTTCCTGTGTTGAAATAAAGCGCAGCAACTCCGTTGGCGGTATTGTTGTTTCCTGAGATATTGGAATAAAGGGCATTCCTTCCGCTGGCCGTGTTGTTGACTCCATCAACATTGGAATAAAGGGCGCTGGTTCCTGTTGCCGTATTAAAATTTCCGGTGGTGTTGGAAAAAAGCGCCTGATAACCAAGAGCCGAATTATAATCAGTCGTATTTGTATTAAGCGCCTGATAACCGACAGCTGTATTGTAATTTTCAATGGTATTGTCATTTAATGCATTATAACCGACAGCCGTATTGTTTATGCCTGTTGTGTTTTTTGGCAAACTCCAGGAACCGACAGCCGTATTTTTATTTCCTGTGGTGTTTGACTGTAGAGCCCTTTTACCGATGGCTGTATTGTCTTCGCCTGAACTATTGGCGCGCATGGCAAAATATCCAACGGCTGTATTGTAACTGCCATTGTTGGTATAAAGTGATTGAAACCCGATGCCCACATTCCGCTGTCCTGTTGTGTTTGTAAATAAGGATTGATAACCGATTCCGGTATTGGTAGTATTCGTATTGCTGTTGCCTGCCTGGTACCCAAAAAATACGATACCGTTTGAAGTTATCCTGCCGGCTTTTTCATTAAATACCCTGAAATTAAGCGGCACATCATCAATGGTGCCGAGGAAATTAGCTCCATCTACAGTGCCTGTATTTCCCGTGAGGAGCCAACCGATGTTACCGTTATCAAGATAAACCCAGTTAAGAGGAGTAGTTGTCGTGCTGGTATTATAGTAAAATCCCTCTGTTCCGTCTGTCTGATAGACGATCAGCCCCTGTGCCGCCTCCGGCAATGGATCCATTGCAGTCCGCTGTACCTGCGTCATACGGGGAATAAGAAATCCCCTGTTGAAATTGGGGCTGGCGCTTATATCAAGCAAAGCGGATAGGTTAGGGGTTGCGCCATCGGTGTTGATGCCGATATTCTGACAGCCCCCCTTCATCCCCCCGAAGGGGGGAAAAAAGAAAACAGCCACAATAGCGGTTACCAAAAGTAATTTTGTTTTTTTCATCAGATAATTATTTAGTGTCTAATATTTTAAATTCTGACATATTTTGGCAGAATATTTTTCACCGCTGAGACGCAAAGAAAATTTTTTAAAAAAAACTTTGCGTCTTTGCGCCTTTGCGGTGTATTTTTCTGCTTTATGCAGGTTAGGGTACAATGAAATATCAACTGCCAAAATTAGGTAGGAAGAGAAGGCAAGTCAATAAGGGAAACACACTATTTTTGTAGTGTAAGGAGGGTATTTTAGTGGAAAATAAGCAGTAACGGAACTTGGTAAGGCGGGAGATGCGTCTTTATCCCAAAATCATCGGTAAGGGATTTAATGTTCTTTTTAATGGGTCGAGAGACAGTGCGAGTGATTCAAGCGTTGTTGCTCCGAGTAAATTACTGTCGCCTTCCAGACCAAAAATTACATCAGAACCTCCTATTTTGTCTTTATATTTAAAAAGTGCAATACCTTTTTCACGGATAATTTTGCCACCGTTTGCCAAACGAAATTCTTCTTTTGACAAGGGCTTTATGCCAAGCCGTTTTAATATCCCGGACGGAACAACAGAGTAGATTGCTCCCGAGTCAATTAAAAACTCAACATTCTCCGTTTTTGACGGAGATGAAGGATTTCCAACGGCCAGTTCCAAAAAAGTTAATCCCATTTTTATTGTGGATTGATGATTAATCACGCAAAGATAGAATTAATTTTATTACTAATCTAATAGATGATTTTTTATCACAAACTGGACAAGCCCGGCTACATTATGCACATCAAGTTTTTTCATGATATGGGTGCGGTGCACATCAACGGTATGCGGGCTTATGAATAATTTCCCGGCAATTTCCGCATTGGTTAATCCGAGGGTAATATTTTTCAGAATTTCAAGTTCTCTTTTGGTCAAATCAGGTAAAATGGTCGGTTCTTCTTTTTTAATTACTTCCTCGGGTGCAGGGCGTGCCATTGCAATATGGATTTCATTGCTGTAAAATTTTCTGTCTGCTGCCACTTCATGTATGGCGAGAATAAGTTCGTCTTTTGTGATATTTTTCAGGATATAACCATGGGCGCCTGTTTCAATCATTTTCCGGATAAGTGATTTTTCGTTAAACATTGTCAGGATAATGGTTTTGACATCGGGATATTTTTCAGAAATTTGTTTGGCGGTCTCATATCCGCTCATCACCGGCATGTCAATATCGAGCATGGCAATATCAGCCCTGTTATTTTTTAATAATTCAAGCGCTTCTTTCCCGTTGGATGCTTCACCTGTTATTTTAATATCATCGGCTCCTGATAAAAGCGATTTTATTCCATCAATGATCAGCTGATGATCATCGGCAATTATAATCCTGATTTTTTCTTTCATTATAAGGGAATTCTGACGTTGGCGATAGTTCCCTTTTCCGGACCGGGCTGCAGGGAAAAAATACCATTCATGGCTTCAACCCGTGTTGTGATGTTCAACAAGCCCATTCCTTTTTTACGGTTATGGAACTGTCCGGGACCACAACCATTATCTTCCACAATTAGTATTAATGTTCCATCAAGGATGTGCAAATGAACTGATATTTCCGTAGCGCCTGAATGTTTAATTATATTGCTGAGTAATTCCTGAAAAATCCTAAAAATACCAACCTCTTTATATTCATCCATTCGGGTTATATTATGCTTTTCAAAAGCGTACATGATTTTGGAACCGGAAAAAGAAATATCCAGCAAGTCCTTCATGGCATCGCAAAGTCCCATTTCACTTAATACGCGAGGCAGCATCTGGTGGGAAATATTTCTTACTTCATTGCAAGCGTTGTCAATCAGGCGGATTGACCTGGAAAAGATTTCATCTTTACCCACAGCGGATTGAGGCATGCCGGAAAGGTTATTCAGCGAAATTTTCAATCCGGCAAGCGTCTGCCCTATACCGTCATGAAGGTCTTTGGCAATTCTTTTTCTTTCGTTTTCCTGCACCTCAATGATGTTCCTGATATTCTGTTTTTCTTTTTTGATAAGTTCCCTGTTCAGCAATTCTTTTTGTTTTATCCTGGAAATAATGTAGATCAGCACAAAAGTCAGAACAATGGTGATTAAACCGATTACCAATCCGAAATTAATGATCCTGTTTTGTTTCAGTTTCATCCCCTGCTGCAAGATATCCGATTCCCTGAGTTTTTTTTGTTTTTCAAGCAGTTCAATTTCTTTTTCTTTTTTTTCGGACTGGTATTTTTCCTGCATTTCGGCAATTTGCTTTGTTGTTTCTTCATTCATCAGGGAATCTTTCACAGAGGAACAAAGCGTGTTGTATTGATACGCTTTTTTGTAGTCGTTCAATCCCGCATATACCCTGGCTAACTCATCATAGCAGTGCTTTAACAGAATTTTCTCCCCTACTTCATCGGATAATGATAATCCCTTTTCAAGGTAAGGGAGGGCTTCTTTATATTTTTTCATTGCTGAATGGATAATGGCGATGTTGACAAGACCCAACGCAATGCTTTTTTTGTCTCCCACCGATTCAGAAATCACAAGCGATTTTTTATAATATTCATTGGCTTTGTCCAGTTCACCCAGCTTCCGGTACAATTCGCCTATATTGTTCAGCGATGCCGAAATAACATGTTTATCGCCTATTTCTTCCTGTATGGCAAGGGCATTACGGTAGTATTCAATTGCCTTTTCAGGATCGCCTCTTTTTTCATATACATTACCGATGTTTATTCCCGAAGTGGTGAGGCCATGCTTATCTCCGATTTCCTTTTTAATATTAAACGATTTCAGGTAATACTCCATAGCTTTATCAAAATTTCCCATGGCATAATAAACATTCCCGATATTATTGGATGATATGGCGATGCCCTGCTTATTACCCGATTCTTCCCTTAACTGCAGTGATTTCAGCAAATACTCAACCGCTTTATTGAAATTACCCTGGCTGCTGTAAATATTCCCGATATTATTGAAAGAAGATGCCATCCCGCCCTTATCGCCTGTTCCCTGCCGGATTTTCAATGCCCTGAAATGATACTCAAGGGCTTTGCCATATCTTCCGAGCTTGCGGTTGGCTTCACCAATATTATTTAATGATGCCGATTGGCCGCTTAAGTTACCGTTAGTTTCAAATATTTTCAGTGATTGCAGGAAATAGCTTATGGCAGAGTCGCAGTACCCATGCATATCAAAAGCAATTCCGATGTTCTGATATGCTTCACCGAGCCCTTTTTTGAAGTTTATTTTTTCAGAAAGAGTCAAAGCGCTGTCGGCATATTTTCTGGCAAGCTCCGGATTATTCCTGTATAAACTGGAAGATTGTTCGTTGAGGAAATTTATCAGTGAGGTATCAGATCCTCCTGATGCTGACGCTCCGGTAAGAAAAAACAATGAAAAAAAGGCGGATTCAATTAAGACGACAATGAAGGACAATAAGCAACGGATCATAATTGAACAAAGGTACGGTTAAACGCTGTTACTGCCTGAACTTAGCGCCAATCGCTTCCGACAGCAATTTCCTCTCCCCCCTGCAATAAGAATGTAATAAAAGAATCCTTTTTCCCCCTCTGGCGCGCTTTACGTTTCAGGTTTTCCGCTTCGTTGAGGGTTTTGAATTCGCCAATGGTAAACCGTGTCAATCCATCTTTAAGAAGCTGCGAATTGATCTTGCCGAGGTCTCCGAACACATCGTAATTGGTTACTGCACAGCACCCTTGTTTTTAGCCACAGATTACACGGATTACAAACAAAATAGATATATGCCTGAATTGTTATTCAAAGTAGAAACGCACAAAATAATTGGTATTTGCATGGAAGTGCATAGAATACTGGGAAAGGGATTTCTTGAAATTGTTTATAAGGATGCTATTGAATATGAATGCAATAGCAGAAAATATGAATATGAGCGTGAAAAAGAATTCACCATTCATTACAAACATATTATTCTTTCGCATAAGTTTTATGCTGATTTCACTTTATTTAACAAAATTATACTTGAGGTTAAGAGTTGCAATGGTATAGTAGATAAATTTGTCGCACGAACCTTAAATTATCTTGCTGCTTCTAAATTAAAAGTTGGACTAATCGTAAATTTCGGTAAGGATTCTTTAGAATGGAAAAGATTAATAGTGTAAAAAAAATAATCCGTGTAATCAGTGGCTACATTTTTTTTGCTGCTGAGTAGTAACCGTAATTGAAATTAGCGTGAAAATCCTAAATCCTAAAATCCCAACCATTAGTTTATCTTTGCAATAATACCGTCAGGATTTAATAACACCCACCGATGTCTCCCAATACAATCCGGATACTGGATAAATGGCTTGGCCGTCCGCTTTGCTGCCTGCTGACTGCCTGGAAATATTTTTGGGATATTTCTTCACTTGGCAGAAAAATAGATAATCCCGTGAAAATAGTTTTCATTAAATTGATTGAACAGGGCGCAACGGTCCTGGCATTTTCCACGATCAGGGAGGCGGTAAGGATTGTGGGAAAGGGAAATACATTTTTCTGCGTTTTCAAAAACAATAAACCGATCCTCGATATTCTTGACCTGATCCCACAGGAAAATATTTTTGTCATCCGCCAGAATAATATTTTCATTTTCATTTGGGATGTCCTGAAATTCGTTCTCCTCTGCCGCAAACACCGCATTGATTCAACTGTTGATATGGAGTTCTTTTCCCGTTCATCGGTTATCTTGTCCTATCTCAGCGGAGCGCGCAACCGGGTGGGGTTGCACCGCTTCACCAGCGAACTCCCTTACCGGGGCAACCTGATGACGCACCGCATTCAATACAATCCGTACCTGCACACGGCAAAGGCGTTCCGGCTGCTCGTTGATGCTTTATTGCGGGATCCAGCAGAAATACCGATGATGAAAATTCAGCATGAAAATATTCCTGTAGAAATTCCACGGTTTATTCCGGATGATATCCTGCTGAGAAAAATGGCAGGACAGTTGCCGTTTGCAATAGGGGGGGAGGTGTGCAGACCGGTTATTCTGCTTAACCCGAACGCCAGCGATATGTTGCCGGTAAGGAAATGGCCGGAAGAAAATTTTATTGGCCTCGGAGTCCGGCTGATGAATCAGTTTAAAAACATCACGCTGATCATCACCGGGGCGCCTTCGGAAAAAGAAGCCGCTGAAAAAATATGCAGCCGCATAAAGCAGGAAACAGGCAGCGTTAGGGCTGGGTATGTGCTGAACTATGCCGGAAAAACAACCCTTTATGAATTGCTCGTCCTTTATTCTCTTGCCGATGCGTTGGTAACCAACGACAGCGGGCCCGGGCATTTCGCATCCATGACCTCCGTAAAATCCATTATCCTTTTTGGTCCCGAAACCCCTGAACTCTTTGGACCCTTAGGAAATAACAGTAAAGTAATATGGAAACAACTTGCATGCAGTCCCTGTGTAAATCCGTTCAATCACCGTTTTTCGCCATGCAAGGATAATGTCTGCATGAAGACGATAAGCGTGGACGAAGTATTGGATAAAGTAATCAGAGCTCTTTACGGAACATCAGTTTCAGGGGCACCCCGGTAAAACTGAAATTTTCACGGAGTTGATTTTCCAGGAAACGGATATAGGATTCTTTTATGTCGCGGTCTACGTTGCTTTTAACAATAAAGACCTTCGGATTTCTTTTATCCTGGTACATTCCGTAAATCTTTACCATTTTTCCTTTTACCGATGGGGGGGGTGTAGATTTAATAACAGGAAGGATCGTTTCATCGAGGATATCATCTGAAAATTGTTGTCCGCACCTGCCGTAAACATCAGCAGCCGCCTTTAAGGTATCGAGGATGCGCTGTTTCCGGATTACCGAAGTGAATAAGAAGGGTACATCGTCAAACGGCTTCATTCTCCCGCGCAGATGGCGTTCGTAATCCTTCCGGCTTGGGCTGCCTTTTCCGGTAAGATCCCATTTGTTCACCGCCACAACCACTCCCTTCATCGCTTCCTCAATCTTCCGGAAAATATAGGTATCCTGTCCCGTGAATCCCTCGGTGGCATCCAGCAGCAATATGCAAACATCGCTCCTGTCAATCGCCCTTAAAGTGCGGACCGTTGAATAAAATTCAATGTTCTCATGAACCTGTTGTTTTTTTCTCAGCCCGGCAGTATCAATCAGGGTGAAATCAAACCCGAATTTGTTAAAATGAGTGTCCACTGAAGCGCGGGTAGTGCCGGGAACCGGAGTTACAATACACCTTTCTTCTTCGAGCAGGAGATTGATGAATGAGGATTTACCGACATTTGGCCGGCCGACAACGGCAATACCGGGGATTGCGGTTTTTACGGTTTTTTTCTTCTCAGGAACATGACGAGCAATTTCGTCCAGCAAATCACCTGCACCGTTGCCATTAATGGAGGAAATACAAAAAAGTTCGCCCAGTCCCAGCCGGTAAAATTCAGATGTGTCACCCATCCGTTTGTTGTTGTCTACTTTATTTACAACAGGCAGAATTTTTTTCCCTGACCTGCGCAGGAGTTCTGCAACCGAATCATCCAGCCGCGTTATGCCTGCAGTCACATCCGTCATAAAAAGGATAAGGTCCGCTTCATCAACGGCCATCACCACATGTTTTTGTATCTCTTTTTCAAAAACATCATCTGAATTATTCACATATCCCCCGGTGTCGGCAACCATAAAGGTTTTTCCCTCCCACACTGCGGTGCCATAATGGTTGTCACGCGTGACTCCGCTCACTTCATCAACTATTGCTTCACGGCTGCGTGTGATGCGGTTGAAAAGGGTTGACTTGCCCACGTTCGGGCGGCCTACTATGGCAACGAGGAAAGACATTTAATATTTGGTGACCGGGAGATTATTACTATACATAATGTTTTATCACTTCTATTATAACTTCTGTCGCTATGTGCAATACCCGAATTTCTTCAGCAATCTTTCGTCTTCCCGCCATTCTTTTTTTACTTCCACGCGAATGTCTAAAAATACTTTTTTCCGTAAAAATTTTTCAATTTCTTCCCTTGCTGTAATTCCAAGTTTTCTGATGGCTTCTCCCTTTTTGCCGAGTATGATCATCTTCTGGCTTTCGCGCATAACGATCAGGGATGCATGAATTAAGGTGATTTTTTCCTTTTCTTCAAACTCCTCCACCTGAACTTCGGACGAATAGGGAATTTCCTGGCGATATTGCAACAGGATTTTTTCGCGTATTATCTCAGATACAAAAAACCGTTCATTGCGGTCTGTTACTGTATCATCCGGATAATATGCAGGTGATTCAGGGATGTTTTTTACAATCTCCCCAACCAGTACATTCAGATTGTATCCGGTCCTGGCGGAAACCGGGATAATCATTACTCCGGGAAAAATATTTTTCCAGTGGATAATTCTTTCTTCGGTTTTTTTCTCATCACAGGTATCGGTCTTGTTCAGGGCAAGGATTTTCGGTTTACCGGCACTGCTGACGGATGCTATCAGTTTTTCATCATGAAAACCGGTTTCATAAATATCGGTCATGAACAGAAAAAGATCCGAATCATTGAGGGAAGAGCGGACGAAGTTCATCATTTTTTCCTGCAATTTATACGCGGGTTTTACCAGTCCCGGCAGGTCGGAAAAAACGATTTGATAATTGTCCCCGTTTAATATACCATGTATCCTGTGCCTGGTGGTTTGCGGTTTGGGCGTAATGATGGATAGTTTTTGACCGAGCAGGGCATTCAAAAGAGTTGACTTTCCCACATTGGGATTTCCGATCAAACTGACAAATCCGGATTTAAATGACATGGAAAAATAAGAAGTAAAAAAAACCCTGAAGTAATGGTCAGGGTTTCAGCAGCCCATAGATTACAGAATTTGAACCCAAAGGAGCCGGAGCATAATATTGATTCTGATTACCGGTGGCAAATGTATGAAGAATTGAAACAACTTTGCAACCTGAAGGAGTTGGTTGCGCCATTAGAGGCAGTTTGGAGTTGAGTATAGATGTCAGTAATCTTTTGATAAAATCGCCTTTCGCTGCTTCGTATATCGCGTATACGGGCAAGTTGTTCTTCACAATAATCATTACCGAAAATATTATTTGGATTTTTCAGCCGTTCATCATCCATTGTAAATCCTTTGATGATGTATTCCTTTAACCGTTCTGTAGCCCAAATACGAAATGCTGTCGCCTGATTGCTGTTTACACGATAGCCAACAGAAATAATTGCGTCAAGATTGTAATATTTAACTTTTGTTTCCTGCGTTTTTCCTTCTATCGCACCGTGTTGTGTGGTATGTTCCAAAATGGAACTAACCACTTCTTCTTCCAACTCTCCTGTTTCAAAAATATTTTTCAGGTGTTTGGTTACGGCAGGTCTTTGCACTCCAAACAAATCCGCTATTTTTTTCTGTGTAAGCCAGATGGTTTCGTTCTGCAAATAAATTTCAACCTTCACCTTTTCATTCGGTGTTTTGTAAAGCAAAATTTTATTGAATCCTTCTTTTGCCGGTTTTTGTTTTTTTGCCATTGTCTGTTATTTATTTTTCAATGATTACGAAATCTTTTTATTCAAACTCCAACCCCTTCAATATCTCTCCGTTGATTTTTCTTTTGCTTTTCTTTTTTCCGTTTTCTGATGGGGTGTCGGCACTGCCGGCACAGTTTTGGACAATCTGAGTGCGGTTTGAACTGTTACAGGGGCATAAAAACGAAAATGGGTTGCAACTTGCAACCCATTCCGTTCTCGTAGCCCGTAGATGTCAGAAATTGAACCCCAAGGGCATAAATGATAATTTTGATTCTGATTATTTGTGGCAAATATATGAAGAATTGAAACAACTCTCCAACCTTAAGGATTTGATTGCACCATTGGAGGCAAGACGCATCAGAGAGCAACAGGAGCAAACTGGTTGCGCCACAAGGCAATAATAAGGCATCCACTATCCTTTCTTTTCTCTTCAGCAGGAATTTCTTCCGGTTTTAACTGGTTCCATCATTTACATATTTCCTTTCCCCCAGCCGGGGCAATTAGAGCGCATTAGCGGGATGACCACGGAGCAATTTCGGGGGGACACATCCCGCCCTGAACGGAACCGGGAGGATTAGGGAGGATTGGGGAGAACCGCGGGGAGATTGCGGGGGGATTGTCTACTTTTGTACCGATAACTATCTGCATGAAATTTTCAAACGAATCCATACTTATTTCCATTGATTCTTTTCTGGAAGTAAATAAAGCCAGATGTTTTTTTGAATAATTATTTCTCCTATCTATTTGTTAAATCCATCAAAAACCCAGATACCTATATTTTGCTTAATAAGCATCTCATTCATCTTATCTATCCACACCAACAACTTTTCATATGAGATGTTGTTATTGGTTTCATGATATATTCTACTAATGATGTTAATGAAATTTTTGGTAATTCCATTTCCCTGCTTAAGTTGATCATTAATTTCTTGAATTATTAGAAGATCCTGCCCCTTCATCTTATATTTATTCGATATCAAGTTTTGATACAATTTCGAGCCAGGTAGCACAAGAACAGGACTCAAGACAACCGAAACAACCTTTAATTCTTTATGTTGCTTTAAATCCTTAAGGAAATTATATGTATTTAGGAGAGTATTTTCATCTTCTCCAATACCTATGACAATACCAAGCCGTAACTCAATATTACTCCCCTCGAACAGTTTTAATGCCCTGCGATTAAATTCAACACTTGCTTTAGGTTTGCTCATAGTAACAAGAACAGTAGAATCCCCGGATTCTATACCTAGGAACACTTTTCTTATGCCACAATGATAAAGCAAATCAGTTACTTCCTTATCTATTACATCGCTGGGGTTTACATATGCATATATTTTGAGTTTCTCAAGTATTTCATAACCATCTGATATTAGTTTCGACCGAATAGTTGAAAATTTTTTTAACCATTTTTTCGATGCAACAAAGCTATCCGACCCATCGAAAAACCATACTGTACTCAGATCCTCTGCTTCTCTTGCCATTTCCTTTAGTATCAATTCGGGATCTCTTAACCTCAATGTATACTCCTTCATGCTACAAAAGACACAACCCTTACTTTCGCTTGTTCGATATTTACAACCTCTCATGGAGTTAATAACGCCTTCTTCGTATTCCCGATCTTTTTTTATCACCGTAAAATCTATCTGAAATTCATTAGGGTTAGCTTTCTCAGCAAATATTAGTTTGCTCTTTTTTTCAAGATATTCTCGAATACCTGTTTCAGCATCTCCAATTATTACTGAATCAACATTCTTGTTACAAATAAAGTATTCCGCAAATGGACCTCCGATTACGACTAATATATCCTTAAAACATATCTTTATCCATTCTATTATTTTTATAGTTCTATCATTATTGAACACATATACTGAAAAGAATAATGTGAGGCTTTCATGCTTATTACTGATGTATATATCCTTAATCATGTCCTCAATATCGGCATGAAGCATATATTCATCAAAAACACCGATAAAATCTTCTTGTTTTAGTTTATGCAGGACATTACCAGCAATGGTGGCTCCGTATGGAGGCATGGTAACAAGCCCTGCTGGTGAGACACCTTTTGGAAGAGATAAAATCGTATCACAAGAATTCCCTTTGATCTTGCCTCTATTTGTTACATCTTCAGATAAGGGCTGGCTCCATTCAGATTTCAGATATATGACAGCATATTTCAAGTTTTTTCTTGTGTGTCATATTCAATTCAGAACTAAGTTTTCTAATTCGCTTTTTGTAATTTGTCTTCTAGTAGAGTTAAAGGTTATTTCCCGAAAAACTTTTTTGTTTTTAAGTATTAAAACTCTGTCAGAAAATTTTATTGCTGCTTCAATATTGTGAGTTACCATAATAGTCGTGATTTGATTTTCCTTTACAAGTTGAATTGTCAAGTCCATCACTTTTGCAGCCATATTGTTGTCAAGGTGAGCTGTGTGTTCATCAAGTAGTAAAATATTTTCCAGTGCTGAATTTTGTTTAATTATTTCAATCATCAGCACTAAAGAAACAACTTGACATTCTCCACCAGAAAAACTCTTTATTTGTTGGTCAATTTTGTTTTCAAGATTCAAATCTAAAGGACTGAACAAATCAATCGTTTTTTTTGTCCACTGGTTTACAGACAAAGAATGAAAGTCGCTTGATGCGTTGGAAAGGCAGACCATTGTCGCCTCTAAAAGCGTCAATGAGGGTGGAAGGTTGTCCTCTCTTGATTGATGTAAGTAATGAAACTGTTGAGAAATTATGTAAGTCGGAAGTCCTGTAAGAACCTTGTCGCTTAAACTAAAAGAACCTGTATCTGAATTGTAAAAGCCAGAAAGAATTTTTAGCAAAGTAGATTTTCCAGAACCGTTACTTCCAAGAACGGAAACTAATTCACCCTTGTTTATGTCAAATGAAATGTCATCCAATACTTTTTCGCTTAGAATAAATGACTTTGATATGTTTGTTACTTTGAGCATTACCAATGTGAATTAAACAATGAAACTTTGCCTGTCTTTTTGAATTTTGTAAATACTGCAAGAGCTATTAAAAGCAGTCCTGTAAATAATCTCACATCGCTTGCCATAACATATTTTTCCCAGTCAGAACTCCAACTGAAAAGAACAAAACCAATAACTAAGGAATAGAGAACTGTTCCAACTACACTAAAAGTAAAATGTCTGAAAATTGATTTTGCAGAAAAAATTGATTCACCTAACATCAAAGCTGCTAATGCCCCAACAAGTAACCCAAAACTCATATTTATATCACAAGTGTTTTTGTATTGAACCATTAATGCACCGCCTAATCCGATAATTCCATTTGACAAACCCAATCCAATGAGAGTAAATTTATTCGGATTTCTGCCAAGAGTATTTATGAATTTTTCGTTGTCGCCTAAAATCCTCAATAAATAACCAACCCTCAGACGGAAAACAAAAAATAAAATGCAAAGAATGAGAATCACGAATGCACTCAAAATTAAAATGGATGGAATGCTGGCGTTACTCGGATTCAACAAAGTAAAAACGGTGTTTTCATCTGTGAGGCGAACATTTGATTTACCTCCTAAGAAGCGAATGTTCAAAGAATATAAAATTGCTGTTGTGATAATGCCACTTAATAGCTTGCTCACATTTGCATAGAGATATAAAATGCCTGTGAATACACCCGCCAATGCTCCACCAACAAAACCTACAAGCAATGCAGTAAAAGGATCAAGTCCGAAATGAAGTGCATTAAAGCATAATGCACCGCCTAAAATTGCGCTTCCCTCCAATGTCAAGTCGGGGTAATTGATTACACGAAAAGATATTGAAAGCCCAATCGTAAAAAGGCAATACAATAGTCCAACTAAAACAGATGTAAGAATTAGGTCAATCAAAATAAAAGTTAGTTGTAAATTTTAAATGCTTTCTTAGTAACAGCATCAGGAACTTTCACACCAAGTTTATTTGCAACTTTCATGTTGATGTAAATATCGCCTTTGTCAGCAATGGAAACAGGAACTTGCTTTGCTTGTTTACCTTTAAATAAAATTACTACTGCTTGCTTTGCATTTACTTTTCCCAACTCATAGTAGTTTGTTCCAACCGTTGCCAATGCTCCGCTTTCAACTATTCCGCTGATACCAGTGAACACTGGAATATTTTTTTTGTCGCACTCCGCTATGATTGAAGATGCAGAAGTTTGAGCCGTGTTGTCAGCAGGAATAAAAACCAATTCAACTCCTTCACTTAGCAATGCTGCTGTTACTTGCAAAACTTCTGATTCCTGTGCAACAGTTTTTTTAATCAACTCAATATTTCTCTTTGAACATTCCTTAGAAATAAAGTCAACTGAAATTTGAGAGTTCACTTCACTGGAGTTGTAAAGGATTCCGATTTTTTTGATGTTCGGAAAAAGTTGCTGTATCAAATCAAGCTGTGCAGGGTAAGGCCACAAATCTTGTGTGCCTGAAATATTTGCCAAAGGTGTTTGCAAATTGTCTTTGTAAAAACCTGCTTGCACTGGGTCGGTAACTGCACCAAACAAAATGTTTTTGTCTTTGGTAAGATTGAAAACTTCTTGCGTTGATTGAGTTCCCAAAGTGTAGATGATTGCGTAATCACCCTTCGCAAAGTTTTGTGCAATGGTACTGAATGTTGCAGGGTCGCCTGCACCCGAACGGGGAACTACATTTACATCTTTACCAATTTCATAACCTTGTTCAGCAAGTCCATCAGTAAAGCCCAACTTCAAAGCATCAGCCCATTCTTGTGGCTTGTCTTGAATGATTGCAACTTTAGGAATTTTGTTTGAGTTGCATGACTGTTGAATCACCAATGTTGCAATTGAAGCAACAATAAAAATTGAGTTAATTATTTTTTTAATTTTCATTTGACTTAATTTATTAATTATTAATAAAAATTATTTCCATTCCAATGTTTGTAGAAAATGAAGTATTTGTTCATCGGTCTTATTAGCAATTGCCTGAGTGAAATTACTTTTTTTAACTTGATTAAATGTGTTTTCCATCCTGTCAAATAAATCTGGATGAAGTAAATTCTTATCAATAGATACAGTATTCGGTGAAAAAATCTCTTTCCATTCAAGACCAAAACATAACTTATTATCAACCAAACAAAAGTCGTAAATTGGAATATTTTTCTTTATGAGTTCTTTCCCATTTGTTAAATATATCTTAACTTTATTTGCTTGTTGGTTTTTGAAAACTTTACTAAGTAAATTTTGCTGGGTAAGTAAATCAAAAACAGGTTCTTTCAATACATAAATTCTATGAGAAATTGCTTTGTTAGCTCCTTGAATTGTAGCATTCATCCAATCAATATAGTCCTTGTTTTTTAACCACTCTTCAATTCCTAATTTGAGAGTGACAATATCCACAGCATAAATGTTGTTTGAAGCCTCGCTAATAATTTTTATAATTGAGTTGTAGCATTTAGGATTCGTTTCCTCTATCTGAAGATTCTTATAATGGGTCTTATTATCTGAATTATGAGGACTTTTTTTATATTTATTAATTACAATATCCAATCTTACTTGCTCTAAAGACATCATTGCCCATTTCTCAACTGACCACTCTTCCCATAATGTTTCATATAAATCTTCATATTCTTTTATAGTATTAATATCGTGGTGTTTTTTTTGTAATATCTTTAAATATCCTTGGTCACCGACTTGAAACTCCTTAATTATTCCACTGTAGGTAGTTTCATCTACCTGTGTTTTTATCTTTTGAAGTAAAGCTGCTTTGTCCCCTCCCCCCCTTTTACTTGTTACTTCTCCATAAACCCAATCATTTCCAATTATTGCAAAATCTGTAAGAACTTCATTTTCCTTTTGATTACTAATTTTGTTATGACACTGTTTTTCAAATTCAGAATTTCTATTTATCAGAAATCTCAATCTAAAATTATTTTTACAATGCCAGTCTAAAAAATTTAACAAAATATCCCCATTCTCTTTAATTTCTTTTTCTAACTCATCTTCACCGATAATAACAATTCGTCTTTTGTCTTTGACATTTTTTAAATATTTTTCTTGATCTTGAAAAAAATCGTAGTGCCTATTGTATAATTTAGATGGTAAATCGCATGATGTTGAAAAATATTTATTTATTTTATCGCTGCTATCTTTGATTATGGAAGTAACTATTTCTAATTTTTCTCTTAATGGCTGATTTGGTAAACCTCTATTCATAAGTGAGTTAATGTCTGAATTTATTTCTGTGGAATTCTCGCGCACCTTATTTAATGCATAGTTTCTTAGGGTCTTATTAGTAAGGTTTAATATTTTATTTAATTCTTCAACAGCAATATAAAAATCTTTCTTACTTATAAGTAGTTCAAAAAAAATGTTTATTGTTAAGATTGTCAAGGAAATTAAAGCACAAGTCCTCCACGAAAAAAAGTCACACCAATAATTTGGTGCGCTATAATCGGTAGCTAAAAGTGTAGTAACTACGGCAACAACCAAACCTGCAAGAATTGGAACAATAATTCTCTTAAAAAATGTTTTGCTACCCATTTTACTAAAAGTTTGAATTATTAAATTTCAAAACAGGTTTATAGGGACAACCACCGTCAAAATTTTTCTTCATACTTTTGATATAAATATTTTCCTCCCAGATTTTCTTTACGCTGTCGTTGTTCCGAACATTACCCAATAAACCATTTTGCAATTGTCCGTTTATTTTTTTCTTCCGTGCTATACAAGGCCACACTTTGCCTTCAATATCAACATAAATTCCAAATGCTTGTGTGCAGATAGCTCCTCCGAAATATGCAAAACAACCGTCCCTTTGTATTCCAAATTTATTGTCAATAGAATCCAATTCTTTTATTAGCCAAAATCTTTCTTCACTATTTATTGGCTGCAAAAGGTCAAATGCTTTTTGGGTTTCTTCTTCTGTAAGATTCAATACCGTTTTATCTCCCAGGAAAACTCCGTTGTCTGTTCTGCCTGTAGGGATATAATCACCAGCAATCGGGAAAATATTATTCTCCCTGCACCACTGATGTATCTGTGGAATGTCTTTTACATTACCACTAAAGGCAATAATGTCAATGCCCAATCGGGTTGGTTGTTCTTTATTAAAATTTCTTTCAATAAGCATCTGCAATGCCATGTTTCTTTGGTCAGAGTAACCTTTCTTGCCAGCTACTAAATCCTGAATCTCGGATGAAATTGCGTTATACTTCAAGATAACACTTACATCATGCTTGAACAAGAAATCAATTTTGTCAGGTTTGTTTGCCAAAAGAATTCCGTTTGTAAAAAGAACGGTAGTGATACCTTTGCTGTGTATGTGCTTAACGATGTCACCAAAATGTTGGTCAACTGTTGGCTCACCCGCACCAACTAAGTTTATCGTTCTTGCTCCGCAATCCGCCAACTCGTCAATTACTTTCAATGTCTCCTCAAATGAAAGTTCGTTTGCTTTACGGTGTTTGCGAATGGAATTTTTTTCCTCAATGTAACAGTATGGGCAATTGAGATTGCAGGCGTTTGACAGGTCAATAGAAGGATTAAGCATTTGCCCAGTTGCAACTGATTCCTGCAATTCTTTGGCTATGAAATACCAACCTTTGATACTATTCCTTATGTGCGAACCAATCATTGAGATTATTTAGTCAAAACTTCAAAACCATGTCATTGTTTTTCAGGGGGCAAAGATAGAGTAAAAAAATAAATGAAAAAACCATTAACGAATGATAAAATAAGCACACAGGAAATATTATTAACGGGTAAATCCGTAATGAAACATCTAACTGTGGTCATTAAGCCCATAATAAAACAAGAATTTATTCGATTGAAATATTATCTCCAAATTTTCTTTTTATTTCCTCATCGGATACAGTTTCAGGAACTCCAAGTGCAAGCAAATATCTTGGTCTTGACATTGCGACATAAATTAATCTTTGTTTCTCTTCAGGAAAGATGTCTGTACCGATAATATCGCTGAAAGTAATATTTTCCTTGTGTGATTTTTCATTTAATATAAATAAGAGTGAGTCAAAGGTCATTCCTTTAACTTGATGAATTGTTGTTATGGGTGTTTCATAAGTTGCCACTGCTCTATGAAAATGCAATTTAATTTGCTCGTTTAAAATTTCCGGATTGAACCTAGAAGATTTTCTTTGTTTTATTTGGAAATCAATTGAATTGCTTAAAGAGAATTTTTCCTTTATGTATAACTGTGTTTGGTTGCTCCAATCGGAAATTGTATAATTAAAACTTGGTAAATTTTTAAGCACATTAAAAAGGATAGCATTAATAGAACTATCAATCGTTAATTCCGATTCTTTTTCTTTCCTCATCTTGTAATCCATGTCAGGAAATTGAAGATCAATATAAATTTTTCTTATTTGATTTATTGCATTCTTTATTGCTTTTCCATCAAATTGATTTTTAGAATTTATTATTTGGTACGGTAGAGGTGATTTCCAAGGTTCAGCATCTCCTTTTTTCCCGAGCAGTTTATCTTTAAGCGCGTTACCCCTAACCACAATCTGATTTTTTTTTAGTCCTAATTCTTTTAAATAGCTTTCATACTTTGGTACAATGTCATTTATTTTTCCATTTTGGTATTTATATACCTTTAATGGAATTAGACAATCTTGATTTATTGCTGAAATTGGTGGGTCGGTATTTTTTCTCAGTACGCTAAAATAATTTACAATATTTTGACTTGAACGCCTGCTTTGATTTAAATACAAGGGTTTCCAATTTTTAACATCTTCAAACTTTTTTAAAAATAAATCTGGTCTTGCTTCACGCCATTCATAAACTGCCTGATATGGGTCACCGATTAGTTCAACATTGTTCAATCCGTTTTCTAACAAAACACCAATGATGGTGTGCTGAATTTCTGAAGTATCCTGAGCTTCGTCTATGATGATATGTGGGAACCTTTTTGCTAACCATTGAGCAATCCGGGTAAATGATTTTAAAATTTGAAGCGAAAAATATGCCGAATCGCCTACCTTTAAATTTCCATTACTAACAATCCATTTAAAAATCGCAGAGCGATATTTTTCAAATACATCTTTTGAAACATCAGTTTGATTGTATTGATATGGCAAATTGAAATCGCCATTAATTGAAAAGTGAAAATTGCCAGGTGGGTAAAAATAAAATAATGGTTGTTTCTTATTATTTCTATAGTTCATAATCCATTTCTGATTATAAAGCGTTTCATTAAATTCACTGTAGTCAAAAATTGTAGGACGAATTTTTGCTTTTATTAAATATTGATAATAGGGAAGCGTAATATAAGTGTTGATAAAACTGTCTATCGTGGAAACAAGATGAGGATGAGAAAGTGATGTTTGGGTTACTTCTTTGTATTTTTTATGTATTTCCTCCTTTGCAACATTTGTAAAAGACAAACACGCGATGCCGCAATAATGATAATTATTTTTTTTCCAATCTTTCGTAAGTTTAGCAAGTTTGTACCCGATAGTTGTGGTTTTTCCACTTCCCGGACAGGCATTCAAAATAACTTTGCCGGTGGCATCAATATATACTTCCCTTTCTTTTGTAAGTTCAAAATCCATTATTCGGAAAGATGCTTTAACCCTTTGATGATATAGTTCGGAATCCTATCTCTATATTCTTTTATTGCAGTAGTCATATTTTGTGAAATATAGAATGAAAAATCTTGTGCGAATTCAGATTTTGATGGCAACGCCTTCCACAAAAGAAGTGCGACCTTATACCTTTCTTCCTCTGACATTTTATCCTCTTGAAATGTTTTTGTATACTCTATAATTTTATTAATTTTGTCTTTAACAATTTCATTAAGGTACCTAATAAAAAAACTTGATAACAGATTACGCCTATCATCTGGCGTACTCCACAATGCAATTTCAAATTCAAATGTCTTAAATGCACTTTCAATTTGTATTTGAAATTGGCTGTTTTTTACAGAATTTAAATTGTCAATTCTTGTAGAGGATTTCCCGCCCCATATCCCGCTAAATAAGTCATTCAGCTTTTCATAATTATTTGCAAATAATTTATCAAACGAGAATTCTGATTTCTTTGACTGGGTAAATCTGTCGTCATCTGTTAATATGGTAACTTTTTTGGGCAATCGTATTTTTTCTTCTGAAGAGTTAAATAAAAATAAGAATGGGCTAAAAGATGTACCATCCGCATTTACAAGTTCAATTCTATAATCTTCCAACCTATATCCTATAACTTCTGCAAATGCGGAAATCAAAAGCTCTTCGGAAATCCCTTCAACGATTAATATGCCTCTTGCAAAAAATAGCTGAGATTTTGTGACATCAATATACCTTTCCAGTTTCTTGCTGATTATCTGAAAATTTTGCTCTACGAGTTTTTGATTCGTTTTTACATTTTCAATAATTCCTTCATCGTCCCGATTTGTAAAACAGTTACTGATTCTGTAAGAAAGTTTATCAAGCAGAATTAAATTTTCTAAAGGTACTTTTGATGTAAGTGTGGGAGAATGAGTTGTAATGAAGAGCTGACTATTTTTTGTTTGATTCGTCTCCTTCAAAAAATTATACAAGTTTAATTGTAACTGCGGGTGTAAATGTGCTTCGGGTTCTTCAATCAGCAACGCAAAGTGTGCATTTATATCATCTTGCATCCTTTGACTGACATCTCCAAGAATTGTCGCGATGTAGATAAGATTATTGAGCCCTAAACTATTTTGCCATATTGAAAACCCATCGCCTTCTAATGTTACTTTGTCGTGAGGTAAAAAAGGTTTTATCAGATTAACAATATATTCAACTTTGGACTGTTCGATTGAAAGACCGACTTGGTTTTCCGGATATTTTTTAAAAATTTCATTCAGATTTTTATTTATATTATCTCGAGCACTTGTTACTTCCTTTTTTGATAATAATTCTTTATTGGTTTTAGTTATTAGTTCCTCAAATTCCTTCTCAGAACTGTTTTTCTCAATTAACCTTTTTATTAACCCACCAAGAATATTGACTTTTGTATTTAATAAATCCTTTGAGCTATCTCTTAAGGCACCCAAATAATAATGCTGAAGTAATTTAAAAACATTGATATCCGCTCTTTGCCCCTCTATTTCACCTGTGTAATAAGTGCGATTAGCTTTGTCTTTCTCTAATTTGTAATTCAAAGTTATTTTTGCATAATCATCATCTTCTTTTTCAGCAACGACCATACACTCGTAAAGGGCACCCTTCTGCTCATTGGAAAGTCCTCTGAATTCATATACAAATTCAATAACAGATGACCCCAAATAAAAATCAGGAGAATTAACATAAATATCTTTTTGTTCTCTTCCCAAATTATATAAAACCTTAATTGCATCAATCAAAGCAGATTTACAACTGCCGTTCTCTCCGATTATGATATTAAGGTCAGGCGCAAATTCAACATCAAGTTCTTTAATGCCTCTAAAATTCTTTATTGATATTTTTGATAAATACATTATCTGCTTTTAATATCGGGAAAGATTAAACTTTTCTTTCGTCCTAAACTGTAAAATAATCTTTTGACCATAAATGCTCGCAAATTCTTTGAACCAATTTTTGTCTGTCACCAATATCATCTTTTTTAAAATGCGGATGCGGTTTGAATTTCAATTGCTGAACAGTATCTGATTTCAGGAAGTTTGGATTCTTGCTGTAAAATTTCGGGTGCAATGTTTGTGCATAGGTATTTTCTTTCAGGTAATGCTCCAACTTATCTTCATACTTGTCGCTGAGAAAAGATTGATTTGTTCCGTTGGGCAATAGAATCAATGCGCCAACAGAATTCCGCCAGTCATGAAAATCATTTTCCTGATCAAACTCATCCTTGTGTTGCTTGAACTTATCAGCCCAAATATGTTCAATTTCAAATTGCCTTCCGTTTGGATGGTGATAAGTAACATAAGTTGTGTCTTTACCAATAAGATTATCAATGTAACTTGAAATTCGCGAAAGCAAATGCTTTACAAATTTTCTGTTCATTCCATGTAACTGAAAATCCCAAACTCCGTCCCATTTTTCAGTGATGTTGTCAACTTCATCGGAAAGATTTGCAAAAAGTTTTTCAAGGTCGTTATTCCTGATTTCCTTGATGACATTGAACATTGTGTATTTAATAGCTGTCTGCCCGAACTTTCTGAAGTTGACACTTCTTCTTACTGTAAAGGTCTCTATGTATCGTGCAACTGAATCAAGTTTCTTCTGAATGGTTTCATCATTGTCACCAAAATTCACTGGCGAAAGAAGTAAAGGCATTTGTAATGATTCAGCAATTCCCAAGTAATAAATATAATTGAGATGCGGAAGAGTTTCATCATATTTCGCCTGAGCACCCAAACAATTCAAATACCATTTCACATAAAACGGAAATTGATTTTTGAAGAAGTTGTAAAAACTATCTGAGTCATTAAGTTTAAAAATGGTTTTGTGATTTTCTTTGAACCAGTTATGAAATCGTGAACCGATAAGTTCAAAATCCTGGTCCTCAGCTCCTGCTTTCCCCGGTCTGATGCTAACTGCATACTTACCCCTGAACCATGCCTGAAAAAAACTTAAATCTGTTGTCTCCTCAATTTGATGCAGTTTTTGTACTTCTTCTCTCCACAGTTCGTTAATTTCAAGTCGCTGTTTTTTGTCGGTGATTTTTGAGAGCACAAATCCTTTAAGCATTTCCGTGTGTGAGAGATTCAACCCACGGTCATTCATCGTTTCAAAAATAGTGTATGCATTTTCATCCGAATACGCAATAATTTCGACTACCACTACATTCTCAACGAACCAATCAATGAAATACGGCAGCACTTTCTCGTCAATTTCCTCTGGAAATGATTGCTCAATATCTTCATAGCGGTCAACCATATTCTGCACGGTCTCATCATCATCTTCCCGCAATGAATAATTACCTTCATCAAACAATGCTTTCAGGCATGGCTCACGCTGGTCGTCAGACATATTGAAGGATTTCTCGTCATATTTTTCAGAAAATATCAATTCACTGATAGAAACTTTTTTAGGATTTTCTTTTTGCAAATGGTTGAGATAAATAAGGAGCAAAGTGATTGAAGTAATACGCTGTTGCCCATCAATGATAGATTTTTTTCCTGTGTCCGGATTCACGCTGAATACAACGGGACCTAAATAATAATTTTGATAATTGCCAACCTCTGACCGTTTGTCTCCATCCTTGTATGATTTCAAAAAAGTGGTGGTTAAATCTTCCATCATTTGTTTGATATGCTTTTCCTTCCAACGATATTCCCGCTGGAAGTAATCAATGTAAAACTTCTGTTCCTTCAGTAGTTTGCTGATGCTGGTGTCAGCGGCTTCAATTTTATTTTTTAGTTGCTTGCTCATTCCTGCAATTCCAAATCTTAAGTTCGGATAAATATATTTTGTTTGTTCGACATTTTTTTATTCAAAATCCAATCCCTTCAGCAACTCCCCGCTGATTCTTCTTTTGCTTTTCTTTTTTCCGTTCTCTGATGGGGCGGTTATTTCTACCTTCTCCGCTTCTATAGCGGGCAGAGCATCGTAGGCATTTTTGCTCATGGAAAAATTTGGGTCAATGGTTTTTATTTCTTCATGGGTGAGGTTGTAAAGTTTGTAAACCATAACATCTATTTCATGCTCTAATACGCTGGTGTCTTTGCCGGATTTTTTACCTGAAAGAATTTTATCTACAAGGATTATGAAATACTTTTCGTTTTTAGTTGAGAGAATTGGAGTTGGAATGGAACTTAATCCTTTAACTCCCATGTGCGGAGTTGCTTTATTACCTTTTCGTAATATTTCTCTTTCAATAGCATAAAAACTAAATAACTTAGAGTTGATAAGAGCGCAAGAATATTTAATAGAATGAGATTCCGAAATAGGCGAACCAACCATTAAGCCATAAGCAGAATAAATTTGTTCATTCAAAAAACAACACATTAATTTTTGACTTGATTCAGGTATAAAAAGTTTTTCCCCAATATATCTATCAGGATTTCCTAGAACTAGGGTTTCACCTTTCTCTCTTAATTCCTGTTCCTTCTTTAGGTCAAATTTAAAATACCCATCAACTTGTTCATTCCAAGTATATCGGTATGGTTTAATACAATGTGTTCCCGATAAATATGGATAAAAGTTATTTTTCTTTTTAGGACTTAAAAAATAATCGAAACATCCTCCTATATTAACACCACGATTCACGAGTAATATATCGCCCAAAGTGGATTTGAATTTTTCTATTTTATTTAGTATGGAATTGTTCTCTGAAAAATGCAATTCCTTTTTTGGATTTCGAGTAATTTCTTGAGCATTTTTAAATGAAAAATTGCTTATATTTCCCTTAAGCCATTTCAACTCATAATTGTTATCCGTTTTTTCTTTTTCAAATCCAAATATCACACAATCTACAATTGCCTCAAATGGATCAAGGTTTGTTACTAAATAAGTCACTCTACTATTGTTGAGAATAAAATCTCTCGTGGATAAATATGAAGGTAAAACAGCGATTGTTTTATTCGTAATAAATGAAATATATCCATTGGATTTTAATAACTCTAATCCTTTTTCAACAAACAAATTCATTGAATTAATTCTATCATTTAGTTTTTCAACTATTGTATAATTATTCAAGAAATATTCCCTTTCATTTTTTGTTAGTTGTGAACCAGTATTACTATAATAAGAAATGTAGGGAGGATTCCCAATCACAATATCAAATACGCCATCATCTGTTTTGATTGGAATAAGTTCAAACATGGTTTCTGTATCAAAAAAAATTGCATGATGCAATTGGTCAAATGGATTCCAACTGCTCATTTGTTCTGCCACTGATTTTTTATAGTCGGAATCGGTTAATACTTTCAGCAACTGCTGGCGACACTGCTTTTCCTGTTTGTGTAATTTCTTTTTCTCAGAATATCTGCGGGTAAAAAATATTTTGCTTCTCAGATTCCGGAGTTCATCTTCTGTCTTTTTAATGGCAGGATTCATGTCCATCAAACTTAATTGTGCTTGCGGTTTTTCAAGAGCAATCAAGGTATTTGCCGCTACAAATTTTGTTTCAAGGTTGGGCATACTAAGGATGTTACGATTAGGGCGCGTATCATCTGTTTTCTGCTCAGCCATAAGCGAAATAAAAAATCGCAGTTTCGCAATCTGCACGGCAATTTGCTGTATGTCCACTCCGTAAATGCAATTCTCAATCAAAAATAATTTTCGGGTATAATCCAATTCGTGAAATGGATTGTTGAAACTTTCAGAAATATATTTAATTCTCTGCTCTGCGCTTTCAATGGCATTAGCACGGATTTCTTCATCGCTCATTGTTTTGGCAATTTCTAAATCACGCTCTGCTTTTTTCTGCTGTGCTTTTTTCCATTCGTTATTATTCTGGTCCAGTTTACTTAACAAATGAACCATGCGGTGCAAAATTCCCATTGGGAAAGCGCCTGAACCGCAGGCGGGGTCAAGTATTTTGCAATTACTGATGCCTTCAATAAGCAGTTTGGTTTCATCAGGAGTAAAAGGATTTTCATCTGTGCCGTACAGAAAAAGTTTATTCAGTTTTTCTTCAAAGACACTTTTTTCTTTTTCATTCGGTTGTGATTTTATATCCGCTTCCATTTTCAACTGCCCCTTGCGCGAATTGTTGCCAAACATATCGCTCTGAGTTTTTCCAACTTCAACAAATCCTGTTGGTTTGTCCAACAATCTCTGCAACAGATATGCTCTGAGCGATTCATCAACCATGTAACTCACAATCTCCCGGGGCGTATAAAAACTTCCTGTCATTTTCCGGGCAGGAGTTTTGGTTTCAGGATTATAACTTGCAAGAAGGTTTTCAAAAACCTTTCCTAACAATTCGGGGTCAAGGGCAATTTCTTCTTCAAGAGGGGTGTTTTCTGTTATGGTGAATTTGTAACTGTTAAGAATGTCTATAATGCCGCGTACCTTGGTGCGTTTCATTTTCACATCATCATCAAAGTCCTTGCTTAAATCCACATCATTTTCTTTTCCGAAAAATAAAATGTCAGGAACAAGAGATTGCTTTTTTTCTGTGGAACTAAAACCATCGTACCGTTTTTCAGAATTTCCCTCCCGGTAATCCAGACATTCAAACAAACCGCCATTGAGAAACGGAACATTGGAAAGTACATCCAAAAGTTTTTGGGGCTCTTTCAGCAAGTTGTCATGGCGGTATTTTGTTTGGTCAAGGTATTGCTCATCAAAATCACGAGTTGACTTTCTTTTTTCAGGAACGAGAAATTGTCTTTGCTCGTCATCGCCCTTTGCTTCTTTTTCCATTGGGGTATTGAGCGTGGCGAAAAAAAGATTTTGCAAAATCGCTTTGTAATAATTCCCATCAGATTCAGATGAAGAGTCAAATTTTTTCAGCAAATCCTTAATGTAGTCCTTTTGAAAAATGAAAGATGGAATAAGTTTCTTTTCTTTTACAAACCAAACGAATAAAAGGCGCGTAAGCAATCGGATGGTGAAAATTGATGTGAGAGTATCTTCATCCTGGTCTTCATCTTTTGGAATGGGTGGAATTTTAATGAGCCGTTTAGCCCACAAATACCAATGAAATAATTCTTGATAAAAGTTTTTGTTAAGAATCTGAACGCTGAAGACCTTTTTCCAATGTTCATACAGTTTTTCAAAAGTGTCAATCTCCAATGCATTAAATTTCATATCCCACAAAATCCGCTGGTGCCCGGCATGAACCATTTGTGGATTTATATCTTTCAGCATGGTGATTTTTCCCACTTGTTCACCTTCGCGCCATTCCTGTTTGTAAGCGATTCTATCGGCTGTAGAATAAGAAAGAAATTCATCCGAAAGAGTCAACAGAATAACAGGTTTGTCTTTCGCTCTACGATTTAATGCTCGCGTGAGTTTAGCAATTTCGGAACGAGTGGGTATTTTGCCTTTTGTGCGAATAGCAAAAACTAAAATACCCTGATAGGTTCCTGCATCTTTTTTGGTTTCGGTGTCAAGGTCAACGGCTTGTTGTGTCTTTCTTTCAAGGGAATTTTCATCAACCTTTCCTAACAGGTATGCTTCTTTAATTTCATTGAGCAGGTAACTGTCTTTCCCTTTCAAGTAATCACCGAGCAAATTTTGAGTAGGGAGGTTTGTAACAGAAGATTGCGAAAGTTGAATGTCTAATTCCTGCTCAAAGAATTTTCTTCCCGCATCATATAATTTTTCCGATAAAAAATAAGAGAGGTTCATGTGATTCAAAACTTTTGATTTTTAGAAACCACAAACCATGTGAGCAAATCGTAATTATCAATTTTGTATCGCTCGGCAGGAATTGTTTCATCTTTTTTCTTTGAAAAATTTATTTCTCCGTCAAATTCTGAGATGGCAAGTTGCACATCTTCAGTTTCAAATTTTTTCTTCATCCATTTTTCAATCATGTCTTTCAGTTCGGCAATAGTTTCAGGTGATGGCTTTTCAATTGAAGAAGGAACAAAGCGATTGGCAATTTTATGTTCGCGCAAAGCAATCAGCACTTCCATATTGTTCAGAATAGTTATTTGCCCATCGTGCGAGATGTAAAACAAATCGAGGTATTCGTATTTATGCTCTTTGTCTTTTTCTGTTTTCGCAGGATACCCCAGCAAGCCAGCGATGCCCGAACCAAATTCATTCAACTTTGTTTGAGGAAGCGTATTAAATCCGGTATAAACTCCATTGGGAATGTTTTCATATAAAGTTTTATCCTTGCTTAACTGCTCCATCAATTCCTGCCTGAATTGCTCATAAGATAGTTCTGCAAATCCAAATGATTCGCTTTTACCTTCTACATCTTCCCAACTAATCTCTAATTGCTTAAACATTTTTTCACTCTGATTGCGAATGATGTCGTCAATCTGGTCGAGGCACTCTTTGAATGTTTCAGAAACATCATTTACTTCCATTCCGAACAAAGTTCCTGCTGCCATCCGTCCCTCCACTCTTGTTTTCAAGCGGAGAAAATCATCCATTGAAGGCGCGGGCCAGAAATTTATTCCATACACTTTATCATGTTGTGAGCCGATGCGGTCAATCCTCCCGAAACGCTGTATGAGGCGGACAGGATTCCAATGGATGTCATAATTGATGATGCAATCAGCATCCTGCAAATTTTGTCCTTCACTCAAACAATCCGTTGCAATCAAAAGGTCAATGGGTTCATTTAATTCATTGTTCGTTTTCTCATCGTGTTTTGCAATAATTTTTTTCCAACTTTCAAAATCTTTTGGTGTTTCTACTTTCCATGCCCTGTATTGTTCTTCCCATTCCTTCTCCCTATAAATTTTTGTGAAAGGAGCGAAACGCTCAACGATGGGTTCAAAATCATTTTTGTCGCGCCTTCCGATGTTGGTGTAATCACATTGGTTTTCTGTTCCTGTTACCAATGCCATTTGTCCATAACCTCGCGCTTTCAATTGCTCATGTATATATTTAGCGGTATCTCGGAAAACAGAAAAAATAATAATTTTTCGGTTCTTATTTTTCTTTCTCTTTTCCTCAATTTTTTCAATTAATTTATTCAGTTTTTCATCTTCTGTTACCGGAACTATTTCGCGTTTTTCATTGCGAACTTGTTTTGCAAATTCACTAAAGTTGTCGTGCAATTTTTTTAGATACTTACAATCTCTCTCAAGGTCTCGTATGAATTTATCAAGTTGGGTAATTTCAGAAACTTCTACAGGGTCTTTCTTTCCGATTTCATCCACACCATAAATTTCCAATTCTTCAAATTCCTCAATCCACTCTCGCTGTTGTTCGTCATCTTCAGTAATAGTCACTTTCTTTTTTTCGTCTTTAACAGATTTCAAAACTGTAAGGTGATACCTGTAAACAGCATCAAGCGTTTTATGGAAAGCCCACCAACTGCTTTCAAGACGCTTTATCAAAAGGATATGCATTAATCGGGCAACTCCTTTTTGTCGGGTGCGGTCATCTTCAATTGCCTTTAATTGCTTTTCAACTTTCATGTACTTCGCGGGTTGATAGGCAGTCATGCTTACTTGTCCTAACAAAACAAGTATGTCGGCAATATCTCTTAATTGATGAATTGGGAAATCACCTGCATAAACATTATCAGGTGGAGTTTCCACTTCGGGAAAATGAATGTTCGCTTTAAGATGCTCCTTGATGAGTTTACGAGTTCGGGCAACAACTAATTTATCAACCAACTGAAATATTTCTCCTGGAATCTGTGAACGCAAATAACTGATGCGTTTATTAGGGAGCATCTGCCATTCATTAAATTTTTTTTGTCCCTGAGAGAATTTTGCTTTAAGAGATGGAATTTTTATTCCTTCTGCTTCAGCAAAACCGCTGTCACTCCCATGTGCAATTAATTTGAACTGGTTGCGGACATCAATTAATTTATTGTTAATGGGAGTTGCCGAGAGCATTAATGTTTTGATGTCTTTGCGCTCTCTGTTTTTGTAAAAATGTTCTACTAAAAATTCGTATCGTCCGCTTTCGTCATTTCGGAGATTATGGCTCTCGTCAATAACAATCAATAATTTGTGAAAGCGTTTAAAATTTGAAAGTTTTATGCCGTCATTCTTATCAAAGCGTTCTCCTTCGTTATAGAGGTCAGTATGGTAACGGACAAAATATTCAAATTTATCTGCTTCAAAAATTGAGTGCCTGTCTTTAAGAAAGCGCATCCAGTTGTTTGAAAGTTTTTTGGGACACAGCAATAAAACTTTATAGCCCTGCAATTCAAAATATTTCATTACTGCGAGCGCACTCCAGGTCTTTCCCAAACCAACTGCATCGGCAAGAATGGCTCCGCCATATTCGTTAAGCATTCTTATCAAACTCATCACACCTTTTTTCTGGAAGTCGTACAGTTTGTTGAAAATAACTGAATCGGACAGGTGGATTAAATCCTTTTGAGCAGCAACATCTGCTTCAAGTTTAATTAAGTCCTCTTTGAAAAGTTCATAGAGCGTTTTAAAGTATAAGTCAGCAGGAGAATATTTTTCAAAAAAATCAGAAATCAGTTTTATGAGAAACTCTTTACAGGTAACTTCTTTGCCCTCTTCATTAATTATTTTTTCTTTGGTTGTAGTTTCAGAATCCCAAAGTATATCAAACCATTCCTGTGCTTTTTCAAAACCATCATCCGTTCCGTTAATGAGTTTATTCAATTCAATATTGGAAGATGTCCTCAAACCCAAACCTGCATCGGTAAAATTTGAACTCCCAACAATGCAAAAATTATTTTTACTTGTATCTTCTTCAGGGTGTGTGTAGATATAAGTTTTAGCATGACAGAAATTTTTATCTACTGTTTTAATCTTTACAGATTTCTGTTCCAAAAACTCAACGGCTTTTTCACAATCCTGCTTGAGATTAAGGACTTCACTTACCTGATGTTTTTGATTGATGATGTCAATAATGTTTCTGCGGTTGGGCTGTGCGGAATATAAATCCCCTAAAATGATTCGATAGTTATTCTGCGGTCTAATTTTATCATGCAATCTCGCCAATGCGCTTATGGTAAAATACCCCGTCACGAAGTCAAACGCACCAGCAACTTGCATATTCACGCGAATGTTTTCAAAAACGGTGATGGGATGCTTTTTCTTTAGCTCGTGTTTGTTGTCTATCAGCATTAAATGTATATTTCAAATTATTCGTATGAAAGTACAGAATTTAAACACAAAGTAAGTTCTTTTTTGGGAATCTGGGGCAACCACCATATTAATAACTTTATTTCCTTCAAAATCAACACTTAAACAAATTATTTAAAAATAATTTGTGAAAATAGTTGTGCATATTACAAAAAGAACTACATTTGCATATTGATTATTGAAACATTACTATGGAACTGACGAAAACAAAGTTAAATTCTAAAATGGTTGCCCTTGCACGCGAGTCCCGTGGACTTACACAGACAGCTCTTGCCGATAAACTCGGCATCTCCACCTCCAAGTTAAACTATGTGGAGCAGGGCAATCAAACCTTACAGGATGAGATTGTATTAAAGATGAGCAAGCTGCTCAAATACCCTGTGGATTTCTTTTATCAGGAAGGGGAAGCATTTTTGCCGATGAGTTTGAGTTACCGCAAGCGCGACCATGTTTCGGCAAAACTGCTCAATCCCCTTGAAGCGAATATCAATCTTTACAGGTTGCACATTGAAACGATTGCTGAGAAACTTAAACTCAATGAGGTAAATATTCCCGCATTGGACTTACAGAAACTCGGCTCCATTGAGCAAGTTGCAAAGCAACTCCGAAAATTTTGGACAATGCCGAAGGGAACGGTGGAGAACTTCACTGAATTATTAGAGCAAAACGGAATTATTGTTGTTTCTTTTGATTTCGGAACGGAGCGGGTAGACAGCCGCACTATTTTTACAAAGGACAAACAACCCATCATCTTCGTCAATAAACTTCACCTTGCCGACCGGCAGCGTTTCAGTTTGGCTTATGAACTCGGTCATCTGGTGATGCACACTGGCGTATTGCCCTCGCACAAGCGGGACATTTCCCACGAAGCGAATATGTTCGCTGCCGGATTTCTCATGCCGGAGAGCGAAATCAAAAAGGACTTTTCAGTAAAAGATGGCATCACCATTCCCCTTCTCGGAGAACTGAAGCGCAAATGGAAAGTCTCCATGATTGCCCTTTTATACCGGGCTACTGATTTGGGTTTCCTCACCGATAATCAGAAAAGGTATTTGGTTCAACAGTTCAATCAAATGAAAATCCGTAGGAGAGAACCGCCTGAATTGGATTTTCCGAAAGAGCAACCGAAACTATTGAGAGATTTGATTACAAAATATAAAACCGCTCATAAATTTTCCGTAAAAGAACTGGCGCAATCGCTCCATCTTGAGCAGGAAGAATTTATGCAGCGGTACAATGAATAAAAAGTGCGTTAAACCATGCCTGTCGGCAGGCAGGCAGTTAATTTCAGTGTCATGAGCATCACAAATAACCAATTGGAAGTCAAACCCTATACCAAAAAAGAATTAGCGGGTTTGTACGGAATCAGCCCGCGTTCATTCTGCACATGGTTCAAAAAAATTGAGCATGATGTCGGTAAAAAGCAGGGAAAATATTTTACAGTAAATCAGGTTCGGCTTATCGTGGAAAAACTCGGATTGCCCGGGACTATCGGTGAAAGCCAAAATGAAGTGCAACCCAAAACCACAACCCACAAAAAATAACTATGGCAAAAATCATAAGGCAGGATTTCACAGTAGAGGATTTCAACAAATTAGTTCAGGAATTCCTCTACACTGATATAAGAGTTACTCTTCCTAAAGAATCGCTTCTTTCCTTGCAGGAGCATCTGGTCAAGGCAGGACCTTCGTTTCAGAAAATATTTGCCGCCTATTTTTCCCGGCAGGACAACACCCGCTATGACGACCTTACGGCAAAAATGGTTTCCTTTGTAAAGAAATTGCTGAAATACAATGCCGATTTACAGGGAGAAGAACGGAAAGTTTTTATTCTCTTTTGGAATGAGATTGCGGAAATGATTAAAGCAGATTGTGTTCTTCTGCAAAATAATTACCTGACGAACAGTTGTAATTATTTTGTTTGGGAGATTGGGAAGTTGGCATAGTTTTTCAATAGAATAGTGTAAAATTATTTGCAATGAATCGTATCGTGAAAAAAAACCAGCATAAGACCATTTCTTTTCTTCTGCTTTTCCTATTCTTCTCCTGCTATGGATATGGTCAGGAGCAATTACCTGAACTTGTCAAATCCGTAAAGCCCGCTGTCTTTAAAATCATTCGTTATGATGCAATGGGATATGAATCGGGCGGCACAGGTTTTTTTATTGAAGAAAAAGGCATCTGCGTAACCGCTTATCATGTTTTGGAAAATTCATCGCAGATTGTCATTGAAACTCTGGACGAAAGCAAGTATGATTTTGATTCCATTATTGCAGCGGATAAGAAAACCGATATTGTAAAATTCAAAATTAAAAATCCGAAAGGCAAAAAATTTTCCTTTCTGAAAATCACTGAAGAACCACCGCAGGAAGGCGAGTCGGTTTTTATGATTGGCAATCCAAGCGGGTACGATTTTTCGGTTACAAGCGGCATCGTGTCCGCCATCAGAAATAAAGAGCATGGTCAATCCATACAGACCACCGCGCCATGCGGAGAGGGTAGTAGTGGCAGTCCGTTGATGAATATGAAGGGAGAGGTAGTCGGAGTGATGTCGTATGTCAAATTTCTAACGCAGAACATGTCCTTTGCATCTTCGGCAAACCAGTTAAAAGAACTGAAAGATGACGGCTCGTTGCGTCTTGGCAAAACGAATATCATTCCTTTGTCCGCTCATAAGATAGATAATATCATTGATGAAACGGATAACCTGATTAAAAATCGTCAATACGACTCAGCGCTCACCGCATTATTTCCGCTGCTTAAATACAACCTGACCGAAATGCAGCAAATAAAAATCATGTGGCGTAGCGGCAGTTGTTATTATTTAAAGCGCGATTACCAAAACGCCTATGCTTTCTTTGACCGCACGATTGATTTGCTGTTTAAAAAAACAGGCAAAACTCCTGAAATGGTTTTCATCTATGCAGAATCTTTGCACAAAGCAGGGATGTGCCAGTTTTATATTGGATTGAAAGAAGATGCATTGGAGACCATTGAAAAATCCATTGAGGTTTCAAAGGCAGGATATGAAAATGACTTGATCAGAAGGGAACTTTACATTTCCATGTTCCAAATCGGATATTATTCTCTTGGAGCGATAAAATTACAGTTAGGAGATACAGGAACCGCCTGTTTGAATTTTAAACTTTCAAAGCAATGGGGATACGACAAGGTGGAACACGAAATAAAAGAGTTCTGTAAATAGTTCATCGTTATTTTTGCTGGGAGATTGTGAAACTTGCGTAATTTGTATCTTTGGGGACAATTAGGCACCTTCTGATTTACATATTCCACCTGTGAAAAATAATCAAAATCATCCTGCTTCAGAAATAATCCGCAATCTGAGCAAAAAAATTTCACTTACCACTCTTACATTATGGACTATAGTGTGCTTGACGGTAATTCCGTTTACAGATGACATTTTTGCACAACTACCGCAACCCCAGATACCGACCGCGAGCGGGTTTCAACCGATAGCACCGGGATGGAGTTACCCGTCACAAAACAACAACTACAATCAGCAAAACCTCCCGCAAAATCCTGCACCAAATTACCCGAGAGTTCCAACTGCACAGGACATTATTAATCAATCAAACAGTCGCGTACCTTATTATGGGACAGGGCTTGACCCGAAAAAGAATCAGCAAATTGTACAAGAATATCAAATGGAGCAATTGCGAAAGGACCCTGCATACCAAACGCCAAATAGCAGTAATGGTTTTACTAACCTCGCTTTTCAGAGGGAAAGAGAAATGGTTGACCTGCTACGGGAATCACAATACAACAGCTCAGTAGTCGGTGATGCTCAGTACTACAGTTCTGCCCAATATCTGAACGACCTTCCCAACTATATAAAAGCCAAGAACATTATTAAAGAAATGGTGGAAGGGAAAAGAGCATTGTCTATAAAGGACGCTTATTTCCTTGCTGAATCTGCTTACGGAAATTTACAACTGACTTATGGCGAATACAACAAGCTGATTAAAGAAAATGCCGAATTCATTATGAAGTGGCTTGCAGAAAATGGGTACAACCAGAACGATCCCGAAGCGAAGCATCTCGGCATTCAGAAATTTTTATCCGACTCGCTGTTCATTGGGAAAAACAGCATGGAAAAAATACAACCACTGCAAAAAGAAGGACATTCGCCCTATTATTATGACTATCTTGATGTAACTTCCGGCAAGGATAGGAAGAATTATTTTATAACCAAAACACTGGCTACCGGAAGCGGACAGTGTCACACATTTCCGGTTACCTACTTGATTTTAGCCGAAGCCCTCGGAGTGGAAGCGCATCTTGCCTACAACCCGGTACATTCATTTGTCCAGTATAAAAACAATAAGGGAACTGTTGTGAATTACGAAACCACTGTTGACCGTTTTTTGCCCGACCCGTTTTACCTGCAAACCCTTCCGGTAATGGCTACCGCACAGAAAAATGAAATATACATCAACAGTTTGAGCAAAAAACAAGTAGTGGCATCTGTGTTATTTGATTTGGCAGTAAATTTTACTTTGGAGCATTGGTTGTCGGACAAAACATTTATCAGAGAATGTATGGACATTGCTACTCCTTACTTTCCCAATCAGGATTTCATCAACACGGCAAACGATTATTTGCATAAACGGTTATATGCTGATGCCTTCAATAACAAAATTGAGGAAAAAGGAATCCGCGACATAAATGATATAGAGAAATATCCTGATGTACTGGAAGCATACAACAATTACCGGAGCTACATGGAGAAAATCAGCAAGCTGGGAATACAGGATTTTCCCGAAAGCGAGTATATTCACATACTGGAATATTATGATTACAAAGGAAAATTGCAAATCGCAAAAAAGATTGATGCCAAGTCCAGAAAAAATTTATTCTTCAACAAATAAAAATACAACGCTATGAAACAAAAAATAACCATACTATTCAGTTTACTGCTTATTGCAGCAAATTCACTTCTCTACGGAACGGAAAAATCAGACAGTTCAAAAATCTATTTTGAGAACGCCTTTAATAATCTCAAAGAAATATTGGAGGAAAAACTCCCTCCAAACTTTGAGCAAGCGGTATTCATCAGTGAAAATGCTTACCACAACAATAAATTTTCTTATGAGAATTTTCAGAAAAGCATTGATATTCATTTGTACTGCGTAAAAAAACTAATAGAAGCCAACGACAAAAGCGACAGCATAGATTTTAATGCAAAAGTAAATGCTAATGGCAGGTTCAAGATGGATGATATACGCTATCTTCCAAAAGAAAAAAAGGAACTATACCGGAAAGCGCTTACCAACTGGGCTATTTTTACATACCTCACCGACACGACAATTCTTTTCCCCGTATATCACCTTCCTTTTTCTTATGCCACACATGACCCTTTCGGAATGAAGGACTGGTCAAACTCACAGGTAATAAATCTGCTTGTTTCCAAAGAACAAAAAGGAAACTGTTTTGCATTAACGGGCTTGTTTAAAATATTATCTGACCGCCTTAATTCCGAAGCGAGGATTTGCACTGCACCGCAGCATATTTACATTCAGCACCAAGACCATAAGGGGGATTATTACAATGTGGAGTTGGCAACAGCAGGGCATCCGGGAGATGGATTAATACAGGTTCTTACTTATACTCCCAGTGATGCCATCAAAAGCGGAATTGCTTTAAGAACTTATGATAAAAAACAATCCATTGGTTTATGTTTAGTAAATCTTGCAAAAAGTTACGAGCATAAATTCCAGACCAAAGAAGATGAATTTATTTTAAGATGTGCGGAACTTGTGTTAAAGCACGATTCACTGAACTTAAACGCTCTTCTTTTAAAACAGCAGGTGCTTGATGCAAGAGTTACAAACTATGCAACAAAAAATAAGGTCAGCGATATCAATCGTCTGAAACAAGACCCGAAAATTTCCAAAACGGTTTCCAGTTTAGAAAAACACCTTGCGTTACTGTATCAGTTGGGTTACCGGCAAATGCCAATGGATATGCAGCAAATGGTACTGGACGGATTCCGTAATGAAGATAACGGCAGCATCCGCGTAAATAAAAATCCAAGCCCGTTTACCACCGTAAAACCCAAAGACCCCAATGATGCACAATACTGGACACTTTCACATGGTGCATTTCCGGAAGTATTCGAGCAAAAAGAACAGGAAAACTACGGGCATATTACTTTTAAAACCGGAACAAAGAAAATTACCACCATTGATACAGCGAGTAAAACCGGATTTTTGATTGACCCTGTTGCGTTTGCGTATGACTTTGGAGCGAGAATGTATGATGCGAGGTTGGGGATTTTTACCAGTGTTGACCCACTCTCACATAAGTATCCACAATGGTCACCATATTCTGCTTTTCAGAACAACCCTATTATTTACATTGATATTGATGGAAGAGAGGTTGTTCCCGCAAATGCTAGAGCAAATGCCATCTTCCAATTAGCATTAACTCAAACTTTTGGTGAAGAAGTGGCTGGCGTTTTTCAAAACGCATATACTTTCAAAAATAGATATTCCAAATTGCGTTCTTATTCTTCTATAGACACACAATCAAAGGAATTTAAATCTGCTATTAAAAATATAGATGATGAAGAAACAAGACAATTAGCTTATCAATTAGCTGAAGCGATTAATAACGAAAATATAAACTTTGTGGATGCTCTCGAAGATGAAACTGCTAAATCACTTGATAGAGGCGATGCAGCAACCCAAGTAGGAAATTATGTGTTTGATTTTTTAAACAGTGGTACTGGACAACCACAAAACCCAAGCGTTGTTGACCTTCAAGGTGGCGCTACTTCTACTGTATCACCTTCAACAGTTGGAAGTAATGCTGCAAGTTACACCGCAGTTTCCACAGAAGATATTAGCGGCACATACACAGCAAACACAAATCGTGAAGGATATACCATTTCAAATGATTTCAAAATTTCAAACACTTCATTAAATAGGGAACAATCACAAGGTTTTCTAAGATGGTTAGTGGCAGGAAGTAAAGCCGCTTCAACGAACCCAACAACCAATCTCAAAGCAAAAGAAGAATTACGGACATCAAAACCAAGTTTTGAATAACAATGAAAATTATTCTTACAATAATTTGCTTCATTCCATTTATCGGAAATGCTAAAGTCCATAAAGTATGGGTTGGTGATACTAACAAGATAGCCACCTATGTAAAAGAAGACACTACATACACTTTAAAAATTAAAAAGGATGGACACTGGATGCTATTTTATGATGAATTACTAACAAATCTATGCGAAGAATTTCATGTAAAAAATGGAAAAATATCTGGTGTACATAAAAAATATTTTAGGAACGGAAATTTGAAGAGCGAAAGGCATATGCATTTTCATTATGGCTCTATTATCTATTATGAATACTACGAGTCAGGTGGTTTAAAATTAACTGTAACCAACATTGAAGGTACACCGATGATTACAACAGAATATTTCAGAAGCAAAGAAATATCTTCAATAGATACAGGTAGTGAGAAAATCACCTATTATGAGAATGGTAAGGTTAAAAGTTTTTGCAGAAATCAATATAAACCATTTAGCAGAGAAGACAAGAATCAACCAGAAAATATTGTTTTGGAGATAAAAGCATTAAAATACATTGGAAAAGATTGTTCATTTTACGATGAAAATGGCAATCATCTTTATGAAACACACGAAAATAAATAACTTCATACAGAAAACGAATTTTCAAACCTACCTCCAGTCAGAAATATTTCCAATTGTTGAAGACCCAATTGCTATTTAACCTTCATTTTTCCCATTTATCTCTATTTATAGTCGAATATCCATCCATTACATCTTTATTTTCTCCCTTTTTCTAACTCCTCCAAAATTCTGACACCCTGACAGGTGCAGTTAGCGACAATTCGATACCCTTCCGACCATTTATCTACACTTTGAACCATCTAAGTGCAGTTTGGACAATCCAGATACACTTTGGACAATCTGCATACCATCAGGACAATCTGAATACCATCTGAACCATCCGCATACAGTTTGGACTGTTTAGCGGAAAGCACCATTTTTCCCCGCCCCACCTTTGTGCCTTCATTTCATTTTATCACTACGAAAAAAACGGTACAATATGAAAACAAATCAGAACAATCCTGCCTTCGCTAAAGCTACGGCAGGCAAAGCAAAATCAATCGTGCATCCCGCAGCAATACGATTACTTACCGATGCAACATGGGATTTCGCCCACACAATGCTATGGAGCAGACATCCCTTCAGCAAAGCGGAGACCGAACTCTCCAAACTCTACATTCAGGAATATTACGAAAACATTCCTGCGGAAAAATTTACGGCAGCAGCGCATAAATATTTCACGGCATACTGCGAGCGCATTCTTCTTGCAAAAAAATACGCGAGCAGATTTCCTCACCGGTATATTCCGCATCCCTGCATCTGGCTTAATAAAATGAACCCGAAAGGTTTTGCCGGGACAAAACGGTGGTACAAAGAGAATATGGAAAAGCGCAAAAGACAGGAGTTGACAATCACACATCCCGGTGCTATTATCATTTCATTCAATCCCATTTACGGACATTATCATTTCACAGCATACACCATTAAAAAATAATTCCTATGTCAAAAGAAAACGAAAACAAAAATCAGGAGCCAAAAATACAACTCAAGCCGATGACACCGAAAGAACTCGCCCTGCTCTATGGGGTAACAAAAAAAACTTTTGCGAGTTGGAAAAAAGCGTTTCAGAAAGAACTCGGTCCTCTGCGCGGGAGAATTTACACGATAAAGCAGGTGAAAATCATTCTTGAGAATCTCGGAATTCCGGGAATATACACCGAAAAATGATTTTTTACGGTGCCTTTGAGCGCCTTTGAGAACCTTTCGTATCCCGAAAGTTCCCGATAATTCCCGAAAGGGAAATGAAGTCAAACCATTGAATTTTCTTTGTGGCATAATTGAAAAAATGGAAATAAAAAATCATACAACAACCAGCGATAGCAGCACGAGCATTTTCTTAACGGGGGCAATACTCTTTGCAAACCTTGACTTTTCAAGTTTAGCCGAGTACGCCCTCAAAGCTGCTATCGGTGGTTTGATTTGGATGACTTTCAAAATCGCCAGCGATTATGTGAGTGACAGAATTAAAAACCGCAGGCAAAAATGAAACTCAGGAACATTTTAATAACAATCGGAGTGGGAACAGGAGCCATCGCTGCATGGAACTATTTCAGCGGTTTGCGGAAAACAAGCGCAGAGTTGGAATCAGTCAATCATATCAATATTCACAAATTGGATTTAAAAGGATTGGTGATTCGCGTGGATGTGCAGTTGAAAAACCCGACAAAGACAAAACTGAAAATCAAATTTCCATTTGTGAAACTCATCTACAAGGATGTTACGGTAGGCAGTTCACAAGTGGTGGACAGGGACATTGAGATTCCCGCATTCAGTGAAGCGATTGCCGAAAAAATAATGATTGAAATACCAATGAGGAATATTTTCTCCGCAAGCGCGGGAATGCTCAAGTCGCTGGTGAACGGAGAATCAATAAAGATGAATTCCAAAACCACCACCACGATTGATTTGGGATGGAAGAAAATTCCTTACGAAAAAATTGAAGAACTAATACTAAAAAAATAAAAAGTCCTCCCCTTTGGGGAGGATTTAGGAGGGGCTTATGGAAGCGAAATCACATAGAAATATTAATGGCGGAGAGCAGTACGACTCCCTCTTTCCTGTCGCCAATCTCAATGACGAGACAGTGAAAAAAGGCGCGACTGTTTCCGACACGGTAAAATTCATTCCGAAGGTGGTGAGGGAAACGCTTCCGCAGACAAAGAAAATTGCATACGAGTTGAGAGGAAATTCACTAAGCGAAACCTGCAAAAAGATTTGGGACTTTGTCTATAACCATATCCGCTACGAAAAAGATGATGAAGGAAAAGAGCAAATCAGGAGCCCTGCACGGACATGGAACGACCGCCACCGGGGTGTGGATTGCGACTGCTACACGGTATTCATCAGCAGCATACTGACGAATCTGAAAATACCGCACCGGCTTCGCATCGCAAGGTATAAGAAAGATTTTTTCCAGCACATATACCCGGTCGTTCCCAAAGCAAACGGAAGACACATCACGATTGACTGCGTGGTGGATTATTTCAACTATGAAGAACCATACACCGAAATAAAAGACACAACAATGGACTTACAATACTTAAGCGGAATCAACGATGGCGCCCAATTCTTCAACGAGACGGAAGAACTGGGCAAAAGAAAAAAAGAAAAAGGTAAAGGCAAGGTAAAAGAATTCTTCAAAAAAGCGGTGCATACCGCCAACCGCGCCAATCCTGCAACGGTTCTTCTGCGCAACGGAGTTCTCGCTGCGATGAAACTCAACATTTTTAAGGTGGCGCAGCGACTGAAGTACGCATACCTCTCCGATGAAGAAGCGAAAAAGCGGGGAGTTGACATCGGAAAATTTCAGAAGTTGAAAACCATCCGGGAAAAGTTGGAGAAAATCTTTTACGGAGCCGGAGGCAAACCCGAAAATCTGAAGAAAGCGATTCTCACCGGAAGAGGAAACAAAAATAAAGATGTAAGTGGACCCGGTTACAGTGATTCGGATTATGATTTCAACGATATGAACGAAGCCACACCGCTTCCGCAACTTCTCGGACATGAAATTTTTAATTCCGAAAATACTGAGGGACTTGGGGAACTCGGAGAGCCGGTAACAGCCGCCTCCATCACCGCAGCATCGGGAGCCATTGCCGCCATCGCAGGTCTGCTGAAAAGTATTGGCAACATTTTTCCTAAAAAAGAAAAAGGAACGGAGGACTTTGAAAATACCGAAGGGGAAGGCGATGAAAAAAATCTCCCTGCGGAAATTGAAAAGAACAAAGAGGAGATTTCAAAAATGGAAATGGACTCATCCAAAGATACTTCCAACGAAAAATCTTCAGGAGGCGATTCATCAGGTGGAGAGGACGATTCCAAAAAAGAGGGCTTCTGGGATAAGAATAAAAAATGGCTCAAGCCGACACTGTGGGGTGCAGGCGGATTGGGATTGCTCTATGCGGGTTACAGAATGCTCGGTGGAAAGAAAGAGGAAACCTCGCCACAAAAAACTTTAACAGGAACGAAACACAAAAAACATCATCACAAAAAGAAAAGCGAAGTCGCACTTATGTAAAAAAAATAATCGGTGCAATCAAAAATCAATCTGTGTAATCAACAATTTAAAATCAAATACAATGAAAAAAAACTCTTACGAAAAAGCAGCGGAAAAAGAATCCCTGCTCGGAGCCATCACCAGCGACCTTGAGACAAAAGGCGATGTGAAAAATACCGCCATTGAGACACTGAAAGATGTGGTGATTGGCGTGGTTGCAGGTGGCGTTGCCGGCTCCGCCATCGGTCGCGCCTCGCTGATTGTGGGCGCAGCAGTAACCGGTCTCGGACACTATTACAAAAGCCGTCTCGCTTCGGTTTTCGGAGTGGGAATGATGGCGGCAAACGGATTTCAGAAAACCGGAGAACAAATGAAAGGAACTCCGAAAGAGGGCTTTGAAGGCGTGATTGAAGGAGCCAAAGAACGGGTGCTGAATTTCAAAGACACCTTTCAGCAGAAACTTTTCCTTGATAAAGTCATGAAGAAAGAAGAGAAGAAAGAAGAAGGAACGAAAGGAGTGGGCGAAGTGCAATACTTCACCTATCCCGAAAACAAAGAACTGGAAGGTGGAAAAGAACTTGACCTCACTGCGCTTGACAAGATTGAAAAGCAGATTGAAGAAAGCGCAGAAAAGCACGCAGAGAAACAACAGGGGGAAATGAAAGGAAATGAGATGGGCAACTTTGACCCTTCGGAGCAGAATTTTTAAACAACAAAACCCCTCCCTTCCTCCCCGAAGGAGAGTGGAAAAAACAACGAAGCTCACTTCTGCATAATGCAGAGGAAGGGGATGGGCTGATAAAAACTCAAAAACTATGTTTGGAGAATTAGAAACAACAGCAGAAATGTACAACAACGCTGGTGCGTTGCTTGGACTGGACGGAGACAACGATGAACTCATCGGTGAAGTTCTCGGTGCGCTCCGCAAAATGAACCCGATTAAAAGGGGTCGTGTAATTAACCGCCTCACCGCAAATCCGCCTGCGAGCAGGGGGAGCCGCGCGGAAATGGAAAAACATTTTTCCGAACTCCCAGCGCACATCAAACAGGCATTGCAGAAAGGCGAACTGCGCCTGGCTGACACGGTGATTTATTCCGTAAAACCCGTTTCCTCAAAAACCGTCAAACTTTTTGAAACGCAGGATGACAAGGAAATCGGCTTGAGGAATATTTCCAACGCCAAGTTGCCGAAAAATCAGGCGCTCTTGGTGAGCGGAATTATTCTGCTCGGAGGCGTATCAGCAGACGCTACCAAAGACAAAATCATGGCGACTAAGTACGATTTCGTTGAAGAGTTCCCCGCCATCGCCAACGGAGAATTTAATCTGAAAGCGAACAAAAAGCAGATTGTTCCCGACACGAGCAACTCCGTTTTCAAAACCCGGAATTTTTATGGGGTTCCGACCGGCTATTACAAATTAGCGAACCCGCGCCTCATTCACGATGACATCCTGATTGAACTCACCCTGGAACTCGGCACGATGGAAGGTATCGCACCGAACACGAATGTGTGGGTGGGATTGCACGGAACGATTACCACTCCGTGATTTCAGTTTGCAGTTGGCAGCGGCAGCAGGCAGTAAAACCTCTGCCGCTTTCCAACTATCAACGAACAACAAACAACAAACGAAAATGATAACAACCATTTACAAACCATTCGGTTTTCAGGTGAACGAACCGAACAAAACGGTTACGGCAACTTTTGAATTGGACAAAAACATTGTCGGCATCAAGGGAATCATCATCGGTTCTTTCCGACCGGAAATGCCCTATCTGCGCGGCTCGCAGCGGATTGAAATCAGCAAAGTGGAAATTTTTCCCGAAAACTTTTTAACCCAGTGGCTGATGATTGGAATTTCCACTCCGATGAATGACCGGTTTAAAAAACTGAAGGATGTCATTCCCGGTAACAGAACCGTGCGGGTGGATTACAAAGACAGCGATGAAAGCAGGACGCCCTTTGCGCCCTATACTTTTCACTTTGCACTTGAATGCGAAATGGATGATTCACTATGAGAGAAGAACAAGCCATAGTAGAGGTGATTTCTATTTCCCAGAAAGGAGAAATCAAAAACTTTCAGGTGAAAATTCCAATGAACGCCATTGCGCTCATTGGAATTGAAACCGGAGTGAGAATGAAAAGGAAAGCAAGCGGAGGGGTGATTCTCCCTCCTGTTCCCGCAATACCCAAAGGAGCGGAAATCATATCTCCTGCTCCGGGACCCATTGAATCAAAAGAACAACAATCGGTTATAGGCGAATTAAAACTCCAGAGTCCCGGAAAACCTAATCTCTTTTACGGAACCCTCGTCAGAGACCCGTTTGCAGGAGAGGATTTTTCAAATCCGCTATTCACAACCGGGTTTCGTGAAAGGGACTGGACGCACGGAAATAAAAAAGAGATGGAGAAAATAAATGTTGATGCACACAGCACAGTGATTTCAGGATTTTACAAAGATTTTTTGGGAGAATCATTAAAGCAGGATACATCTTATGAAATCATCCTTGCGTTGTGGTTTAAAATTGCTACAAAGAAAAAATGACGATTGACTCCGCCATAGAAATCCTGAAAGGAAGAATGGACGATTTGGGATATAGAAAGAGCCACTATATGCAAATCAAACACTTTGTTCTTCATCCGGGAGAATTGAGGGAAGTGAACGCTTACAACCAATTGTGGATTCTCGCAGATGAGTCGGCAGATGTGAATGTTGCGGGAGAAATGGGAGTATATGATTTGAGTTTAAAAAATGTCAATGAGTTGAAATATGAATTCCAAGGTTCAATCAAAATAAAAAACAACGCTCCGGGAATCACCCGCCTGCGCTTTGTGGCGGGAATACCCAAGCATAAAAAGCGAATGCCATGAAAGACAACAGCAACACGATGCAATATTCTCCTTTGAAAATCCAGCAATTCAAAATGTGGCTGGAGGAGATGAAGGAGCAAAACAAGACGCAATACTTTGAGGTTTTTGTGGACGATTTCAAAATCGTACCCAGGACAGACAACATTGAGGATTTTGACCGCCATGAGCAATACCTTGATGAAGATACTCAGAAAGTAACTGTGCTCTATTACAACACTCCGAATTCTAATCGCTACAAGAAGAACATTTATCTTCTGAAAAACAAATCGCAACCCGTTCAGCAAAATCAAACATTGAGCGGACCCGAAGTGGACGCGAAGATTGAGGAGAAAGTAACTATTGCCAAAGAACGATGGGATTGCGAGCAGGTGAAAAAAGAACTGGAAACCACAAAGGGAAAACTTGGCGAAGCGGAGGATTTCATTGAGAAACTGAAAGGGATTATTGCCGACACAGAAAAAAAGTTACAGGATGCAAAAAGCATGGGCGACTTTGCCGCTGTAATCAAAGAACTCGCTCCGCAATTTCTCTCACTGAAAAAAAATCCCAAAGAAAATCTTGCAGGGCAGCAAACCGAAAAAAAACCGGAAGAAGAAGCGAGTTTTTCAAAAGCATCTTCAGAAAAAACAAGCGAACTCTCCGAAACCGAAAAGCGATATATAGAAGCGGGAAAAATGCTGGAAGAGAAATTCAATCCGCAGGAATTAGATATTGTCCTCTCCATCATTGACACACTCGGTACAGACAAAAGCAATATCAAACCGGTTGCAGAACTGCTTAACATCAACTCAAAAACGCAAACGAAAAAATGAAAAAATATACTTACAATTTTTCTGTTCCCGCAGACACGGAAAAGGAAGCGGAAGCAAAACTCAAAGCCCTTGCTGTTCTTGCGACTTACCTCACAGGAATGGAGTTGCAGAAACTTGCGGATGTGGTGAAAAACGACCCAATCAAAACATCACTGGCAAAGACATATCTCGGATTGTAAAAGCCCATCCCCAACCCTTCCCAAAGGGAAGGGAGAAAAAATGAGTGCGACAAAAAACATAGAAGGAAAAAACTCTTTCTCCCTGAAAGAAAAACTACTCTACGGTGGCGGAGCGGTAGTGATTTCTGTCGGGACTTTTTTTCTCGGGAGGAAAATCGTCAGGAAATTATTTTCCAACAGAGAGGAAAAAAAATCATTTGAGGAAGAAAACCCCGCCACTTATGCCAAGCGCATAAAAATGGCTTTTGAAAACGATGGGTGGCCCGGAACGAATACTGCACAGTTAAGAAGTGTGTTGAGAGAGATTCCGAGCAAACAGGTTTTTACAAAGGTCGCAGGTTCTTATCAGAAACTTTACAACAGCAGCATCTACCGGGATTTGAGCGATGAGTTGCAGAGCACAGAATACAACGAGATGCTTGCGATTATCAACGCCAAACCCGACAGAATCGGAAAGAAGGGAGAAGAGGCGCAGCAACTGACATCCAAAAATTATTCCGAATGGGCGAAGCGAATGAAAGCCGCCTTTGACAAAGAATATGGATTTTTTCCCGGAACGGATGAAGAAGCGCTCAAAGCGGTGTTTGACGAGATTCCGACACAGGCGGCATTTATTGAAGTCGGCAAGGATTACGCAAAACTCTACAAGCAGAATATGCTTGAAGACTTGAAAGACGAAGTCGGTTTTTTGGATTACAGCGACTGGATGAAAACGATTACATCAAAACCCAAAAATTAAAATGGCACAGAAATCAAATCCCGAAAAAGATGGAGCGGGAAAGAAGAAAAAATATCTCCTCATCGGCTTGGGAGTAGCGGCAACAGGGTTGCTGAGTTATTTCGGATGGGAATATTATCAGAAGAGGAAAAAGAAAAAAGAGGATGAGGAAGAGGATTCATCTTCCAATGTTCCGCTTCCTCCGCAGAAGAGCGCATTCGTTCCCTCTTTTTTCACCCAGCAGCAGAACCGCAACGATGATTTCCCTCTGAAAAAGGGTAGCAAAGGAGCGAAAGTAAAAGCATTGCAGAACGCTCTGGTTGCGAAGTATGGAAAAGAAATTCTCCCGCGTTTTGGTGCAGATGGTGATTTCGGAAACGAACTCCTTTCCGCTCTGAAAAAATTAAATCTTCCGGAGACGATTGATGCAAACACTTACAATGTTCTTGTGCAGACACCGAGTGTTAATGCAAGCGAACTCGCAAAGCAACTCTACAAGGATGCAGTGAACAAAAACATCAGCGGAGTTGTTTCTTCCCTGAAAAAGATGAACAGCAAAGAGGATTACTCTGCCGTAAGCAACGAGTTCAAAAAATTCACCTTGCGGGGAGTGAGCCAGACGCTCGTGAACGGATTGCTTGGTAGTTTTTCGGATGAGAAGCAGAAACAGCAAATCCGGTTGGAGTTCACAAGAATGGGCTTGAAATACGATGGAAGCAAGTGGTCACTTTCGGGAACTGACGGTTTTACTGTGATTACAAAAGAGCCGACCACCGTGTGGCATACGCCCAGCGAAGGAGCAAAAGTCCCTGATAAAATGATTCTTGGAACTGAAATCGCCATAAAGAATGGATTCACTCTTTTTGAAAACAACGGAAAGAAATTTATTGTCAAAACATCAACCATAAAATATCTATGAGAAACATTAAATACATCGTGGTGCATTGCACCGCAACACAGCCGACCGCCACAGTGGAGGCGATAAAAAAGTATTGGAAAGGAGTCCGCAAGTGGGATAAACCCGGTTACCATTATTTGATTTTGCGTGATGGAGAAATCGTTCAACTGCTTGAAGAAAAAGAAATCAGTTATGGCGCGTATGGACATAATCATGATTGCATCCACATCGCCTACATCGGTGGGATTGACAAAGAAGGCAAGCCGGTTGATAACCGTTCGGCAAGGCAGATTCATGCCATGTTTGACAAATTAGTGGAACTCTCAAACCGCTATCGCAGTGCAGAGATTCTCGGGCACAGGGATTTTCCGGATGTGAATAAGGCGTGTCCATCTTTTGATGTAAAGGAGTGGCTCAAAAATTATGAACCAGAATTTAAGCAGGCAGCATAGTTCGTCAAATCTCACTAACCATGATTTTTCCGAGAGTAAAATCCATTTTAAAGCGCAAAGGTTATGCGCTTAACACGCGACCTTACGAACTCAACATTGTAGGGATTCGTTCAAAGAATGTTTTACCGAATCGCTTTGACGATGAACTCCATATTTTCTATAAGTCAAAACCAAGTAAATGGGAATATCACATTTTTAAGGCGACCACCGACCCGGGAACTTACTGGCTGAAAAACCCAATGCAGCCGCAAGGCACGGCAATTCTTGCACAGGGACAGTATGTTGATGCTTATGAAATCGGATTACATCTGGGAAAATACAAGGCGTTGGTGCAGGCGAAACCGGTAACGATTATTCGTGATTACGACAGAAACGCAAAACTTGATTTTCTCAACGGATACAAAGAGACAGGTTTTTTAGGAATCAACATTCACCGCGCATTCGCACAGGGAAAAACCAAAGTGGTGGACAGGTTTTCCGCAGGATGCCAGGTCTTCGCCAACGCCAGCGATTTTGAGTTTTTTCTTGAACTCGCAGAGCGGCACGCAAAACTCTACGGAAACAAATTCACTTACACGCTGCTTGATTTTAGAGCAATGAGAAGAGAATCATTGAGAAGAATCGCCATCGGAACATTAACGCTCGGAATCGGATTAATCGGATTTTATTATTACGACACCAATGACTAAAGCCCATCCCCAACCCTTCCCGAAGGGAAGGGGGATAAAACAAAATACAATGAAAGAATTTGTACAACAGATACTGAAGGATAAAGAGGGCTGCTACAACCTTCGGGAACTTGTAACAATGATTTTTGTCGTGATTACAATTATCTCTTGGCTCGCACAACAGTTTTTCGGTATAGCAGTTCCCGAATATATGTTTTACTCATTCGTGAGCATCATCGGTGCGGGATGTTTCGGTTATTCCATAGAAAGAAAAATAAAACCATTTAACAACGAAAACAAAAACCAACAACTATGAAACGAACAATAATCATGACAATTATTTTCAGTTTACTCTCTGCAATTTCAACTTATTTTCTTTTTCACTCTATGGAAGGATTTAAAACGGAAGTGAAGGAATCAAAAATTGCAGTGAAGGAAATGCAGGGACAAGTGAGTGCGATTGAAAACAAATACAAAAATGAGATTCAATACTGGGTGCAGAAAAATAATTCTCTGCAAAAACAAATTGTAAAAACAGAAACTGCGCTGGGTGAATCAAGACAAAGAATAAATTTTATGCGAAAGAAAATTGAGGGAACGATTGAAACTCCGTCTGCATTAAAAGTCCTCCCCAACGGGGAGGATTTAGGAGGGGCTTGCGATTCTTTGAAAGAACAAGTGACACAATTTATTTCTGAAGCCGCAATCGGAGACAGTTTATGCGACAACGAAATTTTCGACTTAAAAACAGTTATTCAGAATAAAGATTCTGCATTAACCGTTTGTGAAAAAAGTTTTTTTGCGATGAATAATGTTGTAAATAATTCCCTCGCTCAGCAAACCGCTCTCGCGGACAAATTGAATCTTGTAGATAAAAAATTGAGAAGGGAAAACAGAAAAACAAAATTTCTCTCGGCAGCAGTTTTTGTTTTATCGGGAGTAACGACAACATTATTGCTCGTAAAATGAAAATCACCTTAAAAGAAAAAGCGATTGTTTCCTCTTTCACTCTGATTTCCTCCTTGACAGGATTTTATTATGCAAAGAGCAATAAGAAAGAGGTGATGCCCTATGTGATGATTGGAGGATTTATGGGCGCATTGCTCGGTGAAGCTCTTGCGGAAACATTCTGTCCTCATGAAATTACGAACTCTCTGCCTTCCAAAAGACAAACAGCGTTGAGTGGTTCAATCGGGAAGTCAAAACAGAAATCAAAAAAACAAAGAACAAAATGACAACAGGAATTGAAATCATCAATAATGGAGCTAGTTTGAAAATCGTAACTGACGGTGAAGCCCGGCTCATTCTTAAAAGGTACATCCGGGGAATAGGAATTATCAGACCATCGGTAATCAAACTGGACTTGGGTGCAGGTCCTTTGAATAATGTTTTCATCAATCACACTGAAGTCATTGAACCCAAAACAGCAACGCCTGATGAATTGCGGGATGCTATCAACGAAATGATGAATGACTGCTGCAACAAACTCAATGAAATCAGAGGCAATGTGGAATCCATTAACTCCAAAATTTTCTTTGAGCCGTTGCTAGTGGACGAAGCGAATCCGAAAGCCATTTACAAAGGTTACGCTGCTTCGGGTTCAAAGACAGCGGATGCAGTATGGGCGGTGCAGAAAATTTCTGAAGACAAAAGCGTAATGATTTACCAATGGGCTGACGGCAATAAAAAATTTGACAAAGTGTGGGACAACAGAAAATCCCTAAACTACAAATGAAAATGAAAAATTATACTGCGCCAGCGGAAATAGTTCTCGGAGAAACTCCGCAGGCGGTCATCCCTGAAATCAAAATCAGGTATAACCGTTCGGAGAAAAAAATCTTCGGAGGAAAGATTACCAATTCTTCTGAAGTGGCAAAATTCGTCCGGGAACTTTATCCGAAGGGAGAATTGGAATTGCAAGAACAGTTTTTTGTTCTCTATCTGAATCAGGGAAACATAATCATCGGCTATTACAAACACACCAAAGGCACGATTAACGCTACTCTTGCCGATGTCCGGTTGATTCTCGGTGTCGCATTAAAATGCGGAGCGGTTTCCATCATTTTCGCTCACAACCATCCCAGCGGAAACACAAAACCGAGTGCCGGAGATGAATTGCTCACGGAAAAATTAAAAACGGCAGCGCAACTGATGGAGATTACCGTTCTTGACCATCTCATTATTACCAAAAATTCCTTTTTTTCATTTACTGACAACGGTTTGCTCGGAACGAAAAAAGAAAAACCAGTGAGCAAAGAAGTTCAGAAACATCTCAACACAATTATTGAAGGCGATGCATTGAAAGAGTTAAAAAAACTTCCTGACGGGAGTATTGATTGCGTAATTACATCTCCTCCGTATTGGCAACTCCGTGATTACGGATTCAGAGAACAGTGGGGTTTGGAGAAAACCTATATGCAGTATTTAGAAAAAATATTTTCGCTGATGGATGAAATTTACAGAGTGCTGAAAAATGAAGGAACGGTTTGGGTGAATCTTGGAGACAGTTATTTCGGGAGCGGAAACGGACAAGGCGTAAAGCCCTGGCACAAAAACCTCAACAGTTTTGTCGCTGCGCCAAAGACGGCAAACAATGCGAAGGAAAATAATCTCCCCACAAAATGTATGACTCTGATTCCGCATCGCTTTGCAACCGGATGTATTGAGAGAGGTTGGATTGTTCGCAACGATATCATCTGGGCAAAGCCGAATTCTCTTCCTGAAGCGGTAACAGACCGTTTCTCAAAAAAGCATGAACATATTTTATTCCTCACAAAAAATAAGAATTACTTTTTTGATTTGGATGCAGTGCGTGAACCATACAAAACCTCATCATTTGAGAGAGTGAGATATATGATGACCGCTTACGGAGGAGATGCAAAAAATGTGAAGGGACCCTTTGGCAAAGGAGCGAAAAATGGAAGTAAGCAGACAAAAATCAAACTCAATCCCAAAGGGAAAAATCCCGGAGATGTAACGGATTTTTGGGTGATTTCAAACAAACCGAATCCGGAAAAACATTACGCGACCTTTAACACCGAACTCATTACCAAACCCATCCTTGCCGGTTGTCCGGAAGGCGGGATTGTTCTTGACCCGTTCTGCGGAACAGGAACAACCGGAGTGAGAGCGATTGAACTCGGAAGAAATTTTACCGGCATTGACGGAAAGAGAACCTACTGCAACATTGCAAGAAAGAATATTGTCGATGCTTTGAAGAAAGGGAAAATTGAGAATTTAGAAATGAAAAAGTTAAAAGATGAACTCAACGAATTAACATTCAAAAAAGCCGCATAATAAGTCCTTCCCTTTGGGAAGGATTTAGGATGGGTTGGCATTATGAAAACACCGATTACATATTACGGAGGAAAACAAACGCTTGTGAAGCGATTGCTCGCTCTCATTCCTGCGCACGATTTATACTGCGAGCCGTTTTTCGGAGGTGGTGCATTATTCTTTGCAAAACCGCCATCTGAAATAGAAGTCATCAACGATACCAATGGAGAGGTAGTGAATTTTTTCAAAGTGGTGCAAACCCAATTTAAAGAACTCCAAAAGGAAATCAAAGCCACACTTCACAGCCGCCAACTCTGGAAAAAAGCAAGAGTGATTTATGAAAATCCCGAAATGTTCTCCGATGTGAAACGGGCGTGGGCTTTCTGGACATTAGCGAATCAGGGCTTTGCCGGACTTCTCACCTCGTGGAGTTTCGGAAAGGATGATTCAAAGGAGGACTCCGTTGCAAAGAAGCGAGAGGATTTTTCCAAAATGTATGCCGACCGGTTAAAGAAAGTACAGATTGAATGTAACGATGCGGTTCGTGTAATCAAACTCCGGGACTACAAAAAAGCATTTTTCTATTGCGACCCTCCATACATCAATACGCATCAGGGGCATTACAAGGGATATACCGAAGCGGATTACAAACGATTATTAGATGCATTATCAAAAATCAAAGGAAAATTTATTCTCAGCAGTTATCCGAATTCCCTTCTGAAAAAATACATAAGAAAACACAAATGGAATATTCACTCTGTTACAAAAGCGATAGCGGTAACCAAACTCACCGACAAAATCAAAACGGAAGTAATGGCATTCAACTATGATGAAAAGGAAGGTGGGTTTTACGAAAACGACAAAATCATGCTGAAGCAATTACAAACGCAACTCAAAAAACTTAAAATCAGAAAATGAAAATCACAAAGCAAAATTATTTTTCCGAAGTCAAGCGGATTGGCTTTGAGAATCTTCCTGAAGTGCTGAAGAAAACCCATCTTGTTCTGATGACAAAAACAGACCAGGGGAAAAATTGGAAGGGCTTTGAAGAGGATAAAGAGTTTCAGAAGGTCGTAGAACTTGCCTTTGAAAAGTTAAGAGATTTTATACATCTCCGGAGCAAAACTCTGTCAGGCGTTGAAGACAAGGTGAATCAACTCTCCGCTTTGGCAAATGAGAGTCAATTAGAGGGTGATTTCATTCAGGAGTTTGAGAGGAAACACCGCTTGGAATTAAATTTCATTGCCCGTTGCCTGAAACTGAAAGGAAAATTGACCTCAAGGAAAAAAATAAAGAGGTTTATTGATGAGTTGCAGGATGCCATTCGGAAAAAGAAAATACGCAGGAGTTCCGAATATGCACGGGAGATTATGTTCATCCAGAAAAATCTCATCACCATTTACAATAAAATGAAGACGGAGGATATTACTATTGAAATGAAAAAAGAAACTGAAAAGCGATTGAAAAGTATTCTGAAGAGAAAAATGAAAAAGAGAATTCAGAAGGAACTGCTGGATCCTGTTTCATTAAAGGGGATTTCGGAAGGGCAAAATAATTCTCCACCGGAAATTCCCGAAAACAAACTGATGAGCAGCGTTGATTTTGCAGAGATGAAATTTGAAACGCTGGGCTTTTCACAGAAGTGGAGGGATTTGATTGGCGACCCCAGCAAGGGTTTTACGGCAATGGTTTTCGGAAAGCCGAAAACCGGCAAATCATATTTAAGCGTTGACTTTGCAGGATACCTTGCCCGGCATCACGGGGATACTCTTTATGTTGCAAAAGAAGAGAAGCTGGATGCAACCCTTCACAAAAAACTACAGGACAAAGAAGTCGCTCATCCGAACCTGTTCGTGAGCGATTTTCTTCCGGATGACTTATCAAAATATGATTTCATTTTTCTTGACAGCGTGAACAAACTCGGGTTATCTCCAAAAGACATTGAGAGTTTACGGGCGAAAAACCCCGGAAAGTCCTTCATCTTCATTTTTCAAACCACCAAGCAGGGGCAATTCAGGGGGCGAAACGAATTCATGCACGATGTGGATGTGGTGATTGAAATACCGGAACAAGGTAAAGCCATTCAGTATGGCAGGTTTAATCAGGGAGGTGAATTAGAGATTTTTGAGAGTGAACCGGAGAAAGAAAATGAAGGTAATGAAGCAGAACAGCAGGACAATGTACCTGTTGAAAATCTTTGATTTGCACATGTTAAATAAGAGCGTTACTGTTGTCCAGAAATAAACTTTTAACAATGAAAAACATCGACTATTCAGACGAATTCTCAACTCTTAAGGAGTTGCACGAAGAGAACATCGGAAGAAAATTTACCGATGAAGAGTTCAATGAAATATTCTCCATTGCGGAGAAAGAAAACAAGGATTTCTCAAAACACGCTGACCGGTTTCAGAATGAGATGATGGGTTTGCTGATGACGCTGGATGAGGCGACACACAGATGGGAAGGGGAAAAACTGATGAGTGACTCCAAAGGCAATCCAAAGAAAAAAATTCAGGAAATGATTGCGGATTTGGGAAAAGTGATTGACTATTATGTCAATGACAAAAACGCCAACTGGGGAACGGTAGGAACTCTTTCCAATATTCACGAATCACTCGGAAAGCAACTCTACATTCATTATGACGAACATCTCGGTTACTCCCGTTCCATTGAGGAAGGATTGAAACGGCATTCGGAGGCGGCAAGAAATTTATTGCTTCAGGCAAGCAGTGAGGTGAAAAATATTGATGCGGAAAATCATTTACACGATTTATTGAGATGGAAGAAATTCTTTGAGGAATTGATGGAGGGATTTCAGGGAACTCTTCACAAAATTAAAATGAAGGAAAAACTCACTCCTGAATTAAGAAAAAAGTTGGAGGAGATTTTTTCAGTTTCACAAAGCCACGCCATTTCCGCATGGGTATCAGAACTGCTTGATGGCAGAAAAGAAATTACAGAGGAGGATTTGAAAAAAATTGAAGAACGATATAAGGTTGTGGAGCAGGTGAAAAAGGAGATAAAATTTGATATAGAAGAATCGGAATCCAAGCCCCAGTCGGCAAAACCCGATAAACCCAAATCCCTCCGAGAAGAAGCGATTGAACTCGCTCGGAAATCAGGCGATAAAGAACTCGCCAAATATCTGCAAAACGCTCCTCTTAAATCCATACAAAGAAGGATTAAGGCATTAAGGGAGGAAGTAGAGAAAAGAAGCGGAAAACCAGCGAAGAAGCATCAATCTATTGTAAAGAAATGGACTACGGGAAAGTGAGGGTTTCTCATAGGGGAAATTGCCAATTTACATGAGCGGGCGCATGCATAACTTCTTTCAAATCTCCAAATCATTCAGGCAATATTAGGGGTAAAATTTATTTTCAAATGAGCGATTGTCCATCCAAATAATATCCCGATGTTCCCGCAAAATTTGGCAGGGAAATGAGGGTAAAAAATCAGCGATATGAAAGTGGTAAAAAACAGCAGAGAAGTCCTTGCCGAAACGGAAGATGGCAAAGTAACGATTGGGGAAAAGCTCTCATTGGAGCATTGCAGAAAAGTGCTTAACAGATATGAAAGAAAATACACCGATGAACAAATTTTGGAAATCAGAGATTTCATTTACGCAATGGCAACAATTGATTATTTGTTTTTCACACAGCAGTACAAGAAAAGACATTCATCAAACATAAACCAAAATCAAAAAAACTATGAGCAGGAAAGCATACCTCTATATCCGGGTGAGTACAGACGAGCAAGCTGACAAGGGGTACAGTTTGCGTTATCAGGAAGAACGGCTCACCAAATATTGCGAATTGCAAAACATCAAAGCAGTCGCCTTATTCAGAGATGACCATTCGGCAAAGACATTTGAACGGCCGGAATTCCAAAAACTTCTTGCTTCGCTGAAGAAGAATAAAGGAATGGTGAATTTGCTTCTATTTATCAAGTGGGACAGATTCTCGCGCAATGCGGGTGATGCGTATGCAATGATAAATCAACTGAATAAACTCGGAGTGGAACCACAGGCGATTGAGCAACCCCTTGACTTGAATATTCCCGAAAACAAAATCATGCTCGCCTTTTATCTCGCTTCGCCCGAAGTTGAAAACGACAGAAGAGCGTTAAACACTTTTGCCGGAATGCGGAGGGCGAAAAAGGAAGGAAGGTGTGTTTCCACCGCTCCGAAAGGATATAAAAATGTGAAAAACGAATTCAACAAAAAAGTAATAGTGCCGAGTGAAGATGCAGAGCATGTGAAATTTGCCTTCAATGAACTTGCAAAAGGAATTCATACAGTGATGGATGTTTGGAAAATGGCATTGGCAAGAGGGTTCAAATATACACGGAGCAATTTCTTTACACTGATACGCAATCCGGTTTACTGCGGCTATATACAAGTCCCGGCTTTTAAAGATGAACCGGAAGTATTAGTAAAAGGGCAGCACGAACCCCTGATTACAGAGGAAGTATTTTACAGAGTCAAAGATCTTCTGGATGGAAGAAAAAGAAATGTGCCGTCAAAAAATACACGAAGGGAAGAATTGCCGTTGCGTGGGTTTTTGCTCTGTCCCCGTTGCGGAAAAAAACTTACAGGAAGTGCATCAAAAGGAAGAGGCGGGAAATACTTCTACTATCACTGTTATCCCGGTTGTCCTGAAAGAGTGAAAGCGGAAGATGCCAATGCTGAATTTATGAAATTGATTGAACAAATCAATTTTTATCCGGAATCCGTTGACCTGCTGATTGACGGAATAGAGCAGATTTTCAGAGAGAACATTTTTCTGAATTCATTTCGTTCAAAGCAACTCAGGGAAGAAATGGACAAACTGCGTCAGCGACTGAATAAAGCGCAGGAACTGATGCTGGACGGCTCAATAAAACCGGATGAATACAGAGAACTAAAAAACAGAACCGAACCTGAAATTGACCGCCTCACGAGAGAGTATATGCAATTGAGCGCACAGGAGCCGAACTATGGGGAATATCTCAAAGAAGGCAAAACCATCCTGCAAAATATTACCTATTACTATGCAAAAGGGGATGTAACGGTCAAACAGGCAATCATTGGTTCAATACTCAGGGAAAAATTAGTATTTTCGCAAAATGCATATCGAACCCCGAAGGTTATTCAGGCAGTTCAACACATCTGCCCAACACTCAAAGAGTTACAGGGGTATAAAAACGGAAATGGGTCGCAACTTGCGACCCATTCCTCTATGGTAGCGGGGGAAGGACTCGAACCTCCGACCTTCAGGTTATGCTTACCACTTCAGTTTTCACTGCCTCCCTTTTAATGGAGTTCGTGGTCTGGACTATACCTTCATCCGTTCGTATTAAACGACTGAGGATGTCCGCCATCTAGTCTCTACACCTTTCCCGCCATTAGCGGGACTTGGCTCGGTATTACCATTAAGGGCTTCACCGAATTTGACGGAAGTACTCTCAACCATTTCTGCTTGAGATGCCCATGCGGATAAAAAATCCCAGCGTTCCCTGTATTCCCTGGATTTTGGTTCCCGTTGCCTTTTTTTGGTTTCAACTAAACTAATCGTACTGCTGAAACCCATAAAAGCGCTAATAGGAATAATGTAGAATACATGGCTCTCCAGAATAAAGAGAATCGCGAAATCAAAATCATTCAAACCATACCGCTTTCTGATCATTTGCCGCCTGTTGGTTTTGGTTCTTCGCACATCCACATAATATGCTTCGTCTTTTTCATTGAACCATGCGCATTTTACCTGAAGGCGTACCAAACTCCCATGAAGGTCAATAGCTAAATCATAGGGCAATCTGTCACCTACCGGTTTTAGCACATTAAAACCTCTTTTAAGAAGTTCAGTAATTACCGCTGATTCCGCGATATCGGCTTTGAGTTTTGTATCCATTGAGCCTGACGAGCTACCAACTGCTCTACCCCGCAATTTTTTGGGACGACAAAGATACTATTTTATTTGATACTCCTTCCATCTGCCTGACCTAATTTTCCCCAACTGCTTTAGATTGTTGCAAACCACCTCCGGATAACCGTTCACACCCTCTTCCGGTAATTCAGTACCGCCCATACATTAAATACTACTGCAAATCCGCATACCGCAAGCAGGTGTGTAGTTACATCCTGAAATCCGCTGCCTTTAAGCACCACCATCCGCATCACATCAATGAAATAACTGAGCGGGTTGAGCCGCGCAATCACAATAGCCCACTGCGGCATGCTCTCAATGGGCGTAAAAAGTCCGCTCATCATGTTAAAGATCATTATGAAGAAAAATGCCAGTGACATCGCCTGCTGCTGCGTGGAAGAATATGTGGAGATGAGCAATCCAAGTCCCAACACAGCAAGCAGGTAAACCGATAAGAAAAGATAAAGCAATGCAATGCTGCCTGCAGGAATAATTCCGTAAACTAACCATGCTATTGCCAGGCCGATTGTAAAAACCACCATCCCGATAATCCAGAAAGGAATAAGTTTACCGAGAACAAAATGAAATTTGCCTACAGGCGATACGTTGATCTGCTCTATGGTTCCTATCTCTTTTTCCTTTACAATATTCAGCGCGCACATCATGCCTCCTATCATCGTAACCAGCATGACGAGGATACCGGGTACCATGAAGGTGCGGTAATTCATCATCGGGTTGAAACGGTTGATTGAGGTTATTTCAATTTCAGGAACAGGACTGATTTTTTCCGGTGGAAACAATTCCATCACGATTTCTTTATTAAAATTCACAATGATTCCGGCAAGGTATCCGCTGCCTACGGTCGCCTTTATGCCGTTGATGGCGTTGACGGCAAGAAAAATTTTTCCTTTGTTTTCACGCACAAGGGTTCTTTCAAAATTGCGGGGCAGAACCATAACAATATCGGCTTTATCCCTTTCGATAAATTGCCATGCATCATGGTAACTATGCGGATACCCGGCAGGAATAAAGTATCCGGATGAAAAAATTTTTGCTTTGAGTTTTTGCGAAACCGGTGAACGGTCCTGGTCCATTACGGCAAGTTGAATATTCTTTACTTCGTAATTGGCAGCCCATGGCAGCACGAGTAACTGGAGACAGGGAGCGATAAGGATGGCGCGAAGGAGGGTGGGATCGCGGAATATCTGCCTGAATTCTTTCTGCAGCAGGTGAAGGAGCGTTCTCATGCAAGCCGGATTTTAAATTTCCTTAAACTGATGACGAGGAGGAAAAGCGTCATGCCGGCAAGAATGGATGTTTCCATCCAGATGGCAGAGAAACCGGCTCCCTTTATCATGATTGATTTTACAATAATGTAAAACCAGCGCGAAGGAACAACATTGGAAAGCCATTGCAGTAACAAGGGCATGCTTTCGACAGGAAAAATAAACCCGCTGAGCAACAGCGTAGGAAGCATGGTCAACATCAGGGAGGTGAACATGGCGGTCTGCTGTGATTTTGCAAGAATGGAAATCAGCAATCCGAGCGAAAGTGCAGTGATGATGAAGAGAAAACTTTCTGCGTATAAAAGGAGGATGCTTCCCTTTACCGGTAAACCGAGTACAAAGTAACTCAGCAGCAGGATGGATGTGATGTTAACAAGCGAAATAATAAGATACGGAATGAATTTGGAAATGATGACCATGATGGGTTTAAAAGGCGATACAAGCAAAACCTCCATCGTCCCGGTCTCTTTTTCCCTGACGATGGATATGGCGGTCATCATCACGCACACCAGCAGCATCACCATAGCCATGATCCCCGGAATAAAGGTGTGCTCTCCCCGCAGTTGCGGGTTGTACAGCATGCGCACAACCGGGATGATCTGCATGGGTACCGGATTATTTCCCAATAGTTCTGTGCGGTAATCGTAGATGATGTTTGACAGGTAACCGGTGAGTGCGTTGGCCGTGTTGATATCCGTGGCATCGGCAATGATCTGAACCTGGGTTTTATGAAGATGAAGCAGGTCCTTCTGAAACCCTGAAGGAAAAACAAGTGCGAGTTTTATTTTACCTTCCCGGAAGGCGCTTTCAATTTCCGCATGCGACATAAGTGATTTTTCAATTTCGAAATACATGCTCGCTTCAACCCGCTGCGTGATTTTAATGGTCTCCGGATCACGGGAATAATCAACGACAACAATACTTGAATTTTTTATTTCATTGGTCATTGCAAAGCCGAAAATCACGATTTGTGCGATGGGTAATCCGAAAAGCAACAGGAGCGTTTTCCGGTCGCGGAAAACATGTGCGAATTCTTTGCGGACGAATGCAAGTAACTGGTTCATGAATTAAATAATAATTTTTACAGAGTATATTACTTTGTATATGTATAACGTTTCGTCTTGATTTACACACCCCTAAATCCCCTCTTTTTAGAGGGGACTTGTTATTATCCCCCCTCTAATAAGAGGGGGAAAGGGGGTGTGTAGAATTCCACACGGCTTCATTACATACAAAATATTCAACTTTGGAAAAATTCTATTCAGATTTTCCCTTCGCTCCCCGTGCAAGTGTAAAAAAAACCTCATCCATTGAAGAGGACGAAAACTCCTCTTTTAATCTGCGCGGAGAATCAAGGGCGCGTATCACTCCGTCCACCATGATGGAAATGCGGTTGCAATATTCCGATTCATCCATATAGTGTGTTGTGACAAAAACGGTCATGCCTTCATCGGCCGCTTTATAGATCATATCCCAGAACTGCCTGCGCGTAACAGGATCAACTCCGCTTGTCGGTTCATCGAGAAAAACAATTTTCGGCTGATGAATGATCGCCACCGAAAATGATAATTTTTGCTTCCAGCCGAGCGGCAGGTCTCCCACTAATTTATCCGCTTCATCCTGCAATCCGAGTTGACTTAGTGTGCGCTTGCCTTTGTCTTTGATCACAGAACCGGTTAAACCATAAATGCCGGCATAGAAGCGGATGTTTTCCATAACGGTCAGATCCTCGTAAAGGGAAAATTTCTGGCTCATGTACCCGATATTCTGTTTTATTTTTTCAGGATGTTTGTACACATCATAGCCGGCTACGGTCGCTTTGCCTGCCGTAGGCCTTGAAAGCCCGCACAACATCCGCATAGCCGTTGTTTTTCCCGCTCCGTTGGCTCCCAGGAAACCGAAGATCTCGCCCGGATACACTTCGAACGAAATTTCATTAACGGCAGTAAAATTACCGAAACGCTTGGTAAGGTTTTTAGTAGTGATTACCGGCTCAGGCATTTTGTTATTGTTGGTCAGGATTTGCAATCCTGACCGTATTTAATCGTATTAATTTTTCATCAGTTTGATAAAACAATCTTCTATTGACGGTTCCGCAGGTTTTATTTCAATATTGGTGTGTCCTCTTTCAGCAAGGTAACCGGTTATCAAGCGCTGGCGGTTTTCATCATCCGCAATAAATGATACATGAAGGTATTCACCGAATGCAAAGCATGTTCCGGTATCTTTATAACTTCTTAAATCGTTCAGGAGGCGATACATTGAACCGGACCGCACTGCAAAGAGTTTTCCCGGGTAGGATTTTACGATATTGGCGGGCGTGTCAACAGATAAAATTTTTCCCGACTGCACAAGCGCGATCCGTTCGCAAATCATGGCTTCATCCATGTAGGGAGTTGAAACAAGTATCGTGATGCCCTCTTCTTTCAGCCGCCTGAGCATAGCCCAGAATTCTTTCCGCGAAACGGCATCCACCCCGGTGGTGGGTTCATCCAGGAATAAAACTACCGGTTTATGAATGAGGGCGCAGCAGAGCGCGAGTTTCTGTTTCATCCCCCCTGAAAGTTTTCCGGCTTTGCGTTTGATAAACGGCTCCAGTTGAACATAAATATCTTTTATCAGGGAATAATTTTCTTTTAGGGTGGTTCCGAAAACCGTTGCGAAGAAATTGATATTCTCTTTAACCGTCAGATCCTGGTAAAGCGAGAATCTCCCCGGCATATATCCTACACGGGTTCGGATGACAGCATAATCCCTGATGATATCGCATCCGTCAACGGTTGCAGTTCCGCTGTCAGGCAGGAGCAGCGTTGTGAGAATCCTGAATAAAGTTGTTTTGCCAGCGCCATCCGGGCCGATAAGGCCGAACAATTCCCCACCTGATACGTCAAATGAAAACCGGTCAACTGCAGGTGTTGCGGATGAAATATAAGTTTTAGTGATACCCTTGACTGAAATTGCACTCATCACAGTTTACAGAACTGGTTTTGTCCGGGATAAATTTTACAGATCAGGTGCAGAAATTACCGTATCACCCGGAAGATATTTATTACTGATTACATAGCGCTCTTTTATACCAAGGTCCCTGCAAAGCCCATGCAACCGGTTTACGTCCTGCACATGTGCAGATTGTTTTACTTCAAAAGCAATTTTATTGTCCAGGATAAAATCAATTTCAGGCCCTTTATACTTCTGGAAATAACAAACTTCTCCCTTTCCCCTCAACGACTGATAAATTGAATTTTCAAGCAGGGCACCGGGATTGACACGGCTTAAAATATTCAGCAATCCAGTATCGCATAAATACACTTTTTTTGCTCCACGTACCGTTCCGTCAATATTCTTTGAGTAGGGAGGTACAAGGGAAATAAAATAGGTTGACTGAAGAAAATCAATGTATGCGTATAAAGTATCTCTTGTAATATCCGCCTCGGATGAAATTTTTGAAATATCCAGTTTGGAGCCACAACGGGCGCTTAAAAGTAACGCAGTATTCCGGAATTTGCTCAGATTCTTAAAATCGGATAAAACCCTTACATCTTTTTCAAAATAGGACCGGAAAATATCTTCAAGCGCACGTATTTTTCTGTCCCTGTCGGGTTGTTTTACAACGCCCGGGAATCCTCCAAATTCAAGGAATTCCATGTACAGTGAAGAATACCGGGAATGATTTGTCGCACTTTTGTTTTTCGCTTTTTCCTCAAAAGTCGGGAAAAATGTTTTTTTCTGATTTTTAAAAATCAAAAATTCCTCAAAATCCAGGGGAAAAAGTTCATAGGTGAATTTTCGTCCGGCAAGCGATTCAGGGAAAAGATTTTTCAGATAAAAACTGCTTGACCCGGTCAGGAAAAATTTTATTTTATAATGGTCATAGATATATTTTATGATACGTGTAATGTTAGGAACGACCTGGATTTCATCAATAAAAACGAACATTTTTTCAGATCGCAACAAACCCTTCAGTTCGAGTTCACGTAAAATATCATCGTAGTTATCTGTTTCAAACAACTTCTGGTTTAAAGGATTTTCAAGGTCAATGAATATTTTATTTGACGATCTGGTCTCATTATAAATATCATTCAGGAGGGTTGTTTTGCCAACCTGTCGCATTCCAGTTAATACAATGATTTCGGGATGAGAGATTTCCTTAATGAGTTTCTCTCTTGCTTTCCGGGGAAATGTAATGTTTTCCATGGTTTCCAAATTTGTCGTTCATGGTCGACAAATTTAGCCAAAATTTGTATACCCTTACCGACAAAAATGCTACTATGGGTTAATTGTTGCCATGCAGGAAACGTACCTCCCCATACATACCTATTTTCAGTGACCCGTCATTTTTAACCCTGATTTTTACCGCATATACCAGGTTGGCGCGTTCGTCTTTTGTCTGGATGGTTTTTGGAGTGAACTCGGCTTTATCGCTGATCCAGGTTATGGTACCCTCATGCTCATTATATGAACCCGCGCTATTATCGGTAAAAACTTTTACTTTCTTATTCAGCCCGGTTTCCGGCAACTGATTTCCTGTGATATATGCGCGCAGGATGAGAAAAGAGAGATCGGCAATTTTATAGAGCGGTTTACCTGGCGCAACCACTTCATTGGGTTCTGCATATTTTGCCAGCACGGTACCGTTCACCTGGTTGATGATGCGCGATTTTGCCAACTGGTCATTCACCTGTTGAATCGTGATCTGCAAAGGGACGCTTTCCTGCGTGATGCTGCCTGATGTTATGGAGAGCGATGATTGGAGAGCATCAATCTGCTTTTTCAGGACTTCAATCTGGGCGGTCACATCATCCATCATTTTTTGTGTTGCCGCTTCCGATTTCAGAAGATTGGCGATCCGGCTTTGCTCCTTCTGTGCGCTTTTCAGTTGCTCCTGCAACGCACCGATCTGGGCTGCGATATCTGGCCTCCGGCTCAACAGTGCATTGATCTGCGCTTCAAGTTGTTTTTTCTTCAGGTACAATTGCGTGCTGTCTGTATACCCGATGAATTGACCTGCGGTAAGGTTTTCTCCTTCCTCAGCGTCAAATTGCTTAAGCGTTCCCGCTGTTTCAGCCGAAATGATGATCTCCTGCGCTTCAAAAGCGCCTGAAGCGTCAAACTGATTGTTGCCGTTATTGCAGGCAGAGAGGAGTAAAGCCGCGATCGTAAATGAAATTAGATGTTTCATGTTATTAGTTGTGATTATTGCAGTTTAACTTTTATTCTCCTCCCCCGTCCTTCGGACACCCCCTCAAAGAGGGGGACAGAATTACCTAGTCCTGGCAATGTCCCCCCCTTAATCCCCCGCAATCACCCCGTAATTATACTGCGCCATGATTAACTGAATACGGTGCAGCAGCAGGTTCTGCTTTGCCATGTCTTCGGCATTTACTTCCCTGATGTAATCATTCACGGTAATGGTTCCGTTTTCGAGTTGGGCGCTTGAGGTATTTTTAATGCCCGTGCGCAATTGAACAATCTCTTCATCCTTGATAATCAATTCTTCCAGTTTTGTTATTTCGGTGTTCTGTTGTTTCAACAGTAAGTTTGTGTTAAAAAGAAAATTTTCTTTTTGCACATCCAGGAAACTGCGGTTTATGTTCAGCAACTCTTTTTCCCTGCGCAGGGTGTAAAAACCGGTTAATGGCCAGGAAAAACGGATTCCCCCGATGTAGTAAGCATCCCATTCATTGTTCAGCATATTCAGAGCAGGCCTTCCATACCCCCCCTGTACAAAAATCCCGATGCGCGGAAGATTTTTTGCATTGAGCAGTTTTGCCTGTGCGTCAAAAATTTTTTTCTGCGATTCGAGAAGCGAAATTTCCGGCCGGCTTATGTCGATCTTGGGGAGTTTGATTTCCGGTTTTACCAATATTGTTTTATCATCCATCGGCCGGTTGATAAACATCCCCAGCATCTCTGAAAAGCCGCTCTTTGCATATTTCAGTTCAATCGCCTTCTGTTCGGCTTTCAACAGTTCTGCTCTCAGAGCGTCTGCGCTGCTTGGCAAAGCAATTCCATTGCTCACTGCCGCTTCAGTTTTTTTTATGGCGGATTGCAGGTCGCTGATCAGCAAACCGGCCAGGTTCATCTGCGCATCAAGCAGCAGGATGCCGAAAAACAACTGGTTTATTCTTTCTTTCAGTTTATAAAGTTCAACGTCAAGTTTCTGATTATCAACTTCGCTGTTTGTTTCAAGCAATTTTTTCTGCTGATTTATTGCGCCCCAGTCCCAGACGGTCTGAGTTATTTCCCCATACACCTTGTACTGGTCTTTGCCGGGCGCTTCGATGGTCATACCCGGGATTTTAACGGGTATTTGCGTCACATCGGACTGCAATGTTGCAGAACCGTATATTCCCGCCTGCGGAAGATATCCTTTTGCTGCGTTGGAAAGGTTGTAGTCCTTGCTTTTTGCGATAAGTTCTTTTTGCTTTGCAAGCGGATAATTTTGTTTTGCAAGGGAATAACACTCTTCAATGGTAAGGGCGTTATCCGCCTGGCTCCAGCTTTGGAAAGAGGTTAGAACTGCACCGATACAAAGAAACCACCTTATCATCATTTGTCAACCTTCATTTTTATGAACCGTTATACTTCTTTTTCCCAATAATCCATGTCAAGAATTTTTGCCACGTTAAAATTCCGTTCTGTTCCTGACAGGGAATCAAAACCCCGAAGCGCCCAGTATTTATACCCTTTATAATCCTCTTGTCCGACACTTACCGGTTTAACCTGCCGTTCCGATTTTTCGTTTATTGATTTCAGGTAAGTCATATCAAGGATTTTTTCTTCGCGGATGGCGCGCTCGATAAAGGAAATTTTTTCCATCAGCGGCATAATCTTCTCTGAAATTCCGTACCTGAATCCCGTCATGAATTTTACCACGCGGTAATCAACCCAGATGTGATTTTTCTGAATCGGTTTTATCAATACTATTCCTTCGAGGGTAGTGCACCTGCTGAGCGCAACATAGACCTGCCCGTGTGCAAACGCCCCTTTGCCGATGTCAATGATCACGCGGTCAAATGTCTTCCCCTGGCTCTTGTGAATGGTTACTGCCCAGGCAAGCATCATGGGATACTGCGTGAAGGTGCCTACCGTCTCCGACTTTATTGATGATTTTTTTTCATCATACGAAAAACGGTAGAGTTCCCAGGTGTAAGGCGTTACGGCAACGGGTTCACCGGACGAAATTTTTACCATTACGACATCCTGCGGATCATCATTTTCATCCATGTACCCCCCCTTTATGATCTTCTCAATTTTGCCTACGCTGCCGTTCACCCATCGGCTGCGGCTGTCGTTGTTGAGCATCATCACCTGCGCTCCTGCTTTAAGTTCGAGCGATTTTTTTGCAGGTAGCGATTTTTCATCAAAATTACCGTCAATGGAACCCTGGTAAATGAATTTTTTTGATTTGATACGATCAAGATGCTGCCGGTTTATTTCATCGGCCTGGTCGTTGCGGGGGGTGAGGCAGATGAAGAATTCCTTTTCGGGCGGTTTAAAGTCAGCGATGACACGGCTATTGAGAAGGGCGATATCTTTTTCATCAACGGAATTATTGCGGATCCGGTTCAGCAGTTGGATGAACCGTTCATCCTGCTGGCGGTATATTTTTTCAAGTTCAACGAATTCCACAGGAAAATTGCTCATGCACTTCGCATGAAAAAAATACTGACTCGCATAATGGCCTTCGCTGAAAATGAATTTTTCATCCTTCGTCACAACAGGAGGTATCTGGAACAGGTCACCGATAAAAACCATCTGCACTCCTCCAAATGGTTTGCCGGGGATTTTGCCGTTGAAACGCATAAACTTCTCCACGCAGTCGAGCAGGTCGGCACGCACCATTGAAATTTCATCAATGATGATGGCATCAAGTTTTTTATAAATGGTACCCGCCTGTTTCTTTTTCGGGATTTTTATCACTTTATCGGGAGTGATGGTAGGCCGGAACCCGAAGAAGGAATGAATGGTCTGTCCCTTAACGTTTAATGCGGCAACGCCTGTAGGAGCCAGGACCACAATTTTCTTTTTTGTGGTCTCACGGAAGTACTGAAGCAGCGTTGATTTGCCGGTGCCGGCCCTGCCGGTGAGAAAAAGGTTTTTACCGGTGCCTTCAATAATATCAAGCGCCTTTTGAAATTCCGGATTTATTTCAATTTGGGGCATAATAGCGATTGAAGGGTGCAAAGGTAGGATTTTGCATTATTTCTGATAATATTCGTTTTTACAGAGTGACAAAAGTCCCATTGGGGATACACAAAAAACCTCCCGATAGCTATCGGGACATAATTCAACTAACCTTAATAGAAAAGAATACATAGATGAGCCAAACCTTATTACCTTATTGTAACATAATAAGGTAATAAGGTTAATATGGTAATGAAAATCGTTTTTCTATGAAGGTTAAAGGAAAAGAGAATAAGGTTTTTAAATGGAAATGGGACTTTTGTCATGCACCCTTTTTACATGGTATCCAAACTATTGATATAAATTAGCATCTGATCGCAAATGATCCTAATTCTCCATTAAAAACTTTTGTACATTTGGAAAGTTATTCAATGGCAGTAGAAAAAATTAGTAACCAGCCAACCCTATAAAATCTCATAAAATGATAAAACGTAAAAATATTGTTGGAAAACTTCTGAATTTCCGAGGTCTCGTATACGCACCCGTGGAAGAAAATGGGGTTATTTTTCTTTTCTCAAAATTGACTGGCGATCTAAACCTGTATATCGAAACTATTCGCAAGGGTTTCCCTGACTGTATCGCAAAAAGATATATTGGTAAGGGCCAATGGGAAGAAGTTAATATTGAATTTGAATTTCGTTCATCAGATTTTAAGAGACATGGTCATATGAATAAAATGAAAGAAGGAACTAAGTGCGATATGATAGTTTGCTGGGATCATGATTGGCAGGAATGTCCGAAAGCAATTGAAGTTATTGAGTTAAAAAATGAATACTTGAAGTATGAAAATTATCCCGTAGAGGAACCCGATAAGGAAACAAGATTAAAAAAAACAAATCACAATTTGATTTTCAAACATTATTCAAACAGTAAAATTATATACGAAAAGTTGCACAAAGTAGTGATAGATATCGACAAGCAACTTTGGTCAAAGGTTGCCAAGCGCAAGATTTTTTATTACTCTCCTGAAAGAGTGTTTTTTAATGTTGAGGTTCAAAAACAGGGGTTGAAACTGATTTTATTCACTGGTGGGAAACGAATAAAATTTGTAGATCCTGTATCTGAAGATGGGAGTTATGCGCAGAAATGGGGTGTTTTTTATATCCTTTCTGATAAAGACCTTTCGGATGCAAAAGCAGTTCTTAAAATAAGTCTCAATCGTATAAGAACAGCATTAAAGAAAAATGAAAACACAGGATGGTATGCCGAAGTGGAATGAATTATTTTCAATAAAAAAACAAGTCGATGAATTACTTGGTAATAGATGCGAAATACAATATTTGCGAAAAAGATTATATTTAAAATAAAATAGTTATTGGAATCCCATAGAACTCCCGCTAAGTTTTTAACTTCGAGAAAATATTATCCAATTCGGTCATTCTTCGTAAATTTGCCACTGCATTTTTTCAGTACCCAAAACACTTTTTGTTTTAACTATGGGCCGCATCTTTGAAAAGCGCAAGCATAAAATGTTCGCGCGTTTTGACCGCATGTCAAAAGCGTTTACACGCATGGGCAAGGAGATCGCCATTGCCGTAAAACAGGGAGGACCTAATCCCGAAACGAATCCCCGCCTGCGCGTTGCCATTCAGAATGCCAAGGGAGTGAATATGCCCAAAGACCGGATTGATGCGGCAATAAAAAGGGCGTCAGAAAAAAATGCGGCTAACCTTGAGGAAATGGTTTATGAGGGATACGCACCGCATGGAGTAGCGGTACTTATTGAAACAGCCACCGACAATCCCACGCGCACCGTTGCCAATGTGCGCATGTATTTCACCAGGTATAACGGCACGCTCGGAAAAACCGGCTCGCTTGATTTCCTTTTTGAACGCAAAGGGGTTTTTAAAATCCGGAAAGGAAATCTGAACCTTGAGGAAATGGAACTTGAGTTGATTGATTCGGGACTGGAAGATATTGCTGTTGATAATGAAAGCGGTGAAGTTTATATTTACACTTCATTTGCTGATTTCGGTTCCATGTCAAAAGCGCTGGAGGAAAAAAACATCCCCGTCATCAGCGCTGAAAAGCAGCGTATTCCTTCCAATAAAGTAAAACTTGACGAATCCCGCGAAGATGACGTGATCAAACTGGTTGAAGCCCTTGAGCAGGATGATGATGTGCAGATGGTGTATTATAATATGGGATAAGGGAGATAAGTGGAAAGATAAAAGGGTAAAAGGGTCCCGATAACCCCGATATCTATCGGGGGGAGGGAATAAGATCAACTGTTTTGTTACTGTTCGGATTAGTTTTTTTACCACATAGACACATAGGGCACATAGAGAGAAAACACATAGGATTCCGATAATGGACATAAAACTATCTATGTGAATTACTATGCCCCGCACATAAGTTATTTCATATTAAGAATTATATTTAATATTACTGATTACTTATGTGCGGGGCTATGTGTACTATGTGCCTATGTGGTAATGCTACCCAAACAGTAACACTGTTTTTTACTATCTTGCAATCAAATTTACAAGTAAGCACATTTGAAGACCTGCCTGTTCCTGCTTAATCTTTGCCTGTTCCATTTTATCATGAATGCTCAGGATGTTTCTTTCAATACCCAAAGACAAAATATTGGTTTTTATTACCGGAACGGATTTTCAAATGCTGCTGAAAATTACGGTGAGAATTATTACAATCAATATTCCTCAAATGCCATTTATGTAATTGGAACAGGATTTCACTATTCCTTCCGGCTGCGAAAAAATATTTCAATCCTGACAGGACTTACTTACCAGGAATTCGGAAACAAACAAACTATTTTGCATAAGAATTATTATACGGATACAACCAATAAAAAAGTATTTAAAGAAGAGAAAAATACCTATGCCGTTGGATTTTTATCCATTCCCTTTGCAATAAAATTTTACTTTTCTGTTCCGGATTACCGATTCTGTATATCAGCAGGAATTTCCCTGAATCACCGTTTTGCAGAAAGAGAAATAGAATATTACAAATATACGGACCAATCTGAAAAAAAATATTATAGTTATTATGTTTCACCTGGATTCCTTATGGGATATAATGGTAAAAACGGATTGGCAGAATATACTTATGGAGCGCTTCTTATTTATTATTCTGTTGAAAGAAAACTTTCAGGAAGATGGTTTCTTAATCTCACACCGGAATTCCAGGTTTTACCCGTATTTTATCTGAATGGCGAAAAACCCTGGCTGGTTTCTTATTCCCTCGGACTGCATACTGGGATTAATTTCATAATCAAATAATATACTTATGAAACGGTTGATTACCGGAATAATTTTATTTTATTGTACTTTACCGGTTAACGGACAGGATACAACCGATATTGTTGATACATCAAGGGTTTACCATATTATCGGAATGAATACAGTGAATTTTATTAATCAGATAATTTATACCGGTTATCAGCCATTTCGGTACTTACTTAATTACAGGATTGATTTCGGACAAAAAGCAATCCGGTTTGGACTTGGTGGTGACTTCAGACGCTATCATAGATCACAGTTCCCGCCTTTCCAGGAAGTAAACCGGTCATATTCATATTCTTTAACCGGAAGGTTTGGTTTTGAATGGAAAAAAGAAATTACAGGAAGGTGGGAATTTTTCTATGGGCCTGACCAGATAATTGAATGGGGAAAAGAAAAAACAATCCGAAAAGAAAATATTTCAGGTATAGAGACGGAACGAATATCATTTTACAAGGAAATTAATATTGGAGTTGGTGCCACCATTGGCATTAACTTTGTGATAAACAAAAGGATTTTCATAGGAACAGAAACAAATATTATTGTAACTTATTTTATTGGTGAAGGCAATTCCTTCTTCAGCACTCAAACAACACAGGATACCGGAGTAAGTAGCCAAATCATTTATCCTGGCCTGATCTGGTTGTATGTAAAACTTTAACATATGGCTATGGACCAACTGTTTAATTTCGTTATTGTAATTTTGTTTCTGGTAGTGTTGGTTACGGCATACTAATTTGACCAGATTTCCTATCTTTGGCATAAAACAACTACGGATGAAGGCATCTTTTATTTTAAAATTTTATCTTTTGTCTTTTGCCTTTGTCCTTTTATCTTTCTTCCCCCCTTCGGGGGGAGTGAGGGGGGCAGTTCCTCCCTGGCCTTCCTGGATATTCACCCACTGGGTTTGGGAAAATGAAGGCACTACCCAAAGCGCACGGCAATTAGTTGATGATTACCTCGCGCATAACATCCCGGTTGGCGCCATCATCATTGACAGCCCGTGGGAAACCGGCTACAATACTTTTGAGTTTGACACAAATCTGTACCCTGACGCCCAGCAGATGATTGATTACTTTCATTCAAAGAATGTAAAAGTTTTTATATGGATCACAAGTATGATCAACATTGACATTCCTCTGTGGGCGTATGCCGATTCTATGGGTTATTTCATGTGCGCCAATGACTCAAGCGGTTCGACCGTGATAAACTGGTGGAAAGGTGACGGCAGTTTAGTTGATTTTTTTAACCCTGATGCCGTTGCCTGGTGGAAAACACTTATGGATAAGGCGCTCGCTATGGGCATTGACGGATGGAAATGCGATGGAACCGATTTTGATGTTTTTCAGGCACCCTATTCTCCCTATCTTCAGGCAAATGTAACCCGCAATGATTATTCGGAACAATATTATCGCCTGTTTCACGATTATTCAAGGCAGGTACTTGGCAATGACCGGGTTATTACCGCCCGCCCGGTTGATAATTACGGATTGTTTGATATTGGCGGACCTTATGCGGCATTTGCTCCTGTTGATATAACTTTTTGCGGTTGGGTTGGCGATCAGGATGCTACTTTTAATGGACTTAAAAAAGCGCTGAACAATATGTATTGGTCTTCTGACTGGGGATATCTTTCTTTTGGTTCCGACATTGGCGGATTCCGCTTTGATACTAATTATGTTGAAGGAAGATCAAAGGAACTTTTAATCAGGTGGGCGCAGATGGGCGCTTTCTGCCCCATCATGGAAAATGGTGGAAACGGTGAACACCGTCCTTGGATGTTTGATAGCGAGACCGATGAAATTTACCGGACATTCGTTAATCTTCACCATGCTCTGATACCCTATTTCATGGAGCAGGGCGATACGGCATTCCAGCAGGGAAAATCGCTGATGACTTTTTTTAATAAGACAGAATATAGTTACATGCTCGGTACAGATATTTTAGTAGTGCCCATGCTCAGCGCATCCAATGATTTTAATTATACATTTCCCGACACTATAAAATGGGTTTATCTTTTTGATACCACGTTAAAATTTTATGGCGGTCAGATGCTCTTCTGGACCATGCCGCTGGACGAATTTCCTGTTTTTATTAAAGAGGGCTCTCCGATGGTCACTATTCTTTCTGCCGTAATTCCCGGCAGCGATGAATTACAAACCGGGGAAATGAAAATTTATCCGAACCCGGCAAATTCGTTTCTTACCATTGAAATTCCTTCAGGAAACATTCATGAATACGCATTTGATTTGATTGATATTACCGGGAGAACCATTGAGAAGATTCCTTTTCACGGAGCACACAAAAATTTTCCGCCAAAGGACGGATCCGCTTCAGTTGACAGGAAAACCATTGCTGTTTCCAACCTGCCGGATGGAATTTATTTTTTAAAGCTAATATATGATGACGGGGTTTTAATGAAGAAAATCATTATTGAATAAAAAATTGTATTTTTGAATGAACATCCTGTTATGCTGTTTGGGTACTTTAAAAAATCTATGCTGTTTTTCTTTTTTTTCATCTATTTTTTAGGTGGGAAATACTCTTATTCCCAGCAAAGTATTCAGAAATTTATAGGAAAGGTTCCTGCCGATAGAATGAAATCTGCTATTTTTACACTTGATAGTTGCGTAGCAATTACCGGGCAAACTCAAAGTTTTAAATTTGGTTGTTCAGTAATATTTCTAACTAAAATAAATTTAGCAGGAGAGGTTTTATGGACTAGGGAGTATGGAAAGTTTGAGGGCGCACAATATGGTATGTCAATACAACAAAATGAAAATGGAGAATATATAATAGCTGCCGAATTTGATGATAGCGCGTTTAGTAATTACTTAAACATTTGTCTTTTAAAAACCGATTCCATCGGAAAACTATTATGGTCAAAAAAATATTCTGATGGGTACAAGAATTCCGGTCCAAAACTTCAGATAACAAACGATAATGGTTTAATGTTGGCTTTTAATACGAGATTTCAACCCGAACAGAATCTTTCGTGGGGAATAATGATTGTGAAAACAGATAATATGGGCAATATATTATGGTCAAAAATATATTCTAGATATGATGGTATTAATTTAAAATCAATAGTTAAGTCATTTGACAACTACTTTTTTTTGACAGGAGAAGCAGCTGATACAATTACAGGTGGTTCTGTCTCATTTATTTTAAAAATTGATTCAGTTGGGAATAATGTACTTTTTAAAATGTTTAATAATATTTCAGGTGGAAATTTTATTAACAGAATGGATGATTCTACATATTTAATTTCCGGGCAAGCATATTTTTTATCTATTAGCAATTCCGGTACAGTTAATTATTGTAAAAGTATTATTACTCCGGGATATGTAATTGAACCGCGTTATATATCTTATAACTCTTCAAAAAAAAGATATTTGTTCTCAGGGACATGTGTTATCCCCACTTCAAATGATTGGTACATGTCAATGGTTTGTTTCGATTCTTTTTTTAACCCTATTGCCTCAAAATATTTCGGGGGAGGAGATTTTGAGATGGGTTATTGGGGTTATTCATTGGATAATTCATATAATGTTGTTTTGGGAGGCACAAACAGTTTCGGAAATGGAGATGATGATATATATTTCGTTTTAACCGATTCTACTGGCAATTCTGATTGTTTGACTCATGATTTTAATTTAACGCTGAATTCAATAAACATTACAGAAAAAAACGGCTGGCTCTATTTGACAAATAAAAACTTCACTGTACTTGACAGTGCGCTTGAAGAGAATACCGTCACTTTTCTTGAATGGGGTTGCGACAGTTTTGCCGGGACAAAAGATATCTATCCAGATTTCAAATCTGGTGCAATTCAAATATCTCCTAATCCAATCAACGACAATTTCTTCATTACCGCAGACGGGAATTTAATCAATAATGGAGATAATATTGTAATTACAAACATTTTAGGTGAAACAGTTTGGAGCGAAGAAATTACAAGGTCAAGACTAAAAATAAACTCCAATAACTTCCTAAATGGAATATATTTTATCTCCATCAGTAAGAATAATATTGTTAAACTTTCCTGCAAAGTAGTGATTATAAATTAGAGTTGTCGCGAAATAATACCGAAAAGCAATACGCCTTTGAGCGGTGTATCTGCTGCGAAAATTGTATTCTGTTTTTTTATGTTTAATGCTTCAGCCGCTGATTGCACTTGTTCTTATTTCATAAACATTTTTTGTTTATGTTCAGCCCCCCCACCCAACGAAGGGGGGATTAATGTTACGCGGAACAAATAAGTTCCCGCGGCAAGCGGCTGCACATTCAATTTTACTTCCGTATATCCTTTTTGCAATTGCACTTGTTCGCTGATAACCGTTTGCCCGAGTACATTCACTGCCTCTATTTGCGCTTCGGTATCTTTGCCTACTGCAATAATTACATTCAAATTATCCTGTGCGGGCATGGGATAGATGCTGATGATTTCAAATTTCTTACCCGCAGTTTCCTATCTTATACAGGGATTACATAGATTTGCAAAAAGATTACAGAGATTAGTTCATTTGCAAACTCAAACAGCATAGGTATACCAGCGTTACCCTGTGAAATCCCGCGAAGCGGGAGCCCCGCCAAAGGCGGGGCTATTTCACAAGGGTTATATTTCCTTTCATTGTTTTTTCTTCCGTATCAATGGATAATTTGTATTTCAGATGCCAGACAAATACTGCCGCATCAAGATTTTTACCCTTGTACGATCCGTCCCATCCGTTTTGCGGGCTATCGCTTTCAAAAACCTTTGCGCCCCAACGGTTATAGATAACCCATTGCATTTTCTCAATGCACTTTCCCCTCACGTAGAACACATCGTTATTCCCGTCATTGTTCGGAGAAAAGATATTCGGGACAAATACCTCTCCGC
>JACPRZ010000054.1 GCA_016193485.1 Bacteroidota bacterium | reverse complement strand
CCAACCGTATGCCATAATGCGATGAACCGCCAGATGGATCTTCCTGTCCGATAACAGAATGGTTTGTCTTTACATGGAGCATTTTCTGCGGGTCTATAGTGCCAATACCCACTTTTCCGCTATGGTTATATGCATTTATGATTACGTTATTCCCAAAGTTATTGTTACTCTGAATTATTAATGGTCCGTTTGTGGAATAAATTGAGTTATGGATTGAGGGATCCGCTCCTTTCCCTGCCAGCCATATTGAATTTCCGATTTTTATTGAATCCTTTATATGTATGCTTCCATTCACATCCAAACTGTCGGTTTGAACCAGGGCGCTCTGAATTTTTGTGGCGCTTACCTCATTACTCCTAACCGTCCCGTTCAGCGCTTCAATGTCACCGCTTACCGTAAGTTGTGCCGTGCGCATTCGGTCGGATATCAAAGTGTCAATTCTTCCTACAGGTGCTGCCATATTTGATGCAGTCATTGAACCTGCTGCAATTCCGGTCGCTGTCAAAGTATCAACTGCAATCTGCTTCGCTTCAATTCTCCTCCTGATGTTAACCGTGTCGGCTTCAAAAAATATCTTCCGCGCTTCAATGGCGAAGTTCTGTGCCGTTCTCATGGAGTCGGTTCCTGTTCCGTTGCTCATCCGTATCGCTCCTATGCTTACCCTTCCACCCACAACAAGATTATTCTGCACTGCAACAACGGGTGCTGTGCTTAATAAAACCGTTGTATCGTACCACTGCCACCCGGTTGCCGTACCCAAACTGCCGAATGTACCGTTTCCGAAAAGAACATCACTGTTGTTATCGGAAAAATTCAAACGCTGCAAACTGCCGTATTTATTAATGACGGCAATTCCGTTGGTGGTATCGGTGAGCGATGAAAAGGTTGATGTTCCGGTTACCGAAAATGTATCGGAATGTAGAGATGTGGCATGTAGAGATGCTGCATGCAACGTCTCTATGTTCCCATTATCTGCATTCAACGTCTCTACATACCCATTGTCCGCTGAAAGGTTTCCGGTGGCGAGGGAGTCGGTGATTGTTGCCGAAGCGGCAGAAATTTTTCCACCTGCCGTAATGTTCCCTGTTGTGGAGAGGTTGTTATTCCCGAAATCAATCGCACCGGTAGAAGATATTATACTGCCACTGCTGCTGCCACTGCCACTCAAACTTAATGTGCCAATAGTAAGAATCCCATCAACTTGTGCATTTCCGGTAATCAAAGCGCTTACAACCTGTATAACCTGCGCCTGCAATTGCCATGCTGTTACCAAACTGTCGCAGTAAACATTTGAATGAAAGTAACTGCGCGTGAGATAGTCAAATGCTCCGTCCTTTAATATAGAACCGCGTTTAAGGTTGTTGGTGTAAAAATAAAGCCCTTCGTAGTTGCTGCTGCCTATTCCATCAGTTGCCATAAGGATGTTCAATCCGGTGGCGTATTTTGGACCGGGTTGTGCAGTCACATCGGTATCAGGGTAAGTTAAGAAAAGAAGCGCAACGCATATTATTATTTTTCCTAAATTTATTGTCTTGCTGGATACTGGATGCTGACTGGCGGATAGTGTTTTCATTATGAGAATGGTATTAAGGGGTGGTTAAATAATGCGATGATGTACCGACAAATGTACAACAATTTTCTGAAAAACAATGCATATTTAAAAAAATTTCTTCTTGTGCTCCGGTTGGTAATTACAAGGTTGGTTTAATATTGGGGTCACTTGGAACTTGGGGCTTTTTGTCATTAACACCCACCGGTTGATATTTTTTCCCCCCTGCCTTTAATACAAGCCGGCAAATAATAAAATTTGCAGTTACTGTTCAGGTCTCCGGCATAAAAATCGAATGTATACCAATGATACTAATGATACACATGGGCTTTGTGAAAAGGGTATTTTTATTCGTATCATTAGTCCCGCCAAAGGCGGGATTCGTATATTGGTATTATTTTATCACTGAAACCAAATAGTGCTGAATAGTAACAATTTGCAATACTTATTCGGTGCTTTATGAATGAAACAAAGATAAACGCTCTGATAGAGTTACTGGATGACCCGGATGAGACAGTTTACGGGCACATCAGCAGGGAAATAATAACTGAAGGCCACCGGGTGGTTCCCCGGCTTGAACGCGCCTGGCTGGACGGGGAAAATCCGCTGCAGCAGACAAGAATAGAAGAACTCATCCATGAAATTCATTTCAACTGGATACGGAATGACCTTGAACAGTGGGTTAAGAATAAAAGTTATGACCTGGTGGAGGCCTCTGTTTTCCCTGCCCGGTACCATTATCCTCAGATCAATGCAGAAGATGAAATAACCGAACCGATTGGCCGTTTGTCAAGGCAGGTCTGGCTCGAACTGAATGATAATCTTACCCCGCTGGAACAGGTAAAAGTGCTGAACCGTGTATTTTTTTCGCTTAACAAATTTACCGGCAGTCCGGAAAATAATTTTGCCATCAGGAATTTTTTTCTCAACGATGTATTGCGCACCCGCAAAGGGAACGCATATTCAATGTCTCTCCTTTACCTGGTGATTGCACAGATGAATAATCTGCCGGTCATGGGAGTCAACCTGCCAGGGCACCCGCTTCTGTGCTCCCTGAACAGGGACCTTACACCTGACAGAACATCGGTAGCGGATTTCGTTTCATTTTATATTGACCCGTCCGCTGGAGGCAATATTTTCGGGAAAAACGACATCATGCACTTTCTTGCCGGGAGGGGTGTTGAACCGAATCCAAAATATTACATTCCGGCTTCCAACCGTATTTTCTTCCAGCGCTGCCTTTCTCATCTTGCACTTTCTTACCAGAAAATAAAACAAGCGACAAGGGTTAAGGAAATAAACTGCCTGATTGATATGCTGAAAAGTAAGGGGATAAAGGGATAGGGGGACAAGGAGACAAGGTGACATAGGGATAAGGAGACGGGGAGACAGTGTCATTAGAAAAATCCTTTAAGTTTCTCAAGGCAATAATCAACTTCCTGAATGGTATTGTATTTACTAAAAGAAAAACGGATTGAAACCAATTTATCTTCCGGATACAAGGCGCTGAGCACATGAGATTGTGAAACACTTCCCGAAGCGCAGGCGCTGCCACCGGAGGCGGCAATACCCCAGATATCGAGATTATAGAGCAGTAATTGGCTATTTTCAGTCAGGGGAAAAGCCACATTCAGTACCGTATATAAACTCCTGCCCAGGCAGTCACCGTTAAACCGGATGCCGGGTATTGCCTCTGATAATTTCTGCGCCATGTAATTTTTCAGATCACTGATGTACTGTTTATCATTTTCCAGATTATTATATGCAATTTCCAATGCTTTTCCCATGCCGGCAATTCCTGCTACATTTTCAGTGCCTGCTCTCATATTCATTTCCTGCGATCCGCCATATAACAGGGGAGCGATTTTCCTTTTTCCGCTGATATACAAAAAGCCGGTTCCCTTGGGCCCATGAAATTTGTGTGCCGAACATGAAATAAAATCAATTTTTACTTTTTTCAGGTCAACCGGAAAATGGCCGACCGTCTGAACCATATCGGAGTGAAAAATTGCATTATGCCGGCTGCAGATATCCGATACCGCTCGGATATCGAGAAGGTTGCCGATTTCGTTATTCCCGTGCATCAGCGAAACCATTGAACCGGGATTATTTTTTACCAGGTCTTCAAGTTGAGCAAGATCAATATGTCCGTCAGGCAGTACATTCACAAAACTAGTTCTTAATCTCCTGCCGGATCCAAGAAATTGGAGCGTGCGGTGAACGGAATGGTGTTCCAGGGGAGAAGAAATAATGTGATTTATTCCCAGTGAGTCCGCCCCGGCAACCAGGGCGGTATTGTTGGCTTCGGTACCGCATGATGTAAAAAAAATTTCTCCCGGTGAAACGGAAAGATAGTCCGCTATTTTTTTACGTGTTTGTTCAATCAGCGACTTAGTCGTTCTGCCGAAAGAATGAATGGAAGAAGGGTTACCGAAATTTTCCCTCATCCATGGCAGCATGGCTTCAACCACTTCGGGATGAAGGGGCGTAGTGGCAGCATTATCAAAATAAATTTTCATTATATTTCAGAAAGGCGATAAATTTTGTCTAAAAGAATACTAATATACGAATTGTACTAATGATACGAATGAATTGCCACCGGAAGTAAAAAATTATCATTAGTTTTATGAATTCGTATCATTTGTATTCATTCGTATATTCGCATTACAATCACTCACTTTACTCAATTAATCACCCCGCTCCCCCTAATCTTCTACCATCGGCACAAACGAAAACCTTCCGTGTTCATTAACTTTATAATCCTTATCCGTTATTTTTATTACTTCGGTCATAACCTGTTCGCTACCTTTACCAACGGGAATTACAAGCGCACCGGAAACTTTTAGTTGACCTATCAGCGGTTCCGGAATAAATGGAGCCCCGGCAGTAACAAGCATCCTGTCGAAGGGTGCGTAGGCTGGAAGTCCTTTGTACCCGTCACCAAAAAAGAATTGGGCACGGTATCCTAATTTTTTCAGTACTACCTGGGCTTTCAGGTATAGCGGTTTTTGCCTTTCAATGGTAAACACTTTTGCACCAAGTTCAACTAATATGGATGTCTGGTAACCCGAACCGGTACCGATCTCCAGAACGCGGTCGTTTGGTTTTACATTCAGCAACATGGTCTGAAAAGCCACCGTAAAGGGCTGTGAAATTGTCTGACCGGATCCTATAGGGAACGCATTATCATCATACGCGAATTTTTCAAATGCAGAATCAAAAAAGAAATGCCTGGGAATTTTTTCCATCACCTCAAACACCCTGTCGTCAACAATAAAATTAATTCCTTTTTTCCCGGCAGAATCAATAAAATTCTTCCTGATATTCCCGACCAGAATTTTGCGCAGGCCCATATGCCTCAGGGTATCCTCGTACATGATTTATATTTGGAGTCATCCGACCCAACAGGTTTACAAAGTTACTACCTTTGCGGGCAATTGAATCCGCTATGATAAAAATCGGGGTTGTCGGTGCAGGTTTTCTCGGCCGGATACATATTGAAGCCATAAGAAACATAAGCGCTTTTAAATTGACCGGTATTTATGACCGCAACCCGGAAAAGGCGGCTGAAGTTGCAAATCTATTCGGTGTACAAAATTTTTCTTCGCTTGCCGGTCTGCTGGAATCCTCGGAGGCATTGGATATTGTAACTTCCACTTCATCCCATTATTCCTGCGCTGAAACAGCCCTCCGGAAATCAAAACACCTTTTTATTGAAAAACCGCTGGCTTCCACCGTTGATGAATGCCGGTACATCGGTGACCTTGCCTTTGAATCGGGGGTTACCGTACAGGTTGGCCATGTGGAGCGGTTCAACCCGGCTTTTACAGCGGTGCAGGATTGTTTTGATACCCCCATGTTCATTGAAGCGCACCGCCTGGCAGAATTTACTGCGCGCGGAACAGATGTATCGGTCATCCATGACCTGATGATTCACGATATCGACATTGTGCTCAGCGTGGTAAAATCCAATATCAAACGCATCAGCGCAAGCGGAGTTGCCGTTATCAGCGATTCACCTGACATCGCCAATGCCCGAATTGAATTTTACAACGGTTGCGTTGCCAACCTCACTGCCAGCAGGATATCCATGAAAACCATGCGCAAGGCGCGGTTCTTTCAGAAAGATGCATACATAAGCATTGACTTCCATAAAAAAGAATCTTCAATCATCCGCCTGAACGCCATCACCGGCAATCCGGATCCCTTTGCCATCATCATTGATCCGGGTAATATGAAACCGAAAAAACAACTGACTGTAGAAAACCCGGAAATCAAACCTGTGAATGCCATCAGGAGCGAACTCGAATCATTTTCCCGTTCCATAATATCAGGTGAGCAACCGGTTGTCACCGTGAATGACGGGTTAAAAGCCGTAGAAACCGCGCAGATGATTGTTGAAAAAATGAAATTTACCGAAAACCTTTATCAGTAACAGACCGGTATTCCCGGAATTAAACTTTTTCCTGATCTTTTTCGTCATATATTAACAATATTCAGAATTCTCATTCGTTATCCGGATGTTTTTACAATCGGTGAAAGCAATTTTTTTCCAGGTCATGTTCATTGTATCATCCTGCACATTGAGTAATCCGCCACAGGAATTACCATTCTATATCAGGATAAATTCTGTTGATCTCTCGACAGATTATTCAGTCCAGGGAAGCAATGCACAGAAAATAACAGATGTCTGGATTTATTCCGATAATAACCTCACGGGGGCATTTGAATTGCCCGCATTAATACCCGTTGTGCCGGCCGGAAACCATACCCTTACCATCAGGGCGGGAATTGAAGCCAGCGGTTTTACCGATCTTCGCATTCGTTACCCGTTTTATGAACCCTTTACTGTTACCCTGTCCCAGAGTTCTGAATCAACTATTGAATTAAATCCTGTAATTACTTATTATGACAGCACATTATTCCTCTGGCTTGAGGATTTTGAAAGTTCAGGATTCACTCTTGGCGCAGCCCAGCAAAATACCGCGCCAATGCTTATGATTACCGATCCATATATTGTTTTTGAAGGGCAAAAGTGCATTGGGATTTATCTTGATCCGTCTCTTACCTTTAAAGCGATATCAGAAGGTGGTTCTTCACCTTTTCAAATTCCACAGGGAGATGTTTTTCTTGAATTGAATTACAGGTGCTCGAATACTTTTAGTACCGGTATCGTTGTTAACCAATCCGGTGTGACACTGGATATACCGGTATTAACCCTTTACCCGTCACCTGCCTGGAATAAAATATATATTGACCTGACGGGCCCGGTTAAAAATTACCAGAATGCCGGTACTTTTGATGTATTCTTTTCGGCACAACCTGATGCCGGCTTACCGGTTTCGGAAATTTATATGGACAATATTAAACTCGTCACCCGGTGAAATGAATAAAAATTCGCAAAAATTCACCTATATCCTTACCGACCTTCTGACGGCCGCCACAGCATGGATACTATTTTTCGGGTTCCGGAAAATTTATATCGAACATTCCTATTTTAAAGTTGATAATAACCTGATTCTCGGAATAATAATCATTCCTCTTTTCTGGCAACTTATTTACCACATAAGCGGGTATTACCTCGAAGTATTCAGGAAATCGAGGATGAAAGAATTTTTCCAGACATTTATTTCCACCCTGATCGGAGTTTTGGTCATTTTCTTCCTGCTCCTGCTGGATGATGAGATTGCATCCTATAAAAATTATTACAAAACCTTTGCCGCTTTATTCCTGATTCATTTCATTCATACCGAAGTCGCCCGCCTTATCATAACAAGCCGGACAAATTACCTGATTCACAATCGCCTTCTTGGTTTCAATACCATTATTATCGGAAGCAATGAAAAAGCGGTGACCCTGTTCCATGAAATGGAATCGCAACCTAAATCATCAGGAAACCGTTTTGTAGGATTTGTACATGTTGACGGCAACAACGACCATCTGCTTAAAGATCACCTTCCGCACCTTGGCGATGTGGTACAGGTTAAGGATATTATAAAGAAAAACTCAGTACAGGAAGTCATTGTTGCCATTGAATCATCAGAACACCACAGAATCAGTAAAATCATTGACGATCTGGAAGGTCAGGAAGTATCCATCAAAATCATACCCGATATGTATGATATTCTTTCGGGTATGGTAAAAATGAGTTCCATTTTCAGCGCACCGCTGATAGAAATCAACCATGAAATAATTCCCTACTGGCAATTTGTGCTTAAAAGATTACTGGACATTACTGTTTCTTTTATTTGCCTGGCAGTCGGCTTTCCGTTCCTGTTCCTCATTGCCCTGACTGTTAAACTTACTTCAAGGGGCGCGGTATTTTATACTCACGAAAGAATAGGCAAGTACGGGAAACCATTCCATATCCTGAAATTCCGCTCCATGGTACATAAAGCCGAAAAAAACGGGCCTGCCCTTTCAAGCAAAGAAGATCCGAGGGTAACTCCATTCGGTCGTTTAATGAGAAAGTACCGGCTGGATGAATTGCCGCAGTTCTATAATGTTCTGATGGGCGATATGTCGCTGGTGGGACCACGTCCCGAAAGGCAATACTTCATAAACCAGATTACCGAACAGGCGCCACATTACCTTCATCTGCTAAAACTGCGGCCCGGAATCACTTCATGGGGCCAGGTGAAATTCGGTTATGCTGAAAATGTAAACCAGATGATTGAACGGATGAAATACGACCTCATTTACATTGAAAACCTTTCCATTGCACTGGATATTAAAATCCTTTTCTATACCCTGATAACCGTATTGAAGGGTAAAGGAAGATAGATCCTCCGGACAAAAATCATCTTTTTTATTCCCCTTAATGCCCTGATAAATCCTAACTTCGCTCCGGCTATTCTTAATTACTCTTTAAATGAAAAAAATTGCTGTTATCGGTTCGGGAACCATGGGTAATGGTATTACCCATCTGTTTTCGCAAAACGGTTTCCAGGTAGTAATGATTGATATTGTTCCCGGTGCGCTTGAAAAGGGATTACAAACCATTACCAAAAATCTCGACCGCCAGGTCACTAAGGGAATAATAACGGGAGATAGCAGGGAAAAAACCCTGCATAATATCCGCACTTCAACTCAGATCGCAGAGAGCGAAGGGGTTGATTTAGCCATTGAAGCGGTTACGGAAAATCCGGAAATCAAACTTGGTATATTCGGGCAACTGGATCAAATAGTTCCACCGGGTGCCATCCTGGCAAGCAACACGTCATCCATTTCGATTACAAAAATTGCATCCGCCACGAATCGTCCCGGACAGGTTATCGGGATGCATTTCATGAATCCTGTACCTGTGATGAAACTGATCGAAGTGATACGGGGCTATAAAACGACTTCTGATACCACTCGGATTATTTGTGATCTTGTAAAACAGTTGGGAAAAGTTCCTGTTGAGGTCAACGATTATCCGGGGTTTATCTCCAACCGGATCCTGATGCCCATGATCAATGAGGCGATTGAATCGCTTTTCCATAGCATTGCCGGTGTAGAGGAAATTGATACGGTTATGAAACTCGGTATGGCTCATCCGATGGGACCCCTGCGCCTGGCCGATTTCATCGGGCTGGATGTTTGCCTTGCCATACTCAATGTACTGCATGAAGGACTTGGAAATCCGAAATATGCCCCATGCCCCCTGCTTATCAATATGGTTGCGGCAGGGAATCTCGGTGTCAAATCGGGTGAAGGGTTTTATTCATACAGGGAAAACGCAAAGGAACCTGCACCTGCAGCGAGATTCCGAAATGGGAACCTGGCAACTTCCGTTTAATTTTTTTGATACATTTGTTGCCTAATCCAAAAACCAAAAGTTTATGCTCGAAAGAACAATTACAATTTGCCTTGCCGTTTCCTTGGTTTCCTTATTTTCCTCCTGCTTAAAAAAAACCTGTAACGGCTATGGAACCCTTCAACTCTGCAACGAATCAACCAACACTACCCAGCGGATGATGATTGACGGCACCAATTACGGTACTATTGATGTGGGAGAATGTGAAAGTATCTCGCTGGCAGCCGGAGAACATGATGTACAACTTGTAGGCATTACGGGTGGTTCAGGATGCAGCGCTGCAAAAGTGATCATCGTAGAATGTCAGACAGAGGCAAGGACCTGCAGGTATTAAAAGGTAAGGGGGGGTAACGGCATCCCATTTTACGGACTTCAAATGTATGACGATAAAAAAATCCTACCGGGTAGTGTTTCTTGTTTAATTTATTTACCGGAATTAATTATTGTTTATGTTTGTAAAATGTATTGGGATTTCAATCCGCGGGGTGTAGCACAGCCCGGCTAGTGCGCTTGGTTCGGGACCAAGAGGTCCCCGGTTCAAATCCGGGCACCCCGACATGGCGGAATATTTTGTTTACATTATTAAGAGTATGAAGGATAGTGGTTATTATACCGGATCATGCCGCTGTTTAGAGGCACGATTGAAATACCACAACGATGGCAGGCAACGATCGACCAAAAACAGAGTTCCTTTCGCATTGGTTTATTTTGAAGTGTTGTCCAGCAAAACAGAAGCATTAAAAAGAGAGAAACAAGTTAAAAGTTATAAGGGGGGAGTGGCATTTAAAAAATTAGTTGAAGGGGTGTAGTCCCGCCATGGCGGGACGCTTGGTTCGGGACCAAGAGGTCCCCGGTTCAAATCCGGGCACCCCGACATGTTTTTTGTTTCATCCCCTGTCCATCAACTCTTTATAAATCCTGAAATAGTATGGCAGTATTTTTTCGGCTGCAAAATGTTCCGCCCGCTTCCTGGCGTTCTTCCTGTACCGCGCCAGCATCTTTTCATTCTGTAAAATATGCAGTGCATTTTTCGCCATTCCCGCAATGTCGCCAGTCCGGTTGAGTAACCCGCATACTTCATGTTCAATCACTTCCGGTATGCCGCCACTGCCGGTTGCGATAACCGGTACACCGGAAGCCATCGCTTCAAGGGCGGCAAGCCCGAAACTTTCTTCCTCAGAAGGCAACAGGAACAGGTCGCCAATGGCTAAAAGTTTTTCTACCTGCCTGACCATCCCTGTAATGATAATATCATCGCACACTTTCAATGCCCGGCATAAGGCGGTAACTTTGGGCATATCGGGCCCGTCACCGACTAGAATAAGTTTAGCAGGAATTTTTTTTCTGATAAGTTCAAAAACCCGCACCGCATCTGCCACCCTTTTTACCGGACGGAAGTTGGAAACATGCACCAGAATTTTCTCGTTCCGGACGTATTGTTTCCTGAGAGTTTGCGTCTCACCGTCAGGTCCGTAATTTTTAAGATTTATAAAATTGGGAATAACTTTAATTTCTTTATTAACCTTAAAATATTTTAACGTCTCTTTTTTAAGCCATTGTGACACGCAGGTCACTGCATCGCTATTATCAATGGCAAAATTTATTACCGGTTCGAGATCCCTGTCCTGGCCCAATAATGTGATATCAGTTCCATGCAGGGTAGTCACAAATGGCAGACGGATATTTTCCTTTTCAAGGATCATACGGGCGTGCCACGCGGCAGAGGCATGAGGGATTGCATAATGCACATGAAGGAGGTCCAGTTGATGGTATTTTGCAACGTCAACCATTTTTCCGGTCAGCATCAGTTCATAGGGGGGGTATTCAAAGAGCGGGTAATCAATCACAGAGACCTCGTGGTAAAAAATATTTTCGGCAAAAGCATCTAATCGAACCGGCTGACTGTAGGTAATAAAATGAACGATATGACCCTGCTTCGCGAGCGCTTTGCCGAGTTCAGTGGCTATGACACCGCTGCCTCCATATGTGGGATAACAAACTATACCTATTTTCATGGTGATTGTATAAGTGCCGAGGCAAGGCGTTTTATTTCATCCTTCGTGTTAAAACTGTGAATGCACAACCTGAGCCGTTCGCTTCCGGACGGTACCGAAGGATATAGTATATGCCGCACATTGAGCCCCTGCCCTCTCAGGTATGTTGAAGCATTTCTTGCACGTTCGTTACCTTTTCTGATAATTACCTGGATGGGAGAATCATTACTACGGATATCCACCCGCAACTTTTTACCGGTAAATTTACGGAACAATGCAATATTATTTGATAATGTTTTCATAGTATTTTCCGACTTCCCGATCAGTTCATAAGCGCAATCAATGGCGGCAATGTTAATGTACGGCAGCGCTGTAGTATAAATGAAAGTGCGCGCATAATTCACGAGGTAATCAACCAGTGTGCGGCTGCCAAGCACGATCGCTCCAAAACAACCGAGCGCCTTGCCGAATGTATGTATCCTGGCAAATATGTTTTCTCCGATATTCAACTCCCCTACCCTGCCCTCGCCCTTTTTCCCGCAAACTCCGGTGGCATGGGCTTCATCAACTATCAGCGAAGCGCCATGGCGGGTGCATAGTATTGCCAGGTCTTTCAGCGGAGCGAAATCGCCATCCATCGAATAAACCGATTCAACCACAACGAAAACCTGCGATCCTTTATGATTTCCCCGTATCAGATCATTGAGAATATCCGACAGGTGGTTCAAATCATTGTGCCTGAAAGAAAAAGATTTTCCGCGGCTTAAGCGGATCCCGTCATGAAGCGAGGCATGAACCAGTTCATCATAAAAAATCAGATCGTTTTTCTGTACTACCGATGAAATCAATCCCACATTGGCATCGTATCCTGAATTGAAGATCAACCCTGCTTCGGCATTATGATAAGAAGCTATCCGTTGTTCAAGTTTTTCAATATACCCGGAATTTCCTGTTATAAGACGCGAACCGGTAGAGCCGGAAAATTTTTCCATCTGATCCCGGTTTAATTTACCGAGAATCATCCCGGATAATTCTTCCGATCGCGCAAAACCGAGGTAATCATTGGAACAGAAATCCACCAATCCGTTTTCAGATGGGAGAACTCTGAGCAGCCCGGTATCCCCGCGTTTCTTCAGCGACCTTTCAAGGCGGTTCTCAATTCGCAATTCGACCTTTGTCATGCGTCATCCGGATTTAGGATTTTTTCTTTAATCTTTGTATGGGTCAACATCTCCTTCCCCCGCCATCGCTACGCCAACGGGTTTCAGCCAATGAAGGATTTTTATGGTTCCTTCATGTTTATCAAGTACTGCCTGTAATGATTTGTAGGCCTCAGGCGCCTCATCGGCTGCTCCCCCCCGCAATTCAATTCCTTTCTTTGATAACCGCTGCACAACGGATTTGTAATCAATCAGGCCCGGTTGAATAACCACCTGCCTTCTTACACCGTCATTTCCTTTCTTCCATTTGGTTTTTCCGATGGCTTTTCTTCTCGACATGACCCTGCCGGCACCATGAACCGTGGAATAGAGCGCCTTTTTGGAAAGTTCGCTGTCAATACCTTCGAGGATTACCGAATAATCCTCCATATTGGCTCCCACAAAACCCTGCTGCCCCGGAAAAGCAGGCGTGCAACCCTTCCGCACGACCCAGTATTTTTTTCCAAAATGTTCTTCATGCCAGGCAAAATTATGGTGGTTGTGAACTTCATAAATTGGCTTGGCTCCAAGTAATTTCAATACCGTTTCAACAACAATATCGCGCCCGGCATAAGCATATTCACCTGCAAGCTTCATGGCTTCAATATAATCCAGTCCCATCGAAGAGTTCACTTCAAAAATAACCGGTGGGGAATTTACCGATGGTTCTTTGACCCTTTCCGTAAAATCGCACCCCTGCGCAAGTGCAAGAAATCCCATGGCTGTTTTAAAGCCGAACCCGCGGGAGCCGAAATGCACACCGACCCAGAGATTTCCGTTCTCATCGTCAAAAATATCTACATAATGGTTACCCCCCCCGACTGTTCCCAGTTGTTCTTTCGCTGTTTGCCATAATTTCCGCTGCGGATTGAAAGAGGCATGTGCTATTTTTTCGATAACGGAGTGGTCTGCTTTGAGTTTATTCCTGGTTCCGATACCGAAACTTATCAACCGCTGGATGTCGTCCATCACCCTGCCGGTATCCACTTCTTTGGTCTTCAGGTTGGTCATTACCGCTTTGTTCCCGCAGGCGATGTCAAAACCCACACCGGAAGGGCTGATATGATTTTCATACGCCACTGCTCCGCCAATGGGATGGCTGTACCCGAGATGGTGGTCGGCACACAGCACGGCAAAGTCGCCTTTTTCAGCGCTTTGTACTAATTGCTGAAGCGATGGCTGATCGGCCTCACCGAAAATTGTAATTTTTTCCATTGAACTGATAATCCTTTGCAAAGATATGCGGTTTAGTGCACAGAATATTTCAGCGTGAAGAAATATGAAGGTTGAACTATTTTTTCAACATCGCAGAAGGTTTCTGTTTTTGTTTGCCTCAATATCCTTTACTTTGCATTTATATTCCACATTCCCTTGCACCCATTACTTTCCGACCTAAACGAAGATCAGCGCGCAGCGGTTCATTGCACCGAAGGACCTGTGATGATCATTGCCGGGCCAGGATCGGGTAAAACCCGCGTGCTGACTTTCAGGGTTGCCTGGATGATTCAGCAGGGAGTTGATCCCTTCAGGATACTCGCTCTTACCTTCACCAACAAAGCCGCGCGTGAAATGCGCGAACGGATAGAGAAACTGCTCGGTCCTCATGAAGCGAAAAATGTGAAAGCAGGTACATTCCATTCCGTTTTCTCAAGGATACTGCGTATGGAAAGCGATAAGATCAATTACCCTTCCCATTTCACCATTTATGACACGGCCGATTCAAAAAATCTCATCCGTACAATAATCAAAGAACAGAATTACGATAATAAATTATATAACCCGGACGCGGTTTACTCCAGGATATCCAAACTGAAAAACCGGTTAATATTGCCTGATGAATACCTTGAAAAGGATGAATACCTGCAGGCGGATGAAATACACCGGGTACCGTACTTCGGATCTATTTATAAAACCTACCAGCAAAGATGCCACCGGTCGGCCTGCATGGATTTTGACGACCTGCTTATAAATACATATCGTCTTTTTGACCGGGATAAAGAAACACTCCGCAGATACCAGGAAAAATTTCTCTACCTTTTGGTCGATGAATTCCAGGACACCAACCCGGTACAATATTCAATTGTAAAAAAAATTGCCGGCTTGTACCGCAATATCTGCGTAGTCGGAGATGACGCCCAGAGTATTTACCGGTTCAGAGGTGCCGACATCGGCAATATTCATGGGTTCGTCAGGGACTTTCCTGAAGCAAAGACATTTAAACTTGAAAAAAATTACCGCTCAACAAAAAATATCATAAAAGCAGCCAACAGCGTAATCCGGTACAATAAAAAGCAGATTGAAAAGAAAATCTGGACCAGTAACGATGATGGCGATAAAATCGGTATCTTATCTTCCCTGACCGACAGCGAAGAAACCCTGAATGTGGTTCATTCCATCTTTGAACAGAAAAACAATAACCGGTTACCGAACCGCGATTTTGCCATCTTTTACCGTACCAACGCGCAATCGCGGGCGTTTGAGGAAGCGCTGAGAAGGTACAATATTCCCTATCGCATTTTCGGTGGAACCTCTTTCTACCAGAGGAAGGAAATAAAGGATCTTCTGGCTTATTTCAATCTCGTTATTAATAATTTCAATGAAGAGGCATTGCTGCGGGTTATTAATTACCCGTCACGGGGAATCGGGGATACAACCGTGGAAAGGTTGGCGGCAGCAGCTAATGCATCCAATACCCCCCTATGGACAATAGTTGAAAAAACAGCCGAATATAATGTGAATATCCCGCAAGGCACGAAGCAAAGAATTTTATCATTTGCGGAGATGATCCGGAATTTCAGCAGCCAGTCACATCTCCGGGACGCATATGAAACCGCCTTTGAAATCGCCAACGGATCCGGACTGATTAAAGAATTATATACGGACCAGACGCCTGAAGGAATTTCCCGTTACGAAAATGTGCAGGAACTTCTGAACGGGATCAAAGAATTTACCGAACGTTTATCCGGTGACTCCTCCCCTCTTCCCACACTTGGAGAATACCTGCAGGAAATAGCCCTGATGACCGATGCCGACCAGGAGAGTGAAAACAATGACTATGTTTCGCTGATGACGCTTCATTCCGCCAAGGGACTGGAATTCCCTTACGTTTATATCACCGGTATAGAGGAGAATCTTTTACCGTACCGGTTATCTGTGGATTCGGCAGAAGAAATTGAAGAAGAAAGGAGGTTGTTTTATGTAGGAATTACCCGCGCTGAAAGAAAACTATACTTTTCTTTTTCACAAAGCCGCTATAATTTCGGATCCCTCCGGTTCAATGAACCCAGCCGGTTTCTTCATGAAATTGATCCGCTCTGCCTCGCAATACCCCTTGACACCGGGCAGGACCGTGTTACCGTAAAAGAAACAATGCCGGGCTACGGGACAAAGAGCAAGGTGAAGATAAACTCCATGCCTCAAAGAAAAAAGTTATCTAAAATACCGGCCGGGAACGGTAATTATGATGGCCGTAATTTTCAGCAAGGTGAAGAAATAGTGAATGTAAGCGAGGGAACGGAAGTTGAACATGCAACATTCGGTAGAGGAAAAGTTATTACCACCGAGGGCAATCACTCCGACAGAAGAGCCACCGTTCTATTTGACAGTGCAGGCCGGAAAGTTCTTTTGCTCCGTTTCGCCCGGCTCAAAGTGGTAACCCCCGATGGAAGAACCAACGGGGTAAACTGAAAATGAGTATCTTTGATAAATTATTATTTCAAAAATCCATGGCTGAAAAAAAATCAACGTTGAAAAAAGCGCAAACGCTGGAATTAAACACCTCCAGATCACCCCTGCTGTTGCCTGAATATGGCCGTAACATCCAGAAAATGGTCGCCTACACCTGTACCATTGACGACAAGGAAAAAAGAAACCGTGTAGCGCAGGCAATAATTACCGTAATGGGACAAATGTATCCGCACTACCGGGATATTCCTGAATTCAAACATAAATTATGGGATCACCTTTTTATCATGTCCGGTTTTCAATTAGATGTCGAATCCCCATACCCGAAACCCACTCCGCAGGATGTCCAACTCCGTCCCGAACGGCTAAAATACCCGGCTAGCAATATTAAATACAAGCACTACGGGAAAATTCTTGAAATGATGATTGATAAAGCCGCAGAGTTTAAAGAAGGGCCCCTGAAGGACATGTTGGTTGAAACCCTTGCCAACCACATGAAAAAATCATTCCTTACGTGGAATAATAAAAATATGGTGGATGATTCAACGATCCTTGATGACCTTGAAAAATTATCGGGAGGCAGTTTAAAATTAAGCCAGTCCTCCAATCTCAGGCCATCAAGGGATATTGTCTCGCGTGTCCGGAAAAGCAGGAGTTCCGATGAGCCGGAACAGCATGGGAGGTACCGGAGAAATCCAGGCCGGTAAATAATTTTTGAAAATCAAAATTCTTAATCCGTATCCCCTCGATATCTATCGGAACGAAATTCGCAATTCGCAATTTTTATCATGTCTTCCTTTATAGTTGAAGGTGGCCATCGCCTTAATGGGGATCTGATTCCGCAGGGCGCTAAAAATGAAGCTCTCCAGGTAATCTGCGCTGTGCTTCTCACTTCAGGTAAGGTAACTATCCGCAACATTCCTGATATCAGGGATGTAAACCTCCTAATCGACATTTTATCTTACCTCGGTGTGAAAATATGGAGGAATTCAAGGGAAGAATGTACATTCCAGTCCGATGCGGTAAACCTGGATTGCCTTCAGTCACCGGAGTTCCAGAAAAAATCATCGGGACTTCGCGGATCAGTGATGATTGCCGGTCCTCTGCTCGGGCGCTTCGGGAAAGCGGTCATTCCGAAACCCGGTGGAGATAAAATCGGGCGAAGGAGGATGGATACCCATCTCATCGGTTTTCAGAAACTTGGAGCGGAATTTTCCTATGAAACCGGTGATAATTATTACAAAGCCAAAGCAACCAAACTTAAGGGAGCGTTTATGCTGCTTGATGAAGCATCGGTTACCGGAACCGCTAATATCATAATGGCTGCCGTACTTGCCGAAGGAACCACAACCATATACAACGCAGCATGTGAACCCTATGTGCAGCAGTTGTGCAGGATGCTGATCAGGATGGGAGCAAAAATATCGGGTACCGGTTCAAATCTCCTGGTTATCGAAGGGGTCAAGGTACTTCACGGTACGGAACACACTTTACTGCCTGATATGATTGAAATTGGCAGTTTCATCGGCCTTGCCGCTATGACGCGGTCAGATATCACTATTAAAAATGTCGGCTATGAACAGTTGGGGATAATACCAACTACCTTCCGGAAACTTGGAATCACGGTAGAAAAAATTAAAGATGATATTCATATTCCTGCCATAGACAGGTATGAAATTGAAACATTTCTTGACGGTTCAATTCTTACCATTGCCGACCAGATCTGGCCAGGGCTTACACCTGACCTTCTCAGCGTATTACTTGTAACCGCAACCCAGGCAAAAGGAAGCGTCCTCGTTCACCAGAAAATGTTTGAAAGCCGCCTGTTCTTTGTGGACAAGTTAATTGAAATGGGCGCACAGATAATACTTTGCGATCCCCATCGCGCAACCGTGATTGGTCTGAACCGGGAACATCCGTTGCGCGGTATTGAAATGAGTTCACCGGATATCAGGGCCGGCATTGCGTTGCTGATTGCAGCGCTGTCAGCGGAAGGAAAAAGTATAATTCACAATATTGAGCAAATTGACCGCGGGTACCAGAATATCGATGCCCGCCTTAATCGCCTGGGAGCAAAAATTGAACGGGTATGATTTTTGTACTTTTGCACGTCTCATAATGATTTAAATCAGTTTATTTATGCTATCAAAATCCACTTTCATCTTTTCATCCATCTGCTTACTTTTTCTTTTGGGTTTGACTCCTGCTGAAAAAGAAAACAAAAAACTCATTGATGATCCCCCTGTAGGAGTTAACATCGGTAACCGCGCTCCGGATATAAAGCTTCTCAACCCGCAGGGCAAAGAACTGGCATTGTCATCGCTTAAAGGTTATGTTGTGCTGATAGATTTCTGGGCTTCCTGGTGCGGGCCCTGCAGAATGGAAAATCCGAACATCGTAGCCGCTTACGAAAAGTATAAAAACGCAAAATTCACCAATGCAAAGGGATTCGTCATTTACAGTGTATCGCTTGACAGGGCGAAAGCCGGTTGGGAAAACGCCATTAAAAATGACAAGTTATCCTGGGAACAACATGTAAGCGACCTGTTAGGATGGAATTCTGCCGCAGCCAAACTTTACGGTGTTTACTCAATACCCTCTAACTTTCTTTTAGATTCAAAGGGCATCATCATTGGTAAAAACCTCCGCGGTCCCGCCCTTCATGCCGCTCTTGAAAAATTAGTAAAGAAACCCGCACCGGAAAAAGTTTCCAAGGATGAAAAGGATATAGAGAAGCACTTATCTAAGTGAATGCCGGATTGTTATTCTCACGCACTACCGCTGAACTGCCGTAAAAACCGGACGTCATTTTCAAAAAGAATCCTGATATCATCAATGCGGTACATAAGCATGGCGATTCTTTCTATTCCCATACCGAAGGCGTAACCCGTATACTTCACAGGATCAATTTTGCAATTAGCAAGCACAGCCGGGTGGACCATACCGCAGCCGAGAATTTCCACCCATCCAGAATTTTTACATACCGGGCATCCTTTTGATTTGCAGATGAGGCATGAAATATCCACTTCACCGGATGGCTCTGTGAAAGGAAAATAAGACGGCCTGAACCGCACGTTGGTTTCGGTTCCGAACATTTCGCGCGCAAAATAAAAGAGCGTTTGCTTAAGATCGGGAAAAGAAATATTCTCATCCACATACAACCCTTCAACCTGGTGGAAAAAACAGTGGGAACGTGCGGTTATGGTTTCATTCCGGTAAACCCGGCCCGGGCAGATGACCTTCACCGGAGGGGGGGTCTTTTCCATCACCCGTATTTGCACGGAAGAGGTGTGCGTGCGCAGTAAAACATTTTCAGATGGCCCGGTACTCCCTGATTGAATGTAAAAAGTGTCCTGCATGTCCATGGCAGGATGATCCTCCGGGAAATTCAACGCTCCGAAGTTGTACCAGCCGGTTTCAATTTCAGGTCCTTCCGCCACTGAAAACCCGGTACGCTCAAAAATAGTAATGATCCTGTTCCTGATTATTGAAACCGGATGGTTTGATCCCAACGGTACGGGTTCGGCAGGAAGAGAAAGATCAAATTTATTTTCCCCGGTATCCGCTGACTCCATTACTTCTTTAAGACGGTTGTATCTGTCACCGGCTTTCTTTTTCAGGTCATTTAACATTCTGCCAATCTCCTTCTTTTCCGGAACAGGTACCGTTCTGAACTCATCAAATAACCCGGTGATCAGCCCTTTTGAGCCGAGGAATTTTATCCTGAAATGTTCTACTTCTTCATTGTTCCCGGCAGGAAAGGAATCAATCAGCAAATCAGCATCAGTAATTTTTTTTACGATATCATTCATTATTCAACGATTTTCATATTCATGACAATGTCCTCCACCGGTCGGTCTGCTTTGTCGGTCTTTTGTCCGACAATCTGATCAATCACATCAAATCCCGAAATGACCTCACCGAAAACAGTATAGGAACCGTCAAGGTGGGGAGTGCCGCCATCACTGGTATAGGCAGTGATCTGCTCAGGAGTAAATGGCTTCTTCATCCTTTGGGCAATTGCATTTATATCAACGGCCGTATATTTGCGTCCCTGGACAATATAAAACTGGCTCCCCGATGATTCCTTTTTGGGATTTACTTCATCACCCATACGGGCAGCAGCAAGCGCACCGCGTTTATGAAACAATTTAGGATTAAATTCAGCGGGGATTGTATACCCTGGACCACCGTTGCCGAGAACCTCACCGGGATCAGCACCCTTTGAGTCAGGGTCCCCCCCTTGTATCATGAAGCCGTTAATGACACGATGGAAAAGAGTGGTGTTGTAAAACCCCTCTTTTACCAGTTTAATGAAATTATCCCTGTGTTTGGGTGTTTCGTTGTACAGTTTAATTTTTATATCGCCAAATTTTGTGGAAATTACAACGACCGTTTCCTTCTGCGGCTTGACCTGCCCGAAGATATTAGCCGTAGCGAAAAAAGCGAACAGAATAGCGGAAATTGTTTTCATGAAGGTTAAAGTTTAGGTTAATGATTAATGATTATTTTCGCAAAATTACAAAATCGGGGAATTAAGAGGACAACCGGCACAAATTTTATTATGATGACTTATTCGGATATTCTCTTCTCGGTGGAAGACCAGGTTGGTAAAATTATCCTCAACCGGACCGGTGAAATGAACTGTTTCAATGCAAGGATGTCGGCTGAGGTTCAGGATGCACTTATTAATTGCCGCAATGATAATACCGTACGGGCAGTGTACCTTACCGGTGCAGGCAGGACATTCAGTGCCGGGCAGGACCTAAAAGAGTTTCTCAAAGTGGGGTTATCCGCAAGCCATCTTGTAAAAAGCCAGTATAATCCCATCGCTCTTGCCATACGGTCCATTGAAAAACCTGTCATTTGCGGAGTGAATGGAATCGCTGCAGGTGCCGGAGCCAATATTGTTTTTTGCTGCGATATTGTGGTTGCCGCAAGGTCAGCCGTTTTTGTTGAAGCATTTACCAAAATAGGATTGGTTCCGGACAGCGGTGGTACCTTTTTTCTGCCCCGCCTGGTTGGATTGCATCGTGCCGCTTCGATGACCATGCTCAATGAACCTGTAACAGCCGCCCAGGCATTGGACTGGGGATTAGTTTACCGGGTTTACGATGACGATAAACTCCAATCTGAAGGAATGGAACTTGCGAAAAAACTCTCCGCCATGCCCACCAAAACGATTGGGATGACAAAACGGTTATTCAATTCCGCATTTTCCAATGATCTGAATGCACAATTGGCAATGGAAGCGGAATTACAGGAATTTTGCGGTAATACATACGATCACAAAGAGGGAGTAAAGGCGTTTCTGGAGAAAAGAAAACCGGTGTTCAGGGGAGAATAAAAATGATTCTATAGGCAATAATTTTAAAATCCTTGTAACTACTCAGGTGGGTATCCGAAAACATACAAATTCCTGCCACCCCGATAGCAATCGGGGTCACAAAAGCACCAAAAAACACAAAAAAATTTAGTGAAATTTTGTGTTTTAGTGATTTTGTGGCATGAAATTCCGGGGATGCTGAGTAGTAACAAATCCTTAATAATCTTTATCTCTGATGAAAACAGCATACATTATTGACGGAATCCGCACTCCCATCGGAAATCATGGGGGGGGATTGTCGGGAGTAAGGACGGATGACCTTGCCGCACTCGTCATCACTAAACTGATGGAAAAATATCCGCAAATTGACAAAAGTGAAATTGGAGATGTCTCTTTCGGCTGCGCTAACCAGTCGGGAGAAGATAACCGCAATGTAGCCCGGATGGCGCTGCTCCTGGCCGGGTTACCGCCATCGGTGCCGGGTGAAACCATTAACCGCCTTTGCGCTTCGGGTATGGCTGCAACCATGAATGGTGCACGGGCGATCATGACCGGGGACGGTGATTTTTTTATTTCGGGTGGCGTGGAGAGCATGACGCGCGCTCCCTATGCGATCTCAAAAACATCCGTTCCTTTCGGGCGTGATGCGCAGATATTTGACACCACTATCGGCTGGCGTTTTGTCAACCCTGTGATGAAAGAAAAATTCGGAATTGATTCAATGGGCGAAACGGCTGAAAATGTCGCCAGGATGTTCAATATCGGGCGTGAAGACCAGGATAAATTCGCCCTCTCGTCACAGATGAAAGCCGTTAAAGCAAGAGATTCAGGACGGCTGGCGAAAGAAATAACTCACGTTATACTGCCTCAGAAAAAAGGCGACCCGAAAATCGTAAAAGACGATGAATTCATCCGGTCAAATACGACTCTCGATATCTTAACCAAACTAGGTCCTGCATTCCGGAAAGACGGGACCGTAACGGCCGGAAATGCTTCCGGCATAAATGACGGTGCATGCGCTCTTTTACTTTCTTCGGAAGAAGGATTGAAAAAGTACAACCTGGCACCATTGGCACGTGTAGTTTCAGCAGCGGTGACCGGTGTTGAACCCCGGATAATGGGCATCGGGCCGGTTGAAGCAGCAAAAAAAGCCCTGTTAAAAGCCGGGTTGACATGGAACGATATCTCGCTGATAGAATTGAACGAAGCATTTGCCGCCCAATCGCTTGCCTGTATAAGGCAGTGGGGACTTGAAGATGCGGACCCGCGAATAAATCCTAACGGTGGCGCCATTGCTCTCGGTCACCCCCTCGGAATGAGCGGTGCCCGCCTTATCCAGACGGCTGCGCTTGAACTGCGTGAAAAAAATCTTCGGTTCGCATTATGCACCATGTGCGTTGGTGTGGGACAGGGATATGCGGTGATACTGGAAAAGATATAAAGATGAAAAGATTCAAAGAAGTAAAGATTGTTCGAGGGTCAAATATTATTTTCCTGACTTCGTTACTATTCACCCCCTCTGTGAAACTCTGTTATCTCAGTGAACTCTGTGTTAAAAATTCTTCAACACAGAGAGCACAGAGTACACTGGGTTACACAGAGTTAAATTGCAATGACCAATAATAATTTGTAATTTGGGGTGAATAGTAACCTGACTTCTTAATATCTTGCCTTATTTAATTCTTTACTTCCTGACTTCTTGATAACTTATATTAAGATTATGTGATTTAAGAAACCCAATTATCCCGTTTTCATCCACCGGGTGATACCATTTTATATCCTTATCCCTCTTAAACCAGGTCATCTGTTTTGTTGCATATTTCAGGGTATTTTTCCGGATATTTTCAATTGCTTCCAGTTTACTGCATTTGCCTTCAAAGAATTCAAAAATTTCACTGTACCCGACTGTATGAAGGGGTTTTAAATGGCGGTAAGGAAAGAGTGAACGCGTTTCATTAAATAATCCTGCCGTTACCATTGCCTGCGTTCTCCGGGCAATCCTGACAGAGAGTTCTTTTTTTTCAATGGCCAGGCCGATTTTGATAATCCGGAAGGGGCGTGGAGCGGGTTTACCGGCTCTGAGGTCTGAAAATTTTTTCCCTGTGATCATGCAAACTTCAAGGGCGCGCTGAATTCTGCGGGTGTTATTCTTATCAACCGTGTTGTAATATCCGGGATCGGATTTCTCAAGGCGGGTCAACCAGCCCTTCAACCCTTCTTTCCTAAGGATTTCATCCAACTCATTCCGGATATCCTTATCCGTATCCGGAAGGGGGGGAAATCCGTGGCAAACCGCCTGTACATAGAGACCGCTGCCGCCAACAAGAATAACTACCCTTTTTACGGAAAAGATTTCATTGAGCCGGGGTAAGGCATCCCGTTCAAAATGTCCGGCACTGTAGGAATCATGAATGGACAGGAAATCGATAAAATGATGCATAATGTCCCCACGTTCTTCCGGTATCGGTTTTGCCGTGCCGATGTTCATCTCCCTGTAAAACTGGCGCGAATCGGCCGATACAATATCACATCCGAGTGAGCGGGCGAGGTTTAAACTTAAAGTCGTCTTGCCGGTGCAGGTCGGACCGACAATACAAATAAGAAGGGGACAATTTTCCATGAGGAACTAACTGTTCAAAACCGAATAAAGAGTTTTCGCCCATCGGTCAGGGTTCAGGGTACCGGATAATTTCAAACTCTGTTCTCCCATTAAAAGCAATTCATTATCCGTTTTAGCCATCATTTGTGATAATTTATTTTTCAAGTCCATTCTGTCGCCAGTTTTAAAAATGTAACCGTTAACACTGTTGTCAAGGAAACATTCATTTGCGCCAACTTCATCGCTGCTCAGAAGCGGAAACCCTGCTGCTGCAAATTCATGCAACGCCACCCCCCATGGTTCAAAGCGGCTCGGCAATACAAAAACGCCTGTTGAAGAAATGACCTCCTGCATTTGTCCCGGTTGAATAAACCCGAAATGCTTTATTTTCGGGTGAACCAAAGGTTTGATGCTTCCGGTTCCGATACACCATAATTCCCAATCATTTGGGTTTTCCTCTGACAGTTCGGTAAATGCATGCCACAGGTCGGTGATTCCTTTAAAGTTGTAATACCTGCCGGTATAGATAAACCGCCTGGGAAATTTTTTCTTTTTTACCGTTTTTGCCTTATTATAAAATGCATTAAAAAGGCCGGTATCAGCCGAATAAAGTCCCCTTAAAATTCTCTTATCACTGAAGCCGAGATGTCGGGCATATTTTTCCTGGAGTGAACCGGGAACCCAGCAGTAAGAAAACCACTTCCGGATCGAAAAACGGCTTGCTAATGTTGCCATTTTCTGCCGTAAACTGCCGGTCCATTTATTATCAATGCCGATAACGACTGGAACATTTCCCTTAATCCTTCTGCACACCCTGACGTATGTCCGGTCCCTCCATCCGGCACAATATACAAGTGAAGGTGAAATATCGTGTACAAGCCGGATGAGTTTATTACTGTCAAAATCCGGGCGGTCATAAATCTTACACCCTGGCGGAAGGTTGAGAAGATAAGGCGCCTCTTTATTTACAGGCCATTGGACAATATGGACTTCAGCACCGAAATTCCTGGTGAGTGAACGAACACATGAGATAAAATAGAGCGGTATCTCAGTGTACAGAAATAGTATCCGTTTCTTTTTGTCCATAAATTTCGTGGCTGTTCAGCATGGTCAGTATAATCCAGAAAAAAACCGAGAAAGGATTTAATGAAGCCGCCAGCCATGATTCTAAAAAAGATGAAGTGAGGACGGTATAAAGGATCGGTATTGCCAACACGGAAACGGTTGATGTCCGGAAAATCAGGTATAACAGCGGGGCGAGAAAAGAGAGTAGACCGATAATCCCGGTATTTAACCAGATGGACAGAAATGAATTGTGAACGAGCCCTTCATGTCCCATCTTCTGAAGAATCGAATAATGCTGCCTGAAATAAAATACATCATAATGAAAACCCCTGCCCATGAAAAAATTCCGGTTTATTTCATCCATAGAATAATTCCAGGCAATAATCCGCCCGGAAGCTTCCGTAAGGGTATGGAGCCGGAAATATGCCTCCAGTTTAAAAAAGCGGATTATTTCAACAATGTTAAAAAAAATGAGTTCATACCCGACCAGGACGGCAATCAACATCGTAAAACTTAAAAACGGTGAAATCCCGTGGAAAAGTCGGAAAAGAAAAAAAATTCCCAGGGCAAGATAAGCAGTCCTCGATGCCGCTAAAACCAGTGACAGGATAATAAAGCCGAAAAACAAAAATTTATCGGCTCTTGAATAGAGAGAGGGATAAAATTCCTCCGACAGGGAATATAAGAGAAAAAGAAGCGTGCAAAAAATTCCCAAACCGTTAGGGTTCCCGAAAATCCCGGCATACCTGCCTTTAATCATAACATATTCCTTACCGAAGATCATCACAACAAATCCTGCGATAATAACAAGAATGCCAAAATAAAAGAGGTCCTTAAAAACTTCAGGCCCGGATTTCCGGTATGCCTGTAACAGGTAATTCGGGACAACTATAACCACCAGGAGATACGAGATGGTTTTCTGAAATCCCTCATCCATGACAGGGCTGTTTAAAAATAACGTTACCAGGGCTAAGGCAAAAAAAGGAGCGAACCACAGAAAAATCCTGAAAACCGGGAAAAATACACGGGTTGATACGGTAAAAAAGAAGGATAGCGCAAGGATATAGAACATTTTAGCCACTGGTGTGAACATGAAAATATGGTTGTAAATGTTATCATCCATAATTAGTATAAAAATAAAACCCATTAACAATTCGGTAAACAGGTTTTTGGAAATAAGAATAACAATACCGGCAATAATAAGCAGGTACCCAAGCAGCGGATCGTACACCCCGGCAATTGTCCAGATTCCAAGGAGAAGCAACAATTGATAATATTTAACAATGAAATTCACCATTATTTCTATCCAGCGGTTGATTTTGCATTACTATTTATATTTTCCAAACTTTCCTTACCAAGGTATCTTTCAATAAGAATATGTCCTGCATATATCACGGGGGTGATGCTAATGGCTATTATCAGTTTGCATGTATAATTTGATAATGAGATGCTGATATATTCTTCAAAAGTAATTTTCCCCGGAAGTAAAAAAGCGATCCCGAGAACGATAAAAGTATCTATCAGTTGGGAAATTGCGGTAGAGCCGGTAGCCCTCAGCCACAACAATTTTTTCCCGGTACGGTTACGGATCAGCCAGAAAATTAAAACATCGGTAAACTGTGAAGTAAGAAAAGCGGTAATGGACCCGGTGATTATCCACATTGACTGCCCGAAAACATTGGTGAAACTCCGGTCATCAACCGGTGACACGGGTGATGCACTTACCCGGATACCGAAATAGAGAAGAATAAAAACATACGCAATGAGTAACGCGGTGACCACCGATAATATCCTGACGCCTTTCCTGCCGAAATATTCATTTATGAGGTCGGTGGTCAGAAATACCACAGGCCAGGGAATAATACCAATGCTCATTGTAAAGGGACCGACCAGGATAAGTTTTCCCCCGATCAATTCCGCAGTAACGGCATTGGTAATAAAAAAACCGGCCAGCACAAGAAAAAGCAGTTCTTTCCTTGAGAGGTTCATTACGTTCATTACTATGTTAATGATGATTTTGTAAAAGTAATTTATTTGTCAACCGGTCAACCGCTCATGATTATCCAGAAAACGTTCTATGCTCCCGTAAACATGTTGCAGGTCTTTACTTTCAATACAAAAGGGAGGCATAATGTAGAGCACATTCCCCAGCGGCCTTATCAGGATACCTTTTTTCCGGAACCAGCGTATTGCATAATCCCTGAACGGATTTAAATACCCGGTTTTATTACCTGTTCTTACCTCAATGGCTAAAATTGTACCGCGGCTCCTCGCATCTTTTATTGACTTATGGCCTGAAATTTTTACCGCAAAGGCAGCATTTTTCTTTGTTATGATGGCAATTTTTTTCCACGTGCGTTGCCGATCCATCATGTCCAAACTTGCAATAGCAGCAGAGCATGCAACCGGGTTTGCAGTATAGGAATGGCCATGAAAAAATGTCTTCGCAGGATCGTCCGATAAAAAAGCGTTAAAAATCTTACCATTACAGGAAGTAATCCCCATTGCCATTGCTCCACCGGTAAGCCCCTTTGACAGGCACATGATATCCGGTTTTTCGCGAAGATAATCAACGGCAAAAAATTTACCGCTTCTGCCGAAACCGGTCATCACTTCATCGGCAATGGTTATCACACCCTTATTCCGGCACAATCGTAATAATTCATTAAGGGGCTCAGGTTCATACATGACCATCCCCCCCGCCCCCTGCACCAGCGGCTCAAAAATAAATGCCGCTATCCCGGATGATTTACCTGACAAGATTGATTTCATCCGGTTGATGCACCTCTCTTCTTTGCCTTTCACCGGGGCGTCAATGAAAACCGCATTAAATAAAAGCGGGTTAAAAGGCCTTGTAAATATACCCCGGTGGCTTACCGACATTGCACCGAAAGTATCTCCGTGATACCCGCCTAAAAAAGCAATGAACTTCCATCGGGGTTTATTCCTGTTGTACCAATAATTGACTGCCATTTTTAATGCGACTTCGACAGCCGTTGAACCGTCATCAGAAAAGAAAATTTTCTCTTGCCCTGCCGGAAGTTTCTTTATTAACCGTTCAGCCAGGATTTCGGCAGGCATGTGGGTGTATCCGGCAAAAATAACATGGTCTAACCTGGTAACCTGTTTTGCAATCATTTCAGAAATATGCGGGTGGCAATGCCCGTGAGTATTTGTCCACCAGGAGGATATGGCGTCAATGTACTCTTTTCCCCTCGTATCGGTCAGCCGGGCTCCGGAACCGCTTGAAATGCAGGGAAAGAGAGCAGGGTCTTTCATCCGTGTATAGGGATACCATACCCTGTTTCTCTTTCCTCTTTCTTTACCAGGGGTATTAAGCCCGGAAAATATTTTTTTCATCGTTGTGTTGCGTATTTGAAATATGTATATCTTTGTTAACTGAAAATACTACGTAAGCCGTTCATCGTACAAATAAATCACTTTTTCCCGTTGCTTATATTTTCTCTGTCCTGCACGCTATAAATACAATATAAATATACCAACCGGTTTTGTTTTCTTTTGGTTTTTGAAATATTATACTACGAATTTGGATAAAATTATGCATTTTGGTTCAATAAGGTATAAGGTATAGAGGAACAGGGTATAAGGTTATCACGACATTCCCTATTTCCTTATACCCTATACCGTATACCTTCTTTCCTTTATTTTTAACAATTAATAACTAATTATGTACAACATCATTGAACTCAACAAAAAAGTGGTTTCCGATCTCCGTGAAATCGCAAAAGACCTTAATGTGCGAAACACCGATGGATTGAAAAAAGAAGAACTTATTATTAAAATATTAGATCAGCAGGCCGTTAAAATGAAATCCGGCAAAAAGGAAGAATTAGTTGATAAGACAACTTCCGAACTCGATAAAAGTTTTACGGTTGACTCAGATTCCTTCTTCCCGGAGGTTGCCAAGAGCGAATCAAAATCAGAAATCCCGCTCATCAATGATGAGGTTGATACCTTACCCGGCCCGGCCGAAGATGGTTTCCAGGACAAAACATCCGTTGATATGAATTTTCCGGCACCGGACCGCCATGCCGACCTGAGCAAAGAAAAAGGGATCAGACGCAGGAGTGACGGTACCTTTGAATTTGAAGGTATTTTATCAACCGAAGGAGTGCTGGAGATCATGCCTGACGGCTACGGTTTTTTACGGTCAAGCGATTACTATTACCTGAATTCCCCCGATGATATTTATGTATCGCAGTCGCAGATAAAACTGTTCGGATTAAAGATAGGAGATGTGGTGCGCGGAGTGATACGCCCGCCCAAAGAGGGTGAAAAATATTTTCCGCTCCTGAAGGTTGAAATGATCAACGGCCTGGATCCGCAGATGGTGCGCGACAGGGCGCCATTTGATTTCCTGACTCCCCTTTTCCCGCACGAAAAATTCAAACTTACCGGTTTTTCAAAGGGGACCCTTTCCTCCCGTGTTGTAGACATCTTCACACCTATCGGTAAAGGACAAAGAGGACTGATAGTAGCACAACCCAAAACCGGAAAGACACTATTGCTGCAGGAAATCGCCAACGCGATAGCCGAAAACCACCCGGAGACATACCTTATTGTTTTGCTCATTGATGAACGTCCCGAAGAAGTGACCGACTTTGCCCGCAATGTGAAAGCGGAAGTTATCGCATCCACTTTTGACGAGCCGGCCGAAAAACATGTCCGCCTTGCCAATATCGTTCTTGAAAAAGCCAAGCGGCTGGTTGAATGCGGTCATGATGTTGTAATCCTTCTTGATTCAATCACGCGCCTTGCACGCGCCTATAACACTCTTTCTCCCGCTTCGGGTAAAGTACTGTCCGGGGGGGTTGAAGCGTCAGCAATGCAGAAACCGAAACGGTTTTTTGGCGCTGCGCGCAAAATTGAAAATGGCGGCTCGCTGACCATACTTGCAACCGCGATCATTGACACCGGGTCAAAAATGGATGAGGTAATTTTTGAAGAATTCAAGGGAACCGGAAACATGGAACTGCAACTTGACCGCCACCTCTTTAACAAGCGGATATTCCCCGCTATTGACCTCAACTCGTCCAGCACCCGCAGGGATGATCTCTTGGTTGAAAAAGACCTCCTGCAGAAAATATGGATCCTCCGCAATCACCTTGCCGACATGAACCCGCAGGAAGCGATGGAATTCCTCATTGATAAAATGAAGTTTACCAAGACCAACGAGGAGTTTTTTATTTCGATGAACGGGTAGAAGGAGCGGGTTTGTAATGAATAAAAATCGCGCTTACGGGAATTTTGTTAAAACCGGGATATGCCCTTCTACGCATCCCAAGGCGGGTTCTCATATTTACAACAGTATAAGGATAATAATAGTCAAGTGCCGCTATTATCTCCATGCGCTATCTGAAAGAGCCCACTGGAATGCTTACACTGCTAAGTGCAACGGGGTATTTCCCGATTTCTTAACGCAAAATTCCCAAATGCGCAATAACAAAATGCTGGAAAAATACTTTGATAACAGATGTATTGTTGTCAGCAGGCAACGTCCAAAGGAATGAGTCAATTAGGGGAATTGCCAGTGGGGTAAGGTGCCTTTTTATCGCATGCTGCTTTACAATAATTGTTAACGAAGAGAAAAGTGCAGGTGTAATTTTAATTAAAAAGAAATTTTTACTTAAAGTACTGAATGATTCTCCTTATCCTATTATTTAGGCTTAATATCTCATTCGAAGATTCTATTTCTGGACTATTAAAAACTTCATTACTGACATCCGCAAGTGCATGGGTTAATTTAGCGGTCTTAAAAACTAATTTTATAAGTTCTTCATTATTTTTATGACCATTTCTGTCAATCCAATTTTTTATTGCGCCTTCGCTCAAACCATGTAACTGTTCCTTTATTTTCTTTTTTTGATTAATTGTAGAAAGTATCATTCTTTCTGCTTCTACTCTATTTAAAAAGTTATTTTTCATATAATATTTGATTTGAAATTTGTTCTGCCCATTTAATTAAAGGTGTGATCATTAATTTAATTTTTGTTATATGGGTAAAGTTAATATTGATTGTACCTCTTGTAGTTGCGTGACGACAATTAATTAATGTTTCATAAAGATCTTTTTTAAAAGGAAATTTTGTATTTTTTAACATGAATGGAACATAGCGCGAACATGAAAATCCTACTTCATCAAACCATGATGCTATTATCCCAATGTTTCTTATGGCAGCATAAATTATTCCAAGTTCATAAATTATGTTTACACTACTCATTCTAACGTTTCTAACTGCCGTGTTTAGCAGGTTAATCATTATATCTAAGTCATGTTTTTGATTTCTATAACTATTAGGTTCTCCTAATTTAGATAAGTAATCACTTCCGTCCGAATATATCAACTTTGAATCTTGATATAAATGCCAAGCAAATAAAGATCCACTATCATAATATTCCTTAATTCTTTTTTGTGAATAAATAGTAAAATACGATGGCAATTTTTTTGAAGCAATCGATTTTTCTTTTTTATTTACAATAGTTAATACATCAATATCACTTCTATCATCAAGTTCTCCCCTAACTATAGATCCATAAATATAAACATCCATTTTTTACCTCCTTGATAATCTTTTTGTTACTACTGAAATAAATAATCCTATTGCAATATACCTAGAGAAAACTAGCATTAAAATATGGTATTCCGAATATTGAAAATTAAAGTGATTTGAATAGGAAGAAAAAAAAGTAACAGCGGACAACTTGAGATATTCAAAATATAGATAAAAAGAACCCGTGTTTTTAAAATCAATATCCTTGAGATAGCCAGATATTGAAGACAATATAATTATTATAACCATTGATCTTGTCAATTTTAAAATACTTTCGCCATTACCCCAAAGAAAATCAAAAAAGATAAATTTACAATAACGAAAAAACATAGAAAGTTTCTTAAGTCCTCTATATTTATGCGCATAGTAAGTATCGTTATACGAAAATGATGCTTTCCTTAAAAAGTGTTTTGTAGTCAATAATTCATCCGTAACAAAAAAATTAACTCCATCTGAATCTCCAATTTGAATAAAATTTTTCTTAAGATTCCTCGCTAATTCTCTTCTAATATTTTCATGTGAAGGTAAATTTTTCGATATTTGGTCAAGATCTATAATTGTACTGGAAAAGTCAGAATAATCAAATTCACATCCCTTGAATTCACTGCCTCTTAATATCGATGATTTAAATTTTGTTCCCTTAAATTTACAACGAATAAATTTACAGTTTCTAAAATAGCAATCTTCAAAATGAGTAAAACTGAAATTTACATTTTCAAATTCTATTTTTTTTGCAATTACTCTAATAAATCTATATTTAGCCCAATTAGTATTTTTTTCATGAGATATAAATTCTTTTTCCTCAATTAATTGTAATGTATTTTCCTTTAAATCTGCCATTATTAAAAATAATTATTAATACTCATAAAAGTAATATTACAATTTTTCGGTATGGGGGATTATGATATTACATATTTTAAGTTCAATAGTAACTGCAAAAATTGCTAAGGGTGCGTAACATAAACTGTGTCAATTAGATTTTTCATTGCAAAGATAATTTAATTCTGTTTTCAAAAAATATTGCTAATTGAAGTATCGTATTATTCTTATCTCTTTTTCCTGTAGTAGGATGTTGTCTTAAAAATTTAACGCCATCAAGTTTTCTGTTTTTCAACTCGCTCCATAATATTTTTTCTGCCGTAGTTTGATTTTTTCTGAGTTTGCGAACCAATTCTAATATTTCACCGTAGATCATAAATTTAAACTCTAAAGATTCATTCAAAAATAAAAATTTAATCCGCAGTCAGGATACCGTTTTATGAAAATTTTGCAAGTTGTCGTCCCCCTCTCTGCCCGCAGAGAGGGGGATAAAAGGGGGTGAGTAAATGCTAATGGGAAACAGATATTGGATTAATTCCTTGCCTTCAACCCCAACTCCCCCCCTTTTTTCAGCATAAACCCGTACGCCTCCTCATATTCATTATGAATTGTACCGTCAAGGATGGCTTCCCTGATGGCTTCCTTAATTATTCCAACCGTTTTACAGGGCTGCAGGTTAAATGTCTGCATGATGAGTTCTCCGCTTATGGGGGGCTGGAAGTTCCTCAAACGGTCCTTTTCTTCAACTTCCTTTAATTTTTCCTTTACAATTTTAAGGTTCCTGATATAGCGGTTTACTTTTATCTCATTCTTCGAGGTGATATCCGCCTGGCAGAGAATCATAAGGTCGTCAACATCATCACCGGCATCGGTAAGGAGGCGCCTGACGGCAGAATCTGTTACTTCTTCGGAGGCGAGTACAATAGGCCTCAGGTGAAGCAGTACCAGTTTCTCCACATAGCGCATTTTTTCATTAAGCGGTAAACGCAACTGGCGGAAAATGTGTTTAACCATTTTTGCCCCCCTGAATTCATGGTTATGGAAAGTCCACCCTTCCACCGGGTCAAACTTTTTTGTAAGCGGTTTGGCTATATCGTGCAGCAGGGCAGCCCAGCGCAGCCAGAGGTCATCCGAAACAGCGGCAACATTATCCAGCACCTTTAGAGTATGGTAAAAATTATCCTTGTGCCCTTTCCCTTCAATCTCTTCCACTCCTTTCAAAGCGGCAAGTTGCTGAAAAAAAATGTGAAGGAGCCCGGTATCCATCAGTAACCTGAACCCGGATGAAGGGTGTGATGAGAGAACTATTTTATTGAGTTCATCGCTTATCCTTTCTTTTGAAACAATATTTATCCTTTCACGGTTTTTTATTATTGCCTGAAAAGTAGTTCTTTCTATTGTAAATTCAAGTTGTGCGGCAAATCGTATCGCCCTCATCATGCGCAGGGGATCGTCAGAAAAAGTAATGTCGGGATTCAAAGGAGTGCGGATAATTTTCTTTTCCAGGTCATCCAAACCATTGAACGGGTCAACAAGTTCACCGAAATTCTGGCGGTTGAGCGATACCGATAGTGCGTTGATGGTAAAATCCCTGCGGTTGCGGTCATCTTCAATGGTGCCGCTTTCTACTTCGGGTTTGCGTGAATCGCCCCTGTACGATTCTTTCCTGGCGCCCACAAATTCAATATCAAGGTCATCTGTTTTAAGCAGCGCTGTACCGAAATTTTCATATACCACAACTTTTTTCAGGCCCATCGCCTCTGCACTTTTTTCTGCAAAATCAATTCCGCTGCCGGTAACGACAATATCAACGTCCTTACACTCCCTTTGCAGCAGCAAATCGCGCACAAAACCGCCAACGGCATAGGCCTCACAACCTGTCTCATGCGCAATGCGCGATACGGTTGAAAATATTTTACCGGTAAAATTATTTTTGAGGTTCATCAGGAATTCTTATCAGGGGCAAAGGTAAAAAGAAGGGAGTAATTGCATAGTCAGATGACTCAGTTCTACGGATACACCCCTAATTCCCTCTTAAAAGAGGGGACTTAAACTCCCCCCTCTATAAAGAGGGGGGCCGGGGGGGTGTGTCATTACGGAACCACACCCCTTCCCATCGCATCATAGAAAACCTGCTGTATTTCTGTCCTGATGTTCATCTCAATCAACTTATTGTTTGAAGCATAGGGATGAACCCTGTTGGAAAGGAATACATAAACTAATTGTTCATCAGGGTCAACCCATACATAGGTGCCGGTAAATCCGGCATGTCCGTAACTGTTCAGGGAAGCGCTTTTGCATGCAGGGCTTAGTTTTGAAGCATCGGGTTCGGGTTTATCAAAGCCCAGCCCCCTGCGGTTTTTTTCATTGCAATACCGGCACCGGCTAAAATCTTCAATGGTGGAAGCGTTGATATACCTTTTGCCGCCATATACCCCTTTCTGTAAATACATTTGCAGCAATTTAGCGACATCGTTGGCACATGCAAAAATACCGGCATGGCCTCCTACCCCCCCCAGCATTGCCGCTCCGGGATCATGTACATCCCCCTGCAGCAACTGGTTCCTGAATGCGGTATCATTTTCGGTAGGCACGATGCGCGACAACGGGAAACGATGGAGGGGTAAATATCCCATCGTAGTCATGCCCAATGGCCTGTAAAAATTATTTTGTACATAACCGTCAATGGGTTCACCCGATATTTTTTCAACCGCTTCTTTAAGCAGGTAAAATCCGAGGTCGCTGTAATAATATTCCCGTTTGCTGCGTAACGGTGATTCAATAATGATGCTGAGTATGGAATCCCGGTATGACTTGTGCAGATAGAGGGAGTCGGCTACACGGATTGAATATTTTTTTGTCGGTTTTTCATTGTACAGTTTTTTAGATAATTTGCCTTTCTTCATAGTACGCAAATAGAATGGTATCCATGGCTTCAGCCGCGCATGATGGGCGAGAACCTCGCTTATCTTCAACGTATCCTTATTGGATTTTCTTACCAACGGCAGGTAAGTTCCCAGCGTGCTGTCAACCGATAATTTCTTTTCATCCTGCAGTTTCATTATTGCGGGTAAAGTGGCGGTAATTTTTGTCAGGGAGGCAAGGTCATACATATCGGTATTGGTAACTGCTTTCGAACTATCATAGGTAAAATTTCCGAATGACCTGTAATAAAAGACCTTTCCGTTTCTTGCCGCAAGGACTTGACAGCCCGGTGTTGCCTTTCCTTTTGAAAAAATGCCACCGAAAACCAGTTGGGCTGATAATTGCTGGGTATGTATATTGTCCTCATACGCTGCAATTATGCCGTCAAGCGCTTCCGGTTTTGGGATCATGGATAAACCGTACGGGTTCCCGAAAACGACCAGTATGATTTTCATGCGGTTCCCGTTTGCGCTGTCCATTGCGAGCAACGTATCAAGAAGTTCAACCATGGGGGGGGTTATACCATAATCGTTTTCGGGTTTATTGCCGGATGGATGCCAGCAGAGCAGGATGGTATTGTAATCAGGTAATTTTCCTGTGATAAACTGAATATCCTTTTTTTCAGGATTTCTCCTGAGATTAAAATGCTTTACTGAGGAATAATAATCCGTCATCTCCTGGAAGTTGGTTAAGCCCTGTCTGCCAATCGCTACCGTGGCGATTTTCAGCGTATCCAGCCGTATGAGGGGAACAAATTCATTCTTATTTACAAGCAGTGTCAATGCCTCTTCATAGAGTTTGCGGTTGAGATATAGGGAGTATGAGGTATTGAGATCGCCCGCCACTCCCTTTGTACCTATTTCTTTCCTCTTATGTAACCCCGCAAACCGTTTGGCAAAAAGGATTTTCCTGCATCTATGGTCAATTTCTTTCCGGCTGATGAGTCCCCCGTTGACCGCTTTATTGATTTCGCTTATGGCTTTCCCGACATCCTCAGAAAAAAGTAAAATATCATTACCGGCAAGCAGCGCTTTCATGTCAACCACACCGGGTTCATAAAACCGGCTTACTCCCTTCATGTTCAATGCATCGGTAATCGTCAGCCCCTGGAATTTAAGTGTGTCTTTCAGCAGTCCCCTGACAATCTTAGGTGAAAGAGTGGCAGCGAAGTTTTTTGTTGTGTCGAAGGCGGGAATATTAAGGTGTGCGACCATGACTGCGGCAAGACGGTTTTTAATAAGTTCCCTGAATGGATAAAGTTCAAGCGAATCGAGTTGTTTCCGGCTGCGGTTAATTACCGGGAGCGAAAGATGGGAATCGGTGTCGGTGTCGCCATGGCCGGGGAAATGTTTTGCCGTAGCAATAACCCCGTTATCCTGCAATCCTTTCATATAAGCCATACCGCTGCCTGCAACACGAAATTTATCTTCCCCGAAGGAGCGGTAATTGATTACCGGGTTCAGAGGATTGCTGTTAATATCAACCACAGGTGCAAAATTGATATGAACGCCCATACGTTTGCATTGCCGTGCGATCTCAGCGCCCATGTCATAGATAAGTTTCCTGTTCTGCACTGCCCCGAGTGTCATCTGGTACGGAAATTTTATGGCGCTGTCGAGACGCATGGATAAACCCCATTCCGCATCCATACCGATCAGCAACGGTGTCTTTGAGATGGACTGGTAATAATTGGTGAGCGCTGCCTGCCTGGCAGGTCCGCCCTGCATAAAAATCAAACCCCCTATTTTGTATTTCCTGATCAGCGACTCAACCTGATTAACATGTGCCGAATCCTTATTTGAATAGGCGGCAACCATAAAAAGTTGTCCTATCCTTTCATCGGGAGCCAGTGAATTAAAGAGAGAATCAACCCATGCCGTATCGGAAAATAAAAATTCAGGAACGCCTTCCCTGCTTTTCTGGATGTAATAGGCGCTATGCGGTTCGGTTTTCGGTTTT
>JACPRZ010000059.1 GCA_016193485.1 Bacteroidota bacterium | reverse complement strand
ATCCGTTACGGTAACGGTATATGTTCCTGCGCACAAACTGCCGATGGTGTTGGTGCACATGGAAGCGCAGGTTGTCCAAATATATGTGTAAGGCGATGTGCCACCGGAGGGGGTGGCTGTGATGGAACCGGTGCATTGACCGTTGCAGTTGATGTCGGTAACGCTTAAAGAAACAGTCATTGCAGGCGGTTCGGTAATTGTTGCAGTTGCAGTAGAGGTGCATCCTTTGTTATCATAGACAGTTACAGTATAGGTACCAGCGCAAACATTGCTGATGGTAGCATTGTTCATTGTCCCGTTACTCCAATTATAGGTATAAGGTGAAGTGCCTCCTGCACCGCTTGCGGTTGCAGAACCATTACATACGCCATTACAAGTCAGATTGGTTGGAATAGTTGTAACAGTTACAGGGGCAGGTTGGGTTACTGTTGTTGAACCGGTAACGGTACACCCATTTGCATCGGTTACAGTAACAGTAAACGTGCCGGCACACAAAGAGGAAATAGAATTTGACCCCATGGCACCGGTGCTCCAGCTATATGTATAACTCCCGGTTCCTCCGGATGGAGTTGCAGTGGCCGTACCGGTACAGACACCCCCGCATGAAAGCGGAGTGTTGGCCATTGAAACTGTTAATGCAGGCGGTTGTGTGATGGTAACACTGCCTGTAATGGTGCATCCTTTGTTATCGGTTACGGTAACGGTATAGGTTCCGGCACAAAGCGCTGTCTTATTAGAATTAGTACCCCCCCCGCTCCAGGAATAGGTATAAGGGGTTGTTCCTCCGGACGGACTTGCCGAAGCAGAACCATTGCATAATCCGTTGCAGGTTATATTGGAGGACGACATCGTAACGCTCATTGCAGCCGGTTGTGTAAGGTTAAGGGATTGGGTAACTGTACACCCATTACCGTCTGTTACCGTAACGGCATACGATCCGGCACACAATCCGGTAATTGTACTGCTGCACATGGAGGCGCAAGTGGACCATGTGTATGTGTATATCCCCGTACCACCGCTGACCGATGCTGAAATCTGACCATTGCATAGACCGCACGTAGGGCTGGTTGGATTCAATGTAACGATTAAAGCCGGTGGCTGGGTTATAGTGACACTATTTGTACCGGTGCAATTGTTTGCATCGGTAACCGTCACTGTATAGGTTCCTGCACAAAGATTACTGATTGTTGCATTATTCATAGTTCCATTGCTCCAGTCGTATTGATAAGGAGATGTACCACCGCTGCCGCTGGCAGTTGCCGAACCTATACAAACATTGTAACAGGAGAGGTTGGTAGAAGAACTGATGGTAACCGTAGGTGCGGCACTGACTGTTATTGTTTGAGTTGTTGTGGCGCAACATGTAGCATCAGCAGCATCACATGTTGTAAGAGAAACTATGTATGAACCTGGTGAGGACCATGTAATATTTGTTGGATTTTCGGCAGTAGAAGAATTAGGCGATCCCATAGGAAAATCCCAATCGTATGTGAATAGCGGGCTTCCCATAGAAGAACCAAAGGAACCGGTATTGGTAAAATCAAAAGTTCCGGAACCGCAACCAGAACCCGCATAAGAAAAACTGGCAGTGGGAGGAGTGCAGCCGCCACCGGAAAAAGGTGGCAGATTGGTTACCGTATAAGTGCACTGGTCGGAACCTTCGCTGAGGTTCATCGTTATCTGAGTAAGCGGATTATCGGTAGTAAAGGAGATTTGGTCGCAAACCGTATTGGGTTGGGAGATGCAAGTAGCGTCATTATCATCAGGCGAGAGCCAACTGCCTCCACCGCCACCGCCAGAGCATGTTATCGTGTTGTTCATCCCGGAAGGTGTACAGGCACCCGAACCGCTTAAAATACTGCCATTGCAACTCATCAAAGTAAGGCATCCCGCCTGGCAGTACTGGTAAGTGCTGTTCCAGGTACCGGAAGTACTGACCACATTACCTCCGGTTAATGTTAGTGACCATGAAGTAGTGCTGCCCCAGTTGACATCAACCCCAAGGCAGATGGTAACGGTATAGGTATAGGTTCCATTGCCATTATCTGTCGCGGAGTTGACGCTTATACTCGGAAGATTACAGGGAAAGACAGTGCCTGTAAAAAGTAAAAAAATAAAATAGGATAAAATTGTGCGATAAAAATATTTCATAAAATAATGTGATTGGAAATTAAGGAGTTAATTGTACCGGGTTAATAAGGCACTCTTGCCTCAGAATACAAAAGTAATACTTTTATTTGAATCATGCAGTATAAAAAACGAGTCAATTTTTCATTACTTTTGAACAGGTGAATAACTTATGCATGGTTCAGACATCGGACAACGTATTAGTCGTAACTTTGGGAAAGTTCTGATAAATTCATAACACATTGCCCTACCTATTCTTGTACATCCTTGCAATTGCCGAAGGAATGAGTGTTCTTGCCATTGAGATTGCCGGAGCGCGAGGCGTTGCAATTTATTACGGAAACTCCCTTCAGGTCTGGTCGGGAGTAATAGGAATTACTATCTGTGGAATGGCAGCCGGATATTATACTGGTGGTTATTTATCTGCGGGTCATAAAAAGGAAAATTCGCTTTTCACCTTTGCTCTCATTGCCTCATTATACACTGCTTTGATTCCAGGTTGGGGCGACCTTATTTTGAAGATGACCATGATTCTCGGATACCGGACAGGAGCGATTCTTTCAACTCTGTTAGTTATTTTTCCGGGAATGGCATTGTTAGGTGCGATTCCTCCGTTGATAATCAGTTGTATTTCTGATGGTTCACCGGAAAAAACCGGTAAGACAACCGGTATTGTTTTTACCTTATCCACGACAGGCGGTATTGCATCAGCCCTTCTTACCGGTTTTTTTCTGATACCGTCTGCCGGGATAAGAAATACTTTTTATTTGATTGCATTGCTCCTGATTATCTTCCCGGTAACCTGGTTTTTTACCCGGAAAACGATAATTTCAATCATCGGTAGTGCAATTTTTCTGGTTCTGGTCCTTACCGGCATTATCGGCATGGGATTGAAGCATAAGTCGCATATTATAATCAGGCATAAAAGCGATGGACTTCTTGGTCAAATGATCGTTGCTGATGATAATAACACCCAAAGACGGTCGATGCTCGTGAATAGCATATCGCAAACCTACATGCACATTCCCACCGGGCGGTCGCAATGGCGGTATGTTTACCGGTTAGCCCTTTACTTATCCTATAAACCGGCTGGCTCCCGTGTTCTTGTCTGCGGCATAGGGGGGGGGAACCTTATCAGGGAATTGCACCGTACCGGTTTTGCCGTTGACGCGGTGGATATTGACCCGCGGACTGGAAAATTAGCGCGGGAATTTTTTGGCATGGAAGATACCACAGTGGTTTATATAGACGATGCAAGGCATTATATCCGCAGGTGCGAAAAAAAATATGACATCGTAATTCTGGATCTGAGTTTAGGAGAAGTTCAGCCGTCCAACATTTATACTGCTGAATGTTTCAGTGAAATTAAAAAAATGTTATTGCCTGAGGGGGTGATAATTATTCATTACCTGAATTCTATTGCTGGAGAAGATGCCATTGCAGTAAAATCAATCGGGAATACGCTCTTATCTGCCGGTTTTGAGACCAAACTTATCAATACCGACCGGGTAACGAAAGACGGAAAAAAAATGAACTGGGAAATACCGGCTGAAGTTATGTTTTTCGCTTCCAACAATCCTGTTGACCTGAACGGATTTGAGTTTGCCAGGAGAGATACATTTGTTGACCCGTTCAATTTTCCGGTTTTAAGAAATATCTTTATTGAGAATTACGATTTTTCTGACGGAATTGTACTTACCGATGACAAACCCGTAATGGATATTATTCATGCCAATACTCTGGAATCAACAAGACAATCATCTTTGAATGAACTTATACCGATATTGATAAGGGAAAAAGTAAAATTGTTGTGAATATCTTTTGAAGTTAGCGGAAATTGATAGGAACTGGTTGAAATAATTGAAGCAAACGTAAATGGGTGGCTATTATACATGAAACGGGATAAATTGTCGCATCGTGTAATTAAAAAAACCTTATCAAAAATCAATAAACCTTAATAGAAAAGTTCCCACATAAGAATTAAACCTTATTACCTTATTTTTCGCTTTACCCCGCACATAAATCTTATGTGCGGGGTGTAATAAGGTAATAAGGTTGCATAGTTACCGTAAACCGTTTTCTATTAAGGTTATCAGAAAAAAATAAGGTTTTTTTGTCACAAAAAAATAGTCGTTTTTATCCCGTTCGCAGTATAAGTTTCCATCCAGTTTCTTTTATTTTTATGAATACTAAAAACCTTCTTCTTGTATTGTTTCTATATCATGAATGTATGGCTCAATTGCCGGATGCTTCCTTTTCCGTGAGTGATACTACCGGCTGCGCTCCATTTACTGTTTCGTTTACCAATACAAGCGCTAACGCAAATTTTTTCTACTGGGAATTCGGTGACGGGACTTTCAGCAATCTTATCAATCCAATACATACCTATTACGGCAACGGTGATTTTACAGTTATTTTATGGGCTGATGACTCAACAGGAAATTATGATAGCGCTTATTTTACTGTTCATGTACCTGACGATGCCCCCTTTGCGGTGGTTCCCTTGCAGGCATGTCCTGGTGAGGAACTGCAGTTTTTTATAGCGGGGAATTTTTATGCCGCAAATATCATTTCCTGGAACACCGGGGATGGTTTTACGTCCGGTAAACCATTTTTTATGCATTCTTATTCCGCAACCGGGTTGTACACTGTAACCTTAAGCGTTTTCAATCCTGTCTGCGGATTGATGAATGATACATTCCTGGTTCCGGTAAGCACATCCATTGTTCCGGCAGTTCACATTCATCCGGAATATGGCGACACCGTAATATGTCCGGGTGAACGGTTCCCGTTTTTCTACGATGAAGAATTACCGGTGCATTGGGATTTCGGGGACGGAAATTCGGACAATGATCCCTACCCGCTTCATTACTATGACTCTGCCGGGAAATATGAAGTGATTGTCACTGTTACAAACATTTGCGGCAATACCGCAACCATTGATACATTCCTTTATGTTGATCCAGATGCAAAACCAAAGGCAACAATATATATCAAAAAAAATACGCTTTGTCCGGGTGAACCCCTCGCTTTTTCAACCACCGGTGGAACCGATTATGAATATTTATGGCGGTTTGGAGACGGTGACAGCGCAACAGGTAAAATGGTCACTCACTCTTTCACCGATACAGGGAAATACATTGTGCAAATGATTCTTACCAATATCTGCGGAAACAGTACCATAAAAACCGTTACGGTATGGGTAGTTGATTCATTAAGTACAGTGTTTTTTATGAACATCTCCGAAAAAACCGCCTGTCCCGGAAGAATAATTAAATTTATTACAACAAAGGATATCTATTCATGCTCTTGGAATTTCGGTGATGGCGATACGGGCAATTATTATTTTGCTGAACATATTTATGATTCTGCCGGGGTTTATCCGGTGAGTTTATCGGTTACCAATTATTGCGGAAATACTTTTACCCGTTATGATACGATCATTATTGACACTTCTCTTTTTCCGAATGCTTCTTTTTCTGTTTCGAAAAACAGCGCCTGTCCCGGTGAAATGATGGTGTTTATGCCCGCAGATACCGGTAGTTTCAGTAATCACCTTTGGGATTTCGGTGACGGTGAAACAGATTCAGGGTTAGTCCCCGTTCATATCTATTCCGGTATAGATTCCTTTATGATTTCTCATACAGTTAAGAATACGTGCGGATTATATAATACCGCCTATCTTACCGTAATTATTGATTCTGCATCGGCACCTCTCTCATCTTTCTATGCTACCGAGGGGAATAAAATCTGTCCCGGTACGGAAATTAATTTTACCAATACTTCAAGCGATACGGCAACCTGCTTATGGATTTTCGGTGACGGTGACTCATCCGTTCTGGTAAATCCTGCTCATATATATGAACAGGGAGGAAATTATTTTGTTACCTTATCCGTTACAAACGGGTGCGGAATGACGGGTATCGTCACAAAACCTCTGACCGTTTCCCGGTATTTCATGCTGCCCCCCCCTGTAGTAACCTGTTTTTCATCCGGTGATACCATTTCAGCATTATGGGAACAAGTACCTGGTGCAACTGGTTATGAAGTGAGCATTGACGGTGGTAGTACCTGGCAGGAACCTAATGGTTCCGGTTTAAGCCATCATATTACCACTGCAGAGGATTCAATCACATTTCAGATCAGGGCGACCGGAAATTCTTCCTGCCCTCAGGGTGTGGCTTCATTGCCAACTACCTGTTTTATCATTTCAATTAAAGAGAACCGGGAAATACCTGGTTATTCTGTTTTTCCGATTCCGGTTACTGATTTACTTTATATATCCGGAACCGGCTATGAAAGTTCCGTTTATGTTCGTCTTTTCAATGCTTACGGGCAACTGGTTCTCTTTCGGGAATACAAAGATTTAAAGGAAAGAATATCGGTTGACTTCACTGACTTCATGGAAGGATTCTTTATTCTTGACATCCGGCAGGGTGAAAGAACGGGCAGGTATAAGATTATATATTAAGGGGGATAAGGGGATAGGGAGAATCCCGATGGATATCGGGAGGGACGGGGAGATTAGGGGAAAGATAAAAGAGCAAAGATGCGGACGATTACTGTCAGCATCATGATTCGGAATGTGGGATAGGGGATTAAGGAATACGGAAAAAGGAAATGGGAATAATGAAAAAATCCAAAAATAAACAATTTACTACAGGAAGGCAGAAGGTTTCCCCCCCTTTGCAGCCGCCTGCAGATCTGCACCGGAGATATTGGATTTATTGCCTTGCCATTGCCGTAATTACCCTCATCACTTTCATTCCTTCGCTGCAGAATGAATTTGTAGATACATGGGACGACCAGGGCTATGTAATAGATAATCCGCAAATAACCGGATTGTCATTTAATAAAATCAAAGAGATTTTCACCAGCGACATCTGGGGCAATTACAATCCGCTTACCATTCTCACTTTTGGTGTTGAAAGGTATTTTTTCGGATCGGGTCCGTTTATTTACCATTTGGATAACCTGCTGCTTCATATCATTTGTACCGTCCTGGTTTTCCGGCTGACCCACCTTTTGATTCCATCTCTTATCCCGGCATGCGTGATATCGCTGCTGTTCGGTATTCATCCTCTGCATGTTGAATCGGTAGCATGGGTAACTGAAAGAAAAGATGTTTTATTCGGAGTGTTTTATCTCTTATCACTGATAGTTTACATAAAATATGCAAGAACCGGGAAAAACAGATATTATTTTTTTACTGCCGCTTTTTTTCTCCTCTCTCTTTTCTCAAAAATTCAGGCGGTTTCACTGCCGCTTTCACTGCTTTGCATTGATTATTTTCTGGGCAGGCCTCTGCGGGGTAAAACTATCTACGAAAAAATTCCACTTTTAGCGCTTTCGGTAATATTCGGACTTATTGGGATTCATTTTCTCAAAGAAATGAAAGCATTTTATGTGTCAAGCGAATTTACTTTGACCGACAGGCCTTTTATAGGAACCTATGGACTTACCATCTACATTATCAAATCTCTTATTCCGTTCAAACTTGCCGCGTATTATCCCTATCCGGAAAAAGAAAACGGATTTTTACCAATCGCATGGTATGCTTCTTTCCTCGTTGCACCGGTATTACTGTACATTCTTTGGAAGACATACCGGAAAGTAAAATTCGTTTTTTTCGGATTACTCTTTTTTCTTTTCAATATCGTTTTTCTACTACAGATACTTGAAGCGGGAGGCGCTTTCCTTGCCGACCGCTTTTCCTATGTTTCGTTTTACGGACTTTTTTTCATTGTTGGGAATTATGCCGGGAAGTTTTACGGGAAATTTCCGCGGATTAAAATTGTCCTTATTTCAACCGCATCAGCGTATTTTATCATCCTGGCGGTGATTTCCTGGAACCGTTGTAAAATCTGGAAAAACAGTTTAACGTTCTGGAACGATGAAATTGCAAAATATCCGGCCGTATCTTTTTCGTACACCAACCGTGCCGGTGTTTTTATTAAAATGGACCGGCTTGATAAAGCGGTGGAGGATTTTACTTCATACATTGCACTCCGGCCAATGAACCCGGAGGGTTATTACAAACGCGGAATCGTATTCAATGAAATGAAAAATTCTGAAGCGGCATTAAATGATTTTAGTTCCGCAATTAAAATAAATTCTTCTTATTTTGATGCCTACTTTCACCGGAGCGGGATTTTAACTGATGCGGGCCGTTATGAAGAAGCCCTTGCCGATTGCGACAAAATGCTTTCTTTAAATCCCGATGCGCCCGAAGCATGGAACAGTCGCGGCAGCGTCCATTTCAGGCAGGGTAAGTTTACCGATGCTCTGGAAGACATCAATAAAACCATCTCGCTGGATCCGGCTTACAAAGATGCATTCCGCAACCGGGCAATTTTATTTGATATGCTTGGACTTCCTGAAAGGGCAGTAATTGATTTTGACAGCCACCTGAAATTGTATCCGCAGGATAATGAAGCAAGAACGTGGAGGGAAAATGTGGCTGGAAAAATTGCGGCAGGTGGAGGGAAGTGATATTGAATATTTTTATAATTCCAATGAAACCGAAAAAAATTCACATCACCGTCACAGGCGACCCCGGCAGCGGTAAAAGCGCTGTATGCCGGCAACTTGCACTTATGCTCGGCTATAAATATTTTTCAACGGGGCATATTCAGAGAGAACTGGGTAAAAAAAAGAAATTGAACACCCTTGAACTTAATTATCTTGCCGAGAAGGACAATGCAATAGACAGGTATATTGATGAACGTGTAAAAAAAATAAATGATGAACCGGTTTTATATGTCATTGACTCAAGGTTGGCATGGCATTTCATAAAAAAATCATTCAGGGTTTTCCTTAAAGTAGATCCGGCAGTAGCAGCGAAGCGAGTGGCTAAGGACCGCAAACGAAAATCCGAACCGACAGTAAGGGATATAAAGGAAAGATCATTAAATCTCCTGGAAAGGAAAAATGCAGAGAATAAAAGATTTGAAAAAAAATACGGTGTTGACTGCTGCGATATGAATAACTACGACCTGGTAATTGATACCTCAAAATTAAAGGTGAAAGAAATTGCGGGACTTATCCGGAAGGCATATAAGGGGTATCTTGAGAAAAAATCATTAAACGGATAAGACAGTATTAATACCCCGAATAAAAACTTTTCACTTTACCCGTCACCTGCGAATAAATGGGTTTGGTGAATTCAATAAACAGGTCCTGGGGCGGGGGAGGGGGCATTTCCCTCAGTTTGGCGATTTTTTTCTGCTTGTCGTTTAAAGCCCTCTCATCACCGTTGAAAAATCCCCATTCGCAGAACCAGTCATAGCCGCCCGGGAATTTATCCTGGGTAAGAACCCTGCCCGAAGCGTCAATAATTTTAAAGTCGAGTAATCCCTTTGACACAATTGTTTTCTTAAAGTGATGAAATTCGGCTTTGACGGTATTGTAAACATTGGCGGTCGTACCGTCAGGCAATTTCACCGTTCCCACCACAACGCTGTCTTTTGAAAGGTGATGAACCTCTTCCTTTACAAATGCCTGCCCGACTATGAAGTCATCAAATTTTATTATGATGGTATGATCGGGTTGTGTAATTCCGGTGCTCTGGGCTTCCTTCCGCGAATAAAAGCGCACGAACTCTCCGGCCTGCATACCGAGCATAAATTCATGAATTTTATTTTCAAAAAATTCATTGGAAAGTTCAAGCGTCCGTGAATGCATGGGGATGGGTTCAACAACTACTTTAATGGTTGCCGCCAGTTTGGCTTTGTTCAGCATGGCATCTACATCCATAAAATTTGAATAGAGTTCCTTCACCCGTTTGAATTCAAAATATGCTTTTTTGGCGCTTTCCCGGTCATTTCTATCAAGAAGGGTCTGCGCATGGTTGTAGAGATATTCTGCCGCCTTTTTTTTAGCGCTGATTATTTCCTGGTCATAATCAATAAATGAAAACTGAATTACCCTGCCGGTGGAAGGTATTTTAAGCGGAGTTACGCTGCGCACCCGTTCCTGCCGCAGTTTCAGGTTATTATAAATGGAATATACTTCATCCCACGATTGCGGGTTGCCTTCCATCTTAAGAAAATTTATCCTGCTGTTGTCCTGTTCATTGGATTTCAAATATGATTTCTCAAGGGTCAGGATATGTTTTTCCTTGCGGGGATTTTTGCGGAGTTTTTTCACGGCCTGAACAATGGCGCCATCATAATTGCCCTTCTGATACATTTTTTGTGGCGAAGTGCAACCGGTTGCCAGCAGAACTCCGGCAGTTAATATAGAAATGATTTTTTTCATGAATGGAAATAATTTATGAATTTATTTTTAAAAATGTTTCCCGCAGATAACGCAGATTTTCGCTGATGAAATTTTTAAAATAATTTCTGCGTTTATCTGCGCAATCTGCGGGAGATTATTGGTATAGGGGTGAATAACTGATGACGATTCAAAAAATGATATTGTAAATGTAGTAACTTTCAAAATATGTGCCATTAAGTATGAAGGATAAGGATAAGGATAAGGATAAGGAGAATGAAGAAGAAGGAAATAGTCCTGGCTGCCGTCAGGCAGTGCAGTCGGACTCTGTAATTCCTTCGCCTTATCCTTCTCCTTCACCTTGGTAATATGTGATACCCATAGTTGTACCTTTGCGTGGCTTTGCCATCACCGGGTTGATGAAGAAAATAAACTTTAATATTTGGCAATTTGCCGGCACTTATATTTTAACGTACCGCAAGATTATTGTTCTTCTGCTTGCAGTTGTTACCGTTTTCCTCGGATTTTTTGCGCGCAGGGTTCATATCGCATACGAACTCCCGCGTTTTCTTCCGGATAATGACAGCGCCAATATCCTGTACGAACAGTTCAAGAGCCGTTTCGGCATTGACGGGGCGGTATTAGTTATCGCCTTTGAGGATTCCAACTTCTTCCTCCCGGATAAATTCAGCGATTATTACGATCTTACCTATTCGATTAAAAACATTACCGGGATCCAGGAGGTCATTTCCGCTGCGCGTCTTTTTCACCTCGTAAAAAACGATTCGCTCCGGAAATTTGAATTCCTGCCTTTGTTATCCGGAAAACCTTCATCCGGGCAGGAACTTGATTCGCTTGCCGCCCTGATTCATAACCTCCCTTTTTACCGCGATTTCATCTATACGGTCTCCCCCCCCATATACGTTATGGCCGTGACTTTTGCTCCTGAATACCTGAACTCCCGCGAACGGCTTGATATAGTGGATACGATCCGCACGCTGACGGATGAGTTTGCCGGTAACTATCAACTGAAACCGAGGTATTCCGGGCTGCCCTACATACGCACCGAAATTGCAAGGACTGTCCTGCATGAAATGGTTCTATTCACCATCCTCGCCATTATTGTCACCGCTGTCATACTCTTTCTTTTTTTCAGGTCCGGCTACGCTGTTATTTTTCCTTTGCTGGTCGCGCTTACCGGAGTTGTCTGGGCGCTGGGAATGGTGGTGCTTTGCGGGTACAAGATCACGATTCTTTCGGGGCTGATACCCCCCCTGCTGATAGTGATCGGAGTCCCGAACTCAATCCTGCTTCTCAATAAATACCATTTTGAATACAGCCAGCACGGGGATCAGAAATTCTCGCTTTTCAGGATGATCGAAAAAATAGGGCCCTCGCTTTTTCTTGCCAATTTCACCACGGCTATCGGTTTTGGCGTTTTTTGCCTGACGAACAGCAGGATACTTTTTGAATTCGGACTTATCGCTTCGGTCAATGTAATGGCGACCTACGCAATTTCCATGCACCTTATCCCCATTATTTTCAGTTACCTTCCCCCCCCATCGGTAAAACATACGCGCCATCTTACGCGTTCCCGCCTCGCTTTTGCACTGGAAACCGTAGACCGCATTGCACACAGGAAAAGGAACTATGTTTATACTGCCGTCATCGGAACAACCCTGCTATCCGCCATCGGAATAACGCAGATTGATGTTGTGGGTTACGTTGTTGATGATTTACCCGGAGATCATCCCATTTATTCCGATTTGCATTTTTTCCAGGAACATTTGGGCGGGGTTATGCCGTTTGAAATAACCATAGACACCAAAAAGCCCGGAGGAGCGCTGAAGGACAGAACATTACGTAAAATCAACAAACTGCATAAACTGATCGGGCAATACGATGAGTTTTCAAGGCCCCTTTCCGTTGTGGAAGCGATAAAATTTTCGAATCAGGCATACCATGAGGGGAACCCAAAACATTATATACTTCCAAATTCACTCGACCTGGCAAAAATAGCGCAATATTCTTCTGAGGCAAAGGAAAAGCAATCGCGCTTCAAGGCATTTCTTGATTCAACCCGGCAACATACCCGTATCAGCGTGCAGATGGCCGACATCGGTTCTCAAAAAATGAAAGACCTGGTCAATGAAATCACCCCGCGCATTGATTCGGTATTTAATTATGATGCAGAAAACAAGATATGGATAGCGGATAGTTTAAAGTGCGATGTGGTTCTTACCGGAAACAGCATCATGTTCCTTAAGGGGAATGATTTCCTGGTTGAGAACCTTATCGAAAGCGTGCTGCTTGCCATCGTGCTTATTTCAATTGTAATGTACAGTATGTTTATGTCGTACCGGATGACGCTTGTCGCGTTACTTCCGAGTTCCATACCATTAGTGGTGACTGCCGGACTTATGGGATTTTCCGGTATTCATCTAAAGCCGAGCACAATCCTGATTTTCAGTATTGCATTCGGGATCGCGTCTGACGGAACGCTATATTTTCTTACCAAGTATAAACAGGAATTTATCAATCACCAGAGAAGCATCTCCCGCACCGTTACCCATGTCATTGGTGAAACAGGCATCAGTATGATTTATACGGCCATTATTCTCGCATGCGGGTTCGCCATTTTCGCTGCTTCCGAGTTCGGTGGAACGATTGCCCTCGGAATCCTGATTTCCCTTACCCTCCTGATGGCATACTGTTCAAATCTAATTTTGCTGCCATCGCTGCTGTTGTCCATGAATAAACGCCTTACAAAAAAGGCGCTGTTGCAGGAACCGCTGATCCAACTTTACGATGAAGAAGAAGATATTGAACTTGAACGGCTGACCGTGCCGGGCGCGGGAAGCGACCGTGATGGAGAAGACGTATAAAAAAATCGTATTTGAACTATTCGTATATTCGTGATGATGTTATACATAAAACGGGATAAAAAGTACATTATTATTCCATCGAAGTACGAATAAGATACGAACATACGAACTACGAAGAATTGCTGGTTCGTACTTCGTATCTTCGTAAAAGTTTCGTACTTCGGTGGGTTAATTATAAATATAACAATTTACCCCACGCACAGTATACAATCACCATGCTGACCAAAGCGTCAGCATATTTATTCGTAATTCGTAACTATGAAAGGTATTATTCTTGCCGGTGGTTCCGGGTCGCGGCTTTACCCGATCACCATGGCTATGAGCAAACAACTGATGCCGGTTTACGACAAGCCGATGATATATTATCCGTTGTCGGTGCTGATGCTTTCGGGTATCCGGGATATTCTGATCATCTCAACACCGGACGATTCCCCCCTGTTCAGAAAACTTCTTGATGACGGATCCCAACTTGGCTGTAAATTTTCATATTCGGTTCAAACCATTCCCAACGGCCTGGCGCAGGCATTCGTTATCGGTGAGAAATTTATCGGCAAAGAGAAGGTTTGCCTCATTCTCGGAGATAATATTTTTTACGGGTCAGGGCTGGCTAAAAAATTGCTGTCAAGCAACGATCCGGAAGGCGGGATCGTATTTGCCTATCATGTTTCGGACCCCGAGCGGTACGGAGTGGTTGAGTTTGATAAGAGTTTCAAAGCAATCTCCATTGAAGAAAAACCAAAAAACCCGAAATCATCCTATGCGGTGCCTGGTTTATACTATTATGATAATTCGGTCATTTCAATAGCCAAAAACCTCAAACCGAGCGCCCGCGGTGAGTTTGAGATCACCGATGTAAACCGGGAATATCTCCGGCAGGGCAAACTGAAAGTGCAGGTTATGGACAGGGGAACCGCCTGGCTTGACACCGGGACGTTCGCTTCGCTCATGCAGGCGAGCCAGTTTGTGCAGGTTATCGAAGAACGGCAGGGATTGAAGATCGGATGTATTGAGGAAATCGCTTTCAGGATGAAATTTATTACAGCGAAGGATCTTATCAAACTTGCAGAGCCGCTTATGAAAAGCGGGTATGGAAAATATCTGATGAACCTGATCGGAAAATAATATCCCCATAATTGTTACTATTCTGGTATCCATGAAAAACCCTGAAATACTTGCCACAAAGACACAAAGTCACAAAGAAACACGAAGAATTCCCTGCCTACCGGCAGGCAGGTTTGTGAAACTTGGTGTCTTGGTGCCTTTGTGGCAGAAATAATCAGACAGCCTGAATAGTAACCCATAATTATTATATCCTATTTTTGAAGTATCAATTTTTTCTATACATTGCTTTCACTTCGCCAAATATCCCTATTGTCTTTTTCTTTTTTCAATCTTCAATTTCTCTTTTGCCAACCGGCAATCGTGAAAACCGACTCTCTCATTTCGGTAATACGAAATGCTATCCATGACAGTTCCCGCATAAAAGCGCTGAATGCGCTTGCATACATCAGGCACTCTTCCAATCCGGACACCTCAATACTGCTTTCCGGGCAGGCGCTGAAATTATCTGAAGAAAACGGACTGGAAACGGAAACAGGTAATTCCTGCCACCAGTTAGGATTATATTACTGGAAGAAGGGGGATTATATCCTGTCGCTTGGAAATTTTTCCAAAGCGATTGCCATCTGGGAACGTTTTGAAAAAAATGCGGATGATACTCAGAAACCGCAATTCCGGAATCGTAAAGCAAGGGCGTTATGCAACATGGGAATTATTTATTCCGACCAGGGGAATTTTCCTAGAGCAATGGATAATTATTTCATGGCATTGAAGGCCTTTGAGGATTT
>JACPRZ010000058.1 GCA_016193485.1 Bacteroidota bacterium | reverse complement strand
CCCGCCAGAGGCGGGATATCTTTGACATAGTGAACACAGTAGCAATACCACCAAAAGAAGTGCCTCTTGGTTGTGATTTGCTTTTCCCGCCAGAGGCGGGATATCTTTGACATAGTGAACACAGTCGACCATTTCGTCATCTTGGCTGCCGGCTTGTTGTGATTTGCTTTCAAAATGTATCTTTGACATACTGAACACAGTAAATTTCTTTCAACCGGAAATTTATCTTTGTTGTGATTTGCTTTCAAAATGTATCTTTGACATACTGAACACAGTATATCGTTTGTGGCAAGTACGGTCATTCCGTTGTGATTTGCTTTCAAAATGTATCTTTGACATACTGAACACAGTCGGGTGTTCTTTCCGGATAAGTTCTTTTCCGTTGTGATTTGCTTTCAAAATGTATCTTTGACATACTGAACACAGTCGTTTGTGAAAAAACCCGCACCGGTGAGTGGTTGTGATTTGCTTTCAAAATGTATCTTTGACATACTGAACACAGTATACCTGTGTTCTTTTGATTGAAGAACAAATCTTTACCTCAGAAATCAGAATTAAAAAACTGTGTTCATTTTCAAACCCTGACGTTAAAAGTCAGGGTTTTTTTGTTTTCAGAAGAGTTCCAATTGTTGCGGGATGGGTGGTTTTTCGGTTTCTTTTTGCCCGTAAAAAACTTCCATTTGCCCGAATTGCTTGTCGGTGATGGTGAGAATGCCAACATGACCCTTTTCCGGAAGAATTTGTTTCACCCGTTTTATATGCACTCCGGTGTTTTCCCTGCTGGAGCAGTGTCTTACATAGATTGAAAACTGGAACATGCTGAACCCGTCATGCATAATATCTTTCCGGAACCTCCCGGCAATTTTGCGCTCTTTTTTTGTTTCGGTGGGCAAATCATAAAATACAAGTATCCACATGATGCGGTATTCGTTTAGGCGGAAATTATTCATATCGCAACAAAAAACCTGACAGGTTTTTGGAAACCTGTCAGGTTGTGTGTTTTGTCACCATTCTTCAATTCCGGTTTCCTGCGGAGGATATTTATGGCAGTAAATAAAATTTTCTTTATCGCCAAACCATTCAATAACTTCGTCCGACTCAACCCTGACAGGGTTATGCACCCTGTCAGGGTTGATAATTTGATTGTAAGAAGAATATTTCCATTCTTCCGGTTTGCTTATTAGTCCGGCTTCAACGGGGTTATAGTGGGTGTAGTGGACAACTTTTTTCAAATACTTTTCATCGGTGATTCTTTTACGTTTGAATGGCCGCATGAATAAATTGCCTTTTCTGCTGAGGAGTTTGGAAAGCGCATTTTCGTTTAACCCTGACAGGGTTTGAAACCCTGTCAGGGTTGATTTTGATTTAAGATGCTTTTCTAATTCTACTTCATTTTTAATCCGAATGATAAAATGAAAATGATTGGGCATTAAGCAATAACAAAATGTTTCGGCAACAGGGGAGATATATTTTTCATATTTTCCCAGAAAAAAAAGGTAATTTTCATCGCGATAAAACAAATGCTCATTGCCGTTTGCCCTGTTAAAAATGTGGTATGTGGCATCAGGAATCAGTAAAGTTTTTTTGTCTTGCATATCAAGGATGTTTATAACTCTGTCAGGGTTTTAAACCCTGACAGAGTTATTTTTATTCTTCATTAGTCGGATATATTATTTTCTTATTTACACCTTCAAAACATCCCGCCAAACTTGCCGTTGTCCTTTGCAATCCCACCATCAGGGGACTGCTTTGTCCGTCTATCATAATATCAAGCGCGGGAATATTGAGCAATTTTGTTTTTATTTCTTTGCTTAACTCATAAAAGTTTTCTCCGGCTTCGGCAATTTTCAGAACAATTTCATCAACGAAAGGGCGGTAGGGTTCCATAATGTCATCGGCAAGGCAGTACGCATTGTATTTGTTATGGTGATGAATACCGAGGGTGGGCAGAAGCCCTGAAGCCACTAATCCTCTTGCAACGGTTGCGCGCAATATGGCATAACCGTAATTGAGGAGGTTATTGGGAGGGGGACCGTTGCGGTCGCGGAAAAATCCGCCTCCGGGCGCATCATCCGAGAGGAGGAAAATATGAGAGAAAATATTCTTCCAGTAATATGCGGCAGCGCGCGCTTCAAGATTCCCGATGTCGCCCGACTGTACATCATCAGCCCATCTTTCCATATTTTCAACCTCCATATTTTTTCTTTTCAGAAGGGCCGCCTGGTTGCGGATTTTCGCCTGCACGGTCTGCTGCCATAACTGTTTTTTCAAAGGCAGAGACGCTTCAATTTGCGCTTTAAATTTTTCGGTTTGCACATGGTTGCCCGACAGGTTGAGCAGTAAGCCGGCAGGAAGATGAGTATTGTCGCAGGCGATCAGAGCCGCATTATTTTCAAGAAGCGCTGCAATAAGACCCTGCGTAACGGTTATTTGCCGGTTATCCATAACAACAATGCCAATATCTTCAACGGGTATTGCGGAGCGCGTTTCTTCTTTGCCTGTTTCAGAGATGTTTTCATTTTTTTCAACATCCGGAAGCCGTACGGCCATCTGTCCGTTTTTCAAACTAAGGTAGGCAGGATTGCCGAAGTAGAGGGTGCGTTTGATCATTTGTGATATAGATAAGATTTCCGAAAGTTTTAAACTTTCGGAAATCTTTTTAATCTATTCCTGAAAGATCAGGCGGATGCCGATGGCAAAATATAAAATTCTCCGCATCATGAAACCATTCAATGACCTCATCTCTTTTCAATAATGTTGTTTTTTGGGAAAGGAGGGCATAATAAGAGGAATATTTCCAGTCGTCCGGTTTTTCACAAAAATCATGTGCCACCGGGTTATAGTGGATGTAATGGACGAGCTTGCGGAGATATTTTTCGCTTGTCACTACCCGCCTTTTAAACTTGTGCATGAACAAATTGCCTTTTCTTTCCTGTTGTTTGTTGTATGCCAGTGCATAGCTGCTGAAGAGGTTGGAAAATTCTTTGCTTGCAAGCTTTCCGAAAGTTTCAAACTTTCGGAAAGCTGATTCATACCGCCCACCGTATTTCTTTCTAAAGTGTTCTTCAAGCGCTGTTTCATCCTTTAACCGCATTAAAAAATGGATGTGGTTGGGCATGAGGCAATAGCAAAAGGTATCGGCAATGGGAACGATGTACTTTTTATACCGGTTCATAAAAAATGAGTAATTATCATCACCGGCAAACAAGTTGTCGCTGCCGTTGGCGTGGTTGTAGATATGGTAAACGGTTTGCGGTTCAAGCGGTGTTGAGGTATAGTCTTTCATTGGAGGATGTATTTGAACTTTCCGAAAGTTTTAAACTTTCGGAAAGTTATAGATTAATTTTCTTTTTCATTCCAGATTTTAAGGCATGGACAATATTCTTTCAATTCACATTCCGGAGCATAGCCGGTACAGAAATCAAAACCACAAATTCCGGAATCAGGAATAAATGTTTTTTTGTTCAAACAGTCCACCATCAGTTTATAGGCAAAAGAAGGAGGTAATTTTTTGGGGATGTCTATGGTATGGTTCCATGAGAAAAGCATCTCTTCAAATGCCTTGCAAACTTTTTTAAGGTCACTGTTGGAAAGTTGTTCTGCGGGTGGAAAATCTTCGGTTTTCAGTCCGCAGTAATAGCCCAATGTATGTTCGCGTTCGTCAAAAACAAATCGCTCCGATTCTTCTAATTCTTCCTCAATGGTTTTCGGCTCGTGCAATTTCGCTTCTCCGGCATCGCGGTGGGCAGCCGCAATGTCTTCAAGCAGATAGGGAATGTAAGGGTGTGCAGTTTTTTTCTTTTTCATATCGCATTAGTAGAAGGTGAGTTTGAGCGTTTTATGAGTTTTCCGAAAGTTTAAAACTTTCGGAAAATTGTTTTAAGAGTGCGTTTGAACGGTTTTCCTAAAAAATAAAATTCATCCTTTTGTTTCGCTGTCCGTATTTTTCAATTTCCTTTTCGATGTATTTAATATGCTGACTGCACATGAAATTTTTGAAAACATTCATGTCATTTTTTTCTCTTGATTCATTTAATGCTTTGGGGTAATTTCACGTTTCAGGGTCCCCCTCTCTTTTGGAGAGGGGTTAGGGGTGAGGCAAAAGAGCAATGCCCCGTAATGGTCTTTCACCATTTCATGCTCACTCATGGGTTTGCCTTTTGCGGTAATGCCTTCGGTGAGGAGCAGGGCGGTTTCCTCATAAGTGAGCGTGCTGCCTTCAATGGCGCTGCTGTGATGCACAATGGCGATGCGGTTGAATTTTTCAAAATCAACCACTTTGTGCAGTTCGTTTTTTTCAAATTCTCCGACTAATGCATCAAGTTTACGCCATGCGTTTTTTCCATATCCCTCTGCCGGTTCTTTCGCTTGGGCAAACTTGCGTTTTGGGCGCTTGTATGGTTTTTTGTTTTTCATGTTTATGAGGCAACTGCAACATTGTCATTATTTGGTAATAGACCTAATTCTTTTGCCCTTTCTTTATCCCAGCAACCACTTTTAAATTCCCAGTAAGGAACTACTTTTTTGCCGAGTTTGTCAACATAAACTTTGATACAGTTTTGCCATAAATAATCTCTCCCCAAAATGATTTTTTCTTCCAAAAATTTGTTATCGGTTTTTTCTTTTGAATTTTCTGTTTTGTTATATTTGGTTTTCATTGTTTCAATTTTATTTTGTACTTTATCTTGCATCTTGGCAGTGTTTACTTCGTTGATCGGAATTTTAATTTTATCAGCAGTATGCATTGAAACAAAGTGAATACTTCCATTAGGGTCTGTGGAAGATTTGCTTATGATAGAAACCTGCCAAAGATTTCTTGAAACAATTCCTTGTTTTTCATTTACCTTTTCCTGGCTGTTATCATCTGAAACTTCCCAATCAAATAAATCTTTTATTTTCTCATTTGAAAACAATCGTTTAGAAGTATTTTGAGGATTTTCGGGATTGATAAATACGGTATCATTTTTACCGATACTGAATACTTGATGAAAACCTTTTTCAGTTAATTCTTTTGTTAATTCAGCAGGGTAAAGTTGTTCTGTTTTAGATGTTCGGTTTTCCTTTTTCAATAGCATAGCATCCATATTTGAGAGCATTTCCCACTTCCTTTCAACATTATCGCCATTGCTTTTTTCAAACATATACACCCTGAAATTGCCGTCAAGTTCTACATAAGTTTTTGGTAGTTTCTCTTCTTTTTCCCGAATAGGATAAAGTGTTTCAAGTGTGGTTTTATTTTTCAAACTTGCCTTCTTTATTTTTATTCCGGTATTTCCAATAATTGGAGGATCTAATATATATACTCTTTCCGGTTTGAATGCTTCTTCCCATGAATCTTCTCCTTTATAAGAACTAATTTTTTCTTTTACTTCTCTTGTTCGCTTGTTGTCAATCTTTTTGTTTTTGTGATATTCAATTTTGTCAAACAGTTCCTGATTGAGTTCTGTAACGGGAACCCATTTTCTTGGGTCGCTCGGTATTCTCACATCACAAATTGCATTGTAGTAAATAGGGTAACCATCCGGGTAGTCCTTTGCTTTCTTTAGAAGTTCTTCCTGGTTTGTGATTTTAGTATCATCAGCTTTCTCTTTTTTCAGTTTCTCTATTTTATCGCTCAATGTTTTAATGAATGTTTGGCGGTATCCAAGGTATCTGCTTATGCGAGGGTCAATAATTTTCTCCGGTGATAATTTGTCAATCGTTCCTCCTTTGTCCGTCCCCGTTTTAGTAGCGACAACATTGTAAGTATATGTCCATTCAAACGGTCTTTTATTTTTTATTTTTTCTGATACAGCGTTTTTAATTTGAACATCATCGTTTTTACCTAGCGAACTTTCTTCAAAAATACTTTTTAATGCGTTTCTGAAATTTTCTTTGAATACAATTCTGTCAATTAATTCATTGAAAGGCAGTACAGGTTTTAGCTTTGCTCTGGCTATACGCCTTTCTTCAAAAATTAAATCAATAACATCGTTAATTGGAACTTGTTTTTCATTGTTGTAAAATTTTCTGAACCCAATCAATGTTTCCTTGTGCAGAGATGCCCTTATGGAAATGCTGTCTTCCGGCTTGCCAATTAGTTTTATTTCTCCGTTTTTCTTCAACAGGTTTTTAGAAGGGCTGATAAGCGGAATGGTATTTTTATGTGAAACGATAACCTTTTCCAGTGTTTCCTGAATTTGATTTTTAGTATATCCTTTCCATGGATAAATGAAATCATAAGCGCCCATTTCGCCTTCCGTATTTTTTCTCAGAATTGCTTCCTTATTCCATTCATATTTACCCGCCTTTTGTTTTTCGTCAGTAACATCATCAACACTCCAACTTGCATTTAAAGTATTAATATACTGAATGTGCCATTGCTTGGTGCAGGCAATTATGATAGCGTCTAATGCATGATGGCGATGGTCAAGGCGTTTGTAGAAGCCTGGGAATTTTTCAATTATTTCGTCCTGACCTGTTTTTTTGTTTTTGTAAGTAACTTCATAGTTTATTTTTTCGTTTGTGGTGCCCTTGCCGGCTGTTCCTTGTCCCATCCCAATAATGAATTTTTCATAACGGGGTCTTACTAATTCTTTCATTACTTTTTCCAAGTGCCAGCTATCCCTTAATATATCTGTAACCGCACCGGTTGTTACTTGTGCCTCTTTACCTTCGGGCAAAATTTTACTGAGTTCTTCTTTTAATTTTTTATTGATGTATTGGGTTTCTTTCAACTGTCGTTCAATCGGGTCATCGGGTATTTCTTTTCTAAGCAGGTTCTTTTGTTTTCTTCCTTTGGGAAACAAGCGGATTATGTGTTTTGGATAAGGGTCAGTGTCATTTTTTCCGTCCCATTCTATAATACGCAATTCTTTCCCATCAACTGTTTTTGTTTTACCGCTTTCGGCCAAAATAAATTCATAAGCGGTTCTTTTGTCTTTCCACTGATTGATTTCTGTTCGTGTAATAACTTTGTTGCTGTATGAGTTATCATAGTATCGTTGTTTGGGGATAATATGCTCCACTTCGTATTTTGCAGTAAAAACATCAGAGATTTTGATTGTCTCCCCGGTGTAGGGACATTGATACTTTTGGTCCATCCACAAGTTATATCTGCTTATATCTGCTTTACAAGGTTCCTTCAACTCAAACTCTTTATACGCATTCTCATACAAAAACAATTTATCTTCATCGGTTAAAGTATAATCTTTCCTGTTTTTCAATTCCACATATTTTTCATTATTCATCCGCTTGGCAGTATCCTCATACACTTTGAATTTTGTAATGTCATTCATTGATGGACTTGGTTTTTTAAACAGTTCACGAAGCATTCTTTTAGCTAATTCGTTTCTTTCCTCGCCATGCCTTATTGCTTCGTTAATTTGTTTCCTTTCATCAGCGCTGTTTTTCAATTCCCTCGCTAATTCAATTCGTATCTCATCTAATTTTCCATAGCGTGCAACAACATCGTTCACGAGCATTAATGTTTCATTCACAATTTTTTCCACTACCGGGTTATTCATTTTCCCCTTTGGTATGCGTTCAAGTTTTCCCACACGTTGAATTTTCTTTCCCGAATGGCTGCCGTAAACAACCGCAGCGGCTTCCCAGTAATTCAGGTATTTGAATTGGTCAGGAGTTGTAAGCCGTGAAAGTTTTATCCTTGAGTTCTTATCTGAAACAAAATCCTTTATGCACTCTAACTTTTCATCTTCTGGTTTATCTTTTTCGCTTGTACTAATATTTAAAGCAATAAGCGACTGAACTTTTTCTTTTGCTTTGTCGGACATGTTTGCACCATTGTTCATCAATGGGAGTAAATTACGTATGGCTTTTGCAGAAAGGTTTCCCATGCCCCCATCGTCAAATTTGATTTTTGCAAGCGCCTTTAATGTATCGTCACAGAAAATACATTCGTCTTCTCCCTTCTTAAAATTATTTTTGATGGATTTTATTACGCTTGGTTCGTCTCTATTAGTAATGTCATAAATAATTTCCCAAAGCAATTGCAGATTGGTTATTACATAATTTTTTGTCTTGTAGTTGTATGATTTTATTTCTTTCCCCTTTCTGTTTTTATCTTCAGGATTATGGTTATCGCTTCCTGATTTTGCAATGGCATTAAACCACTTGTCAGTTGTGTCGGAGATAACGGTTTCCTTTTCATCTTTGATTTGAGTTTCCAAATAACCTTTCCCTTTGAACCAGACGAATAAGGCACCTTTCAATGCCCGTTTGGTAGTGTTCCCTTTTAGCCGGATATCTTCAAAATCGCTTTTATCCCGTTTTAGTTTTCGGAAATTTACAGTGTAGAATGTTTTAAGAACTTCGCCTGTTTCAGTATCAACTCCTTCTTTTCTGTATTGGCGTTTTTTCTTCCCTTTAGCGGGTTTTTCTGTTTTCTCAATTTCATCAGCAACATTCAAACCCAATATATCAACTACAAACTTTTTCCATGAAACAGATTTTTCATTTTCCAGCGTTTTATAAAGTAATTTTTTGATTTCCGGAATTGTTTTGCCGATAACATCTTGTATTGATTTTCCTGTGTATTCTTTAAATAATTCGGGGTTTGAAAAGATGTCAATTTTAATATCATTGTTGGGTTCATTATAGAACAAACGCACGTTGTTTATCTGTTGCCAGATTTTAAATTGTTGATGCAGATGGTGACTTCTTGGAATTACTTTTCTGCCTTCGTATTCCGGCTCTGTTTTCAATTTGTATGTTTGCGTTTCCTTATCAAAATACTTTTTAAATACACGAACTTTCTCAAACCTGCATCCCGCCTTGTTTTTGCTTTGTTGCCATGGCCGTTGATAATAAATGATTTTTTCTTTAATCAAATATTTTAGTTTTTCTTCATAAGTTTTTTTTGCCTTTACTTCATTTTTTACTTTATCGTCTTTGAATGTTGCATTCAGAATTTCATCAAGTGAGTATTTTTCAATTTCTTCTTTATGTTTTGGATATTGAACCGCCCAGATTTTATCAAACTCATCTTCATACCATTCACGGTTTACTACATTTTTTCGGATACGTTCAATTTTTTCATCTAGACATTGTTCTCTATATTTTTTATCATAAACCCGGTTGTAAAAATATGAGCCAACACTACCGCCATTTTCACACCACTCTTTCAGTCCTTTGTTCAAAACTTGTCGATTGTATTGCCAATCATCATCAGCAGGATTAGTGATGGTAAAATTACCTTTATCAGTAGTTATTTTCTTGTCATTTTTTCCTCCTTTATCCATATTTTTTATGACTATAAAATCTCCTTGCTTAATATCCGGTTTTTGATAATATACCGTTCCTGCCAACTCATATACCAATTTCTTCTCCTCATTTTCTTTAATATCAATCCCATCTTCGCATTTAAGTTTAATAGAATACTTATTATAAATTGGTTTCGTTTTTTCTTTATCCTTTTTGTCAAATATTGGCTCAAAATTATTTTTATCAAATTCTGTTATTTCAACTGTAAAATAATCTTTGCTTGTTTTATCATCTTTTATAAACCTGTCGCTGCTATAACCTCTCCATTGGTTAAGATGCAATAGTATTCTTCCCCAATCTTTCAGTTCAGTGTTATTTTCTTTTAAAATAGCATCTGAACGAAGTTTGTAAAGTTGCTCTCCAATATCACCTTCTTCTCTTTTCTTTTTCATCTTACCCTTTTCATCGGTAACATATTCCCTCTGTTTGGTGTACCACTTGCTGTTTTGGTTTTCAACAGGTTTCCAAATTTCCTTTCCATTATTATTTGTTACTTTTTGATAAGAAGCATCCGGCAACATGCCCAATTTTTCAAGTACAGAGCAGAGTTTGTCTCTCCTTAATTTATACCGGCTTTTCAATCTTCTAGATCCTCGTTTTACCCTTCGGTTAGCAGTAGGTGTGCGATTATCTCCCTGATTTAATTTTAATCCTTCATTAAACCGCCTCTGCATTTCATCTGCCGGAATAATCCTCACCCCAACAGCATCCTTATGAATACCTATCCGGTCATTATTAATATCAGTATCAGAAGTTTTGCATGTCCTTTCGTTTACTTTTTTTTCATCGGTGGCTTCTACAATAGCCCAACCTATGGAAGTGGTTCCAATGTCAAGCCCTAAAATTTTTTTTGTTGCCATAATAGTTTGTATTTAAAATTTATTCTTACCTTTGCTTCACATTTTGAAGCAAATCACAATAAGGTTTTACCGTTGTGAAAACATCCAAAGCGGCCCCGAAAGGGGTCGCTTTTTTATTGCCTGACAGTAAACTGCCTGTTGACCCTCCATATTAAACCGCAAAATAAAGGAAAAATCAAGAATTGCGGAAAAAAAATTTGATACCATTCCGTCAAAAGGATGGTAATAAGTCGGGCGGGAAAAGGGAAAGACCTGACAGGTTTTAGAAACCTGTCAGGTCTGCTGCAAACCCGCAAATAGCGCCCGCCAGCCGCTCCCATGATAATTCTTCCTTAACCTTCCTGATATTTTCGACCATATTGATTTCGCCAGGTAATGAAAAGAACTCCATTATCTTTCTGCCGATTGGTTCCACCTGCGCCTCTCCGGCAAGAAGCCCGGTTTTGCGGTCAACCACAATTTCGCCAAGCCCGCCAACACGGGTGGCTATTACAGGTACGTCAAAATGAAAGGCAATGGAGGTGATGCCGCTTTGGGTTGCTGAACGGTAGGGAAGAACGCAAACGTCTGCCGCAGAGAAAAAGAGGGAAACTTCATGGTCGCTGATATAACGGGCATGTTTTGTGATCTTACCTTCGAGGTTATGTTTGCGTATTATTTCATCGTATTCCTCAAACGAGCCGTAAACCTCACCGGCTATAATAAGATGGTATTCAGCGGGCAAAAATTTCATCGCTTCAATGAGAATGTCCAATCCTTTGTATTTCCGGATAAAACCGAAAAAGAGAAGGACTTTTTTGCCTTTCGGTATTCCCAGTTGTTTCTGCGCTTCCGTTTTGTCAATTTTCTTTCCGAAATGGTTATATAAAGGATGGGGGTGATAAATAAATTTTGCATCCGGTTTCAGCGAGAGCAAATCATTTTTAACCTTATCGCTCATCACAACAAAGCCATGACATTGATGCAGAAAGAATTTTGTAAGGGCAACATCGCCAGGCCTTCTTTCGTGCGGAATGACATTGTCAAGTATTGCAATCACTTTTGATTTCTTCTTTAATGCCCATGCTACGGTTCCAAGTGAAGGAGCGAAATAAGGGATCCAGTATTTCATTATCAGAACATCGGGACAAAATCTTCCGATTTTTTTTGCAGCGGTAAAATAAGAAAGAGGATTAACCGAACTTAATATCCGTTCTGCGGGAATTTTATCGGCAGTGTCTTTTTCACCGGCCATCTGGGTCTTACCCGGAAAAAGGAGGGACGGGTATTGAGTTGTGAAGGTGAATGCTTTTACTTCATGCCCGGCATTTTCAAAAGCACGGTAAAGGCATGCATTGAACTGGGCTATGCCGCCACGGAAGGGATAGAAGGTGGAGAGGTAAACAATGCGCACAAACAGGTTTTATTGACTTTATGCTTTAAAAGTAAAATCACATCATGAAAAAAGAGCTGTAATTTTTTTTACAACCATTATTACTATAGAAGGATTTACTATACCGGCTTTCCTTACGATAATATTTTTATCAGCAGTAAAAATTCTGGTAGGCCTTATTAAGGAATCTACAGGCAAAGAACCACTTGTAAAATCCGAACTGACAATAGGAATTGCGTATTCATCTGATAGGTTCCTGCTGGTGATCTGACAAAGGATAATATCATCGCCCGGCAAATCAGCCAATACCAAAGCAGGACGTTTTTTAAAACCTGATAGGTCAGAGAATGGAAACGGTATTATTACAATATCACCTTTTACAAATTTTCCCATGCTTTATCTTCTTCGGGAGTGCTCCAATATTTTGATAAGTAAGGTTCGCTTGCAAAATGCGTAAGCGGTTTATCCATTTCATACCGTTTATCAGCGATTTCATCTGAAGTAAAAGCGATTACCTCAACTTTTTTACCGATATAAGATTCAGGCAGATGAATTGAGATATCGGATTGTTGCGGATTTAATATAGCACGAATCATGAATTATGATTTCAATAGTTCATATAAATCATTTCTAAATACAGTAATAAAACACAAATGTAAAAATTATTAGCGTAACTGAAATTGGTCAACATTATTCAAAATGTTGCGGGCGGTTTGAACCGGAAGGGATTTTTCTTTCATCGCCTCGTCAATAGCTCTGACCAGAGCGATATCTTCACCATCCTCTTCGTTTAACATCCGGGTTGACAAGTTGAATTTTTCAGCAATCTGCAGAAGGAGCGCTGCATCACTGTTTTTTCTGGCTTTAATGATAATTGTGTTCATGGGAAATAATTTTTTACAAATACAATTAATAATGACCGTTGTTGTGAACGGGGCTATTTATCATTTTCTTATAATGTTTTTACCGCATTCAAAACATTTTCCACCCCAATATCAAACATGCAATGCCTGTCCCGTTTGCAGGTTTGCCCGTAAAAACAGTCGCAGCCGGATGAGGGCTCCAGGATAATACCGTTCCCATAGAGATCAAACTCGTATTTGTTAAAAATATTGTTAAACAGGATAACAGGTTTTTTCAGTGCCACGGCAATATGCAGCATCATGGTGACACCTGTAACAATCGTATCGCAATTGGCTGCAAGACCGATGAATTCCTCAAGTGAAAAAGTACCGGGGTAAAAAGCGTTTGCCTTTTGGGACAATATTTTATTGCGGTGCTCTTCTTCGGGTCCTCCGAGCAAAACCGGGAAGTAATTTTTTTTCTGCAGTTTTTTCACTAATTGAATCCAGTACTTTTCGGGCCAAAGACGCGTTGTCCATCTCCTGCCGCAGCCGGTGTTCAGCCCGATAACCTTATTTCCATGGGCTTTGTTCCTGAGGATGCTCCATTTTTTGACAAAATCAGTATTAATGTTAATAAGATAAGGTTCTTTATTGAATTTGTACCCGCACAGTTCAAAAATTTCTTCCTGGTAACTTTTCCGGTTCTGCATGGAGAGATTATCAAACAACCCGGTCAGCAGTTTATGTTGTGCATCAGGGTTTGCAACATCAATATGCGTTTTATCCCAGGTAAAACCATACTTTTTACCAGCGCTGAGATCGCTTAACAGCGCACATGCTTCGGGCTCTTTATCAAGATTGACGGCTATATCAAAATGGCGGTGGGAGATATCATAAACATTACGGAAGTCAAAAGTCCGGATGGAATCAATTCCTTCCTTTGGCAAAACTCCGGGTGTATGCGTGAACCATGTAATATGGCATCCCGGAAATTCTTTCCGGTAGCGGACCGCAAGAGGTGTTGAACGGATCACATCCCCGACAGCGCCAAGTTTGATGATGAGGATCCTTTTACTGACGGGTGAGAATTCATCGCATGTATCGCAGATTTTATTGCGTTCCTTATTGGGAATGCAGGGAACATCACCACGGAAATAACGGCAGTTGAATTGAATATTTTCATATTTCATTTCTTCACTGGTTTAGAGCAATGTAAAATTACGCAATTTGCGTAACGCGCCATGCGTAATTGTTTTAACACAAAAGAAAACGAAAAATTACGCAAAAATGCGTAACGCACGGTGCTTAATCCGTTTTAACTTCCGAAGTTTTCAAAACTCCGGAAGTTAAGATTGAAGTTTTTTCACCGCTTCATTCAGACGGGGCAGCACTTTGAAGGCGTCTCCCACAATTCCGTATGCCGCCTCCCTGAAGATAGGCGCTTCGGGGTCAGTGTTGATGGCAACAATGTACTTGCTTCCGTTTACCCCGGCAAGGTGCTGAATGGCTCCGGAAATACCTACAGCAATGTAAAGATTCGGCCGGACGGCAAGGCCGGTTTGGCCCACGTGTTCCGAATGAGGCCTCCAGTGCATATCGGCAACCGGTTTTGAACAGGCGATGCCTGCGCTCAGCATGCCGGCAAGGGTTTCGAGGAGGTGCCAGTTTTCAGGGCCTTTCATGCCTCTTCCTCCTGAAACAATCACCGATGCTTCGGTGAGCAATATTTTTCCGGTTGTTTTATTAACTTCAGTGACTTCGGTTCCACAGTCAGCAGGCGATAAATCAGGTGAAAATTCTTCTACGGTTGCGGTTTGAGACGTAATTTCAGGCGATAAAATGTTGGGTTGGACGGTTATGATTTTTTTTGGCGCGGATGTAGTAAAATAGGAAAATGCCTTTCCGGCATAAACGGATCGCTTTACTGTAAGTTTACCATCCGATATGGCGGCAATGTCAACGGCATTGACGATCAATCCTGCTTTCAGCAGCGCAGCAAGCCGGGGTGCGAGGGCTTTGCTTGAAAATCCATGACCGAAAACAATAATATCTGCCGATACTTTTGCTGCAACCTGGCACACTGCTTTTGACCATGCTTTTGAATCAAAATTTTTAAGGAGGTCATGCCTGATATGCACCGCTTTTCCGGCTCCGTAATTGCCTGCACGGGATAATTCTTCCTTTGTGACTTCACCAACGGTTACGGCCACCGCTTCGGTATTCAGCGCTTTGGCAAGTTTACTGCCGTAATAAATCACATCAAGCGATGATTTAGTGATCTTTCCGCCTGAATTATCTGTATAAATTAAAATGGACATGGGATTTTTCGGATTTCGGATTTATGATTTCGGATTTTAGATGATGTATTAAATAATTTTCGCTTCCGTGTGCAGCAGTTCAATAAGTTTCTCCGGTGTCTCGGCATCTACCATTTTACATTCACCTTTTTGGGGGGGCAGTTCATAATTGCTGGCTTCAGTTAATATTTCCCCTGTTACGGCCGGTACAACTTTCAATGGTTTTGTCCTGGCGGTCATTATTCCCCTCATGGTGGGGATCCTGGGTTCGGTAATCCCTTCCTGTGCGCTGACCACAAATGGCGGTTTTACCTTTACCGTTTCCTTACCTCCTTCAATCTCCCGTTCCATGGTTGCCAGGGTTCCGTCAAAATCAAATTTCGGAACACCTGAAATGAAAGGCAACCCGAGCAGTTCGGCAACCATGCCGGGCACCTGCGCTCCTGCAAAATCAGATGTCTCACGGCCCATGAAGATCATATCAAATGGGACTGTCCTGATGTAATGGGCAAGTTGCACGGAGGTAAAATAGGGGTCGGCTGGTTCGGCATCAACACGTATTCCCTCATCGGCTCCCATGGCAAACGCCTTCCTGATAAGAGGGTCGCAATCCGCCTTTCCCACGCTTACAATGATCACCTTTCCGCTTTTGGCTTCTTTTATCTCAAGCGCACGCGTAAGGGCGAATTCATCGAGCGGGTTAATGACCCACTGGATATTGGGAGTTGCCAGTTGCCTGCCATCCGGTGAAAAAACGATCTTTGTGGTGGTGTCGGGGACCTTTGCGATGCATACAATAATATTCACGGTTTTGAGATTATTGGTGAGGTCGCAAAACTAACAAAATTTGTATATTTGGAATTATGACAATAATTACCGTTCGTAATTTAATTGACGTACAATGAAAGAAATCACTTTTCGCGATGCCCTGCGCGAGGCGATGGCGGAGGAAATGCGCAGGGATGAGAAGGTCTTCCTGATGGGTGAAGAAGTTGCCGAATACGAAGGCGCCTATAAAGTGAGCAGGGGCATGCTTGCCGAATTCGGTTCCCGGAGGGTTATTGACACACCTATTTCTGAACTCGGATTTGCGGGTATTGGCGTTGGCGCTGCCATGAACGGACTGCGCCCGGTTATCGAATTCATGACATTCAATTTTGCCATACTGGCTATGGATCAGATCATAAACGGAGCGGCAAAGATGCTGCAGATGTCGGGAGGGCAGTTTAATATTCCGATTGTTTTCCGGGGTCCCAACGGTTCAGCCGGACAACTTGCAGCCACCCATTCGCAGAGTTTCGAATCGTTTTATGCGCATGTTCCCGGATTAAAAGTCGTAACACCGTCAAATCCTTATGATGCCAAGGGTCTGTTGAAATCCGCCATCCGTGATGATGACCCGGTCATTTTTCTCGAATCGGAGCAGATGTATGGCGATAAAGGCATGATCCCTGAAAGCGAATACCTGATACCGATAGGAGTATCTGATATAACCCGCAGAGGCATTGATGTCACCATTGTTTCATTCGGGAAAACGATGAAAATCGTCAATGAATCCTTACCGGAACTGGTCAGGGGGGGAATAGATGCCGAAGTGATAGACATAAGAACAATCCGGCCGTTAGACACAGCCGCCATAATTGAGTCCGTAAAAAAAACCAACCGCTTAGTGATTGTGGAAGAGGAATGGCCGTTTGCTGCAATAGCATCAGAAATTACCTATCGCGTCCAGAAAGAAGCATTTGATTATCTCGATGCACCGGTCCGAAGGGTAACCCAGGCCGATACCCCGCTGCCGTTCAGCCCGCCATTGATAAAGGAATCGCTGCCGGATGTTGCAAAAGTAGTTCAAGCGGTGAGGGAAGTGATGTATATGAAGTAAATGCACCTGGAATTTGCATTCGTTGGATTTGTAATTTAACCATCTAACCATCCAACCATATTTTATTACATTTGCCGCCTGAAAAAATTCACTTCTTGAACCAAATTATTTCCCTATGAACAATATTGTTTATATCACTGCAGGATTCGGTATTATCGGGTTGCTTTTCACCTGGTGGCGCTCTGTGTGGGTTGCAAATCAGGATGCCGGAAATGAGCGCATGAAACGGATTGCCGGCCATATTGCCGAGGGCGCTATGGCATTCCTTAAGGCGGAATATAAATTTTTGTTCTGGTTTATCCTCGCGGTAGCAATCCTTCTTGCCATTTCAGCCGATTCGGAACTATCGCATCCGATGGTCGGTCTTTCCTTTGTTATTGGAGCATGTTGTTCCATCTTAGCCGGTTTTATCGGGATGCGGGTGGCTACAAAAGCCAATGTGCGCACCGCTAACGCAGCGCAGAAGGGCTTGAACCAGGCGCTGAAAATCGCCTTTGCGGGCGGCTCTGTTATGGGTATGGGCGTTGTTGGTCTGGGCGTTCTCGGTTTAAGCGTTGTTTTCCTGATTTACGCAAATATTTTTCCGGTTGATACAAAAGATGCTTTAACACGGGTGATCACCATCATGACCGGGTTTTCCCTGGGCGCTTCATCCATCGCTTTGTTCGCAAGGGTAGGGGGGGGTATCTACACCAAAGCCGCTGATGTGGGAGCCGACCTCGTAGGGAAAGTTGAAGCGGGTATTCCGGAGGACCATCCTCTCAATCCCGCCACCATTGCTGATAATGTAGGCGACAACGTTGGCGATGTTGCCGGAATGGGTGCTGACCTCTTTGAATCGTATGTGGGAGCAATCATAAGTACGATGGTATTAGGCGCTGCCTTTATCGGAGCCGCGGGCTTCACGGATAATTTTAACGGGCTTTCAGCCGTATGTCTTCCTCTGGCAATTTGCGGTGCGGGAATATTAATGTCCATTATCGGTACGCTTTTCGTCCGTACTAAAGAAGGGGGGAACCCGCAGATGGCATTGAACATGGGATCCATAGGCGCATCGGTTCTGACCATCATCGCTACCTATATTATTTGCAAATGGATGTTGCCGGAACAATGGGTTTTTTCCGATCCTCTGTATGGTAATGAAGAAGTCACCTATACTTCCACCAACGTTTTCCTTGCCACGATCATCGGGTTGATTGTAGGCGTATTTATCGGTTTAGTGACGGAATATTACACCGCAGGCGGAAAAAAACCGGTAACCGGGTTAGCGCGCCAGTCGGTGACCGGTGTGGCGACCAACATCATTGCGGGAATCAGTTTGGGTATGATGTCAACGGCAATTCCCATGCTTCTGATTGCTGTTGGAATTTATGCGTCTTTCGAATGTGCAGGATTATACGGTGTAGCCATGGCAGGGGTTGGAATGTTATCAACTCTTGGCATTCAACTGGCGGTTGATGCATACGGGCCCATTGCCGATAACAGCGGTGGTATTGCCGAGATGAGCCGACTGCCAAAAGAAGTGCGAGGCAGAACCGATAAATTGGATTCAGTAGGAAATACAACGGCTGCTATCGGAAAAGGATTTGCAATCGGATCTGCAGCTCTTACCGCCCTCGCTCTCTTTGCCGCCTATATGCAGCAAACGCAGTTATCTTCTATTGATATTTCAAAAGCGAATGTGATTTCCGCCCTTTTTATCGGTGCCATGATTCCTTTTGTTTTCTGCTCGCTGGCGATGGGTGCGGTCGGAGAGGCCGCTATGGATATGATACAGGAAGTGCGGAGGCAATTTAATAATATTCCCGAATTATCAGCCGCGCTTGCAGTTATGAAACGCAACCCCGGTAAAAAAGAAGATGAATTCAGTGAAGCGGACCGGCAGATTTTCAATGCCGCTGACGGAAAAGCCGAATACGGAAAATGCGTTGCGATCTCCACTGCTGCTGCCATCAAAAAAATGGTTTTACCCGGACTGATGGCTGTTTTGATCCCGGCAATAGTTGGTTTTGCTATGGGAACCGAAGCTCTTGGCGGAATGCTTGTCGGTGTGACTGCATCTGGAGTTCTGCTCGCCATCTTCCAGGCAAACGCGGGGGGGGCGTGGGATAATGCAAAAAAAATGTTTGAAGAAGGCGTTGAAATCAACGGGGTAAAATACTTCAAAGGTTCCGACCCGCATAAAGCCGCGGTGGTAGGCGATACGGTTGGCGACCCGTTTAAGGATACTTCCGGACCATCCCTCAACATCCTCATCAAACTGATGGCGGTAGTGAGTTTGGTGCTTGCACCGCTGTTCGCATGATAGTGCTTGCCTTTCCTTTGTTGTACAAAAGCGAATTATCTGTGTTGGATTTTTGAGTAAGTTTGCTATGAAATTGTAGTATTTTATTATCATGGCAATAAATAATAACAGCGCTGCTAAAGCCGATGATATAGTAAAGAAATGGATTGCTTCATCGGATAAAGATTATTCTGCAATGATGGATTTATTTCGTTCAAAGAGATATAATTGGGCTCTTTTTCTCGGGCATCTTGTAATTGAAAAACTTTTAAAGGCATATTATTTTAAGATACATAATGATTATCCTCCTTTTATTCATAATTTGCTGAGGATTTCCGAATTATCAGGATTAATTCTTAATGAAGATAAAAATAAAGACCTTGCGGAAATTACAACTTTTAATATAAATGCAAGATACGATGACTACAAATTAAGTTTTTATAAGAGATGTACAAAAAAATATACCGCAAATTGGATTGGAAAAATAAAATTTTACAGACAATGGATAAAAACATCGATTTTATCATAAAGAAGTACATTAGATTTGTACAATCAAGAAAAATATTTCCTGAAAAGGTATTTCTCTTTGGTTCCTTTGCGAAAAACAAACAGGATAATAATAGCGATATTGACCTCGCATTAATTTTTAAAAATTTGCCCGATAAGAAAAGATTTGATCTGCAGGTGCAATTATTTGTGCTTGCTTCTGAAATTGACAGCCGGATCGAACCCCATCCGTTTAACCTTTCTGATTTTAATATATCACATCCAGTTGCCAGTGAAATAATCAAGACCGGGATTGAATTGAAAAAATGAAAAATGGACAACATCCGAAATTTCTGCATCATAGCCCACATCGACCACGGTAAAAGTACTCTTGCCGACCGCCTGCTTGAATATACCGGTACCGTAACGGGTTCCGACCTCATTGAACAAACTCTTGATGACATGGAATTGGAAAGGGAAAGAGGTATAACCATAAAAAGTCATGCCATCCAGATGGACTATGTGTTGAATGGGAAAAAGTATATCCTCAATCTCATAGACACCCCGGGTCATGTTGATTTTTCTTATGAAGTATCGCGTGCCATTGCCGCCTGTGAGGGCGCTTTGCTCTTAGTTGATGCCACGCAGGGTATCCAGGCGCAAACCATATCAAACCTCTACCTCGCACTGGAACATGGGCTCGAAATAATACCGGTCTTAAATAAAATGGATATGGAATCGGCAAGACCTGAAGAAGTAACGGATCAGATGATACATATTATTGGCTGTAAAAAAGAAGAAATCATCCATGCCAGCGGCAGAACAGGAATGGGGGTACAGGAAATCCTCGCTACCATTACTTCAAGAATCCCACCACCGTCAGGAGACCCGCACGCTCCTTTGCAGGCGCTGATTTTTGATTCGCTTTTTAATTCATTCCGCGGAGTGATGGCGTACTACAGGGTTTTTAACGGAACCATTAAAAAAGGAGATAAAGTAAAGTTTGTCAATACGGGTAAAGAATATACTGCCGATGAGGTCGGGGTTCTGAAATTGAAACTGAAACCTGCTCCGCTGATAGCAGCCGGTGATGTCGGCTATATTATTTCGGGCATCAAACAGGCAAGTGAAGTGCGTGTAGGCGATACCATTACCCATGTAACGAAGCCCTGCCGTGAGTCCGTTAAGGGTTTTGAAGATGTAAAACCGATGGTATTTGCCGGAATTTACCCTGTTGATACGGATGAGTATGAAGAACTGCGCAAATCGATTGAAAAACTTAAACTCAATGATGCCGCCATTTATTACGAACCCGAATCCTCGGCAGCCCTTGGTTTCGGATTCAGGTGCGGATTTTTGGGACTCCTTCACATGGAAATAGTGCAGGAACGGCTCAGCAGGGAATTTAATATGGCCGTCATTTCAACCGTTCCCAATGTGTCCTATAAAGCGTTTACAACCAACGGCAAAGAGGTAACGGTTAATAATCCTGCCGAGTTGCCCCACCCGCAATATCTTCAAAAAGTTGAAGAACCTTATATAAAAGGCAAAATCATTACAAAGGCCGAATTCGTAGGACCGGTGATGAATTTATGCATCGACAAAAGAGGCATCATAACCAATCAGGTTTACCTGACTACCGACCGCGTTGAAATATCTGTTGAAATGCCGCTTGCCGAGATAGTATTTGATTTTTATGATAAACTTAAATCGATTTCAAGGGGATATGCTTCCTTTGATTACCACCAGGCCGGCTACCGTGAAGGTGACCTTATTAAACTTGATATCATGCTCAACGGTGAACTTGTTGATGCCCTCTCGTCACTTATTTACAGCAAAAATGGTTATCATTTCGGCAGGCGAATGTGTGAAAAACTTAAAGAACTCATTCCCAGGCAGCAGTTTGATATAGCCGTACAGGCGGCTATAGGATCCAAAATAATTGCACGGGAAACAATCCGTGCCCTTAGGAAAGATGTAACTGCCAAATGTTATGGCGGTGATATTACCCGCAAGAGGAAACTACTCGAAAAGCAGAAGGAAGGCAAAAAAAAGATGAGGCAGATAGGCAGTGTGGAGATTCCCCAGCAGGCCTTTCTGGCAGTTTTGAAACTCGATTGATCTATGACAATTGTCAGAATTTTGCTTTTCAACTTTTTTCTTCAACCCTTCGTCTATCCCAAAAAACAGGATTTTTTTTCTGATTATAGGCGCCTAACTTATTTTGCAATCTTCAAAAAAAGGCAATTATGGCATCAAAATCAAAAAAAGGAAAATCCGCCAGGAAACAGGGAAAAATCCCTGCCTGCCGGCCGGCAGGCGGCAGATCAAAAACAAACCGGAGCAAAAGAACGTCTCCCAATGGTTATCGGGACAGGGGAGGTGCAAAAAGTAATGGTATAAAGAAAAAAGGGATAAAACTGTCATTCCCGGAAAGAAGGCACTCTGCAGGTTTCACTCCGAAACACAGATTAACAGAACCTGATGTGAAGAAACTCTTTGCCGATGATGACCCGGAATTACTCGACATGGCCCAAAGAGAACGGGTTCCTACTTCTTTTGATCATGGGGACGAGGACCGGGATGCAGACCATGATGGTGAAACCGGAATGGAAAAAGATAAATTCCTCGCTCCTGAAGATCAGCCGGCTGATCTTGAAAACCTTTCCGATGAAGAAGATGAAGATGATTTTTAGATGGTGCAGATTCACGGTGCACCGTGAATCTCTCCTTGAATCATTTATGGTTCTTCAGTTCTTCATATAATTTTGTAAAATATTTTTCAACCTCCGGGGAAAGGGTTTTGTTGGATTGGAGTGATGAATAGAACACCGCCATTTGCGCTTCTGCGTCTTTGGAGTTCTGTAATGCCTGTAATATCCTGATATAATAATACCGGTATAATAAGTTTGAAGGATTAGCGCGGCATAAAATTGAAGCGTAAATTGATGCTGCCCGGAGGTTCGGTTCAAATTCGTAAAAAATCTTCATCAGGAAATAAATTCCTTCAGTGAAAACAATCACATCATCAGACATGGATGCCTGAACCAGGAATTTTTTCCCTTTTTCAGTATCCCCTGCCGGAATCACCAGTAAGGCAGGACGGAGCCACCGATAGTGTTTCTTCGCATAACCCGTGCCGTAAAAATAGATGCCGGAGGTCAGCCCGAAGCGGGGGTACCTCGTTTCTTTTCCGAAGGATGCCCTTATAAAATCAATACAATCTTTGGCGTTCATAACAGAACTGAAGATTTTTTTATCGAGCAATTCAATACGGGAGCGGTAAGCATATAAATAAATGTATGAATAGAGACAATCGTCCGGAAGTTCTGCTGCTTTTCTTTTACCGGCTATGGGTTTGAGATATTTTTCTGCTGAATCAAGTGAGGAGTAAAAAGGAGCCCGGCAGGAAGTATCATTCCCGGTGGAAATAATCATCCACCAGTAATAATTCACGGCAAACAGATAGGACCATGGATGGCGCGGGTATTTTTTTTGCAGGGTCATCCTGATCGAATCTGCGCCCGAAAAATCAAACCCGTACAAACAGGTAAATCCCGCTTCAACGGTTTTTTCTATTGAATTTATGGCACCGGGGCTATTTTGGGCAAGAACTGCCTGGTTGCATATCATTATGAGTGAAAGCGCCAATCCTGCCCTCCAGGTCTCGCCCAAAGGGCGGAAAACAAAACCCCGGTTATTCATAAGGGGACGAAAGTGATAAAAATTATTATCCGTAGTAGTGCGGAAACTTGCATATTAAAATATTACTATATTTGTCGCCATAACAAAAAACAGATATTAACCATTAATCCCATGAAATTATGAAGAAATTACTCTTATCTGTTCTTCTTGCACTGGGTTGCATCGCTGTATATGCCAACCCTGCAAATAGCGGTTTATTCAGCATGGACGAAGAGCAAATCAATGCCCGCTTCGACCGCCTGAACAACCTTGAAAATTATGTGAATGCTCATGAGGGCGTTACCCTGGATCAGTTGCAATCTGAAAATAACCCGGCCGTAAGCGACCTGAATCTTACCGATGGAACCACCGGTATTATTTCCGCTATTTCCGGTGAACCGCCTCTTGGCATTCCTTCGTTCCTTTGGGGTTGTATCCTTGGGTGGATCGGTATTCTTGTTGTTTATCTGGTTACTGATGGGGATAAAACCGAATCAAAAAAGGCACTATGGGGCTGTATAGCCTCAACAGTCGGATACGTAGTATTTTATATTATTTATGTGGTGCTCATCGTTGCCTCCTCTACCACCACATATTAACAGATGTATCTGCGTACCCATCTGCTTTTATTACTGATAATTATTGCCCCCGGCTTTTGTCGGGGGCAATTTTTTAGGATTAAAACGGATGTTAGTATCAAGCAGGCAATGGCTAACGACACTTCAAGTTTGGTAATGGGTACTATTTACTACGACATTAATTTCCGCAAGATCGTCTATAAAATAAAATTTCCACAGGCAGAGACATGGGTTATTTCCGATACATCGGTTTACCGGTTTGTTGACAGTAAACAGGTAAGCCGGGTTAAAACCATGTCGCTTCCGGAATTTTCAATCTTTCACCTTGCGCTTAACGGTAAACTTGATCATTATGGCCTTGACCGGGACAATCCCCTTTTTAAGATGGGTGGGGTAGAACGGAGCGGAGATATGGTTCTTACCACCTGGATGCCGGATGAAAAAATAAAGAAGGTTCTCGGAAAAGTGGTCATGTCAAATAATAACAGTCAATTGTCGGGCATCGTTTTCTTTGCCCCTGACGGTAAAATAGCCGCCAAACAATTCTTCCAGGACTACATTTTGGTAAGCGGTTGCGAGGTCCCTTCCAAAATCACAAAAATCACATATACAAAAGAAAATGAGGAGAATTATGAAATTACTACATTCAGGAATATTTTTATCAATAATTCAGATGAGGTTAATATGTACAATTATAATATCTCTCCTTAGTATATTTCAGGGATCTCCGGTTTTCCCTCAACTTTATCAAACCGGTGACCTTAAAGAATTATTTACTCCGCCACATCCTGAAACAGGATTTACAACTGCAAAAGATAATCGCAATGAAATTGAACTTTTCCTTTCCGGGTTATTTTTGGTCTATAAAAATTTTATTTCGTCCCAGGACGGGTCTCATTGCACCTTTTCACCTTCCTGCTCGGAGTATTGCGTGCAGAGTGTGAAAAAAAACGGATTACTGATCGGATTGGCCGATTCATTCGACCGGCTCACGCGCTGTAACGGAATGTCACCGGAGAAATATATCCGCAATCCGGAAACAGGTTTATTTGATGACGTACCCGAAATATTCAACCGATATATTTACAAGACAGATATACAATAATTATTGGTAATTTGGACATTAATAGGCATTAGGTGGGAATTAAATGGGTATTAAGTAGGCATTAAGTGAGTTGTATTATAGTGGAAATAATTTCAATAAATATCCATGAATATCTATAAATATCTATTAATATCCTCCCTGCTTTTATTCCTGCCTTCATGCTTTCTTACCCTCATGCCCTCTCTGCTTTTTGCCCAGGATCTCTATAATAATACCAATACCCTTCTCTATGCCAACCACCTGATGCGTACGCATCAGTATGGTTTGGCCATTCCGGAACTGGAACGGCTCCACTTTATGAATCCTGCAGATGACAGTGTGCAATATAACCTGATGAGGGCGTATATCAAAAACGGTAACCCGCACGCAGCCGTTCAGCGCATTGAGGCATTTTACTGCAATATTGATTCAATACCTCTGCCAATGGCTGATTTTTATCTGAAGTCGCTGCTGATTAGTAAGGAATACGGTAAAGCGCTGGATTTTATTTCACTATACGGGAATTTTTCCGGGGATGAGAAAATCAAAAACCGAATCATTACCTGTTTCCTGTCGGATGCATGGAAGGAAGCATATACGCTTTATGATTTTAACAGGGAAAAATACCCATCCATCGGCAGATATTTTGAAAACGTTATTAACGATTCAAAAACCATTATCAAAAAGAGTCCTTTTGTGGCCGGAATGTTATCAACCTTTATTCCCGCTTCCGGTAAATTTTATACAGGCGACTGGAAGGACGGGCTCACCGGATTGATACTTACAGGTGGCTTTGCCTACCAGTCGTACCGCGGATTTCATAAAAAAGGCGCGTCCAGCGTTCTGGGATGGGTTTTTGGTTCGGCATCGTTTGCTTTTTATGCCGGTAACATTTACGGGTCGGTAAAATCGGCCCGGCTTTTTAATAATAAACAGAAAAAAATTATTATTGATGAAGTTGAACATACTTTTATCAAATCTTTTTAATTTATTTTTGTTTTTAGCCCTGTCTGCCCGCGCACAGGATTTGGTTTCGCTTGTTCGCTTTGCCGACAGCCGCCTGGATGCTAATGATCCGGACGAAGCATTCTCTTCTTTTAACAGGGCATTTTTTTTCCTGGAAGTTTATCCTGCTACTGAAATCACGAAGTCGTACCTGCTGCATAGAATGGGTGATTGCCATTTCAAAACCGGAAAATTCGGTGAAGCGATACGGTACTATGGTCTGGCGGTAAAATCTGCCGGAAATGACACGGTAAGAAACGACCTGGTGCTCATGAAAATAAAATTATACCTGTTGCAGAAGGATTTTTATTTTGCTCTTGAAGAATTACTCATTATGGATACCCCCCCGCTTCCTGACCAACGAAAAATGAAAGAAATATTTTCCGGTATTGCATGGTTCGGCCTTGAAAATTTTGACAGCGCAGGCGCTTATTTTAACCGGCTTGCGGAAACCGATTCGCAGAAAGTATTGTTATCTGACCTTTTGAAACGTCTTCGCAAAATAAAACACCCGAACCCTAATGTAGCACAGATTTTATCCATCTTTCTCCCGGGACTTGGTCAGTTTTATGCAGGTGACCTGAAAAACGGGTTAAATTCACTGATCATTACTGGAGGGTTATTTGCGCTTGGAATCAATGTGGTGCTTAATTATTCCTGGATAGATGCCATACTTGCAGTTATGCCCTGGTACCAGCGATACTACCTCGGTGGCGTTCAGAATGCCGGTAATATAGCCCGTTACCGGCTGGAAGAGAAAAGAAGCAGGATTTATAAAGAAATAATGGCAGCAGTGGACTCCAAAAAACATTGAAACTTTAATTAAGTAAAAAATTTTGAAGTTTAGTTCCTTTTTTTTATATCTTTGCGCTTTAAAACTTTTTCAGCATGAGAACCATATTCCTTGTTTTATCAGCAGCGTATTTATTCGCGTCAAACCTTCCTGCGTATTCGCAAGGTACTGCAACCTTGTACTTATACCGGTTTAAAGATGCCAACCCGCCAGGCGGGAATGCCGTACGGGTAATGGTAAACGGCCAGGAAGTTGGCGACTTTTACAAAGGTACAAGGATCAGATATGATATTTATACAACCGGACAATGTTCAATCATTGGGAAAAAATTTTTCCCGGGTAAAGACAACGAAGTATTAAACGAGCCATCCAAAATGCTGACCGATCTTTCTGCAAGCACCCTTGCAATAAATGTTGCACCTGGAAATGTCTATTACATTAAAGTCGGAAAATTATCGAGTAAACTTGAATTAATGGATAAAACCATTGGAGAGAAGGAATTTAATGACGGGCAATATTATTATGATAACTACGTAGCATCCAAAATTGAATCAGGGCAGGCGACTGCCAATGCTACCGTACAACCTCCACAACCACCGCAACCACCTTCTCAAAAGGTGCAACAACCCAAGCAGCAGGCACAAACACAGAATCAACCCCAGCAGGATCCCCAATACCGGGGCAGCGGTGACCCGATGAAAGGGCTCAATCTTTCGGCT
>JACPRZ010000042.1 GCA_016193485.1 Bacteroidota bacterium | reverse complement strand
GTGATCAGCATGTCTGAAGAATTTTTTATATTTGTGCAAAATTATTATCCTTATTAACCCGTTTTAATGAAATTATTATGAATAAATCAATACTTGCGGTAATTACTTCAGCAATGACTTTATGGGTGCCGTCCATTAAAGCCCAGATCACCATTACGCAAAGCGACATGCCGGCTTTGAATACAAAAATTATTTCGGCTATTGATACAACCTACACCGGTACCATCGGCACGGCAGGCACTAACCAGAATTGGATTTTTAACGGACTGCAGAATCAGAAAACGGATACAATGGTTTTCCTTGATCCAACAGGTACCCCTTGCGCAGGTTCCTTTCCGGCAGCAACCCATGCTGCCATCATAGAGCAGGGTTACGGTTATTTCAAATTAACATCATCCTCAATGGAGATACTTGGAATTTGCGGTGACCTGATGAATACCGGTGATACCATCACTGCTGTAATATCCCCTCCACAGATATTTTTAACTTTTCCATCTGCCTATAATACCATTTTCAATGGCAATACAGAGATGAAAATGGAATTTCTTAACCCCGGGACCATGATCCCTACTTTGGTTGTAGATTCCATTCGATTTAATGAGGCAATTAATTATTCCAGTAATATTGATGGTTGGGGACAGGTATTCATTCCAACCGGCACTTACAATGCGATACGGCAAGTATACACTGAAAATAAAACCGATTCATTTTTTGTCAGGTGTAAAATTTCTGCGCCACCACCTTCTCCCTGTACTTCCGTTGGATGGCAATTCGTTTGGGATACTTCATTTACGGATATTTCCTTCAAATGGTGGTCAGATTCAATTGACTTTACAGCCCTGGAACTCAAAGCAACAGCCGATACAACAATCAAAGAGGCGCAATATTATCTCAGCACAAGCATTTCCGTGAATGACATTGCAGCGCCTGTTTCATGGATACTGCTTTCACCCAATCCCGGGCGCGATGCGATCAGGGTTTTTACCTCCGAAGGTATCGGATCAAAAATAATAATCTCTGATTTCACAGGACGGGATATTGATGAAATGGCAACCGGAAAAAACGGTGCGGTAATCAATACATGGGGTTATCGTGAAGGTCTTTACCTGTGCAGGTTAGTACGGCCTGACGGGAGCACGGCAGGTCAAAGCCGGTTTGCAATAATTAAATGATTCGTTACTGTTCAGGTGCAAATGCGTTTCCCGCAGATAACGCGGATTTTCGCTGATTTTTTTATAATTTGTTTACTTTTCTGAATATGCTTTTGCAATGTTATCTGTGTTGAAATTTACTAATACCGCAAGTTTTTTTGAGGATAGTTTTAAATACGTTAAAACCACTTTATGATGAACGGCAGTTAATTGTTCTATTGATTTTACTTCAACTATCACCAGGTCATTCACCAGTATATCTATTCTAAACCCAATATCTAATTTTTCTCCTTCATAAACAACTGGCAGAGGGACTTCTGTTTTTACAATCAATCCGAATTTTCTAAGTTCAAATACAAGTGCAGCTACATAAACTGATTCCAATAGACCAGGGCCAAGAGCATTGTAAACTTTGAAAATTGCACCTCTAATGATATATGAAATTTCGTTTTCTGTCATTTTATTTTTTCTGCGTTTATCAGCCCCGCCAATGGCGGGGGGAAAAGGTGTTGAATAATAACAATGATTCCCCGCTATTATTTCGCCAGTATTTCAGCGATTTTCAGAAGATGGGGATTGATGTCCCGGTGATGTTTTACCGCCTTTGAGAAGGGGACAAATACAATATCCTGGTGCACTACCCCCGCCATAACATTTTTCTTTCCTTTCAGTAATCCTTCCACCGCGGCAACACCGAGGCGGCTGGCAAGCACGCGGTCCATCGCAGTCGGAGTACCCCCCCTCTGGAGGTGGCCTAAAACCGTTACGCGGATATCGTAATAGTCAAATTCTTTTTTAACTCTTTCGGCTACTTTAAAAGCCCCACCGATTTCATCCCCTTCGGCTACCACTACAATCATTGATGTCTTATTATGGATCCATCCTTCGCGGAGTTTTTCAATCAGGGTGTTTACATCAGTGCGGGTTTCCGGGACAAGTATGGCTTCAGCGCCACCGGCTATACCGCTGCGCAGGGCGATTAAACCGGCATCCCTGCCCATCACTTCAATAAAAAAAAGCCGGTTATGGGATGCGGCCGTATCCCGTATTTTATCAATCGCCTCAACAGCCGTGTTAATTGCGGTATCATACCCGATGGTAAAATCAGTCCCGTACAGGTCATTATCAATTGTTCCCGGTATTCCTATTACAGGTATTCTGTACTTTGCAGAAAATTCCTTTGCCCCGCGAAAAGTGCCGTCACCGCCAATTGCCACCAGTGCGTCAATCTTATACCTTCTGAGGTTATCACCGGCTTTAGCCATACCGTCCGCTGTTTTAAAACGGTCGCTGCGGGCGGTTTTAAGGATAGTACCCCCCCGTTGAATGATATTGCTTACATCCAGTGATTGTAATTCCCTGATATCGCCCTCAATCAATCCTTCATAGCCCCTGTGAATACCATAGGTCTTTAACCCGTGGCAAATACCTGTCCTTACAACCGCGCGTATGCAGGCGTTCATGCCGGGTGAGTCGCCACCCGAAGTAAGTACGGCTATGGAATGGATACGAAGCACCTTATTCAACAACAATAACGAGGTATTTGGATACTTTCCAGAATCCCTCACGGTCGGTGATGGTTATCTTTTCAATCTTCTTCCCTTCTTCACCTTCCCATTTGTACGTACCGGCAGGATGTGAAGTGACTAATTTCGCCTTTTTGCAATCCATTTTTACCTCATTGACCTGGGTAATGTCCACTTTCGTAAAATATTCTTTATTGAAGTCCTCCCTTAACTTTTCTATCTTGCCGATCCCGACAAAACCGCCTTCTTTTGTGAGAACGCCCGCTTCTTTAAGTTCTTTAAAGGTGCCGTAACAGTACCAGGCAGTATTCAATTCGGCTTTCTGCTCCGCTACTACCTCAGTTGTCGCAACATAAACGGCATTTAAACTATCAATGGAAAAATTCAATTTTGCCAGTTGATCTTTCAGGGAGGCGATTTCGGCATCCTTTTCTTCAATATTTTTCGCAAGCCGTTCAATCATCTTCTCCAGTTCATCAATACGAAGATTTGCGGTTTTAAGTTTTTTCTGAAGGGATGATAATTTCTTTTTGTTCTCATCCAGCAGGTTATTGATCAGTCGGATATCGTCAATGATCCTCGTCTTTGCATCTTCCTGCAATTCATTGCCGAGGTTCGTCTGCATGGAAACAATCTTTTGTTTCTCTTTGACCTTCGCCAGGTTTTCTTCAATCTCATTAAAATCCTGGATAAAGGTGATTATGGCGGAGTCCTTCCGCCCGGATAATCCGGATAAGCGCTGGTTTTCGGCTTTCAGCGTTTCGAGTTCTTCCGTATTGTAATCGCATCCGGTTACAATAAGGATTCCAAGTAATAACCAGAGAATGTTTTTCATGGTGGTTTTGATTTGGTGATACTACTCAATAATAACGTAATTTCCTGCCACAAAAACACGAAAACACGAAAACACATCCCGGTATTTACCGGGACACCAAATATTTTTGTGTTTTTTTGTGATTTTGTGACCCCGATAGCTATCGGGGTGGCAAAAATTTTTGTATTTTCAAATACCCAGCCGTGTAGTTACGCGTGGGTAAATAATGGTATTTTCGCTCAAATTTAGGTAAATATTTTATACCCGATGCTGACGCTTCGGTCAGCATGATGATTGCAACATTATCATGAAACTACAAAATAATCGCTTTTGCATTGCCGGTATCCCGGTTGAGGATATCGCAAACCGCTATGATACCCCCCTCTATGTTTATCATACCGATACCATTGTCCGTCAATACCGTAAAATGGAAGCGGCATTTAAAAACGTAAAATCAAGAATATGTTATGCCTGTAAAGCCCTTACCAATATCAATATCCTGAAACTGATGAGAGAACTCGGTGCCGGGCTCGATACGGTTTCAATTTATGAAGTGGAAACAGGGCTTAGGGCTGGATTTAATCCGGAAGAAATTATTTTCACACCGAACGGTGTCGGTATGGATGAAATTCAGAAGGCAGTTGAACTCGGAGTGCATGTGAATATCGACAACATTCCGACCCTGGAACGGTTCGGACACAAATATAGCGGAAAATATCCTGTGTGCCTCCGATTGAACCCCCATATCATGGCCGGTGGCCATTACCAGATTTCAACCGGTCATATTGATTCAAAATTCGGGATCTCGGTACACCAGTTGCGCCATGTGGAGCGGATTGTAAAATCAACCGGGATTCACGTTAACGGCCTCCACATGCATACCGGTTCTGAAATCATGGACGCAGGCGTATTCCTCCGCGGAGTGGAAATTTTACTTGAAGCGACTCAGTACTTCAAAAAACTTGCTTTCATTGACCTCGGCAGCGGTTTCAAGGTGCCTTATTCCACGGAAGATAATTCCACCGACATGGTTACCCTGGGAAATGAACTTACCGCCAGGTTCAGAAATTTTTTCAGCGAATACGGAAAGGAGGTTGAACTCTGGTTTGAACCCGGAAAATTTCTTGTGAGCGAAGCGGGAATTTTTCTTGTTAAAGTGAATGTTGTAAAGCAGACAACCGCTACCGTATTTGCATTGGTTAACTCCGGATTTAATCATCTTATCCGGCCGATGTTTTATGATGCGTACCATCATATCATCAATATATCAAACCCGAAAGGAGTTCCGAGGATTTATACGGTTGCCGGCAATATATGCGAGACCGACACTTTTGCATGGGACAGAAAAATAGCCGAGATAAGGGAAGGCGATTTACTCGCCATTATGAATGCCGGGGCATACGGATATGAGATGGCGATGAATTATAATTCCCGTCCCCGGCCGGCAGAAGTGATGGTGTATAAAGGGAAGGATTACTTAATCAGGAAAAGGGAAACCCTCGATGATTTATTGAGAAACCAGGTTGAGCCGGTGATCCTGTAATAATAAATTCCGGCCGGCAAATGCAGGCGGTTCTGAAAATAAGCGGTAATTTCCGAACCGTTTGACAAATTTCCGCTTCTATTATCCGTTGAAAAAACCATTCTTCCCGTTACATCAAAAAGGGTAATCCTGCCATCGGGGTTATCAACGGCACTAACCACACCTTCATTAATCCCCACCATGCATGTGGTCATACAGTTATTATCGGTGATATTCGTATCGAAGTACCCGGTATTATAGTCAATCAACATGGGGGGGTTATATGGATTCACATCGCAGAAACTGAAATTACCCGTCATATAGCCGGAATTGGTTGATTCATCCCCCACGCAGAAAACACCGGTAGAGGATCCATACACAGTATCCATATTCAGCCAATCGTAAGAAACATCAATAAAACCGTCATTCACGGTAACCGCATCAAACAGGGATGAATCGCTGTTGAGAAAATTATTGCTGATATGAACCTGGCATGCGGAACAATTTGTAAACCTGCCGTTGTTATAAAAATTATAAACACCGTGAATATGATCCATATTATCGAAAGTACCGTAATTGGCAAAATCCGTTGCTTCAAGGGTCGCCAGGTTCATAAATGAAAGATCATTCAGGAAGTTTTGTGATTCAACATAACCGCTGTTGGTGGCGTTTCCGTTATTCCAGAAATTATCAGCCATAAAGTAAGATCCTGCCGAGTTGATAAACGTACCTTCGTTGTAAAAACTGTCAACATCCATTATGAATTTACTATTCGTCAAAGAGGTTGAGTTGTAAAAAGTGATTTTGATTACCATGGAATCATTATTGGTGACGGTACCACCGGTTGTTGCAAAACGTGAAATAATAAAAGTACCGTTATTAGTGAATGTACCACCGGTGACCGAGATGCCCCGCTGGGAAGCATCTTCAATAAGAGCCCCAGATGTTCCGATATTCAAACTTCCGGATGGAACCCAGAAGTTCGTGTCAAGTGTTACCGTATGATTAACGGTAATGTTATAACCCGGTAATGGTATGCAGGTGCAATTCCAGGTAAGCGGATTTAGAAAATCACCGTTTTGAACGGATGTTGCGGTTTGGGCGGATGCCAGGTACCCGGCAAAAACGATTACTGCGGTAAAAAATAATGGTTTCATTGGGATTGAAGTAATAAGGTTGCAGATAAAAATTAAGCAGGGTTTAGTTATGATGCAAAGGTAAATAATTAATAAGTGTTTGGCCGGGCTGCCATTGTCCTTATGAGTGCATGCTTCAATCCTTCATTGTTTCGTCTTTGAAAATTCCTATTGCCTGCCGCTCACCGTTTCATTCGTTAACTTTCCTATCACCGAAACCCCCCCCTTGACTTTATCACCAAGGTTGACCATAATTTTTGTATTATCAGGCAGTAGAATATCCACTCTCGAACCGAATTTGATAAAGCCCATTTCATCGCCCTGTAAAACCTTATCACCGGTGCGGCAATAGGTAACTATTCTCCTTGCGATTCCCCCGGCAATCTGCCTTACTAAAAGAGTAAAATATCCGTTGTTTATTACTATTGTCGTTCTTTCATTCTCAACGGATGATTTTGGCAGGTATGCCATCAGGTACCTGCCTTTATGATATTTAAAGTATGATATTACCCCAGACACCGGATACCGGTTCAGGTGAACATTCAATGGCGACATAAAAACCGAAACCTGGATCCTCTTATCTTTGAAATATTCATCTTCATGAACGGTCTCAATGGCTACTATTTTGCCGTCAGCAGGCGAAATAATGAGTTCACCATTCCGGGTAAGGTGCCGCTGCGGGTTCCGGAAAAAAAAGAGCAGAAAGGAATATTTTATAGCCGAAATAAAAAGCAGGGAAAGAAAAACCGCACTACAGGATCCGAAATAATAGCCGGTGCACAGGTTTAATGCAACCAGAACCACTAACGCAACGATAAGGATGCGGGAGCCCTCACGGTGGATCATCTGAAAAAAAAAGATAATAGGTCAAAGATGCTGACGATTACCGGCAGCATCATGACCAAATGCGCATGATTAAAGATAAAAGATCACATCAAAGGTTTTTAAGAATTGTCAGATACCCCCAGTAAACGGGTGCCGCCAGCAGGAAACCGTCAAACCGGTCGAGCACACCGCCATGCCCTGGCATAATGTTACCGGAATTTTTTGACCTCGCTGATCTTTTTATTTTCGATTCAATAAGATCGCCTAATGGGGCAAAAATACCAATGATAACCGAAACGCCAATCCAACTCCACAATGTTAATCCTTCATAATAATAAGATACACAATATGCCGCTATCATTCCGGAGGTGAAACCGGCAATCACTCCCTCCCAACTCTTATTCGGTGATACGGATGGAAATAATTTGTGCCTGCCAAAATAACTTCCGGCAAGATAGGCGATCGAATCGTTTGTCCAAAGAATTATGAAAAAACCGATCGGTGCAAATGAATCATAAGTGCAATTGAACCGGTTCATAGAGGGGATATAATCGCAGGTATTTGCCGAAAGGATGAAGAGCATGAATGGCACGGTTATATAAAAGACAGGGAAAAGAGTACCGAATATTTCGCGGAAAGGATATTTTTCTTTCCGGTAAAGGCCCGAAATCAGTATAGACGAAATAACCAGTAAAATCAACAGTAGAAGAAAAAAATGGTTCGTTAGTTTCATGTCAGGAAGGAAGACCGCAAGGGAGTAGAATAAAGTGGACAAAAAATACCCGGGAATTTTCAGCGGTTCAATATCATTTTCTTCGAGAAGCCGGAAAAATTCGAAATGAGCAAGCAACAGGATGAGGTAAAAGAGAAGAGCAAACGAATAAAAATTCCAGGTTATTGACCCGATGATCAGGACAACGAACAGCGCCCCGCTTGCCGATCTGGTTATCAATGTCCGCATGATTCCGGTTAAGAAAAGAATTTATCGGGTTCCTGGTTCACAAGGAAAAGATGAACTTCTTTTGGCCCGTGAGCGCCAAGGACCAGGGTTTTTTCAATATCGGCCGTACGGCTCGGGCCTGTTACAAGGGTTACCTGCGATGGCAAATTACCAGCGTACTTTTTTGTCAACCCGGATAACGCTTCATCAATATCCGGAATGATTTGTTCAGCAAATGCAAGGATTATCTGGTGAAGCGGGAAAACCTGCAATATCCTGCCCGTTCCGGTACCGGTTGATGTCAAAATGCTACCTGTCCTGGCAACAATAAATTCACAACGGATGACAGCAACTGCGGGCAATAAATCATCAGATGAAAATTCCCTCCATGATACACCGCCACCGGTTAATATCCTGCGGAGCAATTCATCATCGCAATAAAGATAATCGCTTTTAATTTCGCTGAGCAAAATATGCAGGTGATCTAAAAATTTTTCGCGGTTTTCGGAACGAATGATCTTCCCCCCCGCCTCCCTGAACCGCAATGAAAATAATTCGTCAGGCGGCAAATTTCCCGGAGCATAGACATCACCGGCATCATCTTTTTGAAAAAGGTCGTAGCGGGACTTTACGTTTAACGCCTCGCGGATATTGAACAATATTCTTTCTCTTGATGAATTCAAAAATTCAATCTATGAAGCGGGAATATCCTTTTTTTCAACATTATCATGTCCGTCAGGAGTGACGGATTTGCCGGTTCCCGGAACCGTTTTCTTATGTTCAGAACTTTGCGGGATAATAGCCGGTTCCTGTTCGGATTTTTTATCATAAGGCCTTTTTCCTATCAGGGTTTCAATGTCTGCCTGGAAAAGAACTTCCCTGGCCAGCAATTCGCTTGCCAGTTTATCCAGTTCATTTCTTTTTTCAACGATCAGTTGCCTTGTCCGGTCATAGGCGAACTGGACTAATTTCCTCGCTTCGTCATCAATGGTCTTTGCCGTTGACTCCGAGTATGGTTTGCTGAATGAATATTCCGGCATCTGGGGGTCATAAAACGAAATCGGCCCTATTTTATCGTTCATTCCGTACATCATGACCATGCTATAAGCGATCTTGGTAACATGTTCAAGGTCGTTCAGCGCACCGGTGGTAACGGAGCCGAAAACCACTTCCTCCGATACTCTTCCGCCTAAGGTCATGCACATTTCATCATGCAGTTGTTCCTGCCTGTACAAATATTGTTCTTTGGGCAGGTATTGGGCGTAACCGAGTGCGGCAATACCTCTCGGTACAATGGTCACTTTCACAAGGGGATTGGCATGTTCCAGGTACCAGCCGGTGATGGTATGACCTGCTTCATGATAAGCCACAACCTTTTTTTCATCAGGAGATATGATCTTATTCTTTTTCTCCAGGCCGCCAATTACCCGGTCAATGGCATCCTGGAAATCTTTCATTTCAACGGTGATTTTTTTCTTTCTTGCGGCAATCAGCGCGGCTTCGTTGCACACATTGGCTATTTCGGCTCCAGCAAAGCCGGGTGTCTGCAAGGATAGTTTTTTGGCATCGAGGTCGTCACCGAGTTTGAGCGGTCTGAGATGAACTTCAAAGATGGCTTCCCGTGCAGCCAGGTCAGGTTTATCTATTGCGATATGGCGGTCGAAGCGGCCGGGCCTTAGCAGGGCGGGATCAAGAATTTCAGGCCGGTTTGTAGCGGCAACGATAATAACCCCGGAATTTGTGGTAAACCCATCCATTTCGGAAAGGAGAGAATTCAGGGTATTTTCCCTTTCATCGTTGGCTCCTGAAAAATATCCTTTTCCCCTGGAACGGCCTACTGCATCTATCTCATCAATAAATATTATGCTTGGCGCTTTTGCTTTTGCCTGCCTGAAAAGGTCGCGCACCCTTGCAGCGCCAACCCCGACAAACATCTCTACAAAATCGGATCCCGATAAAGAATAAAAGGGTACTCCCGCTTCACCGGCAACCGCTTTTGCAAGCAATGTTTTCCCGGTACCGGGAGGACCGACAAGAAGGACGCCTTTAGGAATTTTCGCACCGAGTTCAGTATATTGTTTCGGATTTTTCAGAAAGGTCACCACTTCCTCTATTTCTTCTTTGGCCTCTTCAAGCCCGGCAACGTCCTTAAAGGTGAATTTAACCGGGCTGTTCGCATCAAACAATGAGGCGCGTGATTTACCGATATTGAAGATCATGCCACCGGGACCGGCCGTTCCCATTCTGCGCATGATAATAACCCACAACCCGATAATAAGGGCAAGGGGAATGATCACGCCAAGCGCGTCATTAAGCCAGTTTTTCCGGTTCAGAAATGTTACCGGGATCTGCTCATCGGGTAAAAAATCTTTCTGTGCGTTCTCTAGTTTCCGTTCAAATGACTCCTGGGAACCGATAGTGAATACATAATGGGGACCCGGATTTT
>JACPRZ010000041.1 GCA_016193485.1 Bacteroidota bacterium | reverse complement strand
TTGAGGATTTGGGATTTCAGAGAGAAATTGCGGTGGTACTTCTCAACCTCGGAATTATTTACAAGGATCAACTGGAATATTCAAAAGCGCTGGAATATTTTTACCGGGCGCTGCCTATTATGGAAGGATTATCTGACAAATACAGTATTGCAGTAATACTGACCAACATCGGGATTGTCTGTGAAGAGCAGGGCGACTCGGCACTGTTGGCGGGAGACACATCCAGCGCAATGACATTCGTGAACGGGATTCCCGATGGGAAGTATCCCGCGGCTATGGAAATTTATCTGAAAGCGTTATCATTGAATGAAGAAATCAATGATCCCGGAGCCATTGCAAATACTCTTGGCAATATTGGCGTAGTTTATGACGATTACGGAGATGCCTCCTCATCGGATTCGATGAAGAAAAAATATTATACCGCAGCCCTGGATTATTATTTCAGAGCCGTAAAAATTTATGAAGAACTGGGATCTAAACGGGATATTGCATTAAACTACACCAATATCGGTTCTTCTTATCTGAAAACCGGAAATATCAGAGATGCCGAAAAATATCTCCTGATTGCAATTGATATCTCAACCGCCATTGGTGCATGGGCGGTTTTAAGCGATGCAGAAAATCTGCTCAGCGACCTGTACGGACAAATTCACCAGACCGGCAAAGCGTTTGACCATTATAAAAAATATATTGCGGTGCGGGACAGCATATTCAATGAGGAAAACCTGAAAAAACAAACCCGTGCGGAAATGAATTATGAGTTTGAGAAAAAAGAAGCGAAGGCGAAGGCCGAGGCGGAAATTAAGGAGGCGAAGGCGAAGGCGGAGGCGAAGCGGCAGCGACTTTTAATATGGCTGATAGTTGCAGTAGCGGTAGCGGTGGCAGTAATAGCAGGAGTAATTTACCGGTCGCTGCAGGTAAGCAACCGGCAGAAAAAAATCATAGCGCAGAAAAACAAGGAAATAACCGACAGCATCAATTATGCGGTGCGTATCCAGCAGGCAAAGTTGCCGTTGAAAGATACGATTCTGAAATCGCTCCCCCAAAGTTTTATACTTTTCAAACCAAAGGATATTGTCAGCGGTGACTTCTATTTTTTTGCCGAAAGCGCGCAATACGTTTTTATTGCTGCCGCTGATTGCACCGGGCATGGAATTCCTGGCGCATTTATGAGCATGATCGGTTCTGAAAAACTAATGATTGCCGTACAGGAAAAACATGATCCCGGTGAAATATTGGCGATTGTTAACAAAGGCATTAAAAGTTCATTGCGGCAATCCGGAAGTGCCGATTCCACAAGGGATGGGATGGACATTGCCTTTTGCTCTATAGAGAGGGAAAAAAATGTCATTAACTATGCGGGGGCAAACAGGCCTTTATGGATCATCAGGAAAGATAAACGGGAACTGGAAGAAATAAAACCGGTTAAAAAAGCGATTGCCGGGTTTACTGAAGATGATCAGATCTTTGAAACCCACCGGATTCAGTTGAACGATGGCGATGCTTTTTATATGTTCTCTGACGGTTATGCGGATCAGAATGGCGGTGAAAAAAACAAAAAACTTATGACAAAGACATTCAGGCAGATCCTTCTTGAAATTCAGAACAAAACCATGGACGAACAGGAACGGTACTTAAGCGATTACATTGAAACCTGGCGCGGAATCCATGAACAGGTAGATGATATTCTTGTAGTCGGAGTCAAAATTTAATTGACCTTATCTTGAATACTTTATACATCAAATGGAATAATAAATGCGGAAATTTACACCGTACACACGCTGACCGTTAGTTTTTTCAAACAGTGAATTTTATGCACCATAAATACGCGGCTCATATCCATTACCTCAGGCAAAAAGTGGAAAAAGAATTAGAGGAAATATCTTTTCCTGAAAGGCCCGGGAATTTATATAATCCCCTCGTATATTCTCTTTCTGCGGGGGGAAAGCGCATCCGGCCCCTCCTTGTTTTGCTCGCCTGTGAACTTTTTGCGCGGAAGAACAACCTTTCGTTATACCCGGCAATTGGCATTGAACTCTTTCACAATTTTACGTTGATCCATGATGACATTATGGATGAGGCGGACATCAGGAGGAACCGGAAAACGGTATATAAAAAATGGGGGAGAAATTCAGCCATCCTTTCCGGTGATGTCATGCTGGTCAGGGCGTATGATTACCTATGCCGGTGCAAAAAAGAGGTTCTTCCTGAAGTGCTGAAGACATTTTCCGATGCTGCAGTCAGGGTCTGCGAAGGACAGCAATTAGACATGGAGTTTGAAAAAAAAGAAGAGGTCTCGCTCAGGGAATACCTCGGTATGGTTTCAAGGAAAACCGGTGCGCTTGTAGCCGCTTCCCTTAAAATAGGAGGTCTGACCGGTGGCGCCACAGCCGGTGCGGCTGAACGCTTATGGGAAACGGGAAACAATCTTGGCATCGCATTTCAACTGCAGGATGACTACCTGGATACCTTTTCAACAGGGATGAAATTCGGCAAAAAAATAGGCGGTGACATCATGTCCAATAAAAAAACATTTCTCTCCGTGACTGCAATGGAACTGGCTTCGGGTAAAGAGAAGCAGCGGATGAAGAACCTGTATTCGGGATATTATTCTTCCCGTGCGGGCAGGAATAAAAAAATAGAAACCATTACCGGAATTTTCAGGGAAATGGAAATTGACAAGCGTGCTACAGAGTACATTAATAGGTATTATAATAAATGTTTATCTTTGCTGTATAAAATTCCCGCCCGCAGCCGTTCATCGGAGACACTGAGACATTTTATTGATGACCTGCGGAAAAGGAAATCATAAATTTTAATTATTAATCAAAAATAATAACTATCCTTATGTATCCCGAAGAAATCGTTCTACCCATGCGTGCTGAATTGTCAGGTAACGGGTTTACCGAACTCACCACACCCCAGCAGGTCAGGGATTTTTTCATCCGGTCCACCGGAACCGCACTTGTTTTTGTAAATTCCACCTGCGGCTGTACCGCAAGAAGCGCGCGACCCGCAGTGCTTCTTTCGCTTGCCAACGGAAAGAAACCGGACTATCTTACAACCGTTTTTGCCGGTGTTGATCCGGAGGCAACAGCCGAAGCGAGAAAATATATGCTTCCTTATCCGCCCTCCTCACCGTCAATCGCTCTGTTTAAAGATGGCAGGCTGGTTCATTTTCTGGAACGCCACGAGATTGAGGGAAAACCGGCAGAATTGATTGCCAGCGATCTCACGGCAGCGTATGAAAAGTATTGTTGAAAAACATACAAAAGAAACGTACCTTCACTGGTACGAAGCGATGATCCTCATGCGCCAGTTTGAAGAACGGTGCAGCCAACTTTATATCCAGCAGAAATTCGGAGGATTCTGCCACCTTTACATCGGGCAGGAAGCCGTATTGGCCGGTATGTCCACTGCCATTGAAAAGGGAGATAAAGTCATCACCGCTTACCGGGACCATTGCCATCCCATTGCCCTTGGAATTCATCCGAAATATGTAATGGCCGAATTATTCGGAAAAAAAACCGGGCTCTCAAAGGGCAAAGGCGGCTCAATGCACATGTTCTCAAAAGTTGCGAACCTTTTCGGTGGACACGCTATTGTCGGAGCGCAGGTGCCGCTTGGTACGGGAATAGCATTTGCCGAAAAGTACCGGAACAGCGCTAATGTGACACTCTGTTTTCTTGGCGATGGCGCTGTACGGCAGGGCGCTTTTCATGAATCGCTGAACATGGCGATGCTCTGGAAACTCCCGGTAGTGTATATTATTGAAAATAATTTTTATGCGATGGGAACTTCCGTAAGCCGCAGTTCAAATGTTTCGGATCTCTATAAATTGGGAAATGCCTATGACATAAAATCCGGTAAAGTTGACGGGATGAAATGCGAATCGGTTCATGATGCAATTCGTAATGCCCGTGAATATTCCCGCGATGGGAACGGACCTGTCCTCCTTGAGGTTGTGACGTACCGGTACAAAGGCCACTCCATGTCTGATCCGGCAAAATACCGGTCAAAGAGCGAGGTGGAGAGTTTTAAAATGCGCGATTGCATTGAGATGATCGTATCAAAAATAAGAAGGAATATTCTGGCAGGTGAGGAAGAACTTGAAAAAATCCGGCAAAAAGTGAAATCCGTAATTGATGAAGCGGTTGCCTTTGCGGAAGAATCGCCTTTACCCGAACCGGAAGAGTTGTACAGGGATGTTTACAGACAGGAGGATTATATGTTTGTAAGGGAATAACGGAAATAGGGGGAGCAGGAGACAAGGAGAAGGGGAGACAGGGGATGAATCCATTGGTATGTTGGATTTATAGGTATTGATTGGCATTATTCGTAATTCGTATTTTCGTATTCCTTGCCTGCCGGTCCGATGACTCTGACGAGTATCGGACTCCGTCAGAGCAGGCAAGGATTCGTTATTCGTAGATTTCATGGCTGAAATAATCCGCATGCCGAAATTAAGCGACACCATGACCGAAGGGCTTGTGGTTGCGTGGCACAAAAAGGTCGGTGACAAAGTAAAACAAGGTGAATTGCTTGCCGATATTGAAACCGATAAGGCGACAATGGAATTTGAATCGTTTTATGACGGGGTGTTGCTCTATTGCGGGATTGAAAAAGGCCAGACCGCTCCGGTAAATGCCCTGCTTGCAATAATTGGGAAGGAAGGAGAGGATATTGCAGAGTTAATTACAGGAGACAGGGAACAAAAGACAGGGGACAGGGGACAGGAGACAGGAGACAGGGGGCAGGAGACAGGGAGAAAACGGGAAGGGGAGAAAACGAGCGAGGGGGAAAACGGAAGGATAAAGGCATCGCCTCTGGCGAAAAAATTAGCGAAAGAAAAAGGAATTCCGATAAGTGGCGTTCAGGGCACTGGCGATGAGGGACGTGTCGTGAAAAGGGATATTGAATATTTCAAAGGGATAGAGGAAATAAGGGATAGGGGAAATAAGGGAGAATACAAAAAAGGGATTGAGGAGATAAGGGATAGGGGAAATAGGGGGGAGTACAAACAACCGGCAGGAACAGGGGATAACAGTAACTCCGGAAGTTTTAAAGATATTGATGTGCCTCAGATGCGCAAAGCGATAGCGAGGCGGTTGTCGCAAAGCAAATTTACCGCTCCCCATTTTTACCTTAATGTATCCATTGACATGGAGCGCGCCATAGATGTGCGCGATTCAATCAATAAAACGAGAAATATTACAATTTCCTTTAACGACCTGATCGTGAAGGCAACTGCAACGGCAATACGGGCGAACCCCAAAGTGAATGTTTCATGGATGGAAGACCCTGAAAACGCCTCTTCCGTAAAAATCAGGCAATATGATTACATCCACATCGGGGTTGCAGTAGCGCTTGATGATGGCCTTGTTGTTCCGGTCATCCGGTTTGCCGACACAAAAACGCTCACGCAAATCCACGATGAAATAAAATCTTTCGGCTCCAGGGCGAAGAATAAAAAAATATCGCCCGAAGAGATGACCGGCAATACCTTTACCATAACCAACCTCGGCATGTACGGCATTGACCGTTTTACCGGCATAATAAACCAGCCCGATGCCTGTATCCTCGCCATAGGGAGAATAAAGGAAGTACCGGTTGTAAAAGGTGGTAAAATCGTTCCTTCTAATATGATGGAAGCCACACTTTCCTGCGATCACCGCGTTGTGGATGGCGCCAATGGCGCTCTATTCCTTAAAACCTTCAGGGCAATGATGGAAAACCCGGTGCTCTTTCTCGGGGCGAATTCAATATAAACTGTAATCGGACGCGGTCCGCCTGAAGCATTAAAAATTGAAATTAATTTTCAGGGTTTTAAACGTTTGGATTTGATTGTTGATATTGGCGATAAGGAAGTAAAGACCGGGTAATAGATTACGGGTGTCCATCTGTTTTTGGTGTTTGCCGGGGGGGAGATTTTTATCAATATTTTGATAAACGAGTTTACCGGTTGAGGAGTAGAGGGAGAAAGTTGCAGTGGCAGTAGCAGTGGCAGTAGGTTCAAATTGGATGGTAAGATGGGAGGAAAAGGGGTTGGGGGAGATGGAGATAATGCGATTTTCGATTTGTTCCGGTATTGATAAAGGGGCGCCACCTGTAGTAGTTTTTAATATGCGGTCATATCCAAAATTATTTCCAGAAGGCATTGTGTTAGCAATGCAATAACAAATATTTGAAGATGGACAATCTATTCCTTTTTGCGGAAGGAAAAGATTAGTAAAAGGGTAACCCGTATCAGGCAAGTAAACTGTTTCCCATTGGTTACCGCCATCTATTGATTTTATTATACCCGAACCGATGTTCAAATAGAGTGTATCCATGTTTACAGCAAAGAAATCAAATGCATTATTTCCATAATAAGAGATAGACCAGGAATTACCGCCATTAAAAGTTTTGGCGACATAGCCCTTTTGTGTAGGAATGTTAGTGCCAATAATAAAACCAATGGTATCATTAATAAATAATATCTTGGAAAAAGTATCAGCATTTATGGAATCAGTAATTATGGGAAAGATATTCCATGAATCACCTTCATCAATTGTTTTGAAAAGGTTTTTTCCGGAAATTGAATAGCCGGTAAATAGAGAAGGAAAAGAAAGTGAAGCGCCAACGGGTCCGACTTTGAGCCATGTATCACCGGAATTGGATGTTTTGTATATGGCGGAGTCATTACCGGCAATACTGATATACCCTGTGTATTTATCAATAAAAACCAAACTGCGCGGTGTATATGGAGTTAATCCTGGAAGATGTGTAGTCCATGTTTGGCCACCGTCAAATGTTCTGAGAAAATAATAGGATTCATCCAATGCATAACATGTTAAATCATTCAGCACAAAAATATTAATTATCGCGTAAGTTAATGGAATGGGTAATTTATACCAGTTACAACCGCCATCATCCGTTTTATAAATAACTCCAAAGCCATTGTCATAATTAATACCTCCAACATAACCGGTTGAATCATTAATAAAATCAATTGTAAAAAATTGACAACTATCGCAACCAATTGTCAGAACAGACCAGTATAATCCGGTATCACAGGATGTTTGGATTGGATTAAAAGGAAATGAAAAGGAATAATATTTCAAAAAGAAAAAAACAATAAGGTATGATAATTTTATTTTCAAAATCATTTTATTATTGAAAATCGGGTAACATAATTTTGATTTTCAGATTCAATTTTAAGAATAAAAATACCTTGGGATAAATACGTTAAATCGTCAAGAAATAAATGATTAATGGAATTTTTATAGGATTCAGTAAAGATTATTTTACCTAATACATCATGGACAATGACCTTTGGGTTATTGATGTATTGATTAAAAGTGATCATTATATTTTCACCTTTTGAAGGATTGGGATAAAGAAAAACTGAAAAATTATCAAAATAGTTTTCCTGAATATTGAGGGAAAGGATAGGAAAGAGGTTAAATCTGGCAATATATGCGTCAAATGGCAGGTCGTCATCTATAGGTTGAAAATAATCCTCGCTACCGGGTGTTACATCAAATTCCTGGGTGGGAATTAATACCCTGAGTGCCGGATTGGTATAACCAGTATTAGAAGCAGTATTACCAATAATATATAGGTAATTATTATTAGATACTGTAATTGATTTAGGATTATCAATACCTGCACCACCCCACAACGAAGTGTAGATTAACCGCAGGGATGGACTAAATATTGAAAAGAATGGGTCTTCCTCTAAAAGGTTATTTGGGGAAGAACCATCAAGGGATTTTTCATGTAATACAAAAGCGCCTGGAGGATCAGATTGCGGAAAAGGAATTGTATTTGAGAATGAATAGTTTGGATTAATACCACTAAATGTTCTACCGTAAAGATAGACATAACCGTTATCATCAACGCGGATAGAAACACCCTGGTCACCGTGCCACCCACCAAATAGGGTTCCCCATAATATATTGCCGTTTGGGTCCAATTTAGCAATGTACCCATCAGGGTCACAAGGGTAACCATTACAAATTTTATTATTGTTAAAGTAAGCCAGGACATTAGGTTTTACAAATTGAATATAATTACTGTCTTTCGTTGTTGCACCGGTAATAAAGATATTATTATCGGCATCAACGGTAATGTCACCGGCATAACTGCCGATAACACTTCCGGAGGGCCCACCCAAAAAATATTTTATCCATTGAATTTGATTTTGTGAATTAAATTTAACAACGTAAAAATAGGATTGTTTTGAAAAGAGAGCAAAATCACCAATTATATATAAATTATTGGAGGCATCGGTAACCGCATGGCGGATGCTTTCAGATTGTATTTCTGTAGTAACACCGGTAAACGGAGTTGCCCACACGATATTACGAGAATTGTCAAATTTTACGATAAAACATTTTCCATAGGTAAAATTATCAGCACCGGTTTGTATTACTCTTGGTGTAGTTGTATCACCACGGCCAATTAAATATAAATTATTTTGGTTATCAATAGTAATATCAAGAGCTTGCTCAAGGGAACTGTCGCCAAATAACGTTGAATGCAGAAGTTGACCATTATTGTTTAATTTAAGATAAAACATATCATAATACGTTAAGGAACTATCATTAATACTGTCAACGTAACTTGTTCCTTCAATGACTATTGGAAAATCAATGCTTATGGTATAACCAGCGATATAAATATTATTTGAATCGTCAATTGCAATAGATGTGGCTCTATCGTCAAGTGAGCCACCTATATATGTTGCGAATTGGGCTACACAAATAGGATTTATATTTAAAAATAATATATCATAATAACCAGAAAGATTTTGAATTGTTAAAGTAGGACTTATTGGAAAAATGGGTGCATTTGCATAAGCCGAGACATAAATATTTCCATTATTATCTGATACAATATCATCAAAAGAGGAAGAAGTACCAGAAGCCCCCCAGTATGTTGACCATTCAAGATTTGTTGTTAAAGGAGTAGAAATTGTGTGTCCCCTATCCACCTGAATAAACAAGGGCATATTAGCAGGGTAATTACGTATATCAAATTTTACCCTGTTATTGCCAAGGGCAATAAACTGTGCCTGCCAGGGCATGGGGACAATGTTGCCACCAGGGTTTACCTGATAAGCATGGCCGGGGTCAAATTTTATTTTACCGATGGAAGATAGTATTTCAAGGCCGCCATCTGCGGTTACATTTACGGCATTGGCACCGCTGAATTTCATTATAATGTCATCGGCATTGCCGCCCGGATGTACAATAAAATAGAATTTTATTCCATTACTGTTGCTGTAGGTTTGCATGTCAATTTTTTCATAAACATCATTGTTCACTGCACGGTAATAGGATTTATTTCCTGTAATTCCCTTTGGTATATGAGCAAGGAAGTGGTTGGTAATGCCCGGTGCATTTTCGGTTTTGAAGGTGCGAAGGTTTGATTTTGCGCCTTCAAGTTTCATATCAATGCGGTGAAGGGTATCAAGGGAGGCGGCAACGGTGTCCATTTTCGCAAAGACAAAAGCAGTGAATGTATCGGCAATGTAAACGGCAGGGTTGCTATGAGTTGTGTACATTTTAATGTATGGTGTAGGGTTGCCGTTTACATCAATGAGTTGTCCGCGGTTTACCTGATATGCATTACCGGTAAGGGGGGGTTCCAAAAATCGGTCAAGGGGAATAATTACATAAACATTTTCAATGCAAATATTAAAGGCGGAGGGATTGGTATAGGAAGCTGCCCGGCACGTTGGTTTGTCACAGTCGGGTGTTGTTGTTGGCGGACGGGCTATACGTATGTAATACGTACTATCCACCATAAGACCGGAGGCGTTGAGGTCAATCTGGAGGTTGTCGGCATAGTCAATGAAGGGGAGTTCGTCATCGGCAATGTAAACGGGATTTGAACAAGTTCCGCCAAGTAATGTAACGTTATGAATATGCGGGGCGTTTATTCCCCACTTTACTGTAATTACGGAAATGTTAACCCACTGGCTTAGTGCTTTGAATTTAATCCAGAAGTATTGTCCGTTTGTGATGTAGGTTTGGTAGGAGCAGGTGTCGGCAGGGGTAAGGGGTATAGCAGTGTTGCAGGTGAGGCCGGATTGGGCGAAGGAGTTATTGGTTATCAGTTGAAAGTTCAAAGTGAGCAGGGCGGCTGCGGTCAGAATGCCGGTAAATGTTTTCATGGTGAGGGTAGTCATGGGTTAAGATTCAAATCAGTTACAAAAATATAAAATATTTTCGTTACTATTCACCCCAAGTGCTCTCTGTGTTGAAGAATTTTTAACACAGAGTTCGCAGAGATAACAGAGTTTCACAGAGGGGGTGAATAGTAACATATTTTCTAAATCAGGAGTTGAGTAATGAATTTTGGGCAAAACTCACATTCTTTGAAAGTGGAGGTTTTACTTTAATGTGGCAGAGTCACAAAAAAAGCAATAGAATCACTTCTTCCAAATCATCAGGGCGATGATGGAAAACCCGGTGCTCTTTCTCGGGGCGAATTCCATTTGAAGGTATAGGGAATAAGGTATAGGGGGAAGCAGGAGAAAACCTTTAATCCCCATATTTCCTTATCCCCCTATCTCCCCTATCTCCCCTATCTCCCCTATCTCCCCTATCTCCATTACGCCTTTTTCACATCGTAAGACGCATACCCGCCAGCGCACTTGGTAAAAGTTACCATGTCGTTTACAGCGGGAGGGTACCTGGGGTCCAACAGGCCTTGAGGTATTTTATAAACCCAATAGGGTGTTCCCTGGGGAACGCCACCAATGTATTCCTCTATCAAACCGGCCGAAGGCGCTTCGGGCGGTGGAGGAAATATTGTCTTCACTTTTCCGTCTGACATAATGTTATCATTTAGGGATGAATAATTAGATTATTTTTACAAAGCAATATTATCAAATATTTTAATACCTGCGTTAGATTATGAAAATAATCGCATCATTTTTTAATTCCCCTTTCATCTTCAGGAACATATTTATATACGCTCCCGCCATTACACTTTTCATCCTCACTTCTCATTCAAATTCTGCCGGGCAAAAGAGCATGGAGAGTTTGCATGCTACGCTTCCGGAAAGCAGGGGAGATAGCGTCACGGCAAAATTGTTATACCGGTTATGCTATGAAAATCTCTATGTAAATAATAACAGGGCGCTGCGCTATGCTCTTGAACTATACCGCCTCTCCGTAAAACTGGACTCCAAACCCTGGTTGTGCCGCGCATATTTTTGCCTCGGCTCTTGTCTGCTAAAGGATGGCGATTACCCGAAAGCCCTCAGGTTTACGCTTGCAGCCATTAAACTGAGCGATGATATTGAAGATTGGAATGTGGAAGCGTCTGCATTGCAACGGGCAGCGGAAATATATTTTTCCATGGACAGATTCCGGGAGGCATTGGAGAATTACAATAAATGTTTGCAGATTGCCGAAAAACTTAACAATGCAAATTACCTCGCCTCCACATATTGTTCACTGGGGGCATCATACCTTAACCTCGGCATGAACGACAGCGCGCTTGCCGCTTTACAAAAAGCGATGGTAATTTACAAAAAGATGAATGACAGGGCAAATATTGCCTTTGTCAATGCCAACATCGGTGAGGTTTACAAGAAATGGGACAGTTTACAAACCGCAATGAATTATTATTCCGAAGCAATAAATTCAATTAAGAATGATTCCAGCGGGGAAGCGAAAGACCTGCAGGTCTTTGTCTATACTTCAATGGGCGAAGTCAGCGGCAGGATGGGTAACCATAAGGAGAGTTTGGATTATTTCAATAAAGGTCTTGAACTTTCGGAACAGATCAGCGACAAAAAATGGGCGAAGCAGAAAATATATGAGCGAATGGCTGCCCAATATGAACGGGCAGGCGATTTGAAAAACAGTATGGTCAGTTATAAATTATTCCATCAGTTAAAGGACTCACTGCTCAATGAAAAATCAATGGAGCAAATCAATAACCTGCAGGCAAAGTATGAAAGTGAAAAAAAGGATAAAAAGATAAAACTCCTTACCAAAGAAAAAGAACTTGAAAAGACAAGGGCGCGGTTGCAGAACATTATCACATGGTCGGTTTCGGGCGGTGCGGTATCTCTTATTGTGATCGTTATTCTACTGTTTATCGGCTACCGGAAAAAACAGAGGTGCAATCTTGTGCTGGAGCAAAAAATAAGGGAACGTACTTCTGAATTAACCGTTGCCAATCAGCGGCTGCAGGAAAGCGTTGAAGCGCTGGTTGAAAAAGAGAAGCAACTGAACCAGGCGAATTCCGAATTAAATATCCTCCTCTACCGCATTTCACATGACCTCAGGGCGCCTCTCGTATCCATAATGGGACTGGTAAATCTTTATAAAACGACTGAAAACCAGGATGACAGGGTACAGTGTATTCAGATGATTGATATGTCGGTACAAAAGATGGACATTATTCTGAAAGACCTTTCCACCATAAATGTCGTAAGGGAAGCCCGGTTAGACATTCAACCGGTAAACATAAACGTTTTAACTGAAGATATTTTCAATATATACTCGGTGCGTCCGGACCTCAGCAAACTCACTTTATATAAGGATATTGAAACCGGGTTGACCCTGAATACAGATCAGGGTATATTACATTCACTCCTCCAGAATCTTGTTGATAACGGCATCAAGTACCGGAAATTGGGATTAGATGATCCTATGGTCAGGGTCAATTGTTCTTCCCGCCCTGGCGGCATTACCCTCGTTGTAGAAGATAACGGTATAGGGATGAAGCCGGAAATTGAAGAAAAAGCGTTTGATCTCTTTTACAGGGGCAGCGAAGAAGTGCAAGGGTCAGGGCTGGGTCTTTACCTTGTGAAGAAAGCAATTGAGTCGCTTAAAGGAACAATTTTAGTTGAAAGCAGGTGGGCGGTAGGAACGAAGTTTGAGATTTTCTTACCGGAATTGAAATTTATATAAGGGAACCTCTAAAAACTCTTTTCAGAGGTTCCTGTTATACAACGGGATAAATTGTCGCATCGTGTAATTAAAAAAAACCTTATCAAAAATCAATAAACCTTAATAGACAAGGTCGCACATAAGAATTAAACCTTATTTCCAAAAAAAATAGTTTTTTTTGTTTTTTGTATCTGAAAAATAACTATATTTGACATCACACTTTCAATCTACTCCCGTACGAAAACACTTATATGCATCCTTCTCTTTAATTTGATTTTCTCTATCGAAAAATCATCTGCCCAGGGTTCCGTCATTGAAGAATGGGTTTATCGGTATAACGGTACTGATTCCCTCGCTGATGTTGCCTCTGCAATAGATGCTCAAGGATGCATTGTTATGGTTGGCTCTACTCAAAGCGCCACACAGGGAAATAACTTTATTATTCAGCGGTACACTTTATCCGGTGTTTTATTATATTCTGCAACTTATAATGGTCCCGACAATGGTAATGATGTGGCAGTATCAGTGATAACTGATAATAATTGCAATATTATTGTAACCGGCTATAGTTGGAGTGCATCCGGACAGGAGGACTGGTTAACACTCATATTAGATTCGGTTGGTAATATTATATCGGAACTTCGCTATGCCGGTACTGCAAATGGAAATGACCGCCCATCGGCAATGGTAATAGATGGCAATGGCAATATATTTATTACCGGATACAGCACCGGAATTGGAACTTCGTATGATTACACAACCATCATGTATAATTCAGCAGGTTTACAACAGTGGGTAATGCATTATGACGGTGGCTCTGGTTTAAATGACATTGCAAAAGCAATCGTATTATCCGGCAGTGAAGTAATAATTACCGGCTACAGCACCGGTTCTCTGACAAACAGGGATTTTGCTACTGTAAAATATAACATCACCGGTACACAATTATGGGTAAGCCGCTACACAAGCGCAGGCAACAATGCAGATGAAGCGACCGATATTGATGTTGACGCACAAGGTAATATCTATGTATGTGGTTTCAACTTCACCATTATTGACCACGATTATGCAACCATTAAATACAGCCCGGCAGGTGTTGAACTATGGGTAAGAAAATACAACAGCGGTGACCAGGACCAGGCATTTGCCATTGTTGTAAACAAAGTCACAAGTGAAATATATGTAACCGGATGGAACTTCACCTTGTTATCTCATGATATTGCCACCGTGAAATACGATTCCACGGGAACGCAATTATGGGTTAAAAAATATGACGGCCCGGCAGGACAGGAAGACGGGGCAAACGACATAGCCATTGATGACAGCGGTTATGTATATGTATGCGGTTTCAGCAAAGGCATTGGAACTGATTACGACTATGTAACCCTGAAATTAACCCCAAATGGAGATACAGCGTGGGTAATGCGCTATAACCGTTCCGATAGCACAAGTGATGTTGCAACTGACCTTGCGCTTGATAAAAACAACAATGTTTATGTAACCGGTTCCAGCATGGGGGGGGTAACAATAATAGATATTATTACCATTAAATACAGCCAAACGTTGCCGGTTTGCAATTTACAGGTAAATTTATTTGTTACCGATGAATCCTGTACCGGTGCCGAAGATGGAGCAATTGATTTAACCGTTACCAACGGCATCCTTCCTTATATATATCAGTGGAGCAACGGTGCAGCAACAGAGGACATCTCAACCCTTCCGGCAGGTGGATACTTTGTTATTGTAACCGACAGCAACGGCTGCACTATCACCGGCACTGCTGTTGTAAACGCTATCCCGCCTGATTCCGCAACCGCTGCCAAACTACCCCCCCCTTGTAGTGAACTGTTTATTTCAGAGTATGTAGAAGGCACCGGACAGAACAAAGCCCTTGAAATTTACAATCCAACCGATACAACCCTCTGGCTGAACCGCTATTTTCTGCGGGTATTTATGAATGGAGCGCCCACCCCGCTAATAGTGCAATTAAACGGCTTTCTTGCTCCAAAACAAACGCATGTTATTGCCAACCCGAATGCAGGAGGAGCAATTCAAGCGGTTACAAACCAAACATCAAACAAACTTAATTTCAACGGTGATGACCCTATTCAGTTTATCAAAGTGAAAAATTCATTCATCCCGAATATTGATTCCATTGAAGGCATCGGGCAAAATCCCCACGCCATTTTTGACACCCTTGATTTAGACACTATTGACCAAATCGGAATCCCGGGCGTTGACCCCGGCAACAACGGTTACCCGGTTGGCAGCGGCACAACAAAAGATGCAACCCTCATCCGCAACTACAGCGTAAGCAGCGGGATAACTGATTGGGGTTGCGGGCAGAAGCAGTGGAGGATAATTGGACAGGATATTGTTTCAAATTTAGGAATCCACAACAATGCTTGTAAACTTGCCGGAACGGCAATTATCTACTCTTTTGAAAATCCTTCTCAAACAATAGATAGTTTGGGTAATAAATATTTTGAGTTTGATTTAGCGGTTGGCGCTAATATTTCGGGTACTTTTTTTCAATCTGCTCAAATCTATATAAGATACGATACTGTTGCTTTTGGAGCAAAAATTGCAACTCAGGTGAATAATAATACTTTAACAAGAGGTCCGGCTTTTGATATACCTACTTACAACGAACCACCTTTTGTAGGTATTTTATCAGACAAAACAAATAATATAATGAGAGTGCTCTTTACTACAAATAGCTCAATAGCTCCCAATTTTGAGAGAGTTGAATTAACTTCAACTTTAATTCCTATGTTGCATTTTAAAATAAATATTTTGACTTGTAACACAAACACTGCGCTGAATTTTGACAGCACATTTGCAATATCCTCCGCTTATGCTGATAGCGCTGATTTTCCTTTTTCAGGTGGTATTCCGTATTCTGTAAATTTTTTTAAAAATAAAATGGAAATTATTCTCTGCGAACTTAATATTTTTAGTTTCACCCCACAGGTTTACCCCGGCACCTGGTGTGAAGGCACAACCGATAATAAGTGGCTTATGGAAATCCAAGGTATTGGATTTGGGGATAGTATTGGGAATGTGTTTTTTCGCAATACAGAAGATACCGCTATTAACAAATATGTTTTTCTGGATAGCAACGATTTTTTATTTTGGTCTGATAATTATATAAAAATAAAAATGCCCTCTTATATTGATACAACTCCTTTTTTAGCTGTTCCCGGCAGTGGATTATTCTATATGAAAACCAATTCTGGGGATTCAATAATGAGTAATACTCCTGTCGATATGCCATATGCCATACATAATTTACTATATACCCTTGATACACCTTATTCCAAAGTCAGGGTGGACCATGGAATGTATAATTTAAACGATTCAATCTCTTTCAGATTCAAATTTGGTCCAAGTTTATCTTCAAATCCCGTTGCTAAAGCAATTGTGAGGAAAGCTATTAGGGCATGGAATTGCACTGCGGGAGTTCCTTGTTCTTATGACGGGGATTCAACCGTTGATATTTCAACTACCGACCTTGTCAGCGTCATCCATTTTACATCATCATTGCCGGCTGGAAAATTAGCCGAATCCTCATTCCCGACCGGAGTTATTTGCACTGATGGTCCAAATGTTAAAGTGTTTTTTGCAGAAAATGACATAGCTCTTGATGCAACACCGAGTAAACCGTGGTGGTTCGATACAATCGGAAAGCCACTTCCACCTGATAGTACTGACTTTTATGAAGTGATTCTTCATGAAATAGGTCATACTGCTATGCTTTTTCACGTTAATTATGAGGACTTAATGTTTTATCTTGTCAAAAAAACTTTATTTCCTGACTTAAACAGAAGAACAATATCAACCAATGATCAGGATGGCGCACTGAACGTTTTAGCAAAGGGAATACTTCAAAATTCCACTACATGCATTACTGTCAATGTTGATACCAAATTACATTCTTGTGATACTGTTGCATCTGTTAAATTTCATAACAATTCCAATTGTGATCTACATGTCTTTCCCAATCCTGCTACAGAAACTTTAATCATTGGAACTGATTGCCCGTTGCCTCATACATTCCTGTTATATAACATTCTTGGAGAAAAAACCATGGAAGTTAAACTATTAAGAAAGGAACAGGTCATTTACTTCTTACATTTATCTAACGGTATTTATTTCTATCAGGTCTTAATTACAGAAAACCATTACCAATATGGTAAAATAATCATTAACAATAATTATCTGCAAAAATGAAAACATTCTTATTTGCCATTTCATGCTCAATATTGGCTTTAACTGCTAATAGTCAAAACAGCCAGGAAGAATCAAATATAAATATTGATGAGGTCTTCCGGGAATCTGAATTTATTTTTAAAGGAATAAAAATAAATTATCGCGATAGATATTTGGATACCGCTAATATTATTAATGGCTCAGCAAAATATTATTATTCTTTTTTAATAAAAGTTGATTCTGTTTTCAAGGGTAACAAACAAATAAATCGCGGGGATACTATTGAAATAGTACAGTTTGTTGGATATGGTTATAAGGCGCCAAATGGCAAATTTCTACTTAGTCATAGTTTGTGGAGTATTTCTGTCCCGGCAAATGGAATATATTTTTGCAAATCAGCATCTTTTCCTTCCGCCATAAAAAAAGCCAATAACACTTTTGATGTAATGCCCGTTGCAAATGGCATTTCAATGAACTGTACTAATAATAACAAAAATAAATGCAGTGGTAAAGGTTTTGAAAAAAGTTTTAATACGTATCAGGAAATTAATGATTTTATTACGAAATACAATAAAATATCTGAATAAATATTCGTCATAAACCAAAATTTTTATCAAAATCAATTATTAGAATCAAGTGCCTTAACACCGGGTATTTATATCTTAAAGATTATTCATGACAATCAAATTCAGAACAATAAAATAATCAAGATATGAAAAACTATTTTTATTTAATTTTTAACATTGCCCTTGTATTTGTAAGTGGCAGGGTTTATTGTCAAAATAATGATTCTGCATGGAATTCCGAAATCCAATTTCATTTAAATTGGATAGGAGACCATTATTCAAAATATTTTTTTGATTTTTTTATTGATGATAGAATGACAAATAAATATTATTTGATTTATAACAAGAAAAAAGAATATCCTAATGAATATTATGACGATGAAACAATATCTATATATAGATTTTATTATGCCGGCCTGGCTTTTTCTAAAAATCTCAATAAAAATATACTTGGCAACCAGTTAATGGTAAGATGCAGGTTTGATGTTTTTAATTATTATGATTGGTATTCCCATACACATACTTCGTATGTTATAGATAGCACATCCAGAGCATATTGGGAAAAAAGTTCTTATTCAATAAAATCATGGCAGCTTACTCCAGGCATTGGGTTGCTTCATTCATGGAAATTTTTTGATTTTAAAGCCGGGGCAGAAATACCCTTATATTTGAGAGGGACTGGTGAATGGGTTAATGATAAAAAGGAATCTTATTATCCTTTTCAAACAAGTCAGAACATTTCAGAAAGGCAGGGAATAACACCCGGTGGATACTTCATAGGTTTTTCACTTTTTGGAAATATCAATATTGTTATTCTGCAACGAATTACCTTTGGAATTGAGGGATCCGGAGGTATTATATATGTTCATCCTTTTTATGCTAATATTTATGAGGGATGGGTATATCCCAAAATAACGACTCTCTTTCATTACCCATCTTTAACTTTTTCCTATAAATTTTAATGAACCATGAGTTTTAATATAATTGTTCCCCCCATATTTTTAACATTGGTAATTTAGCCACTGGAATATATATTGTTCGTTTATCTTCGGATGATAATGTTTATTGGGCAAAAATCCTTAAACAATGAAAAAATTAGTTTTTCTCATTGCTTTCTATTTGCCTTTTTCTGCATTATCTCAAAATAAAAGGATAGGAGTTGTTTACTACTGGTCAGGTCATCAGAGCTCCTATTCTTCTTTTTATCATTTGCCCTATGGTGTATTTTCATCTGATGATTCAGCAACTTTGAAAAAAAAACTCTTTCACAATAAAAAACAAAAAAATGAGATTACATCTGAATGGTTTTTTTACAACGTTGGAATTCGTTTGGACAACAATATTTATTCTAAGCAATATTTTTTAAGAACGGAAATAAATTATTCCCGCTATTCAAAAAATTTCAAAGGAACAACGCAATATGTTCCCTATTATTTACAAGATATTTCCGGAACACAATTTTTAAATTCACTTGAATTTGCCAATACTTTTTGCAGAACAATTCAAATTAATAACCGCATCTCATTTAATTTCGGGCTTGGTTTTTCTTTTTGGACTTCATTCAATGGAAAATCCATTGATCAGATTTTTTACCCTTATCCGGTAAACAGCAGCAATGCTAATAATGATTATTTCTACATTTATAAATATTATCCTCAATCATATTTTATAAATACACACTTAATTTTAGAGGCAAGATATAAAGCAACTGAAAAATTAAATTTCATATTTTCTATTTATAACGGCTATAATTATTACTGGGCTAACGGATATGATATTTCAATTACCGAAATATTCAAATATGAACCCAATAATGGATATGTACGCACTGGTGGAGGTTGGAGTCATAATCAAATAAAAGAAAAAGGTATTTCACCCGATATTCTTAAACCGGCTCTCAGCATAATGTGGCAGTTAAATTAAAACTTTTGCTTTTCCAAAAATATTTAGCGCCCATCCTTAACTTTTACCTATAAATTTTGATTTCCTACCACCATCTACCCCTTTGCCAAGTCAAAATGCAAAAGATGAAAGCGATAGTTTGGGGGACCATAATGGATATTGCAAAAAAGCAAAGGTTAGTGTCCGTTTTGCTTTATCATCATCTACTGCTACCGAAGGAATTGATGACCAAATAAGTATTGAAATTGTTTTATCTGCCCCAGCAGACCAAATAGTATCGGTTGGAGTAATACGTAAATCTTTAGATAAATGTATTGATCCTATTGATCCTGCTGATTGCGGACTGCAAGGGGATTTTATAGTTTCATTCCCTTATGGTACAACATGTGGAAATTCTAATTTATATTATGGAGGCATAGGTTTTGAGAGTGGTGATATTGATACATTTTTAAATGTGCTTATATTCAATGATCCATTCCCCGAAAATGATAAAGGAGTGTGTTTTTCATTAGTTGAAATTGATTCAGAGACAAAAGTTGATAAAGATTTCGATACTCATCTTCTCATAATAAAGGACGGGGAAATTCAAGATATGTCGGATAATGATAATATTGAATTTCCTATTGCAGAACTTTTAGGCGATAAAATTATTTTAAGGGGAATTATCTCTGACGATTTTAATTTATCTCTCTATAATGTTTTAGGTGAAGTTTTTTTTCGTAAAAATATTATTACCCGGCACAACCAATCCAAAATGGAGATATCATGTGGACCACTTAACGATGGCTTGTATTTTCTTTCAATGATTAACAATAGAAACCATGTGGCCACAAAATTATTGTATGCGAAATAAGGCCTTAATTGTAAAATTTATTTGTTTTATTATTTGTCTTCAAGCGGATTCGCAAGGACGGGATACTTCATTGAGCCGGAATAAACAATTTTTTAACGCTGAATTTAGAATAAACTGGATTGGAAATCATTATTCAAAGTATTTTTATGATTGGTATCTTGACGAAAGAATTGCGACATCCCATCCCTTTATTTATGCTAAGTATAAAAAGTATCCGAATGACTTGTACGCAGACGAGACAATTAGTTTATATAAAATATTTTATCTGGGGCTAACACTCCAAAAATATTCAAATAAAATAATAGCGAATAAGCAATTATTTTTCAGATTCAGATTTGATATTTTCAGTTATGATCAAAATTATCTTCATACCCATACTCCCTACAAAGTTGACAGCACCTCTAAAATTTATGAAGAAAAATATAATTATTCGGTCAAGAGTTGGCAACTTACTCCCGGTCTTGGTTCTAATGGTGTATGGAAAATATTTGATTACAAATGGGGGATTGAATTACCCTTATATCTGCGGGATCATGGGCACGGAACTTGGGAAATAAACGAATATGAATATGGACGTACAAATAAGAAAAATATTTTTGAACAACCTTTCTATTCATTTGGCGGTTATTTTATCGGCCTATCAATATTTGGAGATATTAATATTAAAATAATAAAGGGTTTTCATATGGGTTTTGGGACCAGCAGCGGGATAATAATTGTTTATCCCTTTGCGGATAAAATAATAGATGGTTTGACCTTACATAAAATAAATATGATTGTTCATAACCCTTCGTTAATAATAAGTTATAAATTTTAGAGAAAATTATTTTGGCAATACGCCCAATTATTAACTTAAAACAAACAGAAGATGGTCTTTACCGACAAAAATTTATTAAACTTGGAAATTTATCCGCAAACATTACAAGACATTTTTCTCTTGGAGTTGAGAACTCCGGTGGTATCATTTATATTCATTAGTTTAATTCATCTATTCTGAAATATGTAAAAAACAATAGAATTAAGCCACTTTTTCATTACCCATCTTTAACTTTTTCCTATTAAGGTTATCAGAAAAAAATAAGGTTTTTTTGTTCACCCCGTTGGATATTTCATTTTTATTGCTACCCGTTCTTCAACGGGATTATCCTACGGGGTTCACGAAAAAGTAGTCGTTTTTATCCCCTGCCGGCAGGCAGGCGTTTGCAGTATAAAATCAGGATGGTTCTTTGGTAAGGATGAACAGTACGGTAGCGCCTTTCTTACAGGCCGATTCAATGAGGTCGCTGGCAAAAAACAGCGGAAATGTGAGTTTGAATAAAATATTCTGCAGGAAAAGATTTGCACCTGAATAACCCTGCGTATATATACGGTTGCCTTTAAGATATTCATAGAGCAATTCGCGTTTGATAAAGAGCAGGTTAAGGATACTCTGCTGGAAAGCAAAACCGTTGCTGATATTCATATATTTTTCTTCGCTGACGGTAAAACCCCGTTCTTTCATGCGCCTTGTAAAATCACCCGGTTTAAAGAAGAAGAGGTGCCTTGGCGGATCAAGATGGAGCCATTTACCCTTAAAAAGCCGCGCCTGGAAACTGTCAATGTTCGGAAATGCCATCATCACTATTCCACCCGGTTTGAGGATACGGCTGATTACATCAAGTATTCCGGAAGGATTATTGAGGTGTTCAAATACGTGAAAAAGAGTGACCGCATCAAAATATTTTTCCGGATAGTCATTGGTGGCCAGCGCTCCTGTTTTAAGATTCAAACCCTTCACTCTGGCTGCCCTTTCTGCAGCTTTTCCGGGCAGTTCAATTCCATGCACTTCGAAATTCCCGGCTTTGAGTAAAAATTCCGCAAATCTACCGCTGCCGCAGCCGATATCAAGAATTCTACCTGATGTGCCTGTGTATTGAATGATTTTTTTTACCCTCCTGCGGTGGTAGAAATCAATGAAGAATTCACTCACGGAGGAAAACTTTTTTTCACCCTGTCCGTAATAATCCGGATTGTAGGCGTCAAGAAGGTAATCGGTTTCCGGAAAGGGAAATAAATAGATCGCATGGCACGATGAGCAGGATCGCAATTCAAAGATCCTCCCTTTCTGATCTTCGGTCGGGAAAAAGTACCCGGAATCGGTTCCTTTACAAAACGGACAAATGGTTATTGCACCTTTCATTAGAAGATTTAAAGATTTAAAGATATAAAGAAGTCAAGATATAAAGATGATGTCTTGATTTCCTTATATTTCTTGATTTCTTAACCTCTTAACTTCTTAACCTCTTGGCTTCTTATTCATGCATTCTTCCCGTTGAATATTTCAAAACGGGCGATTCCTGTTTTTTGCAGGAAGTAACGCAGGGAAGTTCCCAATACGCCAAGCCCGTATTTTATACTTCTTCCGAAATTTATGGAAGAACTCTCCGTTTCATATTTGGTAGGACATGTTATTTCGGCAATTTCGTACCCGGAATAAAATATCTGGGCTATTACCTGGTTGTCAAAAACAAAATCATCGGAATTAAGTTCAAAGTTGATGGTTTCAAGAACCCTCCTGGCGAATCCCCTGTATCCCGTATGATATTCCGATAATTTCTGATTAAGCAGAAGGTTTTGCGTTAAGGTAAGGAACCGGTTAAAAACATATTTATAAAAAGGCATTCCCCCTTTAAGCGCCCCTTTTCCGAGGATGCGTGATGCAAGAACCACCGGGTAGAGGCCGGTAGCGATAATCCCGGCAATGGAGGGAATCAGTTTTGGCGTATATTGGTAATCGGGATGAAGCATGATAATTATATCGGCTCCGAGTTCCAGCGCCTTTTTATAGCAGGTTTTCTGGTTCCCTCCATAGCCCTTATTCCTTTCGTGGCGGATTATATGATGTATGCCAAGTTGCCGCGCTACTTCTACCGTATTGTCCCTGCTCGCGTCATCTACCAGCACCACTTCGTCAACAATATTCAGCGGGATTTCCCTGTAGGTCGCTTCAAGGGTAACCTCCGCATTGTATGCCGGCATGACCACAACTATTTTTTTGCCGTTAAGCATGAATTGCTGATTTTTGCAGATATTTTCCCATGCCTGATTTAATACAAAAGTAATAAAGCCGTCTAAATGGCATCTTCACCATCTGTACCAGTATTCAGGAAAGTGTTTCCTGTATTGATTTTTATTTCCGGATTTCTGCTTTACAGCCAGACCCTTACCTATAATTACGTCCTTGATGATGTCCTGGTGATCACGGGAAATAAATTCACAAAAAAAGGAATTGCGGGTATCCCGGATATTGTAACGAGCGATTTATTTATTGGCGCTTACGGTGAAGCGCTCAGTTTAAGCGGTGGCCGGTACCGGCCGCTTTCAATGACCACGTTTGCCATAGAATATGAATTATTCGGATTGAACCCGCTGGTCGGGCACTTAGTGAATACCCTGCTCTATGCATTAACATGCCTTCTTATTTATCTTTTCCTTTTACGAACCACAGGCGTACTATTCATTGCCGCCTCGGCATCACTGCTTTTTGCCGCACACCCGGTTCATACCGAGGTTGTGGCAAACATCAAAAGCAGGGATGAAATTTTTTCTCTTCTTTTTATCCTGCCTGTGTTAATGAACTGCCACAAGTTATCGTTGAAGAACATACTCCTGAATTCTCTCCTTTTCTTCCTGGCTCTCCTGTCAAAAGAGAACGCCATTACAGCCCTTGCCGTGATTCCGTTAACTCTTTGGTTGTACAGGGAGTCATCGTTATCACGAATCATATTCTTAACCATTCCCTACGCAGTGATGGCGCTGATTTACCTTGCATTGCGTGCCGCTTTTGCCGGTATGGTAGGGGATCGCGAAACTGCGGATATCATGGATAACCCGTTTATTAATGCTTCTGTTACAGAAAAAATATCAACCCTGATCCTTATTGCCGGATATTATATCAAACTTCTTTTCATTCCCTGGCCGTTATCCTATGATTATTCATATAATGAAATCCCTCTTGCGGGATGGACCGGCTGGAAGGTCTGGGCATCACTCCTGACGTTTACGTTATCAATAACTTTTTCTTTGAAAATGATAACAAGACATTTCAGTACCGTAAAATCCGGGGCGGTACCACAAACCAAGTCACAAGTCCCAAGTCCCAAATTCCAAGTCCCAAATTCCAAATCCCAAGTCCCTGGAAAAATAGCACAACCAATGGTGGCATCCATTATTAAAGATAAAGACAAAAAAGTAGCAAAAAACCTCAAGCGGCATCTTTCACCCCGGTTTTATTCACCCGGCAAAACGGATATTACAGTGACATTCGGGATAATGTTTTACATCATAACTTACTCGATTGTTTCGAATGTAGTATTCAATATCGGCACGAATTTAGGTGAACGGTTCGCCTATACGCCTTCCCTCGGATTCTGCATTGCAATGGCCGGACTTTTGGCAAAAATTTTACGGGTTGACCCTCAATCATCCTTCAGGGTTTCATTGTCCTGGATTGCCGGGCTGATCATAGTGCCTGGAATTTTTTCGGTTCTGACCATTAAAAGAAACCCGGTATGGAAAAGCAATTTCACTCTTTATTCAACGGATGTGAACCATGCTCCTAACAGCGCACGGACGCATTTATATTATGGCATTGAACTTATAGGGAGACATGAGAAGGAAAAAGATGTGAGGATGATCCGTGAAGCCATTGAAGAAATAAAAAGGTCAGCGGAAATTTGTCCTTCCTTTCATCATGCCTGGTACAATCTCGGCATCGCTTACCAGTCCGCCAATGCGCATGATTCCGCTATTGCGGCATTTAACCGGGTGCTGAAGTTGCAACCGCTGCATATAAAGTCGCATTACTGTCTTGGGATTTCTTACGGTAAAGGGAAGGGTGATCTGGACAGGGCGGTTTATTACTTTGAAAAGGCCTGGAGTTTTCAATACCGGGATGCCGAGATATTCGATAACCTCGGTATTGCCTATGCCATGAAAGGCGAAACGCAGAAAGCAATCGGAATATTTAATGAAGGGTTGAAAAAATTTCCTTCCCACGCATCGCTTTATCTGAACCTTGCAACCGTTTATGCAAACAATGGCGATATGAAAACCGCTGAACCGCTATTTCAAAAAGCGTATGCGTTAGATCCGGCATTGAAAAAAACAGCCGGGAAATAACTCCATCATAATCTTATTATTTTCGTTACTATTCACACCCCTATGGTTTGTTTTCATTATTCCACCGAAGTACGAACCTGCCTGCCGGCAGGCAGGTTTGTTACGAACCTACGAATTACGAATTCGTAGTTCGTAAGTTCGTATCTCTGTTCGTACTTCGGTGAGGTGAATAGCAACTTATTTTCACTTTATCTCTATGTCTCTCCCGATAGCCATCGGGATTCTCTCTGTCCCGTCTCCTCCTGCTTACTTCCCTTTCTCCTTCTGGAACCTCGCCACAAAGGTCTTCATCTTGCGTTCGTTGGAAAGCATGAACTGGAAGGGCGACTGGCCTTTTTCCGCTTTCAGTTTTCTTTTATCACTCTTGAGGTTTTTTATAGTAGTATTGAATTCTTCATTGGATGAGACCGCCTGCATTATTCCCCGCAGGTAGTTGAAATAATACCATTTTCCATCGGCAATTTCAATGTAAATATTCAGTTCATCTCCCGACCTTTTCTTTTCTATTTCAACAATTCCTTTTACGGTTTTGTTCACCTGCCGTCCTCCGATTATACTGATTCCGAAAGGGTCCTGCGCCAGATAGGACTGTGTTTCGGGATTCCATTTCATTTTCAGGTTCGTCAGGAAGAAGGTGTGTTCCAGTTCTTTGGGCACGCGTTTGAATTCTCCGTAAAGGTTGATTTGGGATATTAACTGGTCGGCAATTTCTTTACCGGTAAGTTCGGTCAGCCCCTTTTCAAAGGCAGATCCGCTGAAATCAACTGCCTGAAGCATGGTTGCCCCTTTAATCTCATCCGACATGGCTTTTAGGGCGCCATCATTGAAGAAAAAATCTACCGTAACTAAGTGTTCGAACCGGTACGTACCGAACTCTTTGCTGTAGAATTCATTGCCGACCGCAACGGTTTTCACCTGCCCGAGGTTATGCCGGAAATCAAACCGGCCTTCACCGGTAATATTGCAACTTTTAGTTGATAAGGCGACCATATTCCCGGGCAGTTTCGGTTCTGCAAGTTTTTCTTTTCCGGCAATGCGGTATTCATTGGATTCTTTATCAAACCTGATGAACCCTTCAACAGGTATCAGTTCAAAGTCCTTTCTGAATTTCCGCATCGAAAGAAATGTGGGATAGAGGTAAACCGAATCTGCAGACATCAGGATTCCCGAAACCAGGTCATCTTTGGTCATGTTTTTTGTTTTTTCGGTAACCGGGATATAAATATCACGGGGGTTGATTTCAGCAGAAAAGGAAAACCAGTTGCTGGCGATGTTTGTACATTCATGTTTAATTTTTGAGAAACCTGAAAAAGTAAGATGCGGATTATTTGCCGCAAGAAGCGCTTCACCGGTAAAAGCAAAGCGCTGGCTTAATGTAAAGTTGGCGGTATCGGGAATGACCCCTTCCGCTACCGTCTGCACGGTTGTATCCACCGAAATTTTCTTAAAGAATATGACCTGTTTTTTATTTTCTTCATCAACATAATCGTAATATCCTGAGCCGGAATAATTTTTCCGGCCATGGATTTCAGCGCTTACATTATATATTTTATGATGTTTTGTGACGCGGTTGGCTTCGATGGATGACCTTTCAAAGGGCTTCATTCTTGCTTTTTTGTACACGGTTACCAGCCCGCTGTCGGGGAAGAAGCGGGCATCGGCAACATCAATCCACCTGACATCCCGGGCTGCAATGATATTATTGCGCAGGTCATACCTTGCCAGAGGTGCAATAAAGGTGAGCGAATCCTGATCGGGATGGGTTGAAACGAATTTTGAACCTTCAAGTTTAATGCCTTCCGACCCCTCCACATCATGTTTCATATCGGCACCGAGTTCAACATCCTTGCTGTCCATAAACCAGGTGAATTTATTCACCCAGCAGTAATACTGGTTGACGTCAAAATTTACTTTTGATCCGCCAATGTTGGAGGTAAAATCGCCTTTACGGCCGATAAAATCAATTTTGGCTTTTACATTATCGGTCGAAAAAGCGAAATCGGATGTTCCAACCGTTTTCAGCCGGAACTGTGCGGTATCGGCAGTAAAATCATCCTGGTTGAAATTCATGGAATTGCTGGTGAGCACCGCTTCGGAAAAATTGGCCTGACCCTGCCCCGATAATCCTTTTGGCCGGAGGGCGAGTGTTCCGAACATCTGCGCCTGGTTATCGTAAAGTTCAATCGGTTTCTTCCTTTTGGAAATGAACATAACATCCTTGTATGGATCCCAGTGATTGTATGTACCCTCACCGATTGCATGCGGAAATTCAACCGGAGTTTTTTCTTTTTTCAGTTCGAATTTCTCGCAGGTGGTGTTCATGGAATCCGGGAAAAAGATATAATCCTTTGAATCGGTGGTGGAACCGAGGTATTGCAGAATGCCGTTACCCCTCAAGCCCTTGTGGCTAAGGTTTATTTCATTTGAGTACTGCCCTTTGCCGCCATAGACGGGAAATCCATCGGGGGGGGTATTACGCAGGAACCCGAGGGAATAGTCAGGTTGTACGCGCAGGGGCTCATCAAAATCGGGAAAAATTCCGGCAGAGGTCAGCGTGCCTTTAAATGAAAGTGCGGTCGGATCAAAATTGTCAAGGGAATCAATGGTAAAGGGCTCCAGGTGGAAATAGAACTTGTTGCGCCCGTAAACACCTTCCTGGACACTTCTGCGGTCATAAAAAACATAGGAGTCCTTGTGGCTGTTGAAAACGGGATATTCCGGGAAACTCACCTTGCCGGATTTATTACCCGGTTTGTCAATGAGCAGGTCGCCTTTTATGTACTCAACAACCGATCGCACCCGTTCCAATTTGCGTTCACCGTACTCATCGTAATCACCTGCCTTGCCCGTAACGGCAAAAGCCATAGAGTCAACATTCTCCATATCAATTTTAAACTGGTCGTAGTTGAAATAATATTTTTTCCCGTAAAAATCGAACCGGCCGGCATGGATCTGTCCGGAAAAAAGAAAATCGCGGTTCTTTTTCAGGACAATCCTCTGGTTTTCGGGATAGAGGTAAACATTCTGCGAATCGCTCAGGAATATCTGAGGGACGCCATTGATTTCAAGTTCATTGTTAAGAAGGTTTAATTTGGCGTTGGGTTTATTATTCATGAAGGAGAAAATCTGAATTACATCATAGTCCCTTTTCCCTGCGTTGTAGGCAAGGTATTCAAAGAGTTTATCTTTAATGATCACAAAGTCCGATTCGAAATTATAGAGCAGGAAACCGAGATTGGCAAGCCGTATGATAACCTGCCGGACAGGGGTAGCGTCCATGCCGATAAAGGAAGCAAGTTCGCTCACATAAAACTGGTTGATGTTCCCGTTTTTTTTGTTGAATTCCTTGATTTCCACCAGCGGATGCACTTCGTCCATGCCCATCAGTTCAACATAACGGTTTTCCCGGTAATAATTTGACGATTCAAACCCCGCCTTGCTTTCACCCGACACAGCGTGCAGGGAACCCATTTCCATAAAGGGCTCTTTCATGTTCCACTGCAGGTTTTCAAAAACCATATCCACTTTGTGAAAAGAATTAAAGAACAAACTCTGCTGTAAACCCTCATTCCCCCGGATAAGGGTTATTTCTGCATTAACTACGATATTATTTACTTTTTTGATGATAAATTTTAATTGCAGCCGCGGATGGTAGATGGAATCGTCTTCCAGGAATATTGTGATACCGGAATTGGCTGAGTTGATTTTATCTTCACTGATGGTAAATGATTTGGAAGCCGCAACCATGAACCGTTCCCTGTTTTTCCGGATGGTGTCGAGATTCAGTTTTAACTTAAAGGTGATATAGGCGTCAAGTTCTTTGCTGCCGGTTCCGATAAGTTTTCCGCCCTGCAGTGAAAACCCCCCCTCATAGTCCACATTCGGAAAGACCTCTTTGATCTGCAGCCGCTTGTCGTAGGAATCAAACCGGGGATAGGAGGCATCTTCCACAGTCACATCGGCAAGGACTTTTTCAGTAAGTTTTCCCATAAGAGGACGGTTGAAATATGTTTTATGATAAAAAGTCACGGAATCGGCCTGGTACTGAAAGGTTGTCATTTTAACGGAATATTTCCGGAGTTCCGCCTTAACCACATCTTCTCCGATACCGGCACGCTGCCAGTTAACCGTGCCGCCCCTGCCGTACCATACTTTTTCGATGGGATCATAACTTCCACTGGTACGGTAGATGATGGCGCTGTCTTTTTTTGAATAGCATTTCAGGTCAAGCGACCCGTATGTGATCTTTGGAATGCTGTCATACCGGAACTGGTAATTACGGTTACTCGATTTCCACTGCACGGAAGATGATTTGTATAAAAGGCCTTCATCAAAAAGGGAACGGCAGGTTTCAAGGAATGCGGTTATTTTTTTGCCTTTCCCGGTCTCAACTAATTTATCAAGGGTTGTCTGTAAGGCGCGGAAACTTTCATCGGACTGATCGCTGGAGAAAAAACTGATCAGGGTATAAAGGTAGTCGCCAAAATGCGGAAAGGACATAAACCTTTTTTTCAGCATGAAGTTTGCCGTCACGATTACCGCCTGTTCCTGTTCGCGTGAAAATTTCCGGGTCTGGGGGCCGTACCAGAAAAGCACGGAGTCGCCTGCTTCGCGCTTTCTTTTTTTCAGCCGTTTATTGGCGGCATCGTAGATCTTTTCCTGGTCCTTTGGCGTCAGTGAATCCATTTTCCACAATGCGTAAAATTCCACCATGATCTGTTCCCCGGCTTCGGGATTTGTAGCCGTCATGAACGTGTTAAGTTCTGTTAAGAATACAGCGGGATTTTTAGTGAAGTTTTTTATCTGCTGCTGCGCAAAAGAAGAAGTTACAAAAATTAAAAGAGATAAAAAGAGAGAGAGGGAAAATGAATTACGTGGAAAACGATAAAACGTGAGGGAGGTAAAACGAAACATTGGAAATTATGGTAAGATTTAAAGATGAGTCCCCTCTATAAAGTATTTTTTGCCACAAAAACACGAAAACACAAAAATTGCACTAAAAATAAATCTATGATAATAAAAATTTTGTGGGATTTCGTGTTTTTGAGATTTAGTGGCATTCTACTAAATTTGACTTTTTATAGGGGTCTCAAAGATGCAAAGATGTAAAGAAATTACGTTGTTCTTCTCATTATCTTTTCTTCCTGCTTCTTAACTTCTTACATTCTTCGCCCGACTTATGTATTATCGTTTTAATTGTTTCACTATTTCAACGAAATCATTTGCATTCAGCGATGCTCCTCCAACTAATCCTCCGTCAATATCGGGACATTCGAATAACTCTTTTGCATTTTTAGGGTTACAACTGCCTCCATAGAGGATGGACAGGCCGGCTGCAATTTCTTTTCCGCACCGTTCAGCGATTACCTTACGGATAAATGCGTGCATTTCCTGCGCCTCCTGCGCAGTGGCATTCACCCCGGTGCCGATAGCCCATACCGGCTCATAAGCGATGACCATATTTTTTACCTGCTCCCCGGAGATATGCTTCAGGCCTTCCTCAACCTGGTTCTTTACGGTTTCAAAGTGGATTTTTTCGCTTCTTTCCTGGCGGGTTTCACCGCAGCAATAAATCGGGATAAGGTTATTTTCAAGCGCACGGTCAATTTTTCTTGCAAGACAATTATTATCTTCCCTGAAATATGACCTTCTTTCCGAATGACCGATAATAACGTACCTGGTACCAGCATTTTTAATCATTTCAGATGATACCTCACCTGTGTAGGCGCCTTTGGTTTCTGAAGAGCAGTTTTGCGCGGCAAGAGAGATATCAAGGTTTGAAAACCTGGGATTTTTTGAATGAGCGTGAATGGATTCGGAAATAATATGGAGGTGGGTGAAAGGAGGCGCAATGATTACGCGGGAATTTCTGTTTTCAGGGATGGTTGACAGGAGGTTCAGGATATGTTCAAATAATTTCAAACCCTCTTCAGGGGTTGTATTCATTTTCCAGTTGGCAGCGGCAATCTGTAGGCGCATATTTTACGAAATACGAATCCCGATAGCTATCGGGACGAATATACGAACTTCAATTCGAATAATGCCGCCAAAGATATGCAAACCGGACAAGTCAAAAGGGACAAGTGTGATTTGCCCGCCAGAGGCGCCTGCCTGTCCGGTAGGCAAGGATCCACTTTAGCGGACAAAATGCCTGTCCCGTTGACTAACGGGGTATCTTTGACATAGTGAACACAGTAGCAATACCACCAAAAGAAGTGCCTCTTGGTTGTGATTTGCTTTTCCCGCCAGAGGCGGGATATCTTTGACATAGTGAACACAGTAGCAATACCA
>JACPRZ010000045.1 GCA_016193485.1 Bacteroidota bacterium | reverse complement strand
ATCATTATATCCTGTGCCGGTACGGTTGACGCTTATGGCGTCAAAAGTGAGGGTTGGACTCCAGAACATTCCTGCGATATAAATACTTCCTGAAGCGCTGACGGCAATACAATTGCTTTTATCATAATTCGATCCTTTTCCCTGGCTGACCCACGTAACATTGCCCAGGGAATCGTACTTAGCAATAAAAATATCAGGATACCCGTTGCCGGTAAGGGTTAAATCAAAGCCACCCATGTAAATTTTATTACTGAAAAAATACCCGGTAATAACGGTATTGCCTTCACCATCGGCAGCAATACCCGTGGCATTGTCTTCATAAATACCGGCAGCGCTGTTCGCCCATAAGATTTTTCCGGTGGGGCTGTACTTCGCGATGAAGATATCCGATGAACCTTCATTATACAGAATGTTGCTTCCGAAAGAAATAACCGGGCTTTTGAAAAAACCGGTAATAACGGCATTGTCAGCGGCATCAACGGCTATTGAATTTCCACCATCGTTGTCATCGCTTCCTCCTGCAGTGGCTGCCCACCGTGTAGTACCTGACGGATTAAGGCAGGCAGTGAATACATCAAAACCGCCAGAATTCATCATTGTTTTGGTATCAAACGTTATGAATGAACTTTGATAAGCTCCCGTGATATTAATCCTGCCGGCAGGGTTCACTGCAACATCATACCCCCCCTCGACTTCTTCATTCCCGAAATTTTTTGCCCAGTCAACAATACCCTGTCCGGAATATTTTACGCAAAAAATATCAGAGATCCCGTTGTTAATGAGCGTGAACGGGTTTATCAGCAGGGTAGGGCTGCTGAATTCCCCTGTTATTATCGCATTTCCGCTTGCATCGCAGGCAATTTCGAAACTAAAATCGTCCTGGCTGTTACCAATGCTTTTTGCCCAGACAGTATTTCCTCCGGAATCGAATTTGCAGATGAAAATATCATAAGATCCGGCATTACCAAGTGAGGTTGACCCGAAAGAGAGTGACACACTGTTGAACACACCGGTAAGGTAAATATTACCGGTAAAATCAAGAGTCATCCCACTGGGTCTTTCGTTGTCAACGCTGCCATAACCCTTAACCCATAAGAAACTGCCGGTATTACTGCATTTGCCCATAAAAATATCAGATAAACCACTGTTGCTGTTTATTATCATAGCCGTATCAAAGGATATTGTATCGCTGGTAAATGAACCTGAAAAGAAGAGGTTCCCTTCTGTATTGCCCGGAGTTTGTCAGGGAAATACTGTCGTTAAATTTAAGCAATGGACTTGAGAATGAGCCGGTAATAATAACGTTGCGGCTGGTGTCCGTGGTAATCCCGTAGCCAATATCATTCCTGATTCCGGATGCGCTTTTTGCCCAGATGGCCGTCCCTGCTGAATTATATTTTGCAATAAAAAAATCTTCCATTCCCGAATTATCCAGGACTATGTTGTTAAAAAAAACCGAACCGTCTGAAAAGGAACCGGTCAGATAAATATTACCGTCAATATCAACCGTAATATTCCTCGGGATATCATTGCCATACCCACCCGCTCTTTTAGCCCAGATAACATTTCCTGCCGAATCATATTTTACAATAAAAATATCATCCGTTCCCGAATAACCGGTATTTTGTATTGTCTTGTTTCCAAAGGTGAGGGACGGACTTTCAAATTGTCCTGCTATATATGTATTGCCTGAATTGTCAGCAGCAATACAGTTACCGGTTTCAGAAACGGTTCCGCTCACTCCATTAGCCCAGATAAAATCGGGTGTTTGACCTTTTAAAAAACCGGGAATGAGAAGCATGGATGGAACCATCAACCATACTAAATGCAGTGATTTATCCATGCAAATAAATAATTTTCCAAACTCTTTTAAAGAATATTTCATTTTCAAATACGTAATATCTTAATTTCACGTACTCATCCGGATATGATCTTCTCTCATCTCAGCAGGGAAACATTCCCGCTCATCGGCCCGAATTTCTCACCTTTTACGGATTCGGCAGTGAGCAACCATACATAAACACCGACTTCCAGTTTTTTTCCATTCTTATAATGAGTTCCGTCCCAACCTTTATTTACATCATCTGTCTCAAAAATAAGTTCACCCCAGCGGTCAAAAATTTTAAAGTCAAATTGTTCGACTGCCATACCTTCCCTGCCCACACGGTCCAGAATTTTAAATTCGTCATTGACTCCGTCTCCGTTTGGCGTAAATCCGCCCGGGATACCCGGTTCAAAGGATGAAGGAATTACCGTGACTTTCACTGAATCCATGGCGGTACAACCGTATGCATCGGTAACGGTCACAAAATAGGTAACTGTTGAATCAGGATCTGCGAACGGATTTGAAGCGGCCGGATCACTGAGCCCTCCGGGAGGGGACCATAAATATTGAAAACCGCCAGTTGCTGTGAGCGTTACACCGATATCCTGGAAACTTGTCACATCCTGACCGGCATCGGCAACAGGATTTCCGGTAACCGTAACCGACGTGGTATCGCTTACCGGTTCACATAAGGAATCATAATATACCACCAGTGAATAGTCAAGGGATATTATCGGGTAAACGGTAGGATCAGGCCGCGTGTTATCATCAATCCACAGACCAGGTTGCCATTGATATGATACTCCGTTGAGATAAGATGGTGACAGTTGTCCGCTGTCACCAATACATAAGTGAACCGGTGGTATGGTAAGTTCCGGAATTGGTTTGACCCAGATTGCAACGCTGTCGGTGTCGGAACATTCATCGTTGACTATGACATAATAAACACCTTCGGCTGAAATAACCTGTTGAATTGAATCGTATCCGACTTCCACATAGTTGCTGAAAATCGTATCATTATTTAATATCCATATAAAGGTATTATCGGCCGGGAATACCGTATTTTCAGCGAATAATGTCACCGATTCCCCTTTACAAACCGTATCATCCGGCCAGGCATTTGCAATGGTTTTCGGAAAAGCGCTGACAGTGATCGTATTGCCGGTCTGGTCACATTCATTCTGTGCAACAAGGTTAATGCTGAAAGTCCCGGGTTTATAAATCCCCAGGGTGATTTCATTATTGCCGTAAACAAGAATTTCGCCAAAACCGGTGATCGGTGGCCAGTCGACATTCCACTCATAAAAAGTGGATTCTTCAAAGTTTGCAGAATAGGTGACTATAGTCGGAAAACAAATCTTTACCGGGCCGTTTATCCTTACATCGGGAATGAGGTCTATGACTATTTTTTGTTCAACTGATTTTGGACCTTTACATTGTCCGTCTTTGGATTGTTCCTGTATAGTGACCGTATAAACTCCCGAAACCGGTGGGAATCCAAGCGAAATTGAAGAACCCCACTGGTTTACATCCCATTCAATAGGAACAAAGCCGGTAATATTAAGAATATAGATTGAACCGACACTTGAAGGAACCGGATTGAGTATGGTGAAGGTAACCGAGTTCAGGTTTTCATCCCCGCACTGAATATAAACCGGGTCAATAAACAATTCCGGAACTGTGCCTGATATCCCGTTTACCGTTAATCTGATTATTGAACCCTTGAGGTTGCAACTGTCGGATGAACTGGTTGCGATGATCCTCATATAATGCATTCCGAGGTGGTCGGCAATTGCAAGATAGTCGGGAATGGGTGGTACACATAAGAGGAAATCTCCTGATGCCGTATCAGGGTAAATGCCAAGTTCTCCTTCACTGACAATTTCCATTGGAACCGGATGAAAATTATCAGAGGGGGGAAAATCAAAAGGTGGGCAAAGTGATGGTGAAAGCAGTTGCACTATGAACTCATTATCGGAATTATAGAAAATGGTTGAATCAAATGAATTGATATCAATTCTAATTGTATCGCATGCGCCTTCGGTATTAGTAATACAAAGGGTGATATCCTGCGCATTGTTGGTTTTAATATCACATTCTTTAATGCAGAAGGGACCCCAGAGGCCACTGAACCAGATTGAATCATTTATTGAGCCGGGTACCGTGTCATCAACAAGCGGATTTGTTGCCGTAACTCTAATGTAGTAATTACAACCGGGAGGAACAATTGGAATCTGACCGCTGATTGATCCTGGGGGTGGCGGCAGATAACCGAGTGCGGGATCCCATGTTCGCGTATCCGGCATCGGTCCTCCTATCACCTGCGGATTGGAAAAACTTCCGGATGAATCGGATAGTTCAAGAACATAATTGTTACCCGGATTGAAAGCGCCAAAGGAAAGAAAAGGCACATCAATCACACTGTAAATGCAAACTTCCTGCTGACCAGCGGGAAGGCCGGGAGGATTGCATGAATCATTTGCATTATAATAAGGATCGGCAGTAACTGTTGGCTGATATGCACGGGTTGAATCGGTACAATCAATAATCTCAAGACAAATAGGCGGAGTGGCTACCAAACCTTCGGCAGTAGGAGGGGTAATCCGGTTCAACCGGAAGCAATAACAATTGCCGAAAGGGAGAGTTGTCGGAATGCGGATGCCGTAATCGCTTAAGATAGCGTAATAGTTCACGGTACCGTTTGTACCGGGAAGGGAAAATATTCCAAGGGGGGTTGAGTTATTAAAATTGCAATTTGCATCGGAAATTTCAAGTTCATAATTACCGGGACATGATTTGCCGCTTATTTGGAAATCGAGCCGGAAGTCATCTAATTCCTCATGGCACATCGGATTGGGAGATACATTGGTAACTTTAACCTGAACCGATGTAAAAGGATCATAATAGGCAACAATCATAATATCATCAATACCAATGGACAGCCCGTCATTGGTATTGATGGCATCGTTCGTCCAGGTTATATAAAATGTCAGGTCAGTTCTGTCAATAAAGGAAGGGTCTTCAATTTGAATAAATTGCCACCCCGCTGATGGACCAAGTTGCACCGATACACCGGTATTGGATGAAATTGTGCAATAATCGGCAGGCGAACCGCTGCCAATCATCCAGAACTGCAGGACAATCCTGGTGTAACCAAGAGTACAATAACTTCCTATTTCAGATTGACAAACCGATGCACTATTTGGATTATAGGATGCATTTTGAACCGAACTGTTGCTGTTTGAAATATGAAGATAATTACCTGTACCCGCTCCGATTTGTCCTATCCCACCTACCGTTGAATCCTGGATGGGAACATCGGGATAAACACCCTGTCCGCTGAACTGGTTATTTACGACCCAACTGTTATTTCCGGTGCACGTTGTATTAAGTGTAACAGAATCGGATACATCATCAAAATTTTCCTGGAATAAGAGAATAAATGATTGTGCTGAAACAGGATTTGGCTGGATGAAAAATCCCGCACCCGTAAAAAAAGCAATCAGAATGATCGGAACGATGCTGTACTTATGGGTCAGCAAATGAAGCAATCCTGTTCTCATGGCAGGAGGTGGTTATGGATTGTGGGCATTTAGATATTTTATTCAATAATTATTTTACCGATTCCGATTAATGCATCTTTATGGATTACTTTGTAAAAATATAACCCGGCAGATAATTCCTGACTGTTAAATGTGAATTTATTGGTGTTAAGCATTTCTGCCCTGATCACATCTTTTCCGTAAATATCCGAAAAGATCAGTTGCCAGTCCCTGATCTTATCATCATAGATCACTATTTCACCGGACCCGGTCACAGGATTCGGATCAATCCGAACAGTATTTGATTTACCCGGCAGTTCGCTGATATAACCAGGAGGCAGGACAATTATTTGCTTTATGATTGTATCTGAACACCCGGTAAGAGTGTTTGCTGCAATTAAGGTCACGGTAACAGTGCCGGTATTATTATAAATATGGGTCGGGTTAACTGAAGAAGACGTTTTTCCATCGCCAAAATTCCAGGAATAGGAATTTGCCCCGCTTGAGTAATTATAAAAAGCCGTATTCTGGCCCGCAAAAACGGTATTGGGAACATTAAAAGATGCGTATACCGAGTCAATAAAAAAATTGATTACGGTTGTATCTGAGCCATAAGAGTTCACTGCAATGAGTTGTACCGAATAATTTCCGGCATACAAATAATCATGGATAACCGTTTCACCGCTCCCGGTTGAACCATCACCGAAATCCCAGAACCAGGACACCGGTAACCAGGATGAAAAGTCGTAGAATTCAACAACCCTTGCGCATGGATCATCTATAGAATAAGTGAAATCAGCTTCGGGTTTCAGGTGTGAGTTATAGCAACGTACACTGTAATCCTCTGCCTGGCCGTAATAGAGTGAATCGCACGCCTGTGAATGACTCACCGATCC
>JACPRZ010000039.1:1473-12619 GCA_016193485.1 Bacteroidota bacterium | reverse complement strand
TTCATTAAAAATATTTGCTTCACCCGGAAGGAGATTCAGTTCTTCCCATCCTATGATCCGGGCAAGAAGAAAAGCGTCCTTGTCGATTTTCGGAGCGGTATAATATCTGAATTGCGCCTGAACGTTGTAATTCTGAATTTCTGCCAGGTGCGGTTTACCATCCGATGGAACGGTATATGGTACCCCTATCGAAAATTCAGTCGCAACCCGACTTTCTGTCGCCTGGGTGTAGGAAGATGCGGTTTGTGCCTGTATGGTATTAAAATCGTCATTTTTTGAAATATCCGATTCAAATGCCTGGGCTGCCTGAGGAATTTCGGCTTTGCGATAAGCGGCTTTCTCTTTTGCACCTTCATAATAAACAACAGGTTGCCTGAATTGTAAAATCCAGGGTCGCAATTCAGGGCGTATTCCGCTTTGGACAGGATTTCCGGTTGACAGGGTAAGATTGACGTTATTCCAGTCAAGGCCACTGTTCTGGTATATATTGGCTTTATAGACAAGGGAAATCTTTTTTGACTCACTTGATACTGTGCGGATATCATAAACCGGGGTCCAACCGCAATTATATACCAGATAACCTGCCTGGATTTTCGCCTGGATTTTTGTTTTTGAGGAAACACTGATAATAATTTCCGTAGTAGGTTTATTGTGACGAACATTGAGTTCGGCCAGTTGATTGTTGAGTTTAGCGGTTAATTCGGAGTACTTTGTTACTTTCAATTTTGATTCAATGATTTTATTACGGATATCTGTAAGCCGCTTCCTGAAAAAATTAGCCATTTCTTCGAGGTCAAGCGCATCAACTCCAATATCCTTATTGCCGATCGATTTATTGGTATAGAGAAGAGATTCTTCTTCGGTAAGAATGTGCTGGAAATTGGTTTCCAGGTCAATACGTTCCTGCAATGCCTTCAAACTGTCTTCCATCAGGATAATATTTGCCGGTTTCAGGCGGTCTTTCAGGAAGTTGATTTGCTGGGATACGGAAAGAATTGTAAAATTACCCCCCCCTTTTACCTGGATGCTGTTCTGATCGATATTTTGCGGCAGGTCTTCAAAAACCAGATCGCTGTTACCTGCCGGAAGAGTAACAGATGCGGAATGGGTTACCTGAGCCCCGCTGAGAAAAACTGTAACCTGGGTGATATTGGATTTAACAGGAATGGTTTCGCAAAAACCGTATTTTAATACGGAGAAGAGCAGGATTACGATGAAAAAAAACTTTATGTTTTTCAATGTTTTGAAATTATGACGAACTTTTCCAACGTTTTAACATAGAGAATAGTTAGCAAGTTAATCCCTTCTCGAAGCGAGCAGGCGGAGAATAAAATAAATCAATGTGGTAAGCGCTGCAAGGGCGGCAATCATATAGGTATATCCGGCCAGCCGGAGTGCATGTTTCGCCTTGTCAGTTTCCACTCCCCTTGTAATACGCGTACCTTCAAGCCAGACCAGAGCCCTGTTGCTTGCATCAATTTCTACAGGAAGAGTCACCAGCGAAAATAAGGTTATTGCACCCTGCGCAATCACAATTACCCAAAGAATTTGTTCAACATTAAAAATGGACATAAAACCCATGAACATACTTGCAATAAAAATAAAATTCATAATAGTGGAACTGAAGTTTACAACAGGTACAATAGCAGTGCGGAACTGCAGAAGCGCGTAAGCAGTTGCATGCTGAACCGCATGGCCGCATTCGTGTGCCGCAACGGCAGCGGCTGCGACATTTCTACCTTGATAAACATCCCGGCTCAGGTTTATTGTTTTGTTAACAGGATTGTAATGATCGGTCAGTTGCCCGTCCACACAGGTAACCTGCACATCAAAAATACGGTTTTCACGCAGCATTTTCTCAGCAACTTCCGCCCCGCTCAACCCTGAACTGGTGGGGATTTTTGAATATTCGGTGAATTTACTCTTCAGCCGCATTCCTACCAGCCAACTGATGATCATAAAGACAATTAAAATTGGAAAAAGTCCGATGTCCATGGTAACAAAGATTAAAGGTTAAAATTCAGTTTTTATTTCACGATGAAATTTTCATGCAAAGGTATGTTATTTTCAATTCACTCAATCATCCTTTAATTTATCTTTGGCGATTCCAAATATACTGTAACTCCTTGGAAAATCATATTCATTCGCATTATACTTTTATACTGATGAATTTGATTTTGCAGATATGCAAAATCAAATTCCGTCAGTATAACAGGGTAAACTAATTTCAATCACTGATACCAATTATGAAGCCGCTGATTTTGGTGACCAATGATGACGGAATAAGCGCACCGGGATTGAAAGCGCTCGTTTCAGTAATGAAAAAAATCGGTTGCGTAGCGGTTATCGCACCTGATAAACCGCAGTCGGGAACGGGTCATGCTATTACCATAAACAGCGCTGTACTCATTGAAAAAGTATCGCTTTTCGGGTGTGATTATGAATACAGTTGCAGCGGCACCCCTGTGGATTGCGTCAAGATTGCAGTGCATAAAATTTTACCGCGGATACCCGACCTCTGCGTGTCGGGTATCAATCACGGTTCCAATTCTTCAGTAAATGTCATTTATTCCGGCACCATGTCGGCTGCGGTTGAAGGCGCGATTGAGGGCATACCTTCACTGGGATTTTCATTATGCGATGTATCCGTTGATGCTGATTTTGCAACGGCAAAATATTATGCGCGCATGATCGCTTCTTCTGCGCTGAAACATAATCTTCCCCATGGAGTTTGCCTGAACATAAATATTCCTGCAGTAAAAAAATCCAACATAAACGGAATCAAAATATGCCGGCAGGCCGAAGCATACTGGAATGAAAAATATGAAGAGAAGAAAGACGATAACGGGAAAATTCATTACTGGCTGACCGGAAAATTTCAGAACCGCGATAAAGGCGCTGATACCGATGAATGGGCGTTATCGCATAATTTTGTGTCGGTTGTGCCGGTGCAGTACGATATTACAGCGCACCGGTTTATGGAAGAGTTGAAGGAATGGAGGTTTTAAATACTCTATCTATGCGCAACAAATGGGATAACATCTGGTTCGGACTGGTTCTCGGGCTTATCATACCTCCGCTGGTAATTTTACTCTATTACCTTTACTTTTTCGGTTATATGACGATTCACCAGTTTATCAACTTTACGATACAGGGTAATGTTTATACCCATATCATCAGTTTGTGCGTCATTCCGGATGCCGGCCTGTTTTTCTTGTTCGTCTGGAAGGATTTTGTGTATGCAGGAAGGGGGGTGTTGATCGCTACTTTTATTTATGCGTTCCTTGTATATGGACTGAAATTTCTTATGTAAATAATAATTGAAACGCCCCATGGGACGTCTCTACTTTTTTATCAATAATGCTACTGATTCCACATGCTGCGTATGCGGAAACATATCAACCGGCTGGATTTTATCCACATAATATTTCTCACTCATCAGGGCGACATCCCGCGCCTGTGTTGCAGGATTGCAACTGACATAGACGATTCGCTGTGGTCCTGCCAGCAAAATCCGTTCAATCACTTTCGGAACCATTCCCGACCGGGGGGGGTCTGTGATGACCACATCGGGTTTTCCGTGGATGCCGATAAATTCAGCGGTAAAGACCTTTTTAATATCTCCTGAAAAAAAATCAACATTGGAAATCCGGTTTTCCTGAGCGTTCATGCGGGCATCCTGAATGGTTTCATCAATATATTCAATACCTGTTACATGGTCGGCCAAAAGGGATGCGAATAATGCGATACATCCATTTCCGGTATACAGGTCATAAACCCGTTCTGTCCCCCTCAATCCGGCAAAATCCACTGCTGTCCGGAATAATTTTTCCGACTGGGGAATATTAACCTGGAAAAATGATTTGGGTCCGATCCTGAATTGCAAATTACCGATCTTTTCATTTATATGATTACTGCCCGAAAACAATATTACCTCCCTGTCAAAAATTGTGTCGTTTCCCTTGGGATTAATAACGAACATCAGTGATTTGATGTCCGGAAATTTTTCTTTCAGATGATTCAGCAGCGAAATTCTCTTCGCCTCATCATCGTAAAAGAAGGAAAGAATAACCATCACTTCACCTGTCGTTGTTATCCGGATTATCAGGTTGCGCAGCAAGCCCCCGGCACGATTGCAATCATAAAATGAAAAATTATTTTCAAGAGCAAATTTTCTCACTTCATTCCGGATAGCATTGGAAGGGTCCCTCTGCAAATGGCAGTTATTAATATTCAGCACCTGGTCAAATCTTCCCGGTTTATGAAAACCTAAAACACCGCTGGATTTTGGATTTCCGGATTTTTGGATTTCCGGATTTTCAAAATCTCCATCCGCAGCCGATGAGAACGTAAATTCAAGTTTATTCCTGTAGAAAAAAATTTCTTTTGATCCTATAATTGGTAAAACCGGTAGTACATTGATTTTAGCAATTCTCCGGAAACATTCTTCCACTTGTTTTTGTTTATAGTGCAGTTGCGACTCATAGTTCATGTTTTGCCATTTGCAGCCACCGCATATACCGAAATGTTCACAAACCGGTTCCGTTCGCCTGCCCGATAGTTTGGTGAATGTTGTTATTTCCGCTTCCATGTAGTTTTTTTTCCACCGCACCGGATGAATATCAACTACATCACCGGGAACACCGTTCCGGAGCAGCACCACCAAATCATTTACCCGTGCAACGGCACGGCCCTCATCGGCAATGTCAGTAATTTCTATGTTTTTTATAACCTGTAAATTGCTTTTATCATTATTCATATCTGCGAAAATAGGTATCTTTGCATGTTACGAATCCTGACGGTTACCGTCAGGACGAATTTACGAATAATAACAACTATCACTGATTAAGGACCTGTTATGACCGCAACAAAGAAAATAACACGGAGCCAGCGTTTCATTAAACTTGAAAAGAAGTATGGCGCACACAATTATGAACCCATACCGGTAGTGCTTGACCGCGGGGAGGGAGTATATGTATGGGATGTGGAAGGAAAAAAATATTACGATTTCCTTGCAGCCTATTCGGCAGTCGCACACGGCCACTGCCATCCGGGGCTCGTTGAAACGCTGATCTCCCAGTCCAGAAAACTGACGTTAACCTCGCGGGCTTTTTATAACAGCAAACTGGGGGAGTATGAAAAGTTTATTACCGGGTTTTTCGGCTATGATAAGATGCTTCCGGCCAACACCGGTGCCGAAGGGGTTGAAAGCGCTTTGAAGTTATGCCGTAAGTGGGCTTATGAAGTTAAAGGAGTGCCGAAGAACCAGGCAAAGATCATCACCTGCGAAAATAATTTCCACGGCCGGACCATTTCGATTATTTCATCTTCAACCGATCCGGTTGCAAAAAATAATTTCGGGCCGTTCACGCCCGGGTTTGTTGTGATCCCGTATAATGACATTAATGCCCTGAAAGAAGTTCTGAAGGATAAAACCATTTCCGGTTTTCTTGTTGAACCGGTTCAGGCGGAAGCAGGAGTTATTGTTCCTGATTCCGGATACCTTGCCGCCTGTTACGATTTATGTAAAAAGAATAATGTACTTTTTATTGCCGATGAAATTCAGACCGGCCTGGGCCGTTGCGGTTATATCCTCGCCTGCGATGAGGAAGAAGTGCGACCCGATATCCTGATCCTCGGCAAAGCCCTTGCGGGCGGTATGATGCCGGTATCGGCTGTACTTGCTGACGATGAAATAATGATGGCGCTTAAACCCGGACAACACGGATCCACCTATGGCGGAAATCCGCTTGCCTGTGCATTGGCGATGACCGCGCTGCAGATTATCAGGGATGAAAAACTTCCCGAAAACTCTTACCGTCTCGGAAATATCCTTCGCATTGAAATAGAAAAAATAAGGAAAGAATATCCTGAAACAATCTTATCCGTAAGGGGAAAGGGCTTACTCAATGCAATAGTCATCAGAAATCAAGCCGGGAAAACAGCATGGGATCTTTGCATGGACTTTAAGAACAACGGACTTCTTGCAAAACCCACGCATGGCGATAAAATACGGTTTGCACCGCCATTGGTGATTACCGAAGAACAGATTATTGAATGTGTGGAAATCATCAGGAAAACGGTACGTAATTTTAATTGACAAATTGTCCATAATTTAATGAATCTGCCACGTCATCTATTCTGGGATGTTGACTACGATAAACTGGATTGGGAAAAATATGCCTCATGGGTAATAGTGCGGGTTTTTGAGCGGGGTGATGTGGACGATATCCGCCAGTGCCGGAGGCATTACGGGGATGAGAAAATTAAGAAAGCCCTTCTTAACGCAAAAGACATTTCGGGAAGAGGAATTTATTTAGCCGCAGCCGTTATTGATGAACCCATACAAAACTTCAGATGTTACAAATTTCGGCAATTGAACCCCGGACTTTTTCCGTATTGAAGCGGTTGATGAAATTACACGAACTGAAAAACTTTTCCTTAGTTGGAGGTACTGCTCTCGCCTTAAAATTCGGTCACCGCAGGTCAGTGGATTTGGATTTATTTTGCGACAAAAAAATAAATCAGCAGAAAATTACTGCCGGACTGCAAAAAGAATTCGGAAGCGATTTTTTTTACGAGCCCTCAAAAATTGCTTTTGCTGTTTTCTGTAAAATTCAAAATATCAAAGTTGATATTGTTCATTACCCTCATCCGGTTGTAAAAATTCCTCAGACCATTAAAGGGATACGATTTTACAGCATCCAGGATATTGCAGCGATGAAAATTAACGCCATACTCGGCAGAGGATCTAAAAAGGATTTTTACGATATAGCCGAGATATTAAAACATTATTCAATGCAACAAATTATTGACTGGCACACAAAAAAATATCCTGCTCAGATGCTTCTGATTTCCATTCCGGCAGCGCTGGTTTATTTTGACGATGCAGAAAAAAGCCAGGAACCGATTATTTTAAATAACCAGACCTGGGAGCGCGTAAAAAAATTCATCCAGTTGAAAGTTAGAGAATATCTGACTTGATGCATTTCATTATTCATTTAAAGGTTTAATAATGCTGCCCACCCTCCTGCTTATTCCTGCTTTTTTCAATGGATTTGCTGTACCAACCGTCAGAAAAACAATTGATTCCGATCCGGTTTTACAACCCGATTCGGCAATACACCGCCCATTGACAAGAATCGCTCTTTCTTACGGTTACATTTCCTGGGCAACTTTATTGCTTTCATACGATGGAAAAAATCTGATGTCCCCGTTGATACTCAACCATGCCGTTAAGGCAGATGCATTTCGTATGCTAAATAAAAATATCGGGTGCGGTCTGAAGACCGTCCTCTCCCGTTCATCATTTCGGCATGACAGCAGAGTAATTGACTTGGGTAATGGATTTTACTCCATCGGAATACCCGGATACCTGGATAATTTCTTTTATTTCGGACTTTCGTTAAACGGGATTCATTATTTTTTAAAAAATTTTGCATGCTTTTCGTGGGGTTTTTCAGCGGGAAAAATCAGTTATGATGAGTACCGGAATAATTGGCGAATTATTTCCTGCACCACCACAGGTATCATGGGTTCTGCCGGTTTAGATTTTAGATTAACGAAATGGATGGGTATCGGATTTGATACTACTGCCGCTATAGGCCAATAGGGGTGGCATATTTCAATCTCAAACCTTTCACTTTAGGTTGGGTTCCTTACGGGTATATTTCGTATAAGGATTTTTCCGGAGGAATACGTTTTTATTTTTAATTTTTCTTTTCACCGGGAGAATCCGAAAATGCCCAATACCCAAGAATAATCAGGTTCACGGGAGATATTACCGAAAGTATTCCGTAGAGCACCGGGTTTTTTCCGTGCTTTCCCGCTATTTTCCCGAAGCACACTGCAATATAAATAATTACTGCAGCGATTATCATCCATGCTGTTGTTTCCATAAAAAATCAATAGTTGAGACCCCTCTAAAAAGTCAAAAAACCAAAAATGCCACTAAAACTCAAAAACACTAAACCTGCCTGCCGGCAGGCAGGTCCCATAAAAGCAAGAAAATAAATCATTTAAATTTTAGTGAAATTTTGTGTTTTAGTGATTTGGTGGCAAAAGTGACTTATTGGAGTGGACTCATAGTTTGAATAAACTTTGAATAAAAATAATTGCATTTTCAAAAATAATAATCATTCCGGTTTTATTATATCCGATAAAATCTTCCTGAATTCAGGAGTTTGCCGGTAAGAGACAAAATTACTGTCCTTCTCCATCCGCCCGTAATCATCAAATCCGAGTTTGACGGCATTTTTCAGTTCTGATAATACTTTTTCAAGGATTCCTCTCCGCGCATTTACGCTGGCAAGCAGGTAATTATGCTCCGGGTTGTGAGGATCTAAAAGTTTGTAAACGATAATAAAATGTTCCGCAGTCGCAAGATCGTTTTTATTCAGAAAGTTTGCCGAATACATATAACATGCCAAACTAAGGTATCCCAAAAGCCGTTTAACGGATAATGATGACGGGCTTTTACTATCCGTTGACAATGAGATTAACCTTCTGCTTTCATTTTCCCACCACCTTATATCTTTGTTTTGCAGGTGCTGCAGGTAAACCTCCTGCTGCCGGCTCTCCTGGTTAAGTAACTCGTTTTCTGATTTTTTGAGATTTTCCAGTTTGCCATTCGTTTCCATTGTTTCAATTTTAATACGGGACTTTTCTATGTTGGTAAATCCTTCCAGAAATGTAATATACCTCCTGCAGGCATCTTCGGTTTTTAAAAGATCTTTCGCCATCTCAAGTGAGTCAATTTCCTCAGCGAAGGTTTTTCCGCAATCACGAACCAGTGAATCGTCAACAGGGATAACCTGTTTTCTCATGGCATCCAGTTCTGTCCAAATAAATGTTGTTTCAAATATTGCCTCAGCAGGCCATTCATGTTTTCCTGTAAATTCAAAAAGGTAATGCCTGGCAGGCAGGTTATCCAGCGCGCTATTAAGTTTTTTCAGTTCAATGAAATTGAAGTCCTCATTACCTGCAAAAGCGAGATAGGAGAATCCGGGGCGGGTGATATTCATTATCTCGTGTGAGCCGGCACCGCAACCTATTACGCATGAGATGTAATCGTACTTCATTGCAATGTACGCTGCAACCCTGGCGCCTCCCGAAAAGCCGGCAAGGTAAACGCGCCTGCCATTAACGGATACTCTCTCGGAAACATCCGCCATCAGCATTACAGCATGTTCTTCAACGGCACTCATCGGCATACCGTTGCGGATAGTGTTGGATCCTGCAAGAATATACCCGTATTTTTCCGCCATGTCGCTATATTTTATGAGCGGATAACTTCCTTTGGCGTGGGGATCAAAAAAAAAGATCACAGGCCATTTTCTCCCTTTATCGTACCGTGAAGGAAGGAAAAGTGCGTATGATATTTCCTGATCCGAAAAAAGATGAACCGTATCGGTAACCTTTCCTTTTTCCAGGTTATCCATGGTTTCCGCAGGTTGATTGTCATACCCGGTTTTTTTATCTTTTCCAACATTCCGGTCATTAGTGCAGTTCGTAAAAATTGCGGTAAAAAAAAGCAGAAGAACAAAAAGAAGAATTGCGAATTTCGCCTGCCTGTCCGGCAGGCAGGGATTGCCAAAATTGCGGATCGAAAATACAAAATCTAAATTATTTGCAATGGATTTCATAAAAGTCAAAGGATAAGGTGCAAGTAAAGGAGAAGGAAAAAACCCAGTCAACAAGCAGGCAGGGCTACCGGAATGTGTAATTCCTTCGCCTTATCCTTCGCCTTTTACGGGATTTCAGTACCTTTGTCCCGTTGGTAATTTCTACTTCTGAAACATGCATGTAAAGACCATTTCAAGATTTCACCGTGAAGGAGTGACTTTTGACGATGTTCTGATCATTCCTTCGTGGTCAGAAGTACTGCCCAAAGATACGGATGTTTCAACCCGCCTTACCAAAAATATCCACCTCAATATTCCTTTGCTTTCATCCGCCATGGATACCGTAACCGAATCGGCAATGGCTATTGCGATGGCACACGAGGGAGGAATAGGCGTTGTGCACAAAAATATGAGCATCCGGGAGCAATCCGATGAGGTAAAACATGTTAAACGGTCGGAAAACGGTATGATCCAGGAACCGATAACCCTGCCCGCGGAAGCATCGGTCGGAGATGCGATAAATGTGATGGAAAAAAACAAAATCGGGGGAATACCTATAATTCTTCAGAATGGCAAAGATAAAAAATTAGTCGGCATTCTTACCAGCCGTGATATCAGGTTTGAAAAGAATATGAAAAGGCCTGTATTTGACCTTATGACAAAAGAAAACCTGATCACCAGTTCCGAAATGATAAGTTTGAACGAGGCGGAAGAAATTCTTCACCAGTATAAAATCAAGAAATTGCCGGTTGTTGACAAGGCATACAATTTAATAGGGCTGATAACCTATAAAGATATTGTGAAAATGCGGTTGAGTCCGCTTGCATCGAAAGATCAGTGGGGACGGCTGAGGGTGGCGGCAGCCGTAGGTATTACACCTGATGTAATGATGCGCGTAGATGCGCTTGTCAATGCAGGAGTTGATGTTGTGATCATTGATACGGCACATGCCCATACAAAAGGGGTAGTGGAAACACTTAGAAAAGTGAAGAAAAAATATTCCGGATTACCGGTCATTGCCGGTAATGTTGCAACTTCCGATGGCGCGAAAATGCTGGTAAAAAATGGCGCTGATGCAATTAAAGTGGGAATCGGTCCAGGTTCAATATGCACAACGAGAGTAATAGCCGGTGTCGGAGTTCCTCAACTGACAGCCATAACCGATGTTGCCGGTGCGGTCAGAAAATCAGGAATACCGGTTATTGCCGATGGCGGTATCCGATATTCGGGTGATATTGCTAAGGCGCTTGCAGCCGGGGCGGATATAGTGATGATGGGTTCTTTATTTGCCGGTGTGGAAGAATCTCCGGGCGATACGGTTATTTTTGAGGGAAGAAAATTTAAGGAATACCGCGGTATGGGATCGGTGGAAGCCATGAAAGAGGGATCAAAAGACAGATATTTCCAGGCAGGTGAAGATGACGGCAAACTGGTGCCTGAAGGAATTACCGGCCGTGTTCCCTATAAAGGAACGTTGAAGGAAGTGGTTTACCAACTTATAGGGGGATTAAAGGCGGGTATGG
>JACPRZ010000039.1:0-1392 GCA_016193485.1 Bacteroidota bacterium | reverse complement strand
CAGCAGCAGGTAGGATAAAATTCCAAATCCAAAGTTCCAAATTTCAAATAAAATGTTACTATTCACCCCCTCTGTGAAACTCTGTTATCTCAGTGAACTCTGTGTTAAAAATTCTTCAACACAGAGAGCACAGAGTACACTGAGTTACACAGAGTTAAATTGCAATGACCAATGATAATTTGTAATCTGGGGTGAATGGTAACAATAAAATCCAAATTCAAAATCTCAAATAATTTCCGTGCGGGCTTTGTTATTTGATTATTCTATTTCGGATTTTCCCAAGAATGCCGCGTATTATTCCTACAGCCGAACTTGTATTAAACCCCGATGGTTCGGTTTACCATCTTGCCCTGCACCCTGAAGATATCAGCGATGTAATTATTCTTGTTGGTGATCCCGGAAGGGTACAGACGGTCTCGGAAAACTTCAGCGAAGTAATAGTCCGTAAGCAAAACCGGGAATTTATCACGCATACCGGTTTTTACAACAGGAAAAAAATCAGCGTTCTCTCAACCGGCATCGGAACCGATAATATTGACATTGTGCTGAATGAACTTGATGCTCTCGTAAATGTTGACCTGGCGGCAAGAAAAGTAAAACATGAGCGCAAAAAACTTAAACTTATCAGGATAGGAACCTCCGGAGCGCTGCAGGAAGATATTCCGGTTGATTCGTTCATCGTTTCCACCCACGGACTGGGTTTTGACAACCTGTCGTTCTTTTACCCGTTTCGCACTACATTGCCGGAAAGCACAATTATGAACCGGTTGAAAAAATATCTCGGCAAAAAATATTTTTTCCCCTCTTTATACCTGACTCAGGCACCGGGTAACCTCATAAAAGCGGTAGGTAAAGGAATGAGTGCCGGCATCACGGCAACAGCGCCCGGATTTTACGGAGCCCAGGGACGAATGATACGTATTAAGCCGTCATATCCGGTACTGACCGAAAAATTATCCGGTTTCAGGTATGGCAACCACCGCATTGTAAATTTTGAAATGGAGACATCGGCTTTATATGCGCTCTCACGACTTCTTGGTCACGAAGCATGTACGGTCTGCGCAGTTGTTGCGAACCGCGTACGGGGAGAATACAGCAGGGATTACCACCCGGTAATAAAAAAACTGGTGCGGATGGTGTTGGAAAGAACTTTTTAAAAGGAAAGTCCCAAGTCCAAAATTCCAAGTCCCAAGACCCAAGGGGTGATTCCTTGGAATTCGGGGCTTGGGTTTTGCTCCGGATAGATATCGGAATTGGGACTTTTCCTACTGCACCACTATCTTCTCAACGAAAACATTATCACCCGTTATTACCTTTACGAAGTAAATGCCGGGGGGAGAGGAGGATAAATCAATTGCGGATTGCGGATTGGAGATTGCGGATTGGAATACC
>JACPRZ010000047.1 GCA_016193485.1 Bacteroidota bacterium | reverse complement strand
GAGGTTAGTAGATTGGAAGAAGGGAAAATTAATCAACCTGATAGAATGGCATTAAATCTTAAGAACCGGATCATAGCATTTCTCGAAGCGAGGAACTATACTTTTAAAGACCTTGCCGGATACCTTGAATTGGATGAAGATTATCTGACGCGCGTGCTGGATGAAAATTCACTTGAAATCCGCACTCTCGAATCTATATCAAAAGCATTGAGGATTCCCCTTTTCAGTTTTTTTCATGATCCTTCGCGTCCGCCTAAAAAAGCCGAAGTTCCATTTTACACCATGCACCTTCCTGAACCAACTATGGAAAAAATAGATCGGAAAAGAGTAATTGAAGACCTGGAGTATGAGATTAAGGTCTTAAAAGATATTGTCCGGGATAAAGAAGAACAATTATCAAAGTATAAATCACCTGATCCGGAGTTTAAGCCATAATATGCTGTACCGCTTCTTCGTTTTAATAAGGGTGGCTGATGGGATTTGAACCCACGACCCTCAGAGCCACAATCTGATGCTCTGCCAACTGAGCTACAGCCACCGTGTCTTAATTTCAATGTCACCACTTCAATTATGCTCTCCCAACTGTCCCGATACCTATCGGGAACAGCCACCGTCTTAATTCTCTTATCACTATTTTAATTTTGCCCTGCATGCTGTCCCGATAATTATCGGGAACAACCACCATTAGATACCGCGCAAAAGTAGAGAGAAATTCTCAGTGAGGGACCAACTCAATTTCACACGAAGTCAGGCCGATCAGATCTTCACCCGTTGCGCGCAGATCGTCATCGTCCTTGTCATAATGCCAGCGGACAGTAACTTTGCAGCCGTTCCGGCCAATATCCGATAACGTCTTTAATAATTCGGAAATCACAAGTATTGATGAAGTACTGATATAATGAAACCTAAGGTTCATGGTTAACTGATTTTTTACCGGCTGGAAATTCCTGAACCAGTCAAAAACCGGCTGGTAGAATTTTTTTGCGTGTTCGGGAAAGGATTTCCCGGTAATCTCGAACTGGTTATTATCGGGATCAAAATAAATCTTCGGAGTATTTGTTCCTTCAATTATGTACAAACGGTTCATCATTATGATTAAATATTGTTATTCGCAAACCACCTTTACATGAACCGAAAATAAGGTCAAAGAGCCATCAATCTTCTCAAACCCGTAATCGGCCTGATTATTCGACTTCATGGCTATCGTAATGAAACCGAGCCCGGCCCCGCCTTTATGGCTTATCTTCCCTTCCGATAAGGTGTCCATATAAAGTTGCTTCAGTTCATCAGGTCTGAGGTGAGAAATCTTTCCGATTTTATTCCTGATAGCGTTGATATTATTGGTGTCAGCCAGATTAAGGGTGGAGATATGAAATTCATTACCCGCCTTACTCACAATGATAAAACCTATCTGCTGGCCGGTTTCATCCCTTGATCCGTTTATCCGGATATTCTGAAGTTGCTCTACAATAATGCTGAAGACCCTTTTTATTACCCCCTTCCGCTCGCCCCACTCCTCCATTTTATTTTCAATGAGGCATAAAATAGTGCTAACTACATCTTCTGAAAATTCCCCGATACGCACCAGTATCTGCCTGCTGCCTTCCCTGAATTTGTGAACGTTGATCACTTCGTTGCACTTCGCCCTGAAAAATTCATGCACCCCCTGCCTGCCGTCAGGCAGGGATGTGGTTTGCGCCATTTCGCTCATTTGGGCTTTTTTTGAAACCGCAAAAATAGTAAAATTAAGCCACTTAGCGATTCTTTACCCGCTGTAACCCCTCCTTTCACCACCAGCACCGGAAGTTGTACCTTTGTCCTGCCTGATTTATGAATGAAAATAATAAACAGATTTCTCTGAAAGTTGAGGGAATGTCCTGCACCGGATGCGCTGTTGCCATAAACCGCATCGTGACAAAAAACGGGGGGATAAACAGCCAAACGGATTACATTACCGGTGATGTTTATTTCCAACTGCCGGCCGGTCCTGCCCATGCAGGAACAGTTGAAAAAATTGTTTCCGGTATTAATGCCATTGGCTACAAGGCGGCAACAAAGGGAAAAGAAAACAACAGAAAGGACGTATCGGTTAAGATAAAGTTTTTAGTGTCCCTCGTTTTCACTGTTCCACTTCTGATTCCCATGATTCTGCCGGTTCATTTCCTGCATAACCCGGTAGTGCAGATAGCGCTGAGTTCACCTGTATTTATTATAGGATTTTTTCATTTCGGAAAAAGTGTTTTGCGGGTTATCCGTACGGGATCGGCCGATATGGATTTACTGATTTTTATCGGTATTGTTTCGGCTTACGGCTATAGTTTGGCCGGTACTATTCTTTTCTTCGGAACCGCAATGGCTGCAAATTATCTCTTTTTTGAGACATCGGCAACCATTACCACCCTGGTTTTACTCGGTAACCTTATTGAACACAGGTCGGTTGAAAAAACCTCATCCGCTATTAAAGAACTCGCTTCAAGCAAACCCCATAAGGCAAAAAAAATTATCTTTATTAATGGTGCCGAATCAATATCGGAAACGGAAACCGGCAATCTGGAACCGGGCGATACGGTGTCGGTAAACAGCGGTGACCGGATTCCTGCCGATGGCATGATCATAACCGGAAGAGCACTGATCAGTGAAGCCATGATTACCGGTGAGTCCATTCCCGTTGAAAAGGTGGCGGGCAGTAACGTATTCAGCGGCACCATAAATGTTTCAGGTAATATCCGCGTTCGTGTTGAAACCATCGGTGAAGGAACCCTCCTCGACCGCATTATCCGGATTGTGGAAGATGCAAGGCATTCCAAACCCTCTATTCACCGGCTTGCCGACAGGGTAAGCGCAGTATTCGTCCCTGTTATTATTGCCATCGCTGTTGCCACCTGCCTGGTTTCATTTTTTATTGCAGGAATACCTCTTGGTAAAGCCCTGATGAACAGTATTGCCGTACTGGTCATTGCCTGTCCCTGTGCGATGGGACTTGCCACTCCCACAGCCGTCATGGTGGGCCTGGGAAAAGCAGCAAAAAACGGGATCATCTTCAAGGGGGGGGAAATTATTGAGGAATTTTCCCGTATTAAAAACATTGTCTTTGACAAAACCGGAACGCTTACCACAGGTAACTTTGTCGTCAAAAATATCGAACCCGCTAACGGGTTTTCAAAACAGGAACTGATCCGTTACGCCTACCACATTGAAAAATTTTCTTCTCACCCTATTGCAAAATCCATTCAAAGGGAATTATCAGGTAAAGCGGGAAATTTAGAAATTACCGGGGTGACTGAAGAAACCGGGAAGGGATTGGAAGCCCAAGACGGATCAGGGAACGTAGTGCGGATCGGTTCGCTTCAATATGTCATTCCCGGTGAAAAATCTGCCGCTGAAGACCGTTATAATATTTTTATTTCAAGGAACGGAACTCTTATGGGCCATATTGAAATTGAAGATGAAATTACCCGCAATGCTGCCGGTATGATAAAAGCATTCAGGGATGCAGGGGTAATATCCATGATGGTGAGCGGTGACTCTGAAAAAAACTGTGAAAAAATTGCCCGTCTGACGGGTATTGACAAATTTTTCAGCCGTCACAAACCCGATGAAAAACTGATTGTAATTGAAAATCTTTCCAAAAACGGAAAAACGGCCATGGTTGGTGACGGAATCAATGATGCCCCGGCTCTCGCAAGGGCTAATATAGGTGTTTCATTCGGCAATGCAACCGACATCGCCATACGCAACGCACAGGTTGTCCTGTTAACCGATAATAATCTCATGAACCTTTGGCGCGCGTACAGGATTGCCGGTATGACCGTAAGCACCATAAAGCAAAACCTTTTCTGGGCATTATTTTACAATGTCGTAGCGGTGCCGGTTGCCGCATTTGGATTCCTGAATCCCATGGTAGGCGCACTCACAATGGCTTTTTCTGATGTTATCGTCATCGGCAATTCACTTCGGTTGAGGTCAAGGAAACCGGACTAAAACTTTCCCTGAATCCAAAAATAATAAATGTCACTCACGGCCGCCCTGCAAATATTTAATATTACGCGGTCGGTTGTTCTTATTTTTACCGCAATTCTTCTTGCAAAAAGCGGAATTCCCGGTTCTGATATAGGAAGTTTCGAATCGTTTATTTTCCTTTCTACCGTCCTTTCGCATTTCTGGGTTACTTCAATAATACAATCATTACTTTCTCTGTATAAAAATACAGGCACCTCAACCTTCAAAAAATCACCGGAAATTTTTACCGCTTTTATATTGCTTTTAACGTATAGTACGGTATTAGGTTGTTGCATACTGGCAGCCGGCAAACCGGTCATGAATTTTTTTTCGGTCGATACAGCCCCGCGGTCCGCTTTACTGTTTACGGCATACCTCATATTAAACAATCCTTCATTTCTCATAGAATATATTTTCCTGCTTCGGAAAAATCCGTATCGGATGGTCATTTATGGCGTAATCTCCTACTCTGTTCAACTGGCGCTGGTTACCGCACCTCTTTACCTTGGATTTTCAGTTGAAGCGTCCTTTACCGGGCTGGTTATCGTTTCCGTTTTACGTTTTGTGTGGCTTGCGGGAATGTTAATCCGTTTTTCAGCAATCGGGATTTCCGGGCAATATCTTAAAATGCACCTGGTGACCGCTTTCCCTCTTGTCCTCTATTTTATTATTGCCGGTTCGGAAGAATATATCGGGGGGTTTATCCTGAAAAATAATTTTGACAGTGAAACATTTGCCGTTTACAGGTTCGGTGCCAGGGAATTGCCCCTGTCCTTACTTCTTGCAAACGGGCTGAGCAATGCCTTGATACCTTCGTTTGCGCAAAACAGTGACATCGCAGGTCCGTTGATGGATCTGAAAAAACAAACGGCCAAACTCTGCCATATAATTTTTCCCGTATCCGCAGTATTGATGATTTTTTCGGGACAATTCTATCCCGTTATTTTCAGCGATCAATTTTCAGGTAGTGCGGCAATATTCAATATTTTCCTTTTACTTGCCGTTCCAAGGATGGTTTTCCCGCAGACCATATTGCTGGGGTTAAGAAAAAACGGTGTGCTTCTTGCGGCAGTGATCATTGAAACATTTGTCAACCTCGCGACAAGTTTGATATTGCTAAATTATATGGGTATAACCGCTGTTGCCTGGGGCGTCCTGGCCGGGTTTACTGCCGAAAAAGCATTCCTTATCTTATGGTGTTCCCGAAGATTATCCATTAAACCATCCGATTACATCCCATCGGTTCAATTATCCGTCTATTGTCTGGTTCTTTTAATTACCTATTGTTTAGGATGATAATTTAAACTCCTGAAAGGAAATTACTTTTTTCCTACCTTTGCACAACTTTATCAACCACAAATCAAACTATTATGAAAAAATCATTATTGCTTATTCTTGGCATAAGCGGAACTATTGCTCTTGAGGCGCAGGTTACCAAACCCCTGAAATCAACTGTGCCGCAGATTAATCCCGGATTTCAAAAAGCCGTTAAATATGACAGGAACAAAGTAAAAGGTAATGAGTTGTACACCGGGAAACAAAAGGTAATTCAAACACCCCATGTTTTTATCAAGTCATTGACAGAGACCGTTATCGGCACTACCACCTATGACCTTCAAAGCAATGCTTCAGTACAGGGAAGAATAAAAAGATTAAGCAATGGTACCATCGGTACCACATGGACCATCAGCCAGCAATTATCTACCACATGGACAGACAGGGGTACGGGATACAATTTTTTTGACGGTACGAGTTGGGGAGCATCTCCTACCGCACGGATTGAATCCCAGAGAACCGGCTGGCCGGCATATGGAACCACAAGTGCAGGAAAAGAATTTTTTATCTGTCATAATACCGCGGCATCACTGACGAGCATGGGAGAAAGGAGCACTATCGGAAGCGGTTCATGGACAGTGAATAATATTACCAGTGATTACCAGATATGGAACCGTATGGCGGTTGGCGGACCGGACGGACTGTCAATCCATGTTATATCAGTAAGGGATCCGGGCGCGCCTTATCTCGGACTCGAAGGCGCCCTGCTCTACTACAGGTCACTTGACGGAGGAGCGACATGGGATATCCAGGATGCTCAGATAAAGGAATGGGATTCAACCGAGTTTACTTATTTTCAGGGTGACGCCTATTCAATTGATGCTGTGGGTGAAACCATTGCTGCCGTACATTTTGGTGATCTGACAGATACACGTCTGGCGAAATCCTATGATAATGGCAATACCTGGACTAATACGAATATTATTGATATCCCGTTTAAATATAATTCTAATAGTACTAATACAACCGGTTCACCAATAGGAATAAGTGATGTAAACGGTGATCAGATTGCCGATACTATTGAAAACAGCGATGGTTCAGGATGGGTTGTCCTGGATGAAAACGGTATTGCACACGTATTTTTCGGATTAATGCAGTACCTCGATGATGTCGCTGGTGACGGAAGTTGGTCTTACTTCCCCGGCTGGAACGGTGTTGCATACTGGAATGAGAATTTCGGTACGAACCCGCCAATAGTGATTGGTGGCGCCCTTGACCTGAATGGTTCCGGTCAGTTGGATGTTATTGACCCGAATGCCATACCGTTATATTACCTCTCACTATCCAGCATGCCTAGTGCCGGTATTGATTCGAACGGTTGTATTTATGCCACTTATTCCGCTATGGTTGAAACTCTTGACCAGGGTACGCAGAATTACCGCCATATTTACGCAGTAAAATCCTGTGACGGAGGATGTTCCTGGTCGATACCTGTGGATATTACTCCCAATGACCCCTTTGCAGAATGTGTATTTGGTTCAGTTGCCAAATATGTTGATTCAACAATACACCTCGTTTACCAGAGAGATGCCGAACCCGGGCTGGCGGTAAGAGGGGACCTTGATGCCACGGCCATGAACGATATTGTTCATCTTCGGGTTTCTGTTACTGATCTTAGTTCAACAATCGGTGTAGCATTACCACCGGTCGCAGCCGCGAGTTTCCTGAAAAATATTACCTGTGCCGGGGATTGTGATGGCGCCATTACGGTTACCGCAAGTTGTGGCGCTCCGCCTTATGCGTTCCAGTGGTCCGGGGGTCAGACAGCACAATCGCTTACAGGACTTTGTGCCGGAACCTATACGGTTACGGTGACCGATAATACCAGTAATACCGCGGTCCAGGAGTTTGACATTACTGATCCGGGAGCTGTCGGAGCCACTACCTCAATTGCACCCATATCCTGTGCCGGATCCTGTGATGCGGTTGTGACTGCATCTGGAACCGGTGGTACCCCCCCTTATGCTTACCAGTGGAATGATCCGCTGCTCCAGACATCTGCCGCTGCTGCCGGCCTTTGCCCCGGTACCTACACCGTAATCATTACCGATGCCAAGGGCTGTACGGGTAATGCAACGTCTGGCACTGTCACGAATCCTGCGGGAATGACCATTGTACCATCATCTGCCAACTCATCCTGTGGTTTACAGGACGGAAGCGCTGCAGTGTCAGTGTCAGGTGGAACCCCGCCTTATAACTACCTGTGGGATAGTACGGCTGCCGGTCAGACAAATTCAACGGCAACCGGCCTTGCATCCGGATCCTATTCGGTTACTATTGCCGATAACAATGGATGTATCCAGGTTTCCTATACAACGGTAAATGACAGCGGAGGACCATCTGTGACAATTACCTCCAATAGTGCAGCGCTATGCAATGGCAGCGCCACGGGTACGGCATCAGCATCAGCAAGTGGCGGAACCGCTCCCTATACTTATAATTGGAACGACCCTCAAAATCAGACAGGAACTAATGCATCAGGCCTGCCTGCCGGAACTTATTCAGTTGCCGTAACCGATTCAGCGGGATGCAAGGGTAATGCTTCGGTGACAATAACACAACCGGCAGCCCTTGTGGTTGGAATTTCCGGAAAAGGCGATGTGGCGTGTACCGGTGATTCTACCGGGTACGCAACCTCGATTGTAACCGGTGGAACAGCGCCATACATGTATGTGTGGTTAAACACGGCTGATTCATCAATTGTTTCTGTCACCAGTACCGTTGGAGGATTAAGTCCGGGTAATTATGTTGTTGGCGTTACCGATGCCAACAGTTGTACTTCGGGCTATGCAGTTACCATTAACCAATTAGTACAGGTTGGTATTGATTCCGCAGTTGTCAGTGATGCGCTTTGCTATAATAATGGCGGAATTGATATTACAGTAAGCAACGGATCTGTCCCATACGTTTTTTCCTGGTCAAACAGCCAGACGAACGAAGACCTTTCAAATCTCCAGGCAGGAACGTACACGGTTACGGTTACTGATGGTGATGGCTGTATTATTTCAGCATCCTATAGTATAACCGGCCCGGCAACAACATTAAGCGCATCGCTTGTAAGCGTGCAGAACCAGACCATTGACATATCTGTTTCCGGAGGCACTACTCCTTACTCTTACCTGTGGACAGGCGGTTACACAGTTGAAGACCCGGGACCGCTTCCCGCAGGAACCTATTCTGTAACCGTGACAGATGCAAACGGTTGTACGACTACCATTACAGGTATCAATGTGGTAGGTATCAGGGAAAATGTTGCCGGTTTCAATACCACGATAACTCCAAATCCAAGCAATGGTGTATTTACAATTGAATTGATATCCGCAGGACATGATGAATATGATATTGAGATACACGATATCATCGGCAAGATGGTATTCGCTAAAAGTATTGTGATAAGCGGTAAATATTCAATGTTGCTGGACATTTCAACGCTACCTGCTGGTATCTATACTGTATCAATGAAAGGTACTTACATGAACAAAACGGATAAGATAGTGAAATTCTGATTGTACCTGCTGCAATGAAAAAGGCGTGGGAAAAATCTCACGCCTTTTTTTTATCCTTTCAACCGGCAATCCTGTATTCTATCTTCACCTTTGAATACATCACTCTACAACTATCAATTCCATCCGGGAAGATGATGAATTCCTGATTTGCAGCATGTAAACTCCTTTGCTGAACCCATTCAAATCAACCGTACGATTAAATTTCCCGGCTTTTTCAATGGTTTCGCTCAGAACTGTTTGCCCTATCACATTCTTTAATTCCACGAAATGTTTGTCGGGTGTGGAAAGAGTAAAAACAATATTCAGGTGATTAACGACCGGATTCGGATAAACAGTCAAGCCAGTTGGTTCGGATAATATCTCATCAAATCCGGGTGTCTGGGCTGCAGTATCAATCTGAACGATGATTGAAGGGACGATATCAGTCCCGAAACCGGCTGCGTACCAGGTATTGTCACTAAGCGTTACCAGGGGCAGCAGGGTGCTGTAATCGTTGTAATCAGTAGATACAAGCGTGTTTAAGGTTGTTTCGTAATTGATGCCGCTATCATAACCGAGGTACATATTAGCATCTGAAATACTTACACACACTAAGTACCTGGTATTGTCCTGTAAGGGTACTTTTTGAGATAACGGCAATTTAACAAATTCATAATTCAAATTTTCGGTATAGGTGTAATATTCAAGCGCCAGGTTGGTAAGCTGATCAAATGTTATTGTGGCAGGAGTAATAACATCATCCCACCGGTCAACCGATACCTCTACAAATTTTGAAGTAAGCGAATCGGATGCTGATGCGGAGAAGGAGATATCCGATATCTTTTGATTATTGGCATTTTTTACATCGAGAACTATGCATTGTTTAAAAGGATCACCGGTGGAAAGTTTGTAAAAAGCATTGGCAAGCGGATAAACGGAATCCGGGACAATCCGGCTTTTTGAATAGATCAATGAATCATTGATCCAGAAATCTGAAGACACTTTATTATCCAGCATAACATCATCAAGCGAGTCCGAATTAGCCCAATACGAAATAGTATATAATCCCGTATTATATTGCGCTTGCGAAAACTCAGGCAAAGAAAACCAAACCGTATCACCGGGGTTAAGAGTCCCAACGGATACGGATGCGCTGTAAAGGGTGTCAGGACCAAGAGCGACAGTGGAAAATACATTCACATTTGTCTGGGTATTTATGCCATAATTGTAAATAAAACCGCTGACCGGTATATAAAAAATATCCGAATCCGCAGCCATGGTGGAAGGTGTTGAAAAACTGTTGGATAATACCACATCTTTAATGAAAAACCCGATATCATTGGCAAAGGCGCCTTTTTTATTTCCGATGAATGCAGTTACAAGACCTGAATCTATATATGACCGCAAAAGAGCGCCAACATCTTTACTGATCATTACTACAGGGATATTGACATTTGCACCGTCATTACCGGGTGCCATTCCTATTGGCGCACCTGCCTGGTTATTGATAATGATAACGGCAATAGCCCCGGCATTTTGTGCGTTTAAAGATTTGGTTCCGAACTGGCATGTGCCCCTGTAAACCACCGCTATATTGCCGGTAACATCGGTATCATTGGTCAATACATTGCAACCGAGAGAATCACCTGCCGTTCCATCGCTTACGATTACCAGTTTACCGGTAACGTTCATGGTGTCCATATCAAAACCCCAGCCACCGGCATCATCGCCATAGGTGAAGTCATAGGTTCCGGCCAGATTTGATGGTTCCTGAACCACAAAAACCACTTGTGCGTGAATATTTCCGATGCCCAGATTAAACAGGATCAGGGCACTGGCGAAAAGTAAAAATCGCCCGAACCGTTTTGAAGTATCGTTTTTCATATAAAATTAATTAAAAATGTTTAAAAAAATCAAAATAAAATAATTATTGATTGCAAAAATAGATAAAATCTCAATCTGCCGAAATCTTCCCGGATTTAATCATCATTTAATTTTCAAAATTATATGTGGGTATAATCCTTTCATATAATACCCCAATTTACATCCCGACCCGACCCACATCTCCCCTACTCCACAGCAATTTTTCCCACCCGCAATAAGCCATCTCTGTCAGATATTTTATAAAAGTAACCCCCCCCTGAAAGGTTTCCTCTTTCAACTTCAAACCGGTTTCCGGTTATTTCAGGTAACGCCATTACATTTTCTCCGGCTAAAGTAAACAATTCAAAAGTTAACGGTTTCTTATCCATTCTAGCGGTAATTTTAAATATGGTTGTTGAGTGGAGGGGATTTGGGTAAAAATTAATTTGCATATTAAAACCTTTTTTCGTTTCAACCCCAACCCCGGTAACAGCAATGGTATCACAAAAAATATCATAGCAACCGGTATCACTTACGGTGAGGCATACATTATATATACCAGATGTATTAAAAAGATGGGACGGATTGCTATCAGATGAAAAACTTCCATCACCAAAATCCCAACTATATGCAGCATTTCCCTGAATAATTGATGTGTTTGAGAAATTAACCATCAGGGCTGAATCCGTATGAAAAAAACCTGCAGTTATATTTTTTTCAATGCAATTAACAACATTAAAAATAAAATCACGGCTTGCTGAACCCATGAAATTTCCATTTCTGAATTCGGATACGCAAACCGTCACATTATATTTTCCTATCGTCACCGGTTTTCCTGTCAATAAACCGGTCTCGGAGTCAATGGTCAAAGGGGGATTGGCATCCATGGGATAATACGCTGAATAGGGCGCCTGATATTGAATGTAGTTATATGGAGGAGGCAATGGTGGGTCAGGTTTAGGATCGAAAACATCAGCGCCATCAAAAGACGGGCAAAGTTCATATACTAAGGAATCGCCATCCAAGTCGGTTGCTGAATGGTCAAAAAGAAATGTATCATCCACGCACAGGAAAACAGGTGGGTAATTATTATACAAGGGACTGCTATTACATAATGATGCAGGGTCCGGGATGTGGGTAAAATAAGTTGTTCCAAAGTCATTTGAATTCGCAATGTTAATAATATCACCTGTACGGCAGCACCGCTGGTAAACGATAGTATACCCTCCCGTGGCAGCAGGAAGATTAACTGTTGTTTCAAGAGTTATTTCCCAAACCGTGATGGGTTCGTTTGAATAGCATAAATCAAATAATGGAAGAGGAACCTTGAGTGAATCAAAATTATTAAACTCAATTTCATTAAAAAGAGTACCGTTGGGGTTAAAAATATAAATTGACGTTGGGTGGTCAAACGGATAACAATTCTGACATCCATCACGGTATAATTTTAATGTAATGATGTAATTGTTGCTCCCGATGCATTGGTAATATAATTCACCTCCGATTATATGGGTAGAATATGTCCGGAAAGGAAAAAGAAAAACGATCAACAAATAAAATATGAACGGTTTAATAAAAGAGGGTGTTTTCATTCAACAACAATTTTGCCGACCCGCAATAATCCGTCCCTATCCGATGTCTTGTAAAAATAGGTCCCTTTCGTCAAACAATTCAGCAGTAATTATTTCAACGCGCTAACATCAAGAATAAAGCCGGGCAGAACATCGCCACCGGTAACGGGATTGCCAAATTTCACGCATCTTACCCCTTTTTTACCTTTCAGGTAAATGTAGACCTTTTTTTCTTCCGGATCAATCAGCCAGCCAAGGCGGCAGCCGTTTTGCATCCATTCAATCATTTTTTCTTTGAGCAGATTTAGAACGGATTTCAATAACAAAATCAGGGCAGATATGCGCGAATTTTTCTTTATCGTGTAAGGGAACCTTATCCCATCGTGCTTTCTGAATCCAGGCAACATCAGGTGAGCGCATGGCGCCATTGGGTAATGTAAAACCGGTGCTTGGACTGAAAACATATCCAAGTTTTGTCTTTTGATTCCAATTGGTCACTTGTGCATTAACCCCTGCCTCATAATATCCTCCTATCCCGCCTAATGGAGCCATAATTAAAATATTTTGGTTTTTGTCTCTTTCAATCCGCAAATCCCTGTTCTTTGCACAGAAGTAAAAAAACTGCTCCTCATTTACCTGGAATGCATCGGTATTGATAACGTATGGATTCATGGTAAAAAATTCTTCCTTGTTCATTCAATTACCAGCAAAGCGCCTGATAAAATTCCGTCCCCGGATAAAATTACTTTATAGATACCCGGCTGCATGGAACCAATTGAGATTTCGCCTGCCTGCCGGATAGGCAGGGATTTAGCCCCGATGGCTATCGGAGGGATTTCGGATTTATATACCTCCTGCCCCAAAACGTTCACGATACTTAAGGACAATTCCCTGATCCTGTACATATCATCCGGAATCCGGATTTTGAAAATTCCATTGTTCGGATTCGGATAAATCCGCAATTTAAAATCCGAATCCCGATATTTATCGGGACGCAATTCCTCTATCCCTATTACAATTACCGAAACCGAATCGCAATACGTGTCGGTACATAATGCTATCGCATCAAAAATGGTAAGGCAAATTTCATAGGTTCCTGAATTGTCGTAAGTGTGAATGACAACCGATGAATCGCTCTGCGAAGTATTGCCATCGCCAAAAGTCCAGTTGTAGGTAGCCGTATTGGCATAAGTGGAATTATCCGTCAGGGTGACGGTTCCGTCCTCAACAAAATAAGAAAAGTCGGCCTTGCAACTCTGTACTACCACATCGAGGCAATAGGTGTCATAACAACCAAGCCCGTCATCAATAGAAAGGCAAACAGTAAATGTACCGGAATAAGGAAAGTTATATGTGGGATCTTGCTGCGATGATGTATCGCTGCCAATAAACGGCACACCGAAATCCCATGCCCACGAAACCGGATTACCCGTGGATATATCGAGGAAAAAAGCGGAGGTTCCGCTTACGGTATACCAAAAACCGGCACTGCAATTTCCTGTAGATGGCGGAATATTGACCATCTGGCACGATGAATCGGACGGGCAAGGACCAAAAAGTTCGCTAACGGTAAGACAAACCATATACATGCCTGCGCTGTCGTAAATGTGGGTAGGATTACCAGTGAAATCAGGGAAACTGCCATCACCGAAATCCCATTGATTAGTGGTGCAAGCACCGGTTGACAGGTTTGTAAATGATGCTGTAGTATTATCAATTGTAAAAGTGAAATCGGCTTTACAGGTATCAGGACAATTACTTACCGTGATTGAATCAATGATGATCATTGTGCAGGACGAATCGGAAGGACACGGTCCAAAAGGATCACTTACAGAAAGGCAGACCAGATACGTGTCAACATTAGCATACGTATGCGAGGGATTAGCGGTGAAATCAGGGAAACTGCCATCGCCAAAATCCCACTGGTTGGTGGCGCATCCACCTGTTGATTGATTAGCGAAATAAACAACATTTCCGCTATCAGAATAAGTAAATGCGGCAGTGCATGGATTGTTGCAAATGCCTACGTAAATTGAATCGCAGTACATATCAAAACAAAATCCGGCAGAATCAGAAATCGTCAGGCAAACATTATACAACCCCGCAGAATCATATTGGTGAGGAAGAGGATTCTGTGATGTTGAAAACTGTCCGTCACCAAAATCCCAGTACCAGGTTGTCGGGCCGCCCGTTGAGGTATCGTTAAAATCGGCAAACAGAGTTCCGAAAAAGTCATATATTGAATATGTGAATCCGGCTTCGCACATTGATTGCCCGGGAACAAAGACCCAGTTGCAGAAAGTATTATTGCATGCCCCTCCATCAGAAATGGTAAGGCATACCCAGTAATTTCCCTGTGCAGGGAATGTGTGTACAGGATTTTGTTGGGTTGATGTTGTGCTGTCGCCAAAATCCCAATACCAGGAATTCGGGCTGCCGGATGACATATCCGTAAATGATATGGTAAGATTATTTGCCGAGTAGGAATAACCCGCATAACATGCATCAATGAAAACCGGCTGGCACACTGTGTCACTACAGGAAGTGGTTGAATCAAATATAGTCAGGCACGCATTATAGGTTCCCGGAGCAGGGTAGGTATTTGAGGGGTTTTGCAGTGTTGAAGTGTTGCCGTCACCAAAATCCCAGAACCAGTCCGTGGCGTTCATTGAAAAATCAGTAAAATAAATTATCATCGGGTTTGCCGTATCGGGGATATACCAGAAATTAGCATTGCAGTTCGGTCCGCCACCGCTGACTGTAACCATTTCGCAATACTGATCGGAACACATACCGGTAGAATCTTTTATTGTCAGGCAAACATAATAAGAGCCGGCAAATGAATAGGTTTGGGATGGGTTCTGCTGGGTTGATCCGCTGAAATCGCCAAAATCCCATGTCCATTCCGAAGCGTTGAATGAACTATCCGTAAAATGAATGGTCATCGGATCCAGTGAGTCAACGCTGAATGTGAACGATGAGGTGCACGCGGCAGTGCCGAAGACGGTGATTGTGTCGCAATACGTATCATTGCAAAATATGCCATCCGAAATGTTGAAACAAACAACATAGGATCCCGATGAGGAGTAAGAATAAACCGGGTTTTCCTGTATAGAAAACTGTCCGTCACCAAACGTCCAGTAGAATAAATTAGGACTCCCGGTGGATGTATTCATGAACATCACGGTTAACCCGGAATCAATATATGTGAAATTTGCAGTGCATGTCTGGGCATTTGCTGAAATGCCGGAACAGCAAAATAGTGCCGAAATAAAAAACAGTTTTGTTCTCATATAAAATTGATTAAATGTGGAAACTAACAAAAATACCAAAAATCCGCATATAGATGAGGCAACCGGAACCCTTGTCAATTGCACTTCGTACTGCCGCAATTCTTGCAGGTTATGCATCCTTCAGCATAGACGAGAGAATTTGTATTACAGTTGGGACAGGTATTTTGCGGTACCACGGTTCCATCCGGGATGAACTTTTTGAGGGCGCGGGCAACACCGTTTTTCCATGTGTTAAGCGATTCATCAATGAGGTTCATGTCGGTTACCATCTGGACAACGTAAGGAAGGGGCATGCCATGGCGAAGCACTGCCGAGATGAGTTTTGCATAATTCCAGAATTCTTTTGTAAATGACCGGGACAGGCCTTCAATGGTAACATTGTAACCCTCTTTGTCCCGGTATTGAAAATCGTACCGGCTTTTTCCGTTCGGCTGCTTGTTTTTCAGGACCCAGCCATGCTCAACCCAGGCAGGAAGGTAAAACGATTCGGCTTTCCCGGTAAAGATTTCATACGGGCGGTCATTGTAAAGACCAACAACCCCGAGCCATTTCTCATTATTGTTCTGAAAACGGACAATCTGCGCTTCCAGAACTTTTGGTCTTTTCGGAGCATTGGTTTCGCAGAAGTCATCTTTTTTGGTTTCGGTATTTGTTACGAGTACTCCGGAGCGTGAGCCCTCACGGTAAACAGTTACCCCTTTGCAGCCGCTGAGCCAGGCGGTTTTATAAACATCGGCAATGAGTTCTTCCGTGGTGTCATGAGGCACATTAACCGTCACGCTTATCGAGTGATCAACCCATTTCTGCACGGTACCCTGCAGACGCACTTTATTCACCCAGTCAACATCATTGGAGGTCGCTTTATAGTATGGCGATTTTTTTATCAGGTTCGTCAGTTCGCTGTCGCTCATCTTTTTCACTTCTTCCTCTTTATGTCCATGTACTTCAAGCCATGCCAGGAAGGGTTTATGAAAAACATTAAACTCTTCCCACGAATCACCCACTTCATCAACAAAGTCCACTTTAACATTCTGGTCATTCGGATTTACCTTTCTTCTTCGTTTATAGGTTATCATAAAGACCGGTTCAATACCTGAGGTGGTCTGTGTCATCAAACTTGTTGTGCCTGTGGGCGCAATGGTAAGCAGGGCAATATTCCTCCGGCCATGCTGTTTCATTTCATCATACAGATAGGAGTCAGCACTCTTCAGGCGCTGGATGAAAGGATTTTTTTCTTCCCGTGCCGTATCATAAACAGGGAATGGGCCGCGGTCGCGGGCAAGTTCTACGGAGGAGCGATACGCTTCAATAGCCAGTTTGCGGTGCAGTTTACCGGAAAAAATTATCGATTCTGCCGCGCCATACCGGATTCCAAGTGCCGCCAGCATATCACCTTCGGCTGTAACGCCAATACCCATCCTCCTGCCTTCAATACATTTATTCCGGATTTTTTCCCACAGATTAACTTCTTTCCTCTTGATCTCTTCATCTTCAGGATCCCCATTGATTTTTGCCAGAATACGGTCAATTTTTTCAAGTTCAAGATCAATGATATTGTCCATCATACGCTGGGCAAGACGCACATGTTTTTTGAATTTCCCGAAATTGAACCATGCTTTTGATGTAAAGGGTTGCTCAACGTAGTAATAGAGATTAATGGCAAGGAGGCGGCAACTGTCATAAGGACAAAGCGGAATTTCTCCGCACGGATTTGTGGAAACGGTTTTAAACCCGAGATCGGAATAGCAATCCGGGATCGCTTCACGGATAACGGTATCCCAGAAAAGCACACCGGGTTCGGCTGATTTCCATGCATTATGGATGATTTTTTTCCACAGTTCAGATGCACTGATCTCTTTTTTTACTACCGGGTCACCGGAATCAACAGGAAATTGTTGAATATAGGGTTTATTTTTCAAGGCGGCATTCATAAATTCATCGTCCATGCGCACTGATATATTTGCCCCAGTAACCTTTGTGCCGTCAAGTTTGGCATCGATGAATTTTTCAGCATCCGGGTGTTTTATGGAGATGCTGAGCATAAGGGCGCCCCTTCGTCCGTCCTGCGCCACTTCCCGTGTGGAATTTGAATACCTCTCCATAAAAGGAGCAATTCCGGTTGAAGTCAAAGCGCTGTTCATTACGGGTGTGCCCGTAGGCCTGATATGGGAAAGATCGTGCCCCACCCCTCCCCTTCTTTTCATCAGTTGCACCTGTTCTTCGTCAATTTTCAGTATCCCTCCATAGGAATCGGAACGGCCGTCATTACCGATAACAAAACAATTTGACAGCGATGCTATCTGAAAATTATTTCCAATGCCCGCCATGGGACCTCCCTGCGGAACAATATACCGGAACTCTTTGAGTGCATCGAAAATCTCTTCTTCGGAAACAGGGTTCGGATATTTTTTTTCAATGCGGTAAATTTCACGAGCGATACGCCTGTGCATATCATCGGGCGTCAGTTCGTAGATATTCCCGAATGAATCCTTCAGTGCATATTTATTTATCCAGACCCTTGCGGCAAGTTCATCTCCGGCAAAATAAGCGGTTGCTTTTGCCACCACCTCCTCATACGGGTAACTTCTGACAGGTGTACCATTGGTCATGGAATCCGGGTTATCTTCCGGTAAGGAAGATTCAGTAGCCAGGTTTGAGGATTGGGTTTCTATTTGTGAAGGCAGAACTTCAGGTTCACCGACATCAGCGCTCATGGTTTCCATAAAATATTTTGGTTTGGGGACGGCAAAGGTAGGAAAGTAAAAAAAATAACCGGCAGGATTTTTTCACGAATTATCAACTTTTTTGTGTTGATAAAATAAATGAAGGGAAAATATCCAAAACTCAAAAATCATTTTTCATGGGATAACCGCATAAAATATCCTGACCCCAATGACTGAAGTGTCAGGATAAGGAAGGTACATTTTGAATAAAAATGAATTACCTGAAGCAGTTGTCCCCCGAAGGATAAGAATTGCTTCGGGAAAGATCGCTTCAGGACAATGAAGCGAGTCCGCTCACGTAGAAATACCCTCCGTGGTAGCCGCTTTTTGGCGGACTCTGCTTTAATTGTAAAAGACCATAATATTAAATTAATTTTCTCCGGGAATTTCACATATTATCTCCATCTTTTTTTCACTAAAAGGTTTGTATCCAAGATTCTTCAGCGTTCCGGCTAACATTAATTTTATTGCTTTTTTTCCCATTGTAGTTTTAAAATATTGTTCCCGTTTTCTTGCGTCTTCTTCAAAAAGATAGTATTCACAGAAAATTAGTAATAATGGTCTCCGATATGCCGTACTCTTACATCCCCCGGAATTATGTTTAATAATCCTTGCATCCAAATTGGTTGTAAAGCCGATATAAAGCAAGTAATCTTTCCGGCTGAATAATATGTAAACACAATAAGGAAGATACATTTTGAATAAAGTGAAGTACCTGAAGCAGATGTCCCCAGAAGCATAAAATTGCTTCTGGGGACATCGCTTCAGGACAATGAAGCGAGTCCGCTTTTTGCGGACTCTGCTTCATTGGTGGAGCTGGAGGGAATTGAACCCTCGTCCAGAAAAGCAACCAGTATGTTTTCTACATGCGTATCCTCTCTTGATTGTCGGGAACAGGCAGGTGAAAAGAAACCGCGCCTGCTCCGTATCTCCTGCGTTTCTTTCCGCTGCCGGAGCGCAACGGACATATCCCATCCTTTTATGCTGCCTAACCGCTAAAGCGCTGGGAGTTCTCTTGCGGCAGACATGCGCTCAACCCGCTAACCGCGGATTAAGCAGCCATTGCATAGTTGTTGGCAGATAATTGCCTGTGAATTGAGATTAACGTGCAAACCCACAACGCACGGCATGCTTGCACATACCCGTTCAACTTCCTGTCAAAACCGATCAGCCCCAAAATTTAAGTCCCAAGTCACAAGAAATACAAATTCAAATACCAAATATAGTAAAAAATTATTTATCATTGACAAGTTTCGGTTCATCCCAAGCAGTTGAAGGTTAAGACCCTGCTCCTTTTCTGCGGGTGGAAAGAAAAAAAGCGACTATGAGCCCAGCGAAGAATCCAACAATTCCTCCAACGGGTAAACTTATACGCAGTATAGGCCGGTATGGTTTTTCCCTTACTTCAAAATCACGTATTACGCGGAACCCTTTTTCAGTCCGGATATAATCAGTACTGATATCCAATTCTTCCTTATATAAACTAATGGCTTCCCGGTATGCATTCAGCGGGTCAAGCGGCTGTCCGAAAACAAATCCGTTTTGGTTACCCCGCGGAATAAGATGATCGGCTATTACTACCTTCAGGGTGTCCAGATCTTTAAGTTGTTTGTCAATTTTATTGATGATAAGTTGGGTATTCCGTTTCCGCAGTTTAATCTCTTCACTGATCATAGAATTTTTTTCCAGATAAGATACTATGGCGGTTTTAAGCGTATCGAACAATGTGTAGTCGGTTACGCAAACATTCAAACGGAAAGGCAATCCCTGGACAATTGTATCGCCATCTTCAACCCTCTCGGCTAATTTCACATTGAAATTACTGAAGTATATTTTTTTAACTTTACGGACATCAACAGAGTCCATGTTGAATTTCTGAGCCAGCAGCCCGTATGATTTATCATCAATATATTGCTGTATGTTATCAAGAATTTCTGCAACAAAATCATTGTCAGCATAATTGGAACGAAGGATAAGATCGGCATGGTAAACGGGCTTTGAAAATTTTAGATGGAAGAATCCGCCACCGGCACCCAGAATAAAAAAAATGGATAGCAAATAGATGTTCTTCAGTAAAAAAGAAGAGAAAGCGCTGCACCCTCTGTAGAGTGAACTAAAAAACCGGTTGATAAAGGAGAACGACTCAGCCAGGTTTATTTCATCATTTTCTTTCGCCATGAGGGCAAAGGTAGGAAAATATCAATTTCCCTGCCGCTTAATTTCTACCTTTGCAACGATTTCATCGTCTATAATCTGTTGTACCAATGAATATTACAGGTTCCAGGATTCTCATCCTTGGCGGTGCCGGGTTTATCGGTTCACATTTAACCCGTGCATTGCTCAAAGAAGATGTCGCAAAAATCACCGTTTATGATAACCTCACCCGTGGGAAAATGGATAATATCAGGGATTGCCTTGGAGATAAACGATGTGAATTTTTTTCTGCCGGGGGGGATATACGGGATATTGATGTATTGAACGATGCAATGAAAGGTGTTGATTATGTATTTCATCTTGCTGCTATGTGGCTGCTGCATTGCAAGGACTACCCGAGAACGGCATTTGAAGTGAATATTGCCGGTACTTTTAATGTTCTTGAAACGTGCGTGAAAAATAAAATCAAAAAATTGATCTATTCGTCCTCCGCATCCGTATATGGAGATGCCGTTGAAGTGCCGATGACGGAAGCGCACCCATTTAATAATAAAAATTTTTATGGCGCAACAAAAATATCAGGTGAAGCCATGTGCACCGCTTTCAATGACAGGTTTGGCCTCCCGGTTATCGGGCTGCGCTATATGAACGTGTATGGACCCGGGCAGGATCAGCATGCCGCATACAGCGGAGTAATCCCCATAATGCTCAACAAAATTGATGCGAATGAACCGCCTGTAATCAATGGCGATGGCAGCCAGGCCTACGACTTTATTTATGTTGACGATGTGGCAACGTGCAATGTACAGGCATTGAAAAGCGATATTGGTTTCGGATATTACAATGTTGGTACCGGGGTACAGACATCCGTAAGGAAACTTTGCGATACTATTTTAACATTGAAAAACTCAAAACTGAAGGTCACCTATAAGCCGTACAGCGCTGACGATGCAAGGGCGCTGGTGCAGAACAGGATCGGTTCACCGGTAAAAGCAAGAGATGAAATTGGTTTTCAGTATTCATATTCGCTTGAAGACGGTTTGAAAAAACTTATCAGGTGGCGTGATCGAGATACTATTATTCAACCGGCATAATGGTAACTGCACAACGAAAAATACCAATCGCTGCTCCTTTGACAGGACAGGAAGAATGGGAAGCGCTTAAGGAACCCGTTTTTTCCGGGTGGTTGACGCAGGGTCCGAAAGTTGCAGAATTTGAACGTCTTTTTGCAGAAAGACATGGTGTTAAACACGCCATTGCCGTTTCAAACTGCACTGCAGCATTACACCTGGCACTGCTTGCCATTGGCGTCAGGGAAGGCGATGAAGTGATTGTACCGGCTTTTACCTGGGTTGCTACCGCCAATTCAGTTCTTTATTGTAATGCAACTCTCGTATTTGCGGATATTGATATTTCAACCTTTAATATCAACCCTGATGAAATCGCAAAAAAAATTACAAAAAAAACAAAAGCAATAATTCCGGTACACCTTTTCGGACTCTGTGCTGACATTGAGGCGATTAAAAAAATCGCACCGGGTATTCCGATTGTGGAAGATGGTGCCTGTGCCGCAGGTGCGGCACTCAATAATAAACCGGCAGGTTCCCTTGGCGATATAGGTTGCTTTTCATTTCATCCGAGAAAATCAATTACTACCGGAGAAGGAGGTATGATTACTACAAACAATGATAAATATGCCGATACAATAAACAAACTCCGGAATCATGGCGCATCCATTTCCGAAGAAAGCCGACACCATGGCCCGAAACCCTATATCCTGCCTGCATTTGACATGGTAGGGTATAATTACAGGATGACGGATCTTCAGGGTGCGGTGGGAATCGTTCAACTCAAAAAACTCGACCGCTTTATCGAAGAACGGCAAAAATTTGCAGAAATTTATACCGGAGAGTTACCATCTGTTCCCTGGCTATCCGTACCTTCAGTTCCCAGCGGATACAGGCACGGATGGCAATCGTATGTTTGCATGGTGGACGAAACAAAATCTCCAAAATCGCGCAATGAAATCATGGAATTCCTGGAGCAGAAGGGCATCAGCACCAGGCCCGGAACCCACGCTGTGCACATGCTCGGGTATTATGCAGGAAAATATAAACTTAAACCGCTGGATTTTCCGAATTCATTCAAAGCAAATGAATATTCCATCGCTCTTCCGCTTCACAATAATATGGTTCATGAAGATTTTAAACATGTTGCACAATCTTTGATAAAGTTAGTTTGATAAAATAATACTTATTAAAATGAATATCAGGAATTATTTTATTGCCGTGCCGCTTTTACTTGTTTCCCGTGGAAATTTCTTTGCTCAAAATGTTTTTACTTATGAAGATATCATAAAACAATCGGTCATTGATACAAATTTTACGACTATTTTACAAAAAAAAATATCATCGCTTACCTTTTCTGCCGATACGGAAATTTTACAATACTTATTCCAGAACCCCGCATTGCCTAATCAATTGGATTCGCAAATTACCACAATCGCTGAACTGGAATACCAACTGAAAAAGTTTGATATCACAACTTCCGATTTTTTTAATTCATATTCACCCATTACTGTTTTAAATGACACACTTATTGATACCATTACCAGAATTTCTTTTCAATTTAACAGTAAAACTTATTATGCTTATTGTTTTTTTGTCCCGGGAATGGTCAGTGCTGATTCTGTCGCAACGCTTATTATTCCCGGTTCCGGAACAAATCAGTCAACTGAAATTTATTATAAAACCGGTTACCATGGACCGATTGTCGATAATGTTTCAAAATACGGTGATACCTACATTTTTGTTAAACCCAATCAGGATTTTCTGGGAATACACAGGGAAAATAAATTATTGATGGATGAAGCAATAGTCCCTTTTCTCATTAATACCGGTTTTTCTTATACGGCATATTATTTAACCCAATGCGTGGCATTTGCCAAATATTTAAAGAATAAGTACCGGAAGATTGCTATAGTAGGGTTGTCGCAGGGAGGAACCGCATCACTGTACGTTTCATTGCAGGCGGAACCAGCCGCTGCAGTCATTGCTTCCGGTTTTTCGGTTTTATTTGAAAAATTTGCATTAATGGGTATGAACCAACCGATCGGTCATGAATTGTTAATATTATTCAGAATCAGAATACAAAATATGCTTTCAGTTATGGAACGCTGGATGTTTTTGTTTACAAAGCAGAAGCTGAAAATTTATATACCTGTGACTACTTTTCTTCCTTATCGAATGTGACTTGTGTCACAGGTCCCTGGGGTCATAATTTTCCCGTACCGGTTCCTACTGAAACTTGTATTGAAGATGGCATAAGACCGGTTCCCCTATTAAATATTACCGCTGACACGGTTAATCTTTGTCCCGGAGATTCCCTGATTCTATTCACAGGCAATGCTCCCGGGTATCTTTTTCAATGGTTCAAAAACGGCATGCAGATTTCAGGACAAACCGATGACAGTATAATTATTACCGCTTCGGGAATCTATAAAGTTCGTACAAGTACAACAAGTAATGTGACTGCTTTTTCACCGGATCTGACAGTATTATCAGATACTTCTCAGATAACACTTTCCGTTTTCACTTCCTCGTCAACCGATTCAATTTGTCCGGGTGACACCGCTTGGTTAGTTAATACATATAATAATTACTCATCCATTGATTGGCTCAGAAATGATACTCTTCTGCCGGCAGGAAACGGAAACGATTTTTTTTATGTAACGCAGGAGGGAGAATATAAAATTCTGTTGACCACAGCAGGCGGATGCCCAAAATATTCAGATTCAGTCAATATTATTCTTTACGATACAATCCGCCCTTTAATCAGTATGAATGGAGATACCCTGTCGGTGAGCCCGATTTATCAGGCATATCAGTGGTATTATCAGGGAATGTTGATACCGGGAGCAACGCAAAATACTTATGTTACCGGAGCAAACGGAGATTATTATCTTGTTGTTTCCGATTTTTCAGGGTGTTCAATGATCAGCGATACGGTTACAATAGTAATAGTAAAAAATCTGAATTACCCGCTTTCAAATACCGTAATCGCCAAATTTTATAACAAAAATTTATTTATCCTAATGAATAACAGCGAGGCAGGAAAAATTGAGATTACCCTTTATAATGCAAACGGATCATTGATACATCAATCATTCCACCTAAAAAATGCACTTTCTTTTTCCGTAATTATACCACTTTCAAAAATATCCTATGGGATTTATCTGATAAATATTAAAACAAAAAAATATTCCTGTATTAAAAAAGATGCCTATCTCGGTCAATAAATAAATGTGTGCAATTGCTGGAATATTCAATCTTACCGGTATTCCGGTACCTGAGCAGTTAATTAAGAAAGTCACTGCGCAAATGTCCCACCGGGGACCTGACGGAGAAGGATTTTTTTCTGAAAAAAATATTGCATTAGGCCACAAACGGCTCGCCATATTAGACCTTTCTGAAAAAGGTAAGCAGCCCATGTTTTCAAAAAATAAAGAATGGGTGATTGTTTTTAACGGGTGCATATATAATTTTAAAGAGTTGCGCAAAGAACTGACGGCTGCAGGTGCATCCTTTATTTCCACATCAGATACCGAAGTTATTGTTGAAGGTTTAACTTTGTATGGGACTTCTTTCCTTGAACGGCTTAACGGAATGTTTGCGATTGCCGCCTGGAACCGGACACGAAAAGAGTTATATCTCAGCAGGGACCGCTTTGGCGTTAAACCGCTCTATTACTGGTTTAACGGGAAGTGCCTTGTTTTTGCTTCAGAAATAAAGTCAATTCTTCAACATCCTGATTACCGCATTGCCGTTGATTTCAATGCGCTCAATGAATATTTTTCATTTCAGAACCTTTTCGCATATCACACTTTGTTCAAAGATATTATGTTACTTCCTCCGGCAAATACGGTTAAAATTAACTCTGAGACGAAGTTTGTGAAACATCAGTCGTGGTGGGATTATGATTTTTCGGAACCTGACGAAACCATGAGTTTCAATGATGCCGTTGACGAAACCGAACGGCTTTTCAGGGTTGCCGTAGCACGCCAAATGGTTTCTGATGTCCCTGTTGGATCGTATTTGTCCGGGGGCATGGATTCCGGTTCCATAACCGCTATAGCAAGCAGTCATTTACCGAGGTTATCCACTTTCACCGCAGGTTTTGATATGTCGGAAGTTACCGGCTCCGAAGCCAATTTTGATGAAAGAAGGGATGCAGAACTCCTTGCCAATTACTTTAAAACCGAACATTACGAGCAGGTGATCAATGCCGGAGACCTCAGGTGGTCACTGCCAAAAGTGGTCTGGCACCTTGAGGATTTGCGCGTGGGAATGAGTTACCCGAATTATTACATAAGCCGCCTTGCATCAAAATTCGTGAAAGTATGCCTGCAGGGAACCGGTGGAGATGAACTATACGGGGGATATCCGTGGCGGTATTACAGGGTATTCAATTCGCTTGATCAAAAATCGTTTTTCGATAATTATTACGGTTTCTGGCAACGCCTCGTTCCGGATGAAGATAAAGTATCCCTGTTCCGGCCCGAGGTATTCAGAAAAACCGACCGGGATGAACCGCGCAGGGTATTTGAACGTGTTTTTACTTTTAATAAAAAATTAAAATATGATACCCCGGAACAACACATACAGAACAGTTTATATTTTGAAATAAAGACATTTTTAGCAGGGCTTCTCCTTGTGGGAGATAAATTATCCATGGCTAACGGACTTGAGGAGAGGTTTCCGTTCCTTGACAATGATCTTGTTACTTTTGCGCAGAAGATCCCGATAAGGCACAAACTCGGTAACCTTGAAAACATGAAACGTATTGATGAAAATATAGCAGGTAATAAAAAATATGTTTATCGCGAGTTTGACGATGGGAAAAATGTGCTGCGTAAATCTATGGCTGATTTTCTGCCTGAAAAAATAATAAACCGTAAAAAGCAGGGATTTTCGTCCCCAGAAGAATCATGGTACAGGGGAGAAAATGCCTCCTATGTGAAAGAACTTTTACTCGATAAGAAAACATGTTCATCTATTTTCATAAATCCCGATTACAAAAGGACTATAATAAATGAACACATTAACGAAAGAAAAAATCACCGCCTGATAATCTGGTCGCTGCTTTGCTTTGAATGGTGGTGCAGGATTTTTATTAACAATGAAAAAATTGCCGATTGATGAAAAAAATCGATTGCTCTGCTTTTAATAATGTAAAATTCGGTAAAAATGTTACCATTGAAGCGGATGTGTGTAAAATTTTTCCCGGTTCGGTAATTGAAGACAATGTAATTATTAACGCCCGGAAAATAGTCATCGGATACGATTCCGTCATTCAGAAAGGTACTATTGCAAGGGGACTCCGGGAAGAAATGAAATTGTTTGAAATTGGCGATAACGCTTTTATTGGTTTTTCTAACCAGGTACTTGTTCCGGTTTTTATTATGAAGGATTATTCCCAGTTGCATAATTCAGGTTTGCACAGCGGGTACAAACCGCTGACTATCGGTTTCAACTGCTGGATCGGGCAACAGAGCATCTTAAATTCCACCGAAACATTAACAATAGGAAATAATGTGAGAATAGGCACTCACTCTCAATTATGGACGCATGTTGCAAGCGGGGAATTGCTTGAGGGATGCACTTTATTTGGCGAACTACCCCTCAATATTATGGATAATGTCTGGATTGTTGGCGGAGCGGTAATTTCACCCGGCTTGACAGTGGAAAGGAATTCCATAATAATGACCGGATCAGTGCTTACAAAAAACACCGAACCCTTCCACACCTATGCCGGCATTCCGGCAAAAGATATTACCGGAAAACTTTCCTGCTGGAAAAAAGTCACCGGAAAAGATAAAATTAATATGATGAAGATATTTATCAATGAATTTCTCAGTGTTTTTCCGAAATATAAAAAAAATGTTTTACTGAAAACCGATACCTGTATGGGTACTGAAAAAACTAACGAAGATAAAATCATGATCGGATATAATATTGCCGGTATGGGAAAACTAAAAAAGAATAGAATTTCCTACTTTGATATGGAATCAAAATTATATACTAAAAAGAGAACCGCGATAGAAATTGATTTTATTAAATTTAACCTTGGTTACAGGGCGAGATTTATCCCGTGCCGGTAATTTCACGTTTTAAAAATTAAACATGATCGGTTTTACTATTGATACGGACTGGGCTCCTGAAGAAGTGATTGCCGATGCGCTTCTGATATTTGAATCGGCAGGCATTAAAGCCACTATTTTTGCAACGCATAGGTCTGAAGTGATCTTAAACTGTAACCGTGATCTTTTTGAAATCGGCATCCATCCTAATTTTAACAAATTGCTGAACGGGGATTTTTCAAACGGACGTAACCCGGAGGAGGTAATTGATTTATTGCTTCATATTTATCCCGGTGCAAAAGGTGTGAGGTCACACAGCATGATGCAGTCATCGCTGCTGCTTAAATTATTTGCAGAAAAAGGTCTGGTCTATGATGTCAATTCCTTTTATCCTTATAATTTTACTATTCACCCATATCTGTGCTGGACAGGGTTGATCAGAATGCCATATACTTGGGAAGATGATGTTCATTTTGTCTACGGGAAATCTTTTAATGACCAGGAACTTATTGCAGAAATAATCAATGCAGAATATGCTGTCCTTGATTTTCACCCAGTTCACATTTTTATGAACAGCCACACTCCTGATTTTTATTCCTCCATTAGGCCTTACCTCAGGGATCCGGGCGAACTGAAAAAACGAATCAACAGGGAAAATACCGGGACAAGAGATTTTTTACTTGCTTTGATTGGATTAATCAAAAAAAAGAAAACCGGAACATTCAAACTTATTGAATCAGCGGGAAGATGGTCAAAAAGGTTGCTGTAATAGGACGTTCGGAGTGGTTGTTTAATACCATGAACAATCTTGTCAGGAACGGGTATGAGATCCCACTGGTGATTACTGCGAAGGAAGCGCCAGAATATAAGTATTCCTCAAAGGATTTTGAGTCATTTGCACGGAAAAACGGAGCGCATTTTATGCACAATCCGGCTATAAAAAAATCCGATATTCAGAAAATATTGCGGCAATCCGGGGAAATTCCGATTGCCGTAAGCGTAAATTATACAGGCATTATTCCGCAGGATGTGATTGATCTGTTTCCATTGGGGATTTTAAATGCTCATGGTGGCGACCTTCCAAGGTACAGGGGAAACGCCTGCCAGGCGTGGGCGATCCTGAACGGAGAAAAAAAAATCGGCTTGTGCGTTCATAAAATGGTCGGAGGCAAACTGGATGCTGGCGATATCATCGCAAGAAATTACCTTCCGATCAACATTAACATCCGCATCAGGGAGATTTATGAATGGTTTGAAAAAGAAATTCCTGAACTGATGCTATCTTCAATAAGATCGCTTGAGAAGGATAAAAACTTTATCCTGGAAAAACAATCGGTTGTTCCGGAAGAGGTTTTGCGTTGCTACCCCAGGATCCCCGAAGATGGCAGAATTGACTGGAAAATGAGCGGTGAAGAAATCCTGCGGCTTATAAACGCATCGTCTGAACCTTATGCCGGAGCATTTGCATATCTAAACGGTAAAATGATCAGGATTTGGAGGGCGTCACTTGTCTATGACGGTGAAAATTATCTTGCAATACCAGGGCAAATTTGTTTAGTTCAGAAAGAGGGTTCTGTTTTAGTGGCGACACAACATGGAAAGATAAAAATTGAATTAATATCCCTGGAAGAAGGAAAGGATAAATTTTCTCCGGGAAAATTAATTACTTCAATAAGAACGCGGTTAAACTAAATGTATGAGCCATATTGCTGAAAAATACAATTTTAGGGATTTTACATTAAAGAATTATAAGCGAATTTTAAAAATAGCAAAAAACAATTTTATTTTTCAATCTTTCGATTCGTCCTTTAAAAAGAAAAATATTTTGCTGTGGAGGCACGATGTTGATTATTCCTTAAAATATGCATTGGAGTTGGCAAAGATTGAACATTCCCTGGGTGTAAAATCAACTTATTTTATTTTGATCCATAATAATTTCTATAATGCATTTGATGCTATTTCAAGCGAACGGATTAAAAGAATAATTAAATTGGGTCATGCTATAGCGATTCATTTCGATCCGCATTTTTACAGAATACGGTCGAAAAAACAACTGGAATATTATTTGACCTTGGAAAAGAAAATATTCAAAGAATTATGGAAAATAAATGTGTCGGTTTTTTCCTTTCATAATCCCGATAAATTTATTTTGACATTCAGGGATTTTACCTATGCCGGACTGATAAATACCTATTCAGGTTTCTTTCAAAAAAAGTTTACCTATTGCTCTGATTCCAATGGATATTGGAGGTATAACCGTCTTGAGGATTTATTACTTAAACCGGACGTTTCCTGCGCGCAGATATTGACCCATCCGGGTTGGTGGCAGGAAACTGAAAAGTCGCCAAAGAAAAGAATTGAGAAAATCGTACATGACCTTTCTTCAGAAATATTAACCGGTTATGACGGAACATTAAAACGGTCTCATAGAAAGAATATTAATTAGAAATGAAACGGATTTTCTTAGAAGATATTGCCTCACTTCTCGGAAAAAGGAGTGTGATTGTTGGAAATAAAAATTTTTCCTTTTTAAAACCTTCGGCAATTTCAGATGCTGACCAGGATTCAATTTCGTGGTTAAATCCAACAAGGAAGGATAAAAAAGAATTGTTGCTGAAAACAAAGGCAGCCGTAATTATATGCTCAGAAAAAAAATCATTCCTTAAAAATTTTACCCATGTACCGGCATTTATCTCCGTTCCGAATCCCAAACTTGTTTTTATCAGAATAGTAAAATTATTTTTTCAACCGGCAATGAAATTTTCAATCCATCCGTCCGCAGTTATTCACCCACAGGCAAAAATCAGCAAGAATGTCTTCATTGGTTCACATTGTACGATTGGAAAAGTGACTATTAAAGAATATTCCGTGATTGCTCCGGGAGCCGTATTATTTGATCATGTTCATATCGGCAGGAATGTAATAATAGGTGCAAATTCCGTTCTTGGTTCTGTCGGTTTTGGAATATCCAGAAATGATTCAGGCGCCTACGAAAGGTTCCCTCATATTGGCGGTGTGACCATTGAGGACAATGTCGAAATCGGAACGAATTCCTGTATTGACAGAGGCACATTAGGAAATACAATTATTCATAAAGGTTGCAAGATTGACAATCTGGTGCATATTGCTCATAATGTGGTTGTTGGGGAAAATTCTGTTATTATCGCAAATACAATGATAGGAGGAAGCACAATAATCGGTAAGAATTCCTGGATTGCCCCTTCATCTTCCTTGCGGGATGCAATAATAATCGGTGCCAATGTAACTATCGGAACCGGTGCCAATGTTACTAAAAATGTTCCCGATAACCAAACCTGGACTGGGAACCCGGCCAGGGAATTAACTGAATTCGTTATGATTCAAAGTAAATTAAAAAATTTATAGCGAAAATGAAAGTTCACCTATACGGTAATACCCTCAACAATTCATACAACCTCGCTCTTTTTTTGCGGGCAAAAGGAATTGACGCAGAAATGTTCCTTGATGATTCTTCCAAACTTCAGCAGGATTATCCCTGGTGGGAGGATGCCGGGTTAAATGAAGGCAACCTTCCCGACTGGATACACTATTATAAAGTAAACCCCAACTTTCTTTTTCCGCAGAACGAACTGAAAAGAATGATAATCGATTTTTCCGTGTGTGATATTGCGCTGGTATGCGGTTGGGGTCCCATTATTGCCCAAAGAGCCAAAGTACCCTATTTTTTTTACAGTTTCGGCTCCGACCTGGTTATTACCGCATTACGTGAAAATTTATTTGAAGCGATCAGAAAATCAGTTTATTTTAAAAAACCAAGGGGACTGCGCTCGCTCCTTTTCTTCGGTCCTATTCAAAGAAAAGCCATTTGCAATGCGGACCGTATCGGAATCACGATGGGTTACCAGGTAAACACGTATGTCAGGAAACTCGGACTAACGGATAAAATGAGAAAGGTCCGTCTCGCATGGGATATTGAAAAATATGCAGCCAAACGGAATTTATTCCTGAAAGAAAAATACAAGCGGTTCGATGTAATTTATTTCATGATTGCCAGACACTCCTGGCGATCGGTCTGGAATGATCCGAAAGGAAACGATAAGTTTTTCCGCGCTTATGCCCGGCTGGTAAAAGAAAAGAAACCTAACGCCCTGCTTGTAACCATTCAAAAGGGTCATGATGTTGAAGCAAGCATGCGGCTTATTTCAGAATTGAATATTGAATCGTATGTGGAATGGGTTAAAGAGATGAATAAGGACGGAATAAGGGGATATATTTCATTGGATAATGTAGTAGTGGTGGACCAATTCTGGCATGACAAGTGGTACCTTAAATATCCTGAGGATAAGGAAAAACCGAGAATGCCATTCGGTTCCGGAAGCATTGAAGCGCTTTCTGCCGGAAAACCGCTCATCACGGCATTTTCAGACGAGGATTTTTATGAAAATGAATTCCCCCCTATCCTTTCGGCTTTTACCGAAGATGAAATTTACAAACGGCTAATTGAATCGCTGGAGATGGGTGATTCCGGTAGAAAAGAACTTGGCAGAAGGGGTTATGAATATGTAAAAAAATATAACGGATGGGAAAATACCATAGATTTGTACATAAATGTACTGAATGAAATCCTCGATGAAAAAAAAAACGGTGAAAAACCGGGAAGTCCGCTGAATGTTGAAAGAACGTCTCAAATTCCTTCTTAAAGATACCGCTCTTTACGGCATAGCCAATGCCGTTTCAAAATTTATTGCCTTCATAACGCTGCCGGTCATGGTGCGGCAGTTGACCTCCTCTGAATTCGGAATCTGGAACCTGCTCATGATTGCCGGATCCCTTATGGTCGCTGTGGCAATATTCGGAATGGATTCAGCAGCAGCACGCTATTATTATGATGACGCGAACAGCCCTAACCGTGAAAAAATTTTCGGACATGGATTTATTATCCAGGTCACACTGATTTTCACGCTCTGTGCCAGCGGATTTTTCTTCCCTGGTCTTCTTGCTAAAATAGTTGGAGTCGGTTACAATCATCACCTATCACTTTATATCATCGTGGCTTCAATCCCTGCACTGGTGCTGGTCCAGTATTTCCAGAACTGGTTTAAATGGACATTTCAGAGATCGCGGTTTCTGATTATTTCCATCGGATCGGCAGGTTTAAATCTACTCCTGCTTGTTGTTTGCTATACATTCGAAAAAATTAATCTTAATAATGTATTGCTTATCCAGTGCATTGCAGTATGGGTATTTACTTTTCTGGGGTTGTGGTGGTGCAGAAATTACCTGGTGGTTGCCGTTGATAAATCGCTGCTTCTGAAATTAACATCTTTCGGTTTCCCGATGATGCTGGTCTTCGTGATTTCAAATCTCGCTCCTTCTCTTGACAGGATATTTCTTGTGCGGTATTTAAGCGGGGATCAACTGGGCATCTACTCGCTTTGTCAGAAAATGAGTATGATCATGGTAATGGCCGTTACCGCGTTCCAGACAGCATTTGGCCCATTCGCTTTTTCCGTCTGGAACAATGATGACGCCCCCCCCACTTTTTCACGTTTTCAGAGTTATTACATTATGGCGGCCGGTGTCATAGGGCTTGTTATTTGTTCACTCGGGAAACCCCTGGTGCTGATACTGGGGACAGCGGAATATCTCGGAACGGAAAAATACCTCTCCTTTCTTGTGTTGGGCGCAATCGTTTACGGATTATATTCCTTCGCTTCCCTCGGTATTTTTTATTCAAAAAAAATAGGATTTAATCTGCTTGCGATGGCCATAGGAATCACGGTGAACGGGTTGTTTAACCTCCTTCTGATTCCTCAATTTAAAGAATACGGTGCAGTGACCGGATTTTTATGCGGAAATATCGCCCTTGTTACCACTGGATATCTTTTTTCGCGGAAATATTACAAAATCGATTTTTCTGTAAATAGAGATATTCTTCAAATAGCCATACTTTCTGTGTTAATTACAGTGGCTTCCTTTTCCATCTGCGACAATGTTTGGGCTGATGCCGGAATAAAATTGCCGCTTATTACCGGTGCATACCTTATCTTCGCGGTGTCCCGGCTCTCAAACCATGAAAAGGATTTTATCAGAAGTAAATTCAGAATTCTGTTTCATTGATCCCTTTAATTTCCATCTTCTATCTTTGCACTTTATCTCTAAGGTATGTGCGGCATAACCGGTATATTTCATTATGATGGTTCGCGTCCCGCTGATGAAGGTATCGTCCGGAAGATGACGGCAACCCTTACTCACCGGGGACCGGATGGCGAAGGATATTACATTAAAGAAAACCTGGGATTAGGCCACAGACGCCTTACCATCATTGACCTTGAAACCGGTGACCAACCACTCTTCAATGAAGATAAATCCATTACAATAATTTACAATGGAGAAATTTACAATTACATTGAATTAAGAGAAGAACTGAAAAAAACGGGATGCGTTTTCAAAACAAATTCCGACACAGAAGTTATATTGCGCGCATACGAAAAATGGGGAACCGATTGCCAGAACAAACTCAACGGCATGTGGGCATTCACCATCTGGGATGACCGTAAAAAACAACTTTTTATTTCGCGTGACCGCCTGGGCGAAAAACCCCTCTACTATACGGTATATGACAACACTTTTATTTTTGGTTCCGAAATCAAAGCCATCCTCGCCTATGGGATACCACCTCGCCCTGATCTGAGTTTAAGCGAACTCTATTTATGCCTCGGTTATGTGCCCGCTCCATTTTCCTTTTTCAAAAATATTTCCAAACTAAAACAAGGCCACTATCTCCTGGTAAAGGAAAACTCTTTTACCGAATATCCCTATTGGGATGTCCCCCCTCTTGCCGAAGAGGAGATGGTTTCTGATAAAAAAAAGGTGTATGAGAACTTTGAAAATATTCTCCGCGATGCAGTGATGATACGGATGCGCAGTGATGTTCCATTCGGTGCTTTTCTGAGCGGAGGACTTGATTCATCCTCGGTCGTTGCACTGATGTCCGAAATAAGTACTGTCCCGGTACGCACTTTCACCATAGGTTTCCGGAGCAGGGAATTTGACGAACGGAAACTCGCGCGGGATGTAGCGGTGAAGTTTAATACCCGCCATTCGGAGTTCGTGGTGGAACCCGACCGTTTTGACGATGCGTTGAATCGCATCCTTCATCATTATGATGAGCCGTTCGGTGACTCTTCGGCTATTCCTACCGGCTATGTATCTAAAATCGCTTCGCGTGAAGTAAAAATGGTACTCACCGGTGACGGGGGCGATGAAGTTCTGTCGGGGTACAATGCTTACCAGGTGGAAAAATTCGCCCGGCAATACCGGAATATCCCTTCACCCGTAAAAAATTTCTTACCTGAACTTATCGCCATCTTCGGCAATGCCTTCACCGGGACCCTGCGCTATAAACTGAACCGTGCAGTACGGGTGCTCCACTATGCCGCCCAGCCCTATCAGAAGCGCCTTCTGATGAAGTCATCATGGTACATTCCTCACCTGATAGAAGAACTGACGGCAGGTCTTGGAAAGCAGGTAAAACTCGCTGATTTTATAAACGACTTTTACGGGAAGTATCCCGTTAATGATTCATTTTATAAATTAATGCTTTTCCAGTTGAAGGTTTTGCTGCCGGATGACTTCCTCGTTAAAGTTGACCGCATGAGCATGGCTTATTCACTGGAAACACGTATACCATTTCTTGACCACCGGCTTGTTGAATATATGATGATGGTGTCAAAAAATATCAAAATGGAGGGGTACGAGCGTAAAAGCGTGTTGAGGAATACGATTGGAAAAAAACTTCCGGGAACAATCCTGCGCGGGCCTAAAAAAGGATTTACCGTACCCATGCACGACTGGTTTAAGGATAGAAAATTTGATGAACGTCTGAATTCGTTATACCAGAATGATTTCGGGCTGAACGGCAAAATTATTAAGGAAATACTCAGCGCCAATAAAAAAGGACAAGCCGACCTGGGAAATTTTATCTGGATGCTCTTCACGTTCAAATCGTGGATGGAAAATTACGGGAAAAATTAATCATACATCAGATGGTTAAAATAAGCCGTATCAATACAATCATTTTTGTTGTCATGTTTATTGGCTTTGTGCTCTCGGCAAAGATGATGGCGCTCTTTCATCTGAAAATTACCGGGTTTGAATATGTAATGTGGTTTGTTTTCACCGCCTTTCTTGCTCTGATAAATATTAAATTTTTCGTCCGGAATATTTCCGTTAAAAAAACCTATTTTATTCTTCTTCTTTTCCTCGCGCTGTTTTGTTTCCTGAATTACTTTTTTGCCAGTGTGCCGTTGATCCGATATGTCCAGGGCGCATTCTTTTCATTCCTGTTTGCTGCCAATTTCATTCTTTTTTATAATCTCAGAATTGAGAAGCGGGATTTTTACCTGGTTGCGGATCTCATCATTTATTTTCTTGCAACAATCGCAGTGTTGGCCTATCTGGAAAGAATTTTCATAAGCGGTCATTACACTTCTTTTTTCTTACGGGGAGTCAGTACCCTGTTAAAAGACGCGGGAATGGCTGCAACACTTCTTAATATCAATATTATTCTATGCCTCGGAATGTTTATGATCAGGAGAAAATACAGGTATTTGCTTTTAGCAGCATTTTCGTTTATCACCATTTGCCTTCTCCTTTTTATGAAAGCCGTAGCAGCATCACTGATCATATTTTCATTTTTTACCATAATTTGTTTTGACGGCCGGACCCGCAGGAGAATATTGTACGTTTCCGGCATTGTACTTGTTTTATTACTTGTCATTCTGGGTAAACCGTTTGTCAGCCAGATCCAATACAAATACAAACTTTATTTCGGATCCCATTCTGAACAAACCCCGCGCATCGCACTTTATATTGCCGGTTTTAAAATCGCCTGGGATCATTTTCCGTTCGGTTCAGGGCAGGGCACCTTCGGCAGTTATCCGGTTGGAAAACATTACAGTCCCGTATACTATAAATATAACCTGCACAACGTTTACGGTTTAGGTCCGGATGCCGTAAGGAGCAAAAAGGAGAATTTTCTTTTCGATACCTATTGGTCGCATATAATAGGGGAAATGGGATTTATAGCAGCGTTCCTTTATATATGGCTCTGGTTCTTTCCCGCAATTAAATCGTTGAAATATCTTTCTTCGGCATCCGGTGAAAAAAAATCAATGGCATTCATCATTACATTGACCATTATTACTATTTTTGTTGAAAGTTTTGCCCTCTCCATTCCGGAACAACTTCAATTCATCATGATGTATGCCGGGCTTGGAGCCATTGCATTCAGGTTGATGTTGCAGGATATGCAAATTCAAAAATCCCTTTCATAAATGAATTTCCTTGTCACCGGTTGCGCAGGGTTTATCGGTTCCCATATTACCGAACATCTTTTATCCGAAGGATATCGGGTAACCGGTATTGATAACTTCGATAATTATTATTCCCCGCGGATTAAACGGCAAAACACCGGTAAGGTGCAAAATCATAAAAATTTCCAACTGGTTGAAGGTGACATCCGGAATGAAGCGGATGTTTCCCGATTGTTTTCCAAAAACAAGTTCGATCAGGTCATCCACATTGCTGCCAGAACCGGGGTTCGCCCTTCCCTTACAAATCCCCGACTTTATTATGATGTAAATGTGAACGGCACTCTCACCCTGCTCGAATCAATGAAAAATACCGGTATCACAAAAATGATCTTTGCATCTTCTTCCTCTGTGTACGGTAACAATAAAAAAATCCCGTTTTCGGAAAGCGATCCGGTTGATTTTCCCATTTCACCTTATGCGGCTTCAAAAAAAGCATGCGAACTGCTGTGCCATACCTACCATCACCTGTGCGGTTTTGATATTTTCTGCCTGCGGTTTTTTACGGTTTACGGGCCCAGGCAGAGGCCGGAAATGGCAATACATAATTTTGCGCGGAATATTATGGATAATAAACCAATCACCCTGTATGGGGATGGTTCATCACGGAGGGATTACACATATATTGGTGACATTGTCCGGGGTCTGGCCGGAGCCGTACGCAACCTGAAAGGTTATGAAATCATCAACCTTGGCGAATCCCGGACCGTTTCACTGTCTGAATTGATACGCCTGCTTGAAAAAAGTACAGGTAAAAAAGCAATAATTGACCGGCAACCGCAACAGCCGGGTGATGTTGAAATAACAAATGCCGATATCTCCAAAGCAAGGCGCTTACTTCAGTATGACCCGATTACCCCGATTGAAAAAGGAATTGAAAAATTCATAGAGTGGCTGGTAACTGAAGAGGAACCGGTATTCAACCGTTAATCCCCTGGTTTTGACTGCAATCCATCAACTGATCCTGTTTACGTGAAAATTCTTCTTATCAATATCCGCTATCAATACATAGGCGGTCCCGAAAGATATCTCTTCAACCTGAAACAACTGCTCGAATTAAATCATCACGAAGCCATTCCATTCTCGGTGGATTATCCATCCAATGAACCTACCCCCTACCGTCAATATTTTGTCAAACCCCTGTCATCCGACAGATCGGTCTATTATAAGGAACAGAAATGGACGATTAAAAGTTTTAAACGGACTCTCGAAAGAAATTTTTATTCAGCAGAGGTGGAAAATAACCTTGATCGCCTGATTAAAGATACAAAACCCGATTTTGCGATCGTGTTATTGTACCTTAGAAAACTTTCCCCTTCCGTGCTGGTCGCGTTGAGTAAAAATAAACTTCCGTTTATCGTCAGGTTATCCGATTTCGGGTTGATATGCCCGGGATCAAATTTGTTCCGTAACGGCTCTTTTTGCGAACTTTGTATCAGGGGTAATCTTGTAAACAGCGTAAGATACAGGTGCGTGCATGGTTCTTTGCCTGCATCGGCAGTGAATTACTTTGCAACACTGTACCATAAAAGAAAAAAATATTTTGACCTGGTTAAATATTTTGTTTCTCCCAGCAGGTTCCTGATAAGGAAAATGGCGGAGGGAGGATGGGACGAAAATAGATTTGTTCACCTGCCGTCATTTGTTTTTCCCCCGGAAAAATCAGGTTCATCAAAAAAAACACGTCAAATCATCTATTCAGGCAGGATTGAATTCATTAAAGGAGTTCATCATCTCCTTGAAGCAATAAAAATATTATCACAAGAGGGTGAAAATTCCATTACTCTGAAAATAGCCGGTAACAGCGATGAAGCGTACCGCGATGCATTGCTGGATTATATCCGCCAGAACCGCTTAACCGGCATCGAATTTGCCGGGAACTTAAATAAACAGGGGTTAATGAAACTCTTATCCGAATCAGCATTTTCAGTGAACACCTCCCTCTGGTACGAGAACCTGCCGAATGCGGTTCTTGAAAGTATGGCATGCGGAACACCTGTAATAGCACCGGATCATGGTAGTTTCCCGGAAATGGTCACCGATGGAAACAGCGGACTTCTATACCGGACCAATGATGTACCGGATCTCGCCCGGAAAATAAAACAAATGCTCAACAATGCGGAACTCACGCGCAAAATGGGTGATAATGCGCGGTCATTTATTGACGAATTTCATTCCCCTGAAAAACACTACCGGACCTTAATGACAATAATCCAACGAGTAACTAATTAAGTATGCCTCCCTCCTGCCCCGTTTGCGGTTCTCATCAATTTAATGACTTTTTTACCGCGAATACCGGTAATAAACAATCTTTCAGGTTAGTAACCTGCGGTACCTGTTCACATCATTTTACGCTGATTCCCGATCATATTGACTTATCAACCTTTTATGAGGACGATGACTACAAGGTTGCCGATTTCCGGAAATCGCTATTCTTCCGTCTGCTTTCATTTGAATATACAGGAATACTTAAAAAAATATCGGAGATCCGTCAGGGTTCGGAATCGCTTCTTGATTTCGGATGCGGAAAAGGTAACTTCCTCTGGTTTGCAAAAAATCAGGGTTGGTCTTCAACAGGAGTAGAAACATCTCTTCCGCGCGCTGAATATGCCAGGAATATTTTTGACCTTACCGTCTTTACGGAAAATTATTCATCCGGGAAAATCGGAACCGGCTCCTATGATGTAATAACCCTTTTCCATGTATTGGAGCATTTGCCGGCTCCGGTTGAATTGCTCAGGGAACTGGTATCCGGCAATCTTAATAAAAACGGTATCCTTCTCATTGAAGTACCCAATTTCGCAAGTTGGCAGGCACGTTGGACAATGGAAAAGTGGATGCACCTTGACATACCAAGGCATATTTCCCATTTCTCCGAACCGGTTCTAATGCAGATTTTGCAATTGCTAAACCTTAATCCGGTTAAAAAGGAATATTTCTCGTTCCATCTTGGCGTTCTGGGTATGGTGCAGAGTATAATGAGTATATTAGGATACAGGAATAATTTGCTGAC
>JACPRZ010000046.1 GCA_016193485.1 Bacteroidota bacterium | reverse complement strand
TAATCGAGTAGCCCGCCCCGCCAATAGAACATGACGGGGGGGGGCTCTCACACCACTGTACGTGCGGGTCTCGCATACAGCCCTGCCTGCCGGCAGGCAGGGGTTCGTTAAGTTGTGGGGCTACTTGTACGTAGTAGTCAAGCATAGATTGGTAACCTCTTTTCATTAACCGTTTCAAAGTGATAGTAGTTAACAGTATAGGGCTTTGAGCTACTGCCCATCTGCCCATTCGTGTTCTACTCCACGCCATTGCCTGACCTTGCGGAACTCCCAAGCGAATCAGGTTTTTCCTTTTCCGTTCGGGTTTCTTCCATTGATGCCAGATGCAGCACCTTAAACGATTGCGAACCCAACTATCAAGCGCTTTGAGTTTGCCGTAAATACTTCCTATGCGGAAATAATTCACCCATCCTCTCTGAACTTCATTCAGTTGTTTTACACGCTCGCCAAAGGTTTTAGGCGTGGTTTTCCTTGTAATGGTTTTCAGGTTTTGTTTGAGATTCTTCCAGCTTTTCTCCGATGCAACCAATTGGTATTTGCCTTTTTCTCCTTTCACATACGTAGGTACAAATTGAAACCCGAGTATTGTGAACTGCACCGGTTTGCGTATTCCGCTTTTCTTCCGGTTGATGGACAACTTTAATTTGTCTTTCAAAAACAAATAGATGTTGTTTCCCACCTTACGGGCTGTGCTCTGACTTTTTGTATAAATACTGAAGTCATCGGCATAACGGACATAGCGCAATCCCTGCTTTTCCATCTCCTTGTCTAATTCATGCAGCATGATGTTAGAAAGTAATGGACTTAGTGGGCTTCCTTGTGGTACGCCTTTTCTGCGTTTAGTGAGTTTCCCGTTTATGAGTATGGGCGTTCTCAACCATTTGCGGATAAGGCGTAAGGTGATAGGGCATTTTACCTTCCGGTACAGCAGTTGCATAATAATACAATGGTCAACTTCGTCAAAGAAGTTTTGCAGGTCTATGTCCACTATGTGATCATATCCCTCATTGATATTTTTTTGCGCTTGCTGTACGGCTTGAAGTGCATTGCGGTTTGGGCGGAAGCCGTAACTCTCTTCTTTGAACTCCATCTCAAACTGCAATCCTATTGTCTGACTCACCGCTTGTTGTAACAGACGGTCGGTTACGGTGGGAACGCCTAATAGACGCCCCCCCCCGTTACTCTTGGGTATTTCTACCCCCAAGATGGGTTGAGGAAGGTATTTACCGTTGCACAGTGCAGTGGCTATCGTGTCCCTGTTTTTACGAAGGTGTGCCGATAGTTCATGTACGGTCATGCCATCCACGCCTGCCGAACCTTTGTTCGTCATAACCTGTTTGCATGCCCGTTGCATGTTTCTGCGGTTGATTACTCTCTCAATCATCTTGTACTACTTTGTTTCCCTGTTCCGCTTAACGCATGGCTGGCACCCGTCCGCTGACGAATGAACCTCCATGCAGCATTTGGAACATCTTAACGTTCAGTCCTTCGCTGGTTCGTGAGACCTCTCCGGTTTTCCGAAGCTCGTTTCTCCAACTACTATGACCCCTGCCTGCCGGCAGGCAGGTCTGCTGACTTCTCCACCCTCTTTGCACGATGGAGACCTCCCCCGGTAAGGCAAGTTCCCTTTCGCCTATCGCTGCTGCATCTACATGACTGAATCCCGATAGTTATCGGGATACTCTTTGGACTTCGATAAGCTGTGCTACCTAATCCCTGCCTACCGGCAGGCAGGCGTTCAACCATGCCTCTGTATGCAGTTTCTGTTCGCCTGCCCCGTAGCGAAGCCTACCGGGGTCAGTACAGGCGTTTGCAGTCCCACTTACTTCAGATATAACATTACTGTTATCACCCTTGCGGCTTGCTAATGCTTCTCCGGTATATCGGAGCGCATAAGGGACTTTCACCCTCTGGGATTTCTTTGTCATTCAAAGAACTATATTTGCCATTCGGGGCACACACAGCAGATTTGCAATAGGCGGGGTTTCGTTCTCCGCAGACAGTTTTGTGGTAGCCGAAAGTTCTGTGCTCCGCATCAACATTTGTGCTGAAAAGCCCGCCCATCGCAAATCTGCAAACCGTTATGCAATAAATTAACAGCGACCACATCAAAAAATTCATAAATTTGCAAAAACAATTTACTATGAATATACAGACAGAAAAGTTAAATTTAATTGAATGGCTTGTCGGACTTCAAGACCAAGCGATTATTGAAAAAATAAAGTACCTTATGACTAATCCATCATTGACAAAGGATTGGTGGGACACAATTTCCGAAACAGAAAAAATGTCTATTGACAGAGGACTATTAGACATCGAAAAAGAAAAAGTTACATTACATTCGGACATAAGAAAAAAATATGAAAAATGGCTATAAGATTGTCTGGAGCAATGAAGCAAGGGATAACCTTTCCCAAATTATTGATTATTTTGAAGAAAAGTGGACTGAAAGGGAGTTAAAGAAATTTTTCCAACGACTTGAAAAGATAATCAATCTCATATCACAAAATCCACGGCTATTTATGTTGACTAAAAAAAGAAAAAACGTACGAAGGTGCGTGTTAAGTAAGCAGACTAGCATTTATTACAAATTTGACAGTGAACGAATTTTTATAATAACCCTATTTGACAACAGACAAAATCCAAAATCTCTTAAAATATAAAAAGCACATTGCATAATCGATTAGGCAGCCCCGCCTGAATTATCAAGCGGGGTATGCCTCTCACATTTACCTGCCGAAATGCAATGAAGGCATAGCCACTGTACATGCGGGTCTCGCATACAGCCCTGCCTGCCGGTCCGATGACTCTGACGAGTATCGGACTCCGTCAGAGCAGGCAGGGGTTCGTTAGGTTGAGGCATATAGCCCTGCTTCGGTTAAGGATGTACCGGCAAGGGCGAACCTTGTGAACCTCCACATCCGAATTGGAAGCATCCTAACGTTCAGTCCTTCGCTGATTTGTGAGTCCTTTCAAGTGTGCCATGTTTATTGGAATTGACTCGTTTCTCCACCCTCTTTTCACGATGGAGACCTCCATTGGAAAAGGTCGGCATGCTTGGGCACCCGGAGGGGTATCACACGGTGGGGCGATAAAAGTGATTTTTGGGATACACCCATAATATCTGTTCTTAACAGGATAATCGTCTATTGTGTATTTTAGCATCTAATAATTATTCCCGCCTTCTTGAACTTTGCATTTTTCATAGCAAAACGCATCACTTCACTGTCGCGTTCTTATCCAGGTTCGGCAATAGTGGGAACGCGGCCCATCATCCGCATTGCAACGGCAAGCGTTGCCCTTGGCACTGCAGTGATGATCACTGCACTTGCCGTCTTATCCGGTTTTAAAAAAGAAATACGTGAAAAAGTCATCGGGTTCGGGTCGCATATACAGATCACTGCCTTTTCGGCTGACGGATCTTATGAACAGAAACCGGTCGGAAAAATGCAACCGTTCTATTCAAATCGCAACCTGCCGGAAGGTGTGCGCCATGTACAGGTATTCGCTACAAAAGCAGGTATAATCAAAACGGAAAATGAAATTGAAGGCATCATCCTGAAAGGTACCGGCAGCGATTTTGACTGGAATTTTTTTGATAACAATATAATTGCCGGCAAATCTTTCAGGGTCAATGATTCCGTGCGGTCAGATGATATCATTCTTTCACGGTACACTGCAAAACGGTTGAATCTTAAGCCCGGAGACAAAATCGCAATGTTCTTCATACAAAACCCCCCCCGCGCCAGGAAATTCACCGTCAGCGGGCTGTACGAAACCGGTTTTGAGGAATTTGATAAACTGTTCGCCCTGTGCGACATCGCTCATATTCAGAAATTGAACGGCTGGTCAGATGAACAGGTCGGGGGATTTGAAATTCTCGTGAATGATTTTACGGAGTTATGGAAAATTCACGGTAAAGTAAGTGCGGAAATTCCGTTTGATATGCAATGCGCATCCATCGTTGACCTCTACCCGCAAATCTTCGGCTGGCTGGAACTGCAGGATACCAATGTTGTAATCATCATAGCCCTTATGCTGCTCGTTACCGGTATGAATATGATATCCGCTCTTCTTATCCTAATCCTTGAGCGCACCCGGATGATCGGCATCCTGAAAGCATTGGGTGCAGGTGATAAGATGATCGGAACCGTATTCCTGTTAAAAGGCGGATGGCTTATGGGTACGGGAATACTTTCAGGTAACATCATTGGGATCGGGCTATGTTTTATCCAGAAACAATTTAACCTCATCCATCTTGACCAGGCATCTTACTATGTGTCGGCAGTGCCGGTACATATTGACCCGGTTCATATTCTTATATTGAATACCGGTACATTTTTTCTGTGCATGATCATGCTTATTGCACCGGCTTATATCATTTCACGCCTTTCACCGGTAAAAGCATTGCGGTTCGGTTGACAATAATCAGGCAGATTTATTTCTATGAGATACCCATTAGATTATATTTTTGCAACCATTCATCAAATCAGAAAACATTCTTTTACATGAAAAACTACGGCAATATTCTTGATACCATCGGCAAAACACCCCTGGTGCGTTTAAATAATATAGTGAAAGGCATAAAAGCCGAAGTATATGCCAAGGTAGAATTCTTTAATCCGGGAAATTCGGTCAAAGACCGGATAGCGCTAAAAATGATCGAAGATGCGGAAAGAACCGGTAAACTCAAGCCGGGGGGGACCATTGTTGAATGTACCTCCGGAAATACGGGGATGGGGCTTGCCCTTGTTTCCGTACTGAAAGGATACAAATGCATTTTTACCATTAACGACAAACAGTCCAAGGAAAAGATTGATGCCATGCGCGCCTTTGGCGCTGAAGTGATAGTTTGCCCTACCAACGTTGATGCCGATGACCCGCGTTCCTATACATCCACTGCCAAACGGCTGGCGCAGGAAATTCCGAATTGCATACTCTTTAACCAATATGATAACCTGTTGAATTCAACCGCGCATTATGAAACAACGGGGCCTGAAATCTGGGAACAGACCGGTGGCAGGGTTTCCCATTTCGTTGCCGGAATCGGAACCGGTGGAACGTTATGCGGCACAGCAAAATTCCTGAAGGAAAAGAACCCGGCAATAAAAATCTGGGGTATTGATCCTTACGGATCGGTTTTAAAGAAGTATAAAGAAACGGGAATTTTTGATAAGAATGAAATTTATCCTTACCTTGTTGAAGGGGTTGGTGAGGACTTCCTGCCGCAGAATGTAAATTTTAATATTATTGATTATATCGAACAGGTACGTGACCGCGATTCAGCCATTTTTACAAGGGAACTTGTAAAGAAAGAAGGTATCTGGGCCGGGTTTTCTGCAGGAATGGCAATGGCCGGGGTGTTGCAATTATCAAATAAGTTTAAGGCGGGAGAGGTGGTTGTAGTGATCTTTCCGGATCACGGTTCACGTTACCTGGCAAAAATTTTCAATGACGAATGGATGCGCGATCGGGGATTCCTTGAAAAGCCCCGGCTTACTGCAGCGGTCATCATTGAATCCCATGGGCGCAGGGAACTGATATCTGTTGACGTCAATGATAAAATTGAGAAGGCGCTTCATATCATCACCGAAAGCGATATATCCCAAATGCCCGTGATGAATAACGGAAATGTGGTGGGAAGCATTTCCGAAACCGGGATTTATTCAGGGATAATCAAAGACCCTTCCCTTAAAACCGACAGGATAGAAAAAATAATGGAAAAACCGTTTGCTGTTCTGACCCCGGGCGCTACCCTTGAAGAAATATCAGTTCAGATAGGAAAAGATAACGGGGCTGTGCTTGTAAAAGACAGTTCTGGCGCTTTCCATATTATTACCAAGTTTGATATTATTGAGGCAATGCTGAAGTAATCTGCGAAAAACGAATTCATACGAAAAATACGAAAGAAATACAGAGATTCTTTTCGTAATTTCGTGATGATGTTACAATCACCATGCTGACCTAAGCGTCAGCATAAAGTTTCGTTTTTCGTTGATTACCCTACCATGAAATTCGTTTTCGGGTATTTGTAGTCGGTGCTGATCACGCGCTTGGCCATAGCGAAGAAGATGGTAAGTATTCCCACTCTTCCTAAAAACATGGTCAGAATAATCACCGTTTTACCCGCAGTTGACAAATAGGGTGTAATTCCGGTTGAAAGTCCAACCGTATTGAATGCGGAAACCACCTCAAAGACAATTTGAAGGACGTTAAACTGCGGTTGGAGGATGGTCAGAATAAAAGTTGAAAGAAAAATAATGAGTATGGCAAAAAGGAAAATTGCATAAGCCGTATCCAGCATTTCATAGGAAATTGTCCGTTTTCCGAATTCAAGATTTTTCTTCCCTTTTATAATACCATAGACAGAGAGCAAAAGGATGACAAAGGTAGATGTTTTTATTCCACCGGTTGTCGATCCGCTGGAGCCGCCAATCAGCATTAAACCGATGATCAGCAGTAATGCCGGTGGGGTTACAAGCGCAAAATCAACTGTATTAAATCCCGCAGTGCGGGGTGTAATTGACTGGAACAGGGATGAAATTATCTTTCCGCCTGATGAATGAACGACCATGCTGTTGTCACGTTCAAGCAGGTAAAAAATAATGGTGCCAAAAATAATCAGTACCAAACTCCCATAAAGGGCAATCACCGTGGAGGGTTGAATTCTTTTCCATGGTTTCTGCCGCTTTTCCTTAATGGCGCGTAAACTGAAAAGATCAAAAATTGCCGGAATGCCCAGCGCTCCCATAAAAATGAGAGCGGCAATAACGATGTGTACCGGGTAAGCATTGCGTACCAACGGATCATAAAGATTACCGGAAAAAACAGATAATCCGCCATTGTTAAATGCAGCAATGGAGTGAAACAGGGAAAAGAAAAATCTTTGTCCGTTTGTAGTAAAAGAAATATTCTCAGGCCAAGCCATATACAACAGACAGGTGCCCGCCATTTCAATAAAAAGGCAGGTCAATAAAATCTGCCTCAGAATTCCCCGCGATTTCAGTATTGAGTCGGAGCCAACGTAGGTATCCAGCATCTCCTGCCTGACACCAACACCAAGGTGCAGAAATATGGCAAAGAAAATTCCGAAGGATATAATATTTAATCCACCCAACTGCATGAGTATCATAAGGACAAACTGTCCCTTAAAAGTAAAATAAGTGGCCGTATCAACGGTCTGCAGTCCGGTTACACAGGTTGCGCTTGCGGACATAAACAAAGCATCGATTAAAGGCATACTACCCTCAATATTGGTCATTTCAGGAAGCAACAGGAGCAATGTTCCGGCTGTAATCAGAAAAAAAAACGATAAAATAAAAATTGTATGCGGTTGGAATTTAATATTAGGCAAAATTGATGCAGGTGTTCCTAATTGAATGCCAACCGTAACCAGCAGGTAAACCTGTATGAAGATGGCGGTTAAATGCTCAATATAAGGTATTCCAAAAGCAAAGAAAATTTTCTGAATGATAAGAACGCCATAAAAATTATAATTTATTCCTTCAATAAGAATCAACACCATCATCAATGCTTCAAACCAGGTATCTTTAATATAAGCGCGCGGGTTGAAATCATACAAAACCCTTAATGCGTAATGAAATATATAAAACACAAAACTGAACTGTATGATCACCAGGAGCGGCCTGCGGATTTCAGGAGTAGTAGGAAATCCATAATAATAGATGAGTGTTCCTATCGCAGCAACAGATGCGGCCAAACTGCCAATGCGCATCCAAAATAAGACCTTCTCCTTGCTGTCATAAATGGCAAGATTGATCTTTTCTTTTATTTGATGCCAGGAGATCATATGATACTTACAGTCCTAAATAATTCATTATAAATTTTAAAATGCGAATAGGAAAATTTATTCAAAAAATAAATTCCACAATACTAATGATACGAATAAAATTGCCGTGTATTCGCATCATTAGTATTCATTCGTATATTCGCATTATATCCTAATTCCTCCATTATTTGATTAATTACACTGTTTTATTGTTTGCACAATTATTTATGTCGTTGTGAATTACTATTCGCTGCAAGCAATTCTTCCACCAGTTGCTTCTTATCCACAGGCGCCACTCCCACCTTTTCACACACCTGGCCGCCAGCAATATTTGAAATTACGGCAATCTGTTCAGGCGGCAATTTAAGCGCAAGGCACATGGAAGCAACGCTGATTACCGTATCGCCTGCTCCAGAAACATCAGCAATATTGCGTAAATGTGCCGGAATTATTTTTTTCACTTTTCCGTTGTTAATATAAATGCCATGCTCCGACAAGGTGATCAATACAGTATCAATGGCCAGTGATTTACGGAGTTCACCGGCAGCATTATCCAATTCCCTGCGATCAGGCCTTTCCAGGTCAATTTTCAACCCTTCGCGTAATTCCTTCAGGTTCGGTTTAAATAAAGTGACTCCTTTATAGTGCAGAAAATTCTTCTTTTTCGGGTCTGCCGTTATGGGAATACCTGCGTTTTTTGCAAATGCAACCACCTCTTCTATCAGTTCACCTGTGATCACTCCCTTATCATAATCCTCAAAAATGATTACATCCGCATCATATTTTACGGCAAGTTCTTTGATTTTCAAAAGCAGTACGTTTCTTTCACTTTTTGTTAATTCCTTAATTACTTCTTCATCAATCCGGATCATCTGGTGATTATTGCCGATGATGCGGCTTTTAACCGTTGTAGTCCGGTTTTTTGAAACTACCATACCTTCAGCAGGAATATTTTCCCTTGATAAAAGGTCAAGGAATTCCCTGCCGGCTGCATCATCTCCGATACAAGAACAAATAACCGGAATTGCTCCAAGCGATTTTACATTCAGAGCCACATTGGCAGCCCCCCCGGGCCGGTTTTCCCTGCGGGTTACCGCAACAATGGGCACAGGCGCCTCCGGGGAAATCCGTTCCACATTACCCCACAGGTAGGAGTCAACCATGACATCCCCGATGATGAGCGCTTTCAGCCCGGAGAATGAATCAATAAGGGAAGCGATATTCTGTTTTTTCATTTAATTTTTGTTTCCGTTACCACCCAGAATTGATTATACTGTTGATCGCTAAATTTCCCATTTTTAAAAAGCGTCTTTTTGTCCCGTTAGGGACAATATACCGGTAGAAAAATGACCGTAAAAGAACACCCTGTCCCGTCAGGGACAGAACATACATCCGTGTTGAGATGTATATTGTCATAAATCTAATCTGTGCTTGGGTTTCATTCTTTGAATGACATATTTTGTCCCTTACGGGACAACCGATAGTGTCTATCATCATTTCTACCAATATCCTGTCCCTACGGGACAATATGCGGAATTTTATCCCGTTCGGAGAGTACCAGTTTCCCCAAAGTATCTTTTATCCTTTTAATTCCCTCCATAAGGTTTTCCATTGATGCGGCAAAAGAAATACGGATACATTCCGGTGAGCCGAAGGCAGCGCCCGGCACCGTTGATACCAATCCTTCACCGAGCAAAAATAAACTCATTTCGGATGAATTCCTGATTGTCGTATTTCCGTATGTCGCTCCGAAATAAGACGAAATATCCGGAAAAAAATAAAATGCACCTTCCGGAAGAACCGTTGATATACCCATGATATCATTCAGCAAACCAATGCACCGGTCCCTTCTTTTTTTGAATTCATCGCACATGGCGCGCGCTGATTCCAGTCCCTTATCTATCGCAGTTATTGCGGCCTGCTGGCTAATGGAGGAGGTTCCGGATGTAAATTGTCCCTGCAATGTGGTACATGCCTTTGCGATTTCTTCCGTAGCGGCAAGATAACCGAGCCGCCAACCGGTCATTGCGAAACTTTTTGATACCCCGTTAACCACTATTACCCTCTCTTTCAGAAACGGATAACGCGCTATTGAATGATGTTTTCCGGTATATATAATATGTTCGTAAATCTCATCGGACAATACGAAAATACGCTCATGTTTTCTTAAAATCTCCGCTATTTCGCCTAATTCACTGTCTGAATAAACAGTCCCGGAAGGATTGGATGGGGAGTTGATGATGAAACCCAATAAGGCGCTATGAGGATAACTTCATCACCGGGGTCAACAGTGGTCAGTATGGCGTTTGCGATCGCTTGCTTTGCACCGGTGGTTATTACAATCTGGTTCGGAGAATACTCAAGTTCATTTTCCCGTGCAAGTTTTTTACATATAACCTCACGCAGTTCCAGGAAACCGTTTACCGGGGAGTAATACGAATAGTTATTACGGATGGCATTCATTCCGGATTTTTTAACAACATCCGGTGTCGGAAAATCGGGTTCGCCAAGTGTAAGGTTGATGACTTTCAGTCCTTTTGCGGCAAGTTCCCTGCTCCGTCTCGCCATGGCGAGCGTTTCGGGTTCTGAAATACGCGACATCCTTCCTGCAAGTGTACCCATCGACCGTCAATTGAATTGCAAATTAAGCGATTTTGTCGCCTGAAAAACCACTATATTTACAAAAAAATAGCGGAAGAGATTAACATGGTTCATATCCCAATCACTAAATTAATATCCTAATATCCTAATATCTTAATATCTTTTTATCTTAATTTCTTTTTTTCTATGGATACCTTTTTCGAAATAATTAAATTTATCCTTCCTGCTGTAATTGTATTCCTTACCGCATATTACAGCATAAAAAAATTTCTTGAAAACGATCACAAGGTGCGCATCCTTGAAATGCGGAAGGAAAATCAGAATCTGGTCGTACCGCTGCGGCTGCAGGCGTATGAGCGCGCTGTGATTTTCCTGGAACGGATTTCACCCGAGGCGCTGATAAAACGTACGCCCCGCAATGGTCTTGACGCAAGGGCTCTCCAGGCATCACTGCTGAAAACCATCAGGGCGGAGTATGAACATAATATTTCGCAGCAGATATATCTTTCCGATGCCGCATGGGTGATGGTGAAGAATGCAAAAGAGGAAATGTTGAAACTTATCAATCTCGCTTCCGGCCGTGTCCGCGATGATGCAACCGGCCTGGACCTCAGCAGGGCGATCCTCGAAATGGCAGCACAACTTGATAAACTCCCTACGCAGATCGCCATTGATGCGCTGAAGAGAGAAGTGAGGCAGACGTTTTAGAATCTACGAAAAACGAAACTGTACGAATATACGAATCATTACAATGAATGCCTATTAATGCCTACTGAATGCCTATTGCTTGCCTATTGCATGAAAACCGTATTTGAATATTCTAACTATGGAACCAAAACGTTTTTTTTCTACCTCTTCAGGCATTGAAATAAAGCCGGTTTATTCAAAAGAGAATATTTCAATTTTGAGTGAAATACCGGGTGTTTTTCCTTTTACAAGAGGAATTCATCCGGATATGTACCGGTCACGGCTTTGGACCATGCGCCAGTATTCCGGCTTTTCCACACCGGAGGAATCCAATAAGCGGTACCATTACCTGCTGAAAAACGGAATTTCCGGACTATCGGTGGCGTTTGACCTTCCCACCCAGATGGGTTATGACTCTGATCATTCGCTTGCCGAAGGTGAAGTAGGTAAATCGGGTGTTGCTATTGACTCTCTTGCGGATATAGAACTATTGTTTAAGGGTATCCGGCTTGAGGGTGTCACTACCTCAATGACCATCAATTCCACTGCCGCCATATTGCTTGCCCTTTATATCGCACTGGCAAAAAAACAGGGAGCCGATCTGAAAAAAATTTCCGGAACCGTGCAGAATGACATTTTAAAGGAGTATGCGGCACGGGGTACATTTATATACCCCCCCCGTCCTTCCATGCGTCTTGTCAGCGATATCATTGAATATTGCAGTAATGAGGTGCCGCGGTGGAATACAATTTCCATTTCGGGGTATCACATGCGCGAGGCGGGATGCACGGCTGCGCAGGAAATCGCATTCACTCTTGCAAACGGGAAGGAATATGTGAAATCCGCTATGGACCGGGGTCTTGACATCAATCTTTTCGGCCAGCGCCTCTCATTTTTCTTCAACGCGCACAATAATTTTTTTGAGGAGATCGCCAAGTTCCGTGCGGCAAGAAGAATGTGGGCGAAGATCATAAAGGAGGCGGGAGCGACCGATCCAAGGGCGCAGATGCTGAGGTTTCACACACAGACAGGAGGTTCAACGCTCACGGCACAACAGCCGCTTAATAATATAGTGCGGGTAACCATGCAGGCGCTTGCTGCTGTACTTGGCGGTACGCAATCGCTTCACACGAACAGTTACGATGAAGCGATGGGGCTTCCCACGGAAGAGGCGGTGCTGATCGCTCTCCGCACACAGCAGATCATCGCGCATGAAAGCGGTGCACCCGATACCGTTGATCCCACCGGTGGCGGTTATTACATTGAACACCTTACTGAAGAACTGGAAAAGAAAGCATCGGAATATCTAAGCAGAATAGATAAACTCGGTGGTTCGGTAGCAGCGATCGAACAGGGTTATATCCAAAATGAGATAAGCGGCTCCGCTTACGAATACCAGCGCGAAATTGAAGAGGGAAAGAGAATTATTGTCGGTGTCAATAAATATGCCGAAGAGGAAAAAAATACCGGAACTATTTTCAGGGTTGATGAATCCATCCGTAAAAAACAAATCAGGAAATTATCTAAACTCCGTGCTAACCGTGACGGCAACAAGGTGAAAAAATCCCTCCGGGATATTGAAAATACCGCCCGTTCGGGAGGTAATATGATGCCCTTCATACTGACCGCCTGTGAAAACTATTGCACCCTCGGTGAAATTTCAGATGCGATGCGAAGGGTATTTGGGGAGTTTAAAGGATAATATTCTATTCCCTGTATTCTGTCTCCTGTTCCCTGTCTCCTTCTCCCTGTCCTCTCTCTCCTACCCCACCCCGGCCCAATCGGTTTTTTTAATGCGAATGTCATTCAGGTATACTGCAACAGCGCCATGTTGAGGTAGTTTGAGGTGCGGGTCTTTTTTCAGAAGTTCCATGGCAGCATCGCGCGCCAGTGAAATGATCTGTCCGTCTTTTGCAAGGTTGGCAATGCGCAATCCGGCAATACCGCTTTGCTGCGTCCCTTCAAGGTCACCGGGTCCGCGCAATTTTAAATCCTGTTCGGCAATTTCAAAGCCGTCATTGGTGCGGCACATCACGTTTATCCGTGCAATGGTATCATTGGAAAGTTTTTTTCCTGTCAGAAGAATGCAAAAAGATTGTTCAGCGCCTCTCCCAATCCTGCCTCTTAACTGGTGCAGTTGGGATAACCCGAAACGTTCAGCGCTTTCAATAACCATAACGGTTGCGTTCGGAATGTCCACGCCTACTTCAATTACATTTGTCGCTACAAGTATCTGTGTTTCACCTGCCGTAAATTTCCGCATTGCATCATCCCGTTCACCCGCCTCCATTCGTCCATGCGCCATCCCTGTGGTATAAGTCGGATCGGGAAATATCTGTTTGAGGAAATTGAAACCCGCCAGCAGGTTTTTGAAATCCAGAGTTTCCGATTCTTCAATGATAGGAAAAACCACGTATGCCTGCCTCCCTTTATTGACCTGTTCGGTTACAAAGTTGTATGTCTGCACGCGCCCGTTATCATAGCGGTGATATGTTTTTACCGGCTTCCGTCCCGGTGGCATTTCATCAATCACCGATACATCAATGTCCCCGTAAACGGTCATGGCAAGGGTACGCGGAATGGGAGTTGCGGTCATTACCAATATATGAGGGGGGGGATTGTTTTTTTTCCTGAGAATCGCCCGCTGCGCCACTCCGAACCTGTGCTGCTCATCAATAACGGCTAAGCCGAGATTTTTGAATTTTACCTCATCCTGTATCAAAGCATGAGTTCCGATGCAAACCCGGATCTCACCGGAAGAGAGTTTCTGATAAATAATATTTTTTTCTTTCCGGTGAATAGACCCGGTGAGGTTTGCAGTTGCAACACCTAATTTTTCAAGGTACCCCGAAATGGTTTTGAAATGCTGGTTCGCCAGTATTCCGGTAGGCGCCATAATACATGCCTGGTACCCGTTATCAAGGGCAATAAGAATGGCCATTAAAGCCACAAGGGTTTTCCCGCTTCCCACATCTCCCTGCAATAAGCGGTTCATCTGTTTTCTTGAACCTAAGTCCTTCCTGATTTCTTTTATCACCTTCTTTTGCGATTCAGTCAGAGGAAACGGCAATATCTCCTTATAAAAACGGTTGACATAATTTCCAACCACCGGAAATGGAATTCCTTTAACTTTTTCGATGCGAATGATTTTGGACTGGAGGAGTGATAACTGGATAAAAAACAATTCTTCAAACTTCAGGCGGAATTCTGCTTTTTTCAGAATTTCGGAGTCGGATGGACGGTGAATGTCATTGAGGGCATCCTCACGGTTGATCAGTTTATATTTTGAGATAAGATCAGGTGAAAGATTTTCAGAAATTTTTCCCTGCGCCATTTGCAGGAGCGTATAAATAAGGCGGGCGATACCCCTGCTGTTAAGTCCCTTTGCCGTTAATTTTTCGGTGATGGGATAGATGGCCTGGAGTCCGGATGCAAATTTTATGTTCTCATCGGTCGCCATGTCCATCTCAGGATGAGCAATATTTATCCGACCCATGAAAAGTGACGGCTTGACAAAAACAAGGTATTCGGTATTTGGCTTCAGGGAAGAAATTATCCACCTTAATCCTTTAAACCATACCAGTTTTATGGTGCCGGTGCCATCGGAGAATTCCGCAATGAGCCGTTCGCCCCTGCCTTTACCGACCTTATCAATTCGGGTTACATGACCAGTTATTTGTATGAACGGAAGGGAATGGTCAATTTCACTGATGCGGTAAATTTTTGTGCGGTCAACATAACGGAACGGAAAATAGTGAAGCAGGTCGCTGAAGGTACGTACATTGACTTCTTTTTCCAGTATATCAGCCCGTACAGGTCCTACTCCCGGCAGGTATTTAACGGGAGTATCGAAAAATGATTCTTGCATGAAGAATGTTATCTCCCGTTGTTCAGGTCAGGCGCAGAATCAAAAAGCTAAGATTTTCTCAACTGCTTTTTACCGATGTCGCTTTTATCACATCGAGCATCCGTTCAGCAGCCCTCTGCGGAAATTCATCAACTCCGTCCTTTACATTTTCCACTTCAATGGTACGGTTCCCGGTTTTAAGAACATAGATAAAATGAAATTCCGGTTCCATTGGCGTACTGGCAATTTGCCGTTTGTAAAGAAGTGTGGCCGGTTCATCAATGACGTATTCATATTTATATACATCATCCACGGCAAATTCGTTTTTCCTTGCAGCGAGATCCCCGGAACCATCGGCAATTTTCAACTGGAAATATTTACCGCTTTTAACCGTGATTGCGCCTCCTCCGGTTTCTTCAACAGAGGGTTCAGGAACACCCTGAAGGGTATCGGATTGAGGAACGAAAATAGTGATAGGGAAGCCATATTGGGAAAGGTCAAGCGGCATGAATCCTTCGGGCGGTTGCACGGTTTGCACGGCTGCTGTGGAATCGGTTGCCTGTTCATCTCCCGAACCACCGCCATTGCAGGAGGAAATAATAAGAGCAATAATGAAAAGATACGCCTTGTTTTTCATGAAATTATGGTTTTAGTTTGTTCGCAAAAGTAATCAATAATATCTTTCATTATTTATATTCAACCTCACCAGCGTCACCCTGTGAAATCATTTCACCAAGGTTACATCTCCCTTTAACTTTACTTCATTGTTGTTGACGAGAGTGGCTTTTACGTAGTAGACATAAACCGCTGCATCTGCCAGTTGGCCCCGATATGTTCCATCCCACCCCGACTAATTTACCCCTACCTCTGGTAAACCATTTTCCTCATACCGACAATTTTTCCGTCAACAGCAATGCTGTATGTGTAAATTCCGGCTGCAAGTTCCTTCGGCTGAACTTCAACCGTTCCGGTTCCTCTTTCAGTCAGTTCAACGGTTTTCAACGTATTGCCTTTCTCCTCACTGAAGAGCATTACGACTTCACCTTTTACGCCTGCCGGAACAAAATATTTAATTATTGTTGTACCGGAGAAGGGATTGGGAATATTCGGGTAGAGGATTACAGCCCCCTTCAAATCCCCCCCAAGGGGGGAAGATAATTCAACGCTAAGATTATCAGCCGGTTTTCCTTCACCATTTGAACTGCTGCTTCCTATATTCCTTCCTTCCTGTGAATTATTCCCATTATCTCCGCTCTGCCGCAGGGATGGTTGCGTGCAGCATTGGGTTAACTGCGCCTGCATGGATTGTATAAGGGAATCCTGGGCAGTCACCCTTGCCGATAGTTCTTTTATTGCTTCAACGAGGGGGGGTACGAGGCGCTGGTAGTCAACAGAGTAATACCCTGAATCCCCCAGATAAACAACTTCGGGGTAAACCGGTTGCACTTGCTGGGCTACCAGACCAATCTGATTACCGGAAGGTAATTGCATAGAAGGATGATTTTGAGTGTCCCAGATAAAACTAACTCCTGTTAATTGATTCACTTTCTGTAAAGAGTTGGTCAAAGGAACGACATTTAATTTTAATGCGGAATCGGAAGTGCCGCCAGGCCCAATGGGCGGCATTATGCCGGTGTTTACAAAGTTTCTGACTTCTGACCAGGGACCGGAAGCGGCAATATTGCTTGCTTTCACCCGCCAGTAGTAAACAGCGGTATCGCAGACGCTGATTGTAACGAAGGTGTCCTCTCTGCTTATCATTGATGCAGTATAGATTACCACATTATTTATAAAACCGGAATCTTTAGAAACCTGAACCTCATAAAAGACAAAGTTACCTGGTACAGAATTCCAGGTAAGCCGGCCACCGGTTATAGATCGTGGTGAGCAGAAATCACCGGTGTTGCCATTGGCAGGTGAAACAAGGGTTGGAGCGCTGGGGGGAGTAGTGAGGGGGCTTACGGCAGAATCAAGTTCTTTTACCGCCTGAATGGTGATGGGGATGAGGCCGGTGTAATTAAGCGCCTCATAGGTTATCTGAGGACTAATAATGTTATTTGCTGAATCTCTTTGTTCGGCTTGCGAAACACTCTTTACAATTTCAGGTATAATTTGTTTTACTTCCTGCGAAACAAGTCCATATTGATCACCGGAGGAAAAGTTTAAGTATGGAAATTCTGACGTTTTGAAATTGAATTTATGGGGTTGAAGGCGTTTTATGGTAAATAGCGCATTTGATATATCAGATATGTTTTCTTTGAAAATACTATCAGAACCTGACCAATCGCCACTACTTGTATAACTACTGCCATTTACATTTAAATCACCCTGAAAAAAACCGGCCCAGTTGTTAATTGCAGCTTTACCATAAATGCCAAAATTTGAACTGCCACTGCTGAAACTCACATCACAGTAAACTCCATAATTATTACCAGTGGAATTTATTATTGTTGAAAACCCGTAATTATTATTGCCGCCTGAAACATAAGATTGAATACCATAGTTATCAGCACCTGTCCCAGTTGCGTGTGCTTCAATACCTTTATTGAATGCTGTTCCATCTTGACCATACGATTGAACACCAATATTCTGAGAACTGTTTGGAGAAGCAGATCTTCCAATAACGCCTTTACCACTACTACTGGTTGTATTTAGTATTTCACCGGAAATACCATAGGATCCGTTTGCCGCATAGTTTTGTGCTAAAAATGAACCACCCTCAGAAGAATTAACAATATTCATTCTTACATTACTGGATTGGTTTGTTCCAATTAATACGTTCCCATATGTATAAATATTGTTATATATATCCGTTGATGGTGCATCAGTACTCACATCATACCAATCAGCATCTGCAGCATCACCCTTTTGATCTTCAACCAGTATCGCATCGCCATCGTCATTAACACTTAGTACGGTGTTAGATGAATTTCCTGTAGCATCAACTGCTAAAGTTGCATCCAAATCAGTAAAACGCAGGCCGCTCCGGGTAGGAGAAGTAGCATTAGCAGGGTTAAGAGTCGTTGCGGCAACTCCTGAAGAGATCTCAAACCGGTTGACCGGTGAAACAGTGTTAACGCCCACCCTTCCGTCAGAGATGATGCGCATTCGCTCCATAAGCCCTGTTCCACTGCCTTCATTAGTGTAGAATTTCAGGTATCCCTTATTTCCTGAAACATCTCCCATACCTGCAGCAATCCTGGCCATTGTAAAAAACGGGTTTGAATCATCTGAGTCATAATCGGCAAGGTCTATGAAGGATACATCGCACGCGGTGCACAGAGTCCGGGAACCCTGTATGCGTAATCCCGCATCGGCACTATTTGTGCGGCTTTGGGTGATTTCGGCAAGGGTATAAATATTGCCTCCGCCAACCGGGTCTTCAGTATTAACGGTTGTACCTCTTCCCCGGACCCGGAACAGTAACAGGGTTTCATCATTATTAAAACCAAGGTTACGGTCATCTATCTGGAACTTTGCCACAGATGGCGGATTGACTATTGAAGATGAAGTATTACGGAAGGCAAGGATGCGGTCATTATTGGTAATGCGAAAACGCTCTAATGTGTTGATACCATCATTGGTAAAAAAGTTCATATCGGCATTTTCCTGCTGGCGGAGTTCGGCAGTGGTGCCGTTAATGCCGACAATAAAACCATCAGTGAGTTGCGGATCATTAGGTGCCGATTGTGTTGTTGTATTAGTGAATTGAAGATAAGTAGTGGCAGTATCGTGAATATGCAATTCACTTCTGGCAGTAAACACATCTACCGGACCAATCCCAACAAAGCGGGTAGGTTGATAGATACGCATTATGGCGCGGGCTGGCGCGCCAAGTCCTGTTATACTTGCATGAAACAGCAGGTCACCGGAACTTGAGTTAATATGAAAATTATTATCGGTAGAAAAACTAAAAATACGCCCCATCTCAGCGCCCCCCCTGAGCAAACGCCATTGGGTGTTGAAACCGCTTGGCGCATCGGTGCGGAAGACCTCGCCTAAACTTGTTATTGAACCATTCGTTGGCAACATCAGATAATTGGAATTGACATGAAGAAAAGAATTAGTAAATGCTCCATTCCCCGAAAAATTTCCTACGCCAACGGAACGAATCCAATTGGTTACAGGACCAATGACATTTGTCTGTGCACAATTAAAACCAGAAAATGGGTATGCATTATTAAACTGAGCATTTGCCCATTGATTGCCTTCAATAGTGATTGCTGCAGTGAGCAATGTTATTGCAAGGACTTTTTTTAGTTGTTGCCCTTTTGTTGACATTATTTTTGATTTTTAATGGTTAGCAATAATTAACTTTTGAGTAAAAATTTTATTTTTAACCTGAACTTTTAAAAAATAAATTCCTGATGATAAATTCCCTCTTTCCAGTTTTGTATTTTCTGTCTCGAGTTTCATGTTTAGAAATTCACGACCTAAAATGTCATAAACTCTTAATTCAGCATTCTTCGTTCTTAATTCTTCATATATTCGGATTGTTGCAGAACTGCTGAACGGGTTGGGATAAATAATTATTCCGTCTGAAATAATATTTTCTTCTATTCCAACATTACAAGGCGGTTGCCAGAAACCTCCGAAATAACTATTCACAAAATTTGGAAGTCCCTGCATTGAATTTCCATTTCCCAAATAAACTCCATTCACCACATAGTTGCATGTCAAACCCGTTGCATTTGGATTAGCAATGACATCTATTGAATCAGGAAACCATGGCGAAACAGAAAGTGCAGTAGCAATATATATCTTTCCATCGCTTGCCGTTTGCATACCAAAATAAGCAGTGCCGTTAGGATTAGTGCTGTCACTCAAATGTACAAGCGTTCTGGAAGCAACTATTGTAGCCGAATCAT
>JACPRZ010000038.1 GCA_016193485.1 Bacteroidota bacterium | reverse complement strand
TGTTTTTTTTTTTTTAATTAATGACAATTGTCAGATATGATAAGGAGTTATCAACAACCCTTCAATAAGCAATAGCATAGTTTGGAGGGTGAATTGCACTACAAATTCAACTCCATCATTTACAAAAAGGCAGGATTGGCGGTTGTAGTTTATTACACCGTCCTATTCTGACGGTCTCCTTTTATTATCTTTACATTTGATAACTGTATTTGTAGATACCCAGCAGTGCAATTTTTTTTCACCGCAGAGACACAAAGCCGCTAATAAATGAAAACTCAAGAAGAATTAAATCGTCTTTCAAAAAAACTTTGCACCTCTGCGCCCCTGCCTGCCGGCAGGCAGGTTTGCGGTGAGTAGTAACCTGAATTTTAATTTATGCCGCATCAGCAGTACAACCCTTTATTCGAAAAAGAACTTTCCTCCCTTAATCCTTCGCAGCGCAAAGCGGTAGAAAAAATTGACGGTCCCGTAATGGTTATTGCCGGTCCCGGTACAGGAAAGACGCAGATCATTGCTGCGCGCATAGGCAACATCCTGAAATCGGATGTCCAGGCAGGTCCCCACAACATCCTCTGCCTCACTTACACTGATGCCGGAACTGTCGCTATGCGCAGCCGTCTATTGCAGTTCATCGGTCCAACCGCTTACAGGGTTAATATTTATACCTTCCACGCTTTCTGCAACGAGATTATCCAGCACAACCTTGATTATTTCGGAAAAAGAGAATTGGAACCGGTATCGGAACTTGAAAATATTGAAATTATCAGGTCTATGATCGACTCGCTCCCCCCCTCTCATCCATTGAAGCGGCTCAAAGGCGAAATTTACTATGATGTTCCCCGCCTGAATGAACTGTTCAGGATGATGAAGGAAGAGAACTGGTCGCCTGAATTTATTTCCGCAAAAGCGGGTGATTATCTCAACGATTTACCTGCAAGGGATGACTATATCTATAAACGCGCAAATTCAAAATCAGGGATTAAAGCGGGCGATATTAACCGGAGAAAAATTGACGAGCAGAAAACAAAAATGGAAATTCTCTGCTCTGCAGCAGCCCTCTTTCCGAAATACAATGAAATAATGGTTGAACGCGGAAGGTATGATTACAGCGACATGATTCTCTGGGTTCTCAACGCGTTTATCACCGATGAAAATTTCCTCCGTTTTTACCAGGAATGGTATCTCTATTTTCTTGTGGATGAATACCAGGATACAAGCGGTGCGCAGAACGGATTGCTTCAATGCCTTATTGACTACTGGGATAAGCCCAACGTATTTGTGGTTGGCGATGACGACCAGTGCATCTATGAATTCCAGGGCGCCCGTGTAAAAAATATGACCGCTCTTTTTGAAAAATATGAAAAAGATACGGAAGTGATCGTACTGAAAGAAAATTACCGCTCGGTGCCGGCAATCCTGCACGCGTCAAAAGCGGTGATTGATAACAATAGACAGCGGCTTGTGAAGCAGGAACCGTTGCTGCGGAAAATCCCCGGACTCACCAAGGAACTAAAAGCCGCAAATCCTCTTTTTTCAGGATCACCGGTAAAACCCCGGTTACTCAAATACCCCAATATCCTGCATGAAGAACTCTCACTCATTGAGGAACTCGAACAATTGAAAGAAAAAAATGTCCCGCTGAACGAAGTTGCCGTAATTTACTTCAAGCACCGTCAGGCGGAAAACATAATTGAACTTCTTGAAAAAAAAAATATTCCTTATTCGGTTAAAAAGCGAATAAACATTCTCGATTTGCCGTTAGTTCAGCAGGCGCTCAATATTTTCAGGTACCTGGATGAAGAGCGCCATATTCCACATTCAGGCGAACACCTTCTCTTTGAAATGATGCACTACTCTTTTTCCGGTATAAGTCCCAGGGATATTGCAGAAATATCCGTCACCTGCCGCAAAAAGCGGCTCTACTGGCGGGAGTGCCTTGCAGACAGGAAATTATTATCAACCCTTAAACTGGAGAGTGCAGATAATATTTTCCGCATGGAAGATAACCTGATGAATTGGCTTCGCGATGCCTCCAATCTAACACTGCCTATGCTTGCCGAGAAAATTTTCAATGAGAGCGGATTGCTGAAGCATGTTCTTGATTCTGCTGATAAATTGTGGTCGCTGCAGGTAATCACAACGCTGTTTGATTTCATTAAAGATGAATGTGCAAAATCACCACGCATTACAATCGGCCGTTTTCTTGAAATGATTGACCGGATGAGGGAAACCGGCATCGCGCTTGCCGTAAATAAGACGGTTTCTGAAGAAAACGGTGTTGTACTTACCACCGCACATTCAGCCAAGGGACTGGAATTCCGGTATGTTTTTCTTATGGGATGCACATCGGATAAGTGGGAAAAATCGCGCGGCAATACAAACCGTTTCACACTTCCGGATACGCTGACCTTTGAAAAATCCGATGAGGAAAATAAAACGGAAAGTACCCGCAGGTTGTTTTATGTGGCAATGACAAGGGCGAAAGAACACCTCGTTATTTCTTCCGCAGAAAAAACCAATGACGGCAAGCCGCTTGAGCAATCGCAATTTATTGCCGAGATAACCGATAAAACCGGTATCAGCAGTGAAATATGCCGCTTAACTCCGGAAAAACAGGCATCCCTTACAGGGGATATGCTTGCCGTGAAAAAATCGGTTGCGATTGAATTGCCGGAGAGGAATTTTATCAATGAGTTGCTGAAAAACTATTCTTTAAGCGTCACTCATCTGAACAAATTTCTTCAATGCCCTGTTGCATTTTATTATGAGAACATTCTCCGTGTTCCTGCCGCGAAAAATGAATCCATGGCTTTCGGTAGCGCGGTTCATACCGCCCTGAAAAATCTTTTTGACCGTATGAAAGAATCCCAAAAGCAGTTATTCCCTGATAAAAGTTATTTTCTTGACGAATTCCGCAAGGCGATGCATGACGAAATGGATTCTTTCACCGACATTCAATTCAAAAACCGTCTTGCTCTGGGTGAAAAAATATTGCCGCCCTACTATGACCGGTACGCAGGTTCCTGGAATAAAATTGTTGTTGCTGAATTCAATATCCGCAATGTTGAAGCGGGGGGAATACCCATTAACGGAAAAATTGATAAGATTGAATTTTCAGGCAAGCAGGCGAATGTGGTGGATTACAAAACCGGCAAGCCGGAGAACGGAATAAAAAAACTTCAGCCGCCCGGGGACAAAGAGCCGCTTGGGGGGGACTACTGGCGCCAGGTTGTTTTTTACAAAATCCTCATGGATAACCAGAAGCGCAAGGAGTGGGAGATGATATCCGGGGAAATTGATTTTGTGGAACCGCTCATTTCCGGTGAAAATCTGCAATTTGAAAAAAGAAAAGTTGTGGTTACCCGTGAAGATATTTCTTTTGTGATGAACCAGATTAAAGAGGTGTACACCAAAATTATGAACCATGAATTTTCCATGGGATGCGGCAGGACAAGCGATGTTGAAAAGGATCCCAGGAAGGTTTGCGCGTGGTGTGAATTTGTGAAGAAAAACCTAACATAAATCGGATTTACTTAATTTTGTCCTTGTGAAGCATCTGATATACATAATATTCGTTGTTTTATTCTTTAAGGATTCTTTATCCTTCTCCCAAACCGAAGGCGATAATCTTTTCGGCTCTGCACAGGTTCATACCGTTAAAATCTATTTTTCACAGCCCGGCTGGTGGGATTCACTCGTTGCGTACAAGCCGCTTGATAAAAAAATGCTCGCTGATGTTGAAATTGACGGAACTTCCATTGATTCTGCGGGAGTGCAGTTCAAAGGCAATTCCTCCTATAACGCTCCCGGTATCAAAAAATCATTCAAAATTGATTTCAATGAATTTGTCAGCGGCAAAAAATATGACGGACTAAAAACTATCAACATCAACAATTCGGTGAACGACCCGACCATGATGCGGGAAAAAATCTATCTCGATTTCTGCCGCAAAGCCGGGATTGAAGCCCCCCGCGCAACATACGCCAATTTGTATTTAAACGATACCCTCTGGGGATTTTATGTTGTCGTGGAACAGGTGAATAAAACATTTCTTGAGCAACGATACGGTAACAACGGGGGTAACCTTTTCAAAGGCGATGCCAATGGGACGCTCCAGTGGTACGGTACAAACCAGTCGTCCTACAATGGTAAATACGAACTAAAAACCAATGAAACCGAAAACAACTGGTCCGATCTAATACACTTAATTGACGAAATCAACAATACCCCCCCTGCAAATTTTTATGATTCATTGGAGGTCGTTCTAAACGCTTCCTCATGGATTGATGCCTGGGCAGTTAATAATATTTTCGTTAACCTTGATTCCTATATCGGCACCGGTCATAACTATTACATCTATCGCAATAATGTCACCGGTAAATTTGAATTTATCCTGTGGGATGTCAACGAGACGTTTGGGGTGTTCACCCAAGGAATGACGATCACCCAGTTGGAAAACCTGGGCATTTCTTATATCCCGTCTCCATCGTCAAGCCGTCCGCTTACTGACAAATTAGTACAGAATTCATTTTATTACGATGCGTTTGTAAATACGCTGTGCACTATTGTTAACAATTACTTTTCCCGCGAATATTTTGATCCCATAATCGATAGTACCGCTGATGTTATTCGTCCTTATGTTTATGCCGACCCCAATAAACCCGGTAACAACCAGCAGTTTGAAGATAACATCAATGTAAATGTAATGAACAGGCCCGGGTTGAAATCATTTATCACCAACCGGAGGGCAAGTTTGATAAGCCAACTGGCAGCGGAGGGTTGTTCTGTAGGGATGGAAGAATCTAAAAACAATGTCGGGGTTGTTATTTATCCTAATCCGAATAAAGGAAAGTTTATAATAGAAGTCAGAAGTCAGGAACCGGGAACCATCAGTTTTGAGATATTTAATGTACTGGGAGAAAAAATTCACGATAAAACCGTAAATATCCATCCTGCAACAGTAAACATCAATGAAGCGGAAAGGGGTATTTATTATTACCGCATCTTTTTAGAAAACAATTCCTGTTTCTCAGGAAAATTTGTTGTTGAAGAATTCTAATAGGAAAAGGCGATTATTTTTTTTCTTCGGCTCTTTTCTTCACTCCGGTAAAAATTGCGTTTACGGCCCACAGCACCACGCTGAAAGCGAGCGCCCACCAGAAACCGTCCACTTCAAAACCATCAACCATTTTATCGGTCAGAAGAATGATGAGAGTATTGATGACCAGCAGGAACAAACCCAGTGTGAACAAGACAGCCGGCAGGGCAAAAAGAATCAGCACCGGTTTTAAAAAAGCGTTCAGGATGCCGAGCGCCAGCGCTACGATAACCGCAGTATAAAAACTATCCACATGTACCCCCGGCAACAGATAAGCCGTGATCAGAACGGAGATTGTTGTAAGCAGCCAGCGGAGAAGGATGTTCATATCAGAAATAAGAGGTAATTAATTTCATTAAGGGCCGGTTTTCTTTATTACATTGACATCAGTCCAGGTAATCCGGTCATCATTATAAACCTGGCCATCGGGTTTTTTATCGGCAATGAACCTCTTTTCTTCCCGGATCGGAAAAATATCTTCTGTTTTTATTTCATTAATAACAAAATTCTCTTCAATCAAAAAATCCGAATGTTCATTTCGTTTAAACCAGTGCCTTTTGGTCAGGGCCGCGGCACCCCTGAAATAAAAATCATCCGGATACCATTTCCCCCTGGTTTCGTAATATTTTAACTTTTTCTTAAAAGACAAATTCTCAACACTTACTCCCCATAAAAAAAGCAATGGTTGAACCAGTACGGGTATAATTAATTCAGCGCTATATTCAACCGAAACAATGGCAAAGGATGCAGCATCAATATATATTTCTCCTTTTTGCCTTGCATGCTCTGCAACGCCCTTCGATTCAAACCCGATAACCATTAAATGCCTGTCCATATAAACCGATGTGCCGCTATATGAATAAATAAATTTATGAAATTTATTGGTGTCGAGAAATAATTCTTTATCCTTTAAAAAATCCATTCCAATGACCGTTTCCGGGCCTCCGAGCAGCACGTTTATTTCGTTAGTTAATTCCTGCTCTTTTTCTTTTCCATCTCTTTTTTCTTTCGTTTTCCTGCTCTCATTTTCAATTTTTATTTTGCCTGCCATAAATGTGATTTTATGGGTTGCATCTCCTTTCCGGAAGAGCAGCAACTGGTGTTGATTCCGGGCCGTATCAGGATAGCCGGGAAAATAGGATGCAAAAACGGCATCATTATCCGATACAAAATTATTGTTTTCCATAAGATTTTCCCGGTAATAACCAATGGAACGGAAGGGTTTATCCGGGTAATTTTTGTTACTGTTTCTCAGCGCCATCCTTATATAATAGGTTGGCGGTACCGGGCGAATGGATATTTCAGGGAGGGAAATTGGTTTTGATTCGAGTTCAATGAAAACAAGGTGGCGAATAGAATCTGCCGGTATAACTTTGGATTCATACCCGAGATAACTGAATACAAGAGAATCGTTTTGAGCCGCGCCAGGCATCAGAAAATCAAATTCTCCCTTTTCGTTGCTTATGGTGCCAGCCGGATGATTTTTACACCGGATGGCTGCAAATTCCAATGGTTCTCCGGTTGCTTTATCCGAGATAATGCCCGAAATTATCCGTTGGCCCTGGAGAGTTGAATAAATAAAAACGCATCCTGACACAACCGGGAGTAGAAAATGAAGGCGCGGATACATGGCGGGAATCCTTAATGATTTCCAGGGAAAACGTTTTTAAGCCGGTAAAAGTATCCGATATGGGTGAAACATTAATTTTTTAATCCTTTGCTAAGCAAATTCAACGCTCTCCCTGCCCTAAACCACTCAATCTGGCTGCTGTTATAGGAGTGATTGGCTATAATCTCTTCTGATTTGCCGTAATGCGGTAGGGCATTTTTAAATATTTCTTATTCTCAGGGATGGAAACTTGCTGGCTCTTTTGCAATCTATAAAAAACTTTTCTTTCGCTGAAACCGGTTTTTTGGTTTGTGTAAAACACTCCGGGAAACTGCCGTTGTTATAAGTGATTTAATGAAGTCCTTTTTTGCTGATTCCTCTGTTTTTTTGTGCCTAAATGGGGGTTGTGCAAAGGTTACTTATGTCATAGGCAGTCCTACTGTTTGTCCGAAGCAGTGTCGTATCAAATTTTGTAGTCATGAGATTACTTGCACATTACAAATTTGCTAATTAATGATAATGCCTGCATAGCTTCCGAATGTCCAAGTTTTGAATGAAGTAGATGCTTACTTGCACTCATTACTTTGCTTAATGCCGTTGCCTCCTCTTGAAAACCTAACTCGTCAAATGCTTTAAGAAGCGAAGGCAATTTACTTGTGTAAAGTCCAAGATTTTTCCATTTGAGTATTTCCATTAAAAATTTTCTATTGATTTTACTAATTAAACTCTTTCCAATTTCATAATCAAGTTCAAGGTAAGTGCTGGTGTAATGAAAAAAAGATTGTTCACCTGATTTCTCGCTATCCTTAGCAACTTCAGAAAGTTGCTCTCGGAAATTTGAATCCCTGAAAATATTTTTTGTTTTTGTTTGATTTAGAATTTTCAGATTGAGGAGAGATGAGCCAGTTCCTTCAAATGATTTTTTCTCTGTTGACAATTTTTTTGTCAAATAGTCGGTTTCAATCTTAATTAGGATTTTGTTTGTTCTTATTGTGTCAATTTTGTCAAGCTTAACGAGAGCATTGCAGATTTCGGTAAATGATGCAGAAACGAATTTCTGAGCTAATTCTTTGTCGGGAACAGATTGATACAGTCGCTTTGGTGTAAACTTGTCAAAGAGAACAAACTCCTTTAGCGAACTTGCAAAATCCCTCAAATTGCTATGCTGAATTTTCTCCTTTAAAATATCCGCATCAATTGCCTTGAGAATCGTTCGCGTCTTGACAGGACTAACCTTCTCAAACACGCTAAGATTTTGTCCAATGCGTTCAAGATTGTTCTCCTTTATTTTCTCAATGAGAAAGTCGTTAGGAACTGAATGGAAAATTGCTTTAGCTTTTGTCGGGCTAATGTTGCTTATCCGAGAGAGTGCGAAACCAAGGTCTGAAAGTTTTTCTTTGAGGATTTTTTGAACAAAGAATTCATCGGGTTTACTTTCCAAAAGTTCAAATGAATCATTTCTGTTTACATCTGAAAGGAGCATTATGATTTGTTTAAGGTCGAGTTTTTCATAGTCAACCTTTTGAAACTTTTGCACCTTATAGGTAATACTTCTTGTTTTATCAGGATTGATTGGTTGAAGTTCGCCAACTGCTGAATTGAAATCGCCTGGTGTAGCGTTTCGGAGTTTTTGTATGAAAACCTCCTCCCCAATTTCCAAATAGATTTTTTCTATCAGGTCTTTATCAACTTCTTTGAGATTACTGAATGCATTGCCTGTGTGCTGAATTGGTGCGGCAATTACTTTGCTCTTAAAAATGTTTTGGTCGTAAAGTTTTTTGAAAAGTGATTTTGCGGCAACTCGGTCTGTGTCAAATAACATCCTTACTGCCTTACCAATTTTATCAATTCTGTATGTCTTTAATATCTCAAAGCGTTTGTTGTTGTCCGTTGTAACACGAACCCTTTCAAAAGTATTATCAGGTAAAAGGTGGTCAAGAGAAATTTCAAGATTAGAAATAATTTTTTCTGAAACTGTCTTTTCAATCTTCGCTTCCTGAACAGTTTGGTTCAGGTAATTTGAAATAATGTTTTTCCGTTCCTCAGCTTGCTTTGAAAAATCAGGAATTGCAAAATCGTCAGCCAAGTAACTATTCCAAAGTTGGAGAACCAACTCGTTGAAGTTTTTAATTTTTACAATGAAGCAGTTTCTGTTGTTCTCAATTAAATTTCTTACTCTCCAATGAATTGTATCACCTTCTCTTACGCACCAATACAAAGTAAAATCTCTATCCTCAGTTTTTATTTTTTCAATTGCATTCATTACAGAAGCATCCGCACCATTGTAGCCAACAACAACAAGGTCAAATAGATTTAATGCTTTTGAAAACTTATTGAACATATTAGGTTCTAACTTGCCGACTTCATCAGGAAGGTTCTTGATATTTTCAAAGAGATAGTCACCATGTAGTTTAATTATTGTTGGTCGCTTACTGATGAACTTTTTAAGTGTCAGAGGTTCGTTATGTGCAACTATTCTTGGCTTCAAAGTAGTGAAACTCAAAAGGGCTTCATTAACGAAATCGTCAAAGTTGGTTGTAAAAATTGTTTGGAATAATCGGGATTGAATTAGGAATGAAAGTATGATATATTCAGCAGGTGGTTTGTGGTTTTGGATTAGCTCCTCAATAAGTTCCTGTCTGTCTTCCGCACTTCCAGAATAAGCCCCGAACCATCTTCCATAAAGTGAGTCGTTAAAAAATATCTCCTTGTATTGTTCCCAAACTTTTGTTGGATCAGCAGATAACTTTATTTTAAAAGGTAGTGTCGCAAGTGATTCATCCTTTTCAAATTCATTCTCAGATGAGAAAAGCGATTCCCTTTCATCAATGAAATCTTGAAATTCTTTTGGTCTTTGAGAAATAAATTCTTCTTCGGATATAGAATTGTCTTTGTTTATTAAAAGAGCATCCTTACCATAACGGCAAAATGACTTTCTTTTGAGTAATTCAATAATCTTACTCGCAAGCGGTATTGTCGGTGCAGAGCAACCTGCTCCAAGAAGTATAGAATATTGAGGACTATTATTTACTGTTTGGTTCTTCCTGCCAATTTCGGATATTAGGTTGTGAAGCGGTTTGATTTTATGATTTGGCAGATTGTCCATTATCAGTCGTCAGTTGAGTGAGCTTTTTGTCTATGTTTATTTCATGCATATCTGAAAAATCCATGCCGGATTAACGAAATTCTTTCTTTCACTTTTTCATAGATTATATCCTATTCCCTTATACCCCCTATTCCCTTCACTACATGCTCTTTTGCATGCCATCGTAATTATTTACAGATTTATTATCCAGTCACAAATAGAAGTAAGTTGTTTATCGTTGGTTAAGTTCGCTGCCTTATTCATTGCTCCTGTTTTCAGTTGCTTAAAAATCTCAACTGCCATTGAATTCTCAATCGCTGCTCCGATGAATAAAGTTTGCGGCTTCAATTTCTTTTTTGCAAAACTTGTTCTGATTCTGTTCAGAGCGGAGTTAGCAGTTTTCCAATGTTCATCAGCACCGGCAGGGTCAATGCCGCCTTTCAGTTCTCCCAAGGAAATATATTTCCCGTGTTGGTGAATGATTGATTTCTTTCCGGTATTTAATTCTTCTGGAGTTCCCTGCAAAATAGAAAGGTCAACATTTTTATTCACCAACGGAACATTCATATTTAAAATCATCAGCCGGTCATTTTTCTTTTTCCAATAAATTGCTTTGATGCGTTTTTCAATATCGGTATCGTCAGTTGGTTTATCAAGCCAAGTGTTTGTGTCGTTGTCTTTCCATTTGTACTTAATGCCTGAAATATTGAAAACAGAAATGAGTGAACGCAAAAATTTTCTTTCTCCCAAAGAACCTGCAAGGTTTCTTGCTTTACCTCCCAACGCATCACCTTTGGTAAGCAGATAACGATAAACTAATTCGTCAATAAAATTTTCCCCTGCTGGTTCAAGAAACTTTTCAATCAGTCCTTTGATTGCGATTGTTCTGTCGTAATCGGTTAAGTAGTTTAACGACTTGTCCGAAAGTCCAGAAGCAGTCAGTAAACCAACTCGTAAATCTTTTACTTGTAAAAGGTCTTTCGGTTTCTTCACTTGCGAAGCAAGTGCTTTCAGTGCTTTTGCTTCTTCAATGTAAGGAACAGCAATGTAGTTTTTCTCTAAAGCCATAGCGATAAAACCTGCTCTGGTTTCTTGTCGAGATGTAACTAAATCATCTGCTGATTTGATTACAGTATTTGCGCTTATTTTTTTTGCCATAAGTAAACACATTTGCGGACTTCGGTTCGTCCATAGTTTCCCATTTGCTGACTGCTGTTTCCTTTGCCTCTTGGTAAGACAAAAATTTTATTGATGTTGAAACCGAAGTTTTCCGCAAACTCGGATAGAATTAAATCCACTGGAATTTCTTCACCGCCATAACGAACATTGTCGTTCACCATTACGCAATATCCGTCACGCCTGGTAATTCGCGCCATTTCAAAAATCACAAAACACATTTCAAGAAAATAATTCTTTACCATCCTTGCAATGTTGCTGTTGTTGAGTTTATCCAACTTGTTCAATTCGTCAAGAACAGAATTTACTTCCATCATTGCTCTTGAATTGTTATAAACATTCAGAACATTATCAAAGGATTTTTGTCTTCCAATGGAAGAATAAAATTGATTCAGGTAATCAACTTTTTCTTTATTCTCAACCGTGCAGGAAAGTAATTGTTGTCGAAGATTCCTGACTTTTTCGTTATTGCAACCGAGATAAACTAATTCAAGTGCATAAGTTCTTGTGTAATCGTAACGATTGCAATAGGGGGGAGAAGTAATGACGAAATTAAAAAAATCATTTTCCATCTTCGGTAATTCCTCAAGACAAGAACCTTCAATAATTTTTACCGAAAGTTCCTTATGCCCGTTACTTTTTTCTTTTTCAAAAAGCGTGAGCGAATTATTAGGTGATAAATCAAAAATTATTTGAACAAGTTTTTTTCTGATGGCTTCTTCGAATGAGTAAATTTTTCCGATGTCAAAAGGTTTGCCTGGTAAATCTCTTTTTGAGCGATAATCCCAACGCAAGTATTGTCCGTCTTTTCTTGTGAAACTGATTTCTTCAAGAATTGAGAAAGCTGCAAATTGCAAAACAGTTCTTTCCGGAATATTTTTTACTCTTTCGCAAAGTGTAAGATACTTATTCAATGCTTCTTCTGTTTCATCAGGAAAAGCATCTTCTGTAATCAAAATATGATTGATGTGCCTGTGATATTTCTCAATTGCTTTATACTTGCTTAGAATATTTTCAAAAGTTTTTTGCAGGGAAGAAACATCAACATCTTTCAAAACACTTCTTGCTTTCATTACGAAAATACCGACAGGAAGAATTTCAATTCCGTATGATTCCCAGCCGAGTTCTTGCCCGGTGAAAAGTGTTGTCCCTGCTCCCGCAAATGGGTCTAAAAGTTTGCCCGGCTTGTTACCGAATTCTGTCAGGAAGTATTTTACAAGCGCTGATGAAAAGCCCTCTTTGTATTTGAACCAACGGTAAATTGGTTCGTCTTTGTTCGCCTGAAAGCTGACTATTTTCCGGCTGAAATTGTAAACAGTTTCCAACTTGTCAGTAAGCCGGTTGAACAATAATTGTCGCTCTGTCGGGATTAATTCTTCTGCTTGATTCATTGTGTCTCGTCCTGAAAAAAGTTTACAGTTTTATTGTTAATCCTGCTATTCATTTACAATCTTTATCTCCCCTTATTCCCTCCGCTACCTGCTCTTTTGTATTTTCACAAGATTCAACGCACTCCCCGCCTTAAACCACTCAATCTGGTTGCTGTTATAGGAATGGTTTGCCTTTATTTCTTCGGTTTTGCCGTCAGAATGACGCAGTGCGATAGTCAGAGCAATACCAGGAAAAAACCTTGTTAATCCGGTTACGTCAATCGTGTCATCTTCCCTGATCTTTTCATAATCGCCAGGATTGGCAAAGGTTAATGCCAGCATACCCTGCTTTTTCAGGTTCGTTTCGTGAATACGCGCAAATGATTTTACCAGAATAACGCGTACACCAAGGTGGCGCGGTTCCATAGCAGCATGTTCGCGCGAAGAACCTTCACCGTAATTTTCATCCCCCACAACAATAGTTCCAATGCCGGCTGCTTTATATGCGCGCTGAACTTTTGGCACCGAATCATATTCACCGGTAAGGTGGTTTTTTACGCAGTCGGTTTTGTTATTGAAGCAATTCACAGCACCGATGAACATATTGTTGGAAATGTTATCCAGGTGGCCGCGGTACCTGAGCCAGGGTCCTGCCATGGAAATATGGTCGGTAGTGCATTTTCCTTTTACTTTGAGCAGCAGTTTCAATCCCTTCAAATCCTTTCCATCCCAGGGTGTAAAGGGCTCAAGTAATTGCAGCCGCTCGGAATCCGGTTTCACTTTTACTTCAATTCCACTACCGTCTTTTGCCGGCTCATGATAGCCGGGCTCCTTCACATCAAATCCCCTGGGAGGAAGTTCCAGCCCGTCCGGTTCAGGCAATTTTACTTTTTCTCCTTTGGAATTGGTGAGTGAGTCCTTCATGGGATTAAAAGTCAAGTCCCCGGCAAGCGCCATTGCCGTCACAATTTCAGGTGAAGCAACAAACGCATGCGTGTTTGGGTCGCCATCGTTTCGTTTGGCGAAATTGCGGTTATAAGAAGTGATGATGGAATTTTTAAGTTCGTTTTTACTGCGGTGGCGCGCCCACTGCCCTATGCAGGGGCCACAGGCATTTGCGAGCACAACCCCGCCCATTTTTTCAAACCATTGCAAATATCCATCGCGCTCCACCGTATAACGCACCTGCTCCGAACCGGGAGTAACATTAAATTCAGATTTTGCTTTCAACCCGCTGTCAACAGCAAATTTTGCCAGGGAGGCAGCGCGGGTAATATCTTCATAAGATGAATTGGTACACGAGCCAATTAATCCCACTTCTAATTCCTGCGGCCACTTATTTTTCTTTACGGCATCGGCAAATTTTGAAACCGGCCAGGCCAGATCGGGAGTGAACGGCCCGTTGATGTGCGGCTCAAGTTCAGAAAGGTTTATTTCAATCACCCGGTCGAAATATTTTTCAGGGTTTTCATACACTTCTTTATCTCCGCGTAAATGTTCTTTGATTTTATCGGCAAGTTCAGCCACCTCTTTTCTTCCCGTGCCCTTTAAATAGGAAGACATTTTTTCATCATAGCAGAAAATGGAAGTGGTCGCCCCGATTTCCGCGCCCATGTTGCATATGGTGCCTTTGCCCGTGCATGAGAGCAAATCCGCCCCTTCGCCAAAATATTCGACTATCGCATCTGTTCCGCCTTTCACGGTGAGGATTCCCGCAACTTTCAGGATCACATCTTTTGAAGATGTCCATCCGCTCAGTTTCCCGGTAAGTTTCACACCGATGATCTTCGGCATTTTCAACTCCCATGCAAAGCCCGACATTACATCGCATGCATCCGCCCCCCCCACACCGATGGCAATCATTCCCAGCCCCCCGGCATTTACCGTATGCGAATCGGTGCCGATCATCATTCCCCCCGGAAATGCGTAATTCTCCAGCAATACCTGGTGAATGATGCCCGCCCCGGGTTTCCAGAAGCCGATTCCGTATTTATTGGATACCGATGAAAGGAAATCATAGACCTCTTTGTTTTTTTCAATGGCAGCTGCCAGGTCTTTTTCAGCGCCCGATTTTGCGGTTATCAGGTGGTCGCAATGTACTGTTGAGGGAACCGCAACATTTTTCCTGGCGGCAAGCATGAACTGCAGAAGCGCCATCTGTGCGGTAGCATCCTGCATGGCAACGCGGTCGGGTGCGAAATCAACATAGGATTTTCCGCGTTCAAAATTTTCAGGTTTGCAATCCTTATGCAGGTGGACATAGAGGATTTTTTCGGTAAGGGCAAGTGGGCGGTTAAGAATTTTCCGCGTTGTTTCAATGCGCTCCTGAAAATTTTCATAAACCGTTTTAATCAAAGTAATGTCAAACAGCATATTTTTTTATTCGTTCATGCAAAGTTATCAATAATTATTCAACGGAAACTGTTAACTTTGTCCTTTGGGTTTATGTTTTCACTGTTTTCAGAAAATATCCGCATTGCGCTCCGTTCCATCCGCACTCACCTGCTGCGCACCGTGCTCACTATCCTCATCATCGCATTCGGACTTATGGCGCTGGTGGGTATCCTCACTGCCATTGATTGCATCAAGGATTCCATTCACACGAGTTTCACCAGCATGGGCGCCAACAGTTTCAAGATACGCAACAGGGAAGAAAATATCCATATCGGCAGCAGCGGAAAAAGACCTAAAAGATACAGGCCCATATCCTACGCAGAAGCGGAAGAATTCATTGAAAGGTTCGATTTCCCTGCAACGGTTTCAATATCCTCTTTTGCATCTTTTAATTCAACCTGCAAATACAAAAGCAAAAAAACAAATCCGAATATTGAGATACTGGGGGGGGATGAAAATTATCTTTTTACCAACGGATATGATCTTGATGAGGGGCGTAATTTCTCGGTGCAGGAAATTCAATCCGGCAGTCATGTGGTAATCATCGGCAATGAAGTGCGTGATGACCTGTTCGGAAATCAAAGCCGGGTTCTGAATGAAATCATTACGATAGGAAACGGCAAATACAGGGTTATCGGTATTTTGAAGTCAAAAGGATCAAGCATGGGATTTGGCGGTGATAAACTTTGCATCCTGTCCAACCATAATGTACAGCAGTTTTTTCCGCGACCAAACCGAACATACACCATCAATGTAACGGTAAAATCACCGCAGCAACTGAACCCGGCAACCGATGAAGCGACAGGTATCTTCCGGCTGGTAAGAAGAGTTCCGCTGGGTGAAGAAAATAATTTTGAAGTGATCCGCAGCGATAACCTTGCCATGATCCTGATTGAGAACCTCCGCTATGTTACTTTCGGTACAATAGTCATCGGCTTCATAACATTACTGGGTGCAGCGCTGGGTTTAACAAACATAATGCTGGTATCGGTTGCTGAACGCACGCGCGAAATAGGGACACGTAAAGCATTGGGCGCTACGCAGAAAAATATTTTACGTCAATTTCTTCTTGAAACCATAGTAATTTGCCAAATTGGGGGGATAATAGGAATTTTACTGGGTATTGCTGCCGGTAACCTTATGGCCCTGTTGCTGGGCAGTAATTTTATTATTCCCTGGCTCTGGATTTCAGGAGGAATTGTTCTTTGTTTTGCCGTGGGAATTATTGCAGGAATATATCCTGCCTTGCAGGCATCACAACTGCCGCCCGTAGAAGCGCTGAGGTATGAGTAGAAAGAGTCCCCCCCTGCCCCCCAAAGGGGGGAAAGTTAAATGTGACATTATTTAATGCATAGACAATTTCCCATCATACAGGAAGGTTGAACCTGTTATCTTTGCATGATGAGAAAACCTCTGGCGATAATCCGGTCGGACTATTTTGATGATTATAAAAATTCTGTCAGAATAAATGTCCGCAAATCATTTGAACGAATCCGGAAAATTATCATTAAACCGGACACATTTACTTTTTATACTTCGGTATCCGTTGCTACCTCATCGCGCATTGAAGGTGAACCGGTTGAAATTGACACTTATGTAAAACATAAATTGTACAAAAAAAGGTATTTGCCCGGATTGCTGCAAAAACCCAATGATTTGTATGAAGCATATATTTTTGCTCAGAAAAAATCACTCAATCTGCTTACCTTCCTTGAAGTGCATAAAAAAATCAGCGCTCATTTACTCCCTGTTTCTTTAAGAGGAAGAATAAGGGTAAATCCGATGGTTATTGTTAATGAAAAAGGGCAGATTCAATATGAAGCCGCGCCCCCGTCACTTGTGAATAATGAAACTCAAAAATTGTTTTCTGATATCAGAACCCTTGTCAAAAGTAAATTATCTGTTGAGGAAATATTTTATTATGCTTCTTTCATTCACCTGGTATTCGTCAAAATACACCCATTTGAAGATGGCAACGGCAGGGCGGGACGGCTGCTTGAAAAATGGTTTTTAGCGGAATGTCTCGGTAAAATGGCCTGGTGCATTGAATCGGAAAAGCATTACTACCGGCACCTAAAGAAATATTATCATAACCTTGCACGGTTGGGTTTTTCTTATGAGGGGCTGAATTATGATAAATGCATTCCTTTTTTGCTGATGCTGCCATGTGCTTTGAAATATACTGATGTTGAATGATTTTGCAAATCATTCAGATCAGCATATACTGATGAATTTGATTTTGCAAGTATGCAAAATCAAATTCCGTCAGTATAAAAATCCGGTATCCTATCTGTAAAAGTTGCTGCTGTTAGGGTGTATACCCTGCTGTTATGCATCATCCGCAGAACCCTGAATTTTCACTATACTTGCAGGTTTTTTGAAGTTAATCAATCAATAACCCATTTTTTATGAATTGTTTACCTTATATTTCTACCGGTGTGCTGCTGCTTGCCATTGCAGGTGGCGCTGCACTCTTAATTAAAGCCCAGAAAGAAGGGCTTGGTAACCTGTACAAAGGATTAGGTTATGCCATAATGGTCGTAGCCGGTCTTGCACTCGCATGCTGCCTGGTGCGCTGCGCAGTAGGATCTTGCGGTAAGAGCGCTCAATGCAGCGGTGGCGGTGGTCATTTCAGTTGCGCTTCATGGGGAGGCGGCCACCACGGAGGCGGTGTTTGCTGTAGTCAGGGATGGAGTTCCTGCCAGGGAAAAAGTTCCTGCGGCAAAAAATGCAAAGTAAAATGCGGTGGTCATGGCGACTGGGATGAAGAAAAACCGTACGGTTGCCGCGGGCATAAGAAATCTGCCGAATGGGAAGAAGTGGCTGCGGATACAGGAGTTGGAAAATGACGTGAAGGGATAAGGGAGATATGGGAAATAAGGGAAATCCTTTATCTCCTTTATCTCCTTCCCTTTAAACCTTAATCTCCCTTATATCCCATTTCCATCTATCCTATGACATGAGGAGAATAATATTGGCTGAAAAACGAGAACTTTTCGTCCTGCTTCTTTTTACCTTCTTTTACTCTTCCTCTTTTCCTCAAAATTCACTTTCCGGAGAAATTACCGGTAAAGAATCGGGTGAACCGCTTTATGGCGCAGTTGTTTACCTGCCCGACCTGAAAACAGGCGCAACCACCGGTGAAAAAGGCGAATATTTCATTTCTAATCTTCCTGCTGGCAAGTTCATCATTGAAGTAAAATACCTCGGTTATTCTTCACTCCTGGTTAAGGTTGAAATTTCGGGTCCCACGCATCTCAATGTCACATTGGAACCTTCTCATATTGAAATACGCGAAGTAGTAGTTACGGGTGTATCCACATCTACCGATAAAAAGTTGAACCCGATGCCGGTGATGGCTGTAAAAAGCGGTGATTTTCTTTTGCATCCTTCTGCAAATATTATTGATGCCATATCGCGCAAACCGGGTATCTCGCAGATTACCACCGGTTCTGCAATATCCAAACCTGTCATCCGCGGATTAGGGTATAACCGGGTGGTCACTCTGTTCAATGGTTTCCGCCAGGAAGGACAGCAATGGGGAGATGAACATGGGGTTGAAATTGATGAAAACTCGGTGCACCGGGTTGAAATTGTAAAAGGTCCGGGCAGTTTAATATACGGATCGGATGCCATTGCAGGTGTAGTCAATTTTATACCCCCCCCACCGGCCGAAGCGGGAACCGTTAAAGGAGAACTGCTTATGAACTACCAATCAAATAATGGCCTGCGTGCATGGTCGGCAATGAATTGCGGCAACATTAAAAATGTTTTCTGGAATGTAAGAACCACAACAAAAAATGCAGGCAACTTCACCAACAGGTATGACGGAAAGGTTTATAATTCCGGTTTTGCAGAAATGGATGCAGAAGCATTTTCAGGAACTACCGGAAAATGGGGATTCTCGCAATTGGAACTAAGCCGTTTTAACCTGACTGCCGGAATGATAGGAGGTGAACGCGATTCAACAGGAAAATTCCTGAAATCGTTTGTAATAAAGGATACGGTTGCAGGAACCCGGCCTGTTTCCCGGTATGAATTGTACCGGAAAGTCATTGAGGTACCGTACCAGGAGATAAGCCACACCCGTGCCGGTTCAATGAATAATTTAATAATCGGAAGATCATCCCTGCGCATCAATGCCGCAATCCAGCAGAATATCCGGAAAGAATTCAGTAATGTGTTTGATGCAAACGAACCTGAAATGGTGTTACGGCTGAACACTCTCAACTATGATATTAAATACGTTTTTCCCGAAAAAGAGGGCAGGGAATTTGTATGCGGACTGAATGGAATGTTCCAGGATAATAAAAATTCCGGTCATGAATTCCTGATACCGGATTATGACCTGTTTGATGCAGGAGGATTTCTCACCTTAAAGCAGGAGACCGGTAGGGTTCACCTGCAGGGCGGAATACGGTATGACTTCCGTGATATTGACGCGTATGAATTGTTTCTCGATTCAACGGGTGTTCCTGCTTCATCAACCTCAGGCCAGGGAATCATGAAGAAATTCTCTTCTCTTGATAAAATTTTCACCAGCCCTTCCGGAAGTTTCGGACTTACGGTGGTGAATCAGAAAAAAAATGTTTCCGGCAAATTCAACCTGTCGCGCGGGTTCCGCACTCCGAATATTGCCGAACTTGCTTCAAATGGTGTCCATGAAGGTACTTTCCGTTATGAAACCGGTAATGAAAACCTGAAACCCGAGACGGTCACCCAATTGGATGCCGGGATGATCTATGAAAATGACCATGTTTCTTTTGATTTCGCTGTCTTTACAAATTATATCCGCAACTTTATTTTTTTGCAAAACACAGGCGATTACTTCACGGGTGTAAACGAATCAGGGTTGGAGAATGTAATACCCGTTTACCGGTTTAACCAGACCGATGCCGTAATCCGGGGTGGCGAGGTTTCTCTTGACCTCCATTTTCACCCTGTTGACTGGCTTCACTTTGAAAATTCATTTTCCTACCTTGAAAATACCCTGACCGGAATGCCCGACAGCATGCAGCATATACCGTTTTCACCCCCTCCACGCTGCCAGAGCGAACTTCGTGCCGATATTTCAAAGGCCGGAAAAAAATTCAGGAATATTTATGCTAAAATTGAGTATGATTATCTTTTTTTACAGAAAAATATTTTTTTAGCATACGGAACCGAAACTGTTACCCCGTCTTACGATCTTTTTAATGCGGGTGCCGGGTTTACCCTCGTATCAAAATCCAACCCCACGAATTTTCCTGACAGTGCACAAGGTTTAATGTCACGGCCGGTAAAAAATATTCTTTCGGTTTACTTTTCAGTAAATAATATCTTTGACACCCCATATCAGGATCACCTCAGCCGGCTGAAATATGCACCGGTGAATCCGGCAACCGGGCGAAGAGGAATTTTTAATATGGGAAGAAATTTCAGCGTTAAGGTGATAATACCTTTGGATATAGCGGGGAAGTAGTGCAGGCGTATCAAATTACATGGTATCAAAGGAACAATAGAACATTTATATACTCAAAAGTGGGTAAATTAGTACACTTTGATTTTATAGAGGAATAGGGTATAGGGTATAAGGAAATGCACCCTATACCTTATTCCTTATATCTCTTTTACCCTCTATCATAAAATGAACGGTTTTATCCGCCTCACAGTATAATATCGCTTCTTAGATAAACTTTAAGCATGGGCTTTGAACTGATCACAAATGATTCCTCAACCTCTGCGCGTGCAGGAAGAATTCATACCGGACATGGGGTCATAAATACACCGGCATTTATGCCGGTTGGCACTTCAGGTAGCGTTAAAGGGGTGCACCAGCGCGAACTTGCCGAGGATATAAGGGCGCAGATTATTCTTACCAATACCTACCACCTGTACCTGAGACCCGGCAGCGAGATCATCAGCAAAGCAGGGGGGGTGCATAAATTCATCGGCTGGCACAAGCCGGTGCTTACCGACAGCGGTGGTTTCCAGGTTTATTCACTTGGTGCTATACGGAAAATAACGGATGACGGGGTTGAATTCTCATCACATATTGACGGCTCAAAACATTTTTTTACTCCTGAAAAAGCAGTACAGGTGCAAAGGGAGATCGGTGCCGATATAATAATGGCGTTTGATGAATGTGTTTCATATCCATGTGAAGAAAGCGATACCATTAAGTCCATGGAAAGAACTCACCGGTGGCTTGAGCGGTGCATGAAATATTTTAATGAGAATCCGGATCTGCATGGATACCCGCAAACAATTATTCCGATTGTACAGGGAAACATTTATAAAAACCTGAGGCAGGAATCGGCTTCATTCATCACAACATACCCATCACCGGGTTATGCTATTGGAGGATTATCGGTTGGGGAACCTGATGAGATGCTGTATGAAATCACCGCGTACACCTGTTCACTGCTGCCGCAAAATAATTTCCGTTACCTGATGGGTGTGGGAACACCTGAAAACCTGCTTGAGTGCATCTCAGTTGGAGTAGATCTGTTTGATTGTGTAATTCCCACACGCAACGCCCGCAACGGAATGCTTTTTACAAAAAACGGCATCCTGCACATTAAGAACAACCGTCATAAAGATGATTTCTCACCTCTTGACCCTGACGGAACTTCTTTTGCTGACCGGCAATATTCACGCGCCTACCTGCGCCACCTTTTTAACGTCAACGAACGGCTGGCAGCCATGATCGCTTCAGTTCATAACCTGCGGTTTTATCAATACCTCATGGAAGAGGCAAGAAAAAATATTATTGAAGGAACGTTCAACCCGTGGAAAAAAGAGATGATGGAATCGGTAGGAAGGGATTACCCATGAAGGTTCTGCTTCACCTTCTCACTTTTTACCTACTTTTGCCGAAATATTTTTAATATGAATAATTTTATTCTTCTCCAGGTTACTGTCACTGGAGATACGTTGAATAATGTCCTTGCCGGGAGCCAATCCATGTCTCTCTGGGATCTTACCCTGAAAGGAGGACCGGTGATGATCCCGATAGCGATTTGTTCAATCATTGCCTTTTATATCATTATTGAACGGTTTATTGCTATCCGGAAAATAAACCCTGACCCTTCATCCTTCATGAATACAATAAAGGAGTATCTTAAATCAAATAACCTTGAAGGTGCAAAGGCACTATGCAGCAGTACGGTTACATCCATAGCCCGCATTATCGGGAAGGGTTTAACCAAATTCGGGAAACCCGCAGGTGATATTGAAAAAACAATGGAAAATACAGCATCCGTTGAAATTGCATCAATGGAACGGGGCCTTTCAGCCCTTGCCACCTGCGCCAGTGCCGCACCCATGCTGGGAATTCTCGGTACAGTGACCGGTCTCGTAAGAGCTTTCTATGACATGAAAACAGAATATGACCGCACCCATGCTAATATTGATATTGGCGTTCTTTCACAGGGAATGTATGAAGCCATGATCACAACGGTAGCCGGCCTGATAATAGGGATCATCGCCCTGATCTGTTATAATATTTTATCAGCGATGATAAAAAAAGCCGCTCATAACCTTGAAGTTCACTCAAATGAATTTATTGACATTATACATTCATAACTGAAATCAGGTTATGCAAATAAAACCTTCACAAACCGTCAAGGCAACGTTTCAGATGTGGTCTATGATGGACCTGATATTCATTCTCCTGATGTTTTTCATGCTCATCAGCACCCTGATTATTCCCAATGTCAATGCCCTGAAACTCCTGCTTCCCAACAGTTCTACGGCAGCCAAACAGGAAAACATTAAAGTATCAGTCGCTATAAATGAAAACAGGGATTATTTTATCAATGATCAGCCGGTGCCTGCCGAACAGATGGAAACCGTATTGAGTTCATTCCTGCGCGATAAAGTAAATCCGATAGTCATTCTGCACACGCATAAAAGTGTTCCCATTGAAAATGTGGTAAAGGTCCTGGATGTCGCCAACCGGCTTAAGGTGAAACTGGTGTTGGCTACCAACCCGGAGAGGTGAGGAAAAGTAGCAGTAGCAGTAAGACGGGGAAGTTGATGGATATTTGTAGAAATTGTTAGAAATTGGTAACAATTCACCCCACCGAAGTACGAAAAAAATACGAACTTACGAACTACGAATCGTTACTTTTCGTAATTCGTAAATTCGTAAAAAATTCGTAATTCGGTGGAATAATGAAAACAAACCATATGATACTGTATAGACAGAAATTGTTGGAAATTAAATGCTGAAAAACCTGCGCTGATTTAATACTTCAGAAAGAAACGCTCATTCCGAATAAAAACTGAAATCTCTGTACCGGGTAGTTGTAGAAATGGCGGTACCTGGCAGCGGTTATATTATTAAAGGTGACAAAAACGCTCAGGGATTTATTGTAAATATATTCAACCGAAAGGTTCACATCGGCATATCCGGAAATTTTTTCCGCTTTGTACCCGCCTGCGCCATTCAGAACACGCGCGTAACTGCTTCCTGCTCCGTACAGGTCACATCGGGTCCTGATTTTATCCCGCAGGTTGTAAAAAACAGAGAGGGTTGTTTCAAAGGATGGCCGGTGCCACGGTTTATCCAGTGAGTCCATGCTGTATTGATGGTACACGGCACGGTACAGAATTTTCAGTTTTGACGATGGCTCGTGCAGGACATTCACCGCAGCAGAGATGTGTTCAACATTATCATACTCAAGAGTGAATTTATTTCCAAGTGAATCTGAAAAATCATTCACAAAAAAGTACATGGTATCGGTTTTACCCCCGGACAATTCGATATCATAGGTTGTGAATTTGCTTACCTGCCCTTTAATCCCCCCCCTGAGGATCAACCCGCTGTAGGAGTTTTTTAAATTAGAATTTGTATTCAACCACGGGTTTACCCGTGTCAATCCGGCAAGATGGTTCTTCTCAAGGTTGCCGCCCAGCGAGGCGTACGGAATAAAATATTGCTCAAAAACCCGGTAACTCGCAAAAACATGCGGATAGAAATAATACCCTAGTCCGGATGTACCCTTCCGGTGCTCGGCAAAAGCGTTCAGCCCGATGTCAAACCTGTACTTTTTCCCCTGTGATGTGACCACCGGGTTGAGATTGATGAGGGTATTGGTTGAAGACGGAAGTGTATCATAAGCGGTATAATAGCGGTCAATAAGGAGATTTACAGTCATCATCTCATTACCGACATATCTTGAACCGTTCCCGGAAAATTTAATATTTGTTTCGGCAACATTAAAAAGATCATTCAGGGTATTAAAATCCACCCCTCCCATCCAGCGTATGTGCGATGAATCGGCCTGCGTGGTTCCGAACCCTATGCGCCCTTCAAACAGGGATAAACGCTGGCGGATGTTATCTTCAATAAGAGAATCATTATAGTTGTCATAATCCAGCGGATCATACCCGTAGTAATGCACGACATTCCGCGTCCACGCAGCATCTCCCGATAATGTATGAAACCGGAAAAATCTTTTCCCGAATGTTCTCACCGCCTGATCGCTGTACCCGCTGAAACCGCGCTCATTGATCTGTCCGCTGGAAGATAGATGTTTCATGTTTATCCCGGTTGAATAATCCCTTGACCGCAGCGTACTCAGTGAACCTTCCGCAAATGCAGTAGTGTAATTACCTAATCCCGCCTTAATATTTGCGCGGTACAGACGGTTCAGCGGTTCGCCTTTGATTTTTACCGGCTGGACCGACTCAACTTTAAAATCGGTTTTTACATATACAGGGAGAAGGGAATATTTCAGAACCGGTTTCAGGGTTAAGGTATCTGTTATCCTCGGATTATCGGTAATTTTCATCGCACCGGAAAGCGATGGCTGATATTCCTTGATGATATCAATACGCAAAGTATCGAGGTCAGGTTGGGTATATGCCTGTATTGATAATGCGAATAAACCCATCGTTAAGAGAGTAACAAAAAATAAGTTTCTGTAAATTTCTATCAGTTTCAACTTATTTCTTATAATTTTGAATTTTTTCATTTTATACGCAATGAACATGAGCCTGCCTGCCGGCAGGCAAGTTTGCAAAAAAAATTAGTTATTGGTTGTTTGTTTTTAGTTTTAGTTTTTTAGTTTCTGGTTATAGTTTGTTCGTTTGTTTTGCTGACTGAATAACTAAAACTAAAAACCAATTTAACTACAACCAATAACCAATTAACGAATAACAAAAAAACCATTAACAATTTTGCAAACCAAAACAGCATCAGAATATCACATATATTGACAAACCCTAAGATTTTGACAGTAACTATTATTCTTCAATTTTTTCTTCTTCAAACAACCGTTCCCAATCAATATCCTGCCCTTCAAATTTTATTTCGGGTTCTTCATGGACTGGTTTCTGCCGCACTGATTTTTCTTCGCTTTCAAGGATCTTATCAAGTTTGCTTTTGGCCATTTCAACAAGGTCACTGCCTTCATAATTATCAATTATACTCTGCAGTGTCGCCTTTGCCTGGAAACCGTTATTCATCATCAGGTAAACATCGGCAAGAAGAATAAACCCGCGTGCCACCCAGTATTCATACGAGGGAACTTGTCCGGCCAGTTGGAAAATAAGTTCTTCCGATTCCTTTAAATTACCCCTGAGGTACTGAATGTATGCCGCCTGGTACTTTGCCTCAGCGCCCATCTCGCTGTTGGTTTTGGCAGTTACGGAAAATGATTCAAACGCGCGGTTGAAGTTATCCATACCAAGCGCTGCTTTTCCTTTGAGTACGTGGGCTTCAAAGACAATATCCTGGCTTGCTTTTTCAAATGCAATCACTTTATCGGCATACTGCATGGTAAGTTCGTGATTGCCGAGATGAAAATGGCATCTCATCTGCCCGGTATAGGCAACAAGTTTATTTTGTGTGTATTCCGCTACATTTTCAAGTTGACTGAAATAGATAAGGGCCTGAGCAAAATCCTTTTTTGCCATATATAAAGTCACCAGCCGCAGCAAAGCGGTTTCCGTAAACATATTTGAAGGCCGACCTGTAATATAAAGATAGTTAGCAGCGGCTTTTTCATGATTGCCGGTTTTAAAGTAACATTCACCAAGATAGAAATTGGCATGCAAGGCGAAAAAGCCATCTGGGAATTTCTGAAGATACTTTTCAAAGTCCTTTGCCGCTTCAGTGAAAATACCGCGTGTATAGCGGAGTTCTGCCGCTTCAAACGTTGTTGAATCAAGCGATGCCTGGGTGATATTTGCGAAGGATAATCCCTGTACATAGGCAGCGTATTCGTCAACTTTCCCGTTCTGGACATAAATATTCCTGCACCCGGCAAGCGCTTCCATGGCTTCATCGGTAGCGGGGAAACGGAAAATAACATTTTTGAAAATGGCAAGTGCGGTATCATTTCTGCCCTGATTATAGTTTATGACGCCTGATTTTAGCATTGCCTTTTTCACATAACTGCTTGAAGGATGATCGTTGATTAGAGTTTCAAAAAAAGGAAGCGCTTTAACCGGCTCACCGAGTTCAAGATACCCTGACCCGGTTTCGTAAACAGCATCATCAAGGTAAATTGATTTTTTATATTTATCGGTCACCACAAGTAATGTCTGCACCTTTTCATTTTTATGGCCTGTAACCCCGAGCGCCATTCCTTTCTGGAAGAGCGCGTAATCGGTGTCAAATGACCTGCCGGTAATGGCGCTGTCGTAGTAATCAATGGCATTCTGAAAATCTTTTTTAACGAAAAAACAATCGGCAATGCGGATCATTGCATCGTTTTTACGGAGTTGATTTTTTTCACCGGTGTTGCGGGTAAACTTTCTGAACCATGTCAGCGCTTCCTCATAGTCCTTCCTGTCAAAATAACAATAACCAAGATGGTAATAGACAAGATTAAAAGCGGGAGTGTTAAAGGCGCCCGGCATGAAAATGAATGTGCTGAACTCCTCGATGGCTTTATCCGTGAAATTCAGTCGGTACCAGCATTCACCTTTCCAATAGTGCGCAAGGAGTTCGGTATTTTTATCCTGCGGATATTGCAGTGATTTGTCAAAATGGATGAGGGCATCGGCATATTTCCGGTCATTGAAGAGTTCTATCCCGCGTGAATACGCTATTCTCTGGTAAGCATTTTTCAGATTTCCGGTAAGCGATTTTATCTTTTCAAGTGAAGCAAGAGCATTTTTGTAATTTTTTGTCCGGAGGTAAAGATCGGCAAGTAAAGTAAGGCACTCATCGGCACGGGAAGTATTGGGATAGGATGCGATATATTTTTCAAGCGCATTAATAGCGTTAATATCCTGTTCATACGATAGTTTTGCATAGTTGAACAATGCGTCTTCCCGTATTTTTTTATCGGCTTCGGTCAGCGAGGCGGCACGGAAGGCATGCCGGGCAAAATCCTTCTTTCCCTTCTCAAGGTAGCATGAAGCCATGTGGTAGAAAGCGTTCTGGGCAAGAATATCCTTCTCCCTGGTCACCTGTTTGAATGTTTCAATGGCGCTGTTAAAATTTCCGCTTTTATAGTAGGCATATCCCAACTGGTACATATCCTCACGCGTAATTGCAGGCGTCTCGCGCTGGTACCGTTCGAGATAAGGTACTGCAGCGTCATAATTTTCTTTGCGGTAATATGCTTCACCTATGAGCCGGGAGATTTCGGCCGAGCGCCTTAAAGCGGTGGTTGTATCAAGAATGGGAGGAGCGTATTCAATAACTTTATCGTATTTCTGCTGGAGGTAATAAATATGGGAAATATAATAAGGTACGACCGCAATAAAACTGCCGGAATCGCTCAGGGTGAGAAAACCAGAGAGAGCCGTTTCATAATTACCATTGATGTATTGAATATGTGAATAGTAGTAGAGAGCCGGTTTTGAATAGGGTGAAGAAATATCTTTTATCTCAAAAAAAACGGTCTGTGCCCTGTCAAATTCATTACCGCTAAAATAACTATATCCGAGTTTAAAATAATATTCGGCAAGTTCTTCATTGGAGAGGTCATAAATATCAACTTTATTGAACCAGTGGATTACCTGTGTGTAGTCCTTTTTCCGGAAATAATATTTCCCGAGTTGAAAAAATACCGACCGCACCTTTGGATTTTCCGGGTGCTGTTCGGTAAATTCCATCAGCAGGAGTTCGGCATCTTTATGGAATAATTCAAGGGCGCACAGCGCGGCAAAATACTGCGCATCGATGCTGACCTGGGAAGCGGGGTTGTCAATTTTTTCTATTGTCAGAAGGAAAAATTTTTGCGCAGAACCGAATTTCTGGCGGTGGAAAAGGTCTAAGCCCCGTTTATATTCAAAAACGGCATCTGTATTTACTGATGATTTCTGCGCTGATACCGGAAAACGGGCGCCATGCAATAGTAAGAGAACGAAATAAAGCCGCAGGTAAAACATACTTGCTATTTCAACGGTTTTTGAAAAATAAGAATGGAATCCCCTATTAAAGTGGATTGTTAATGGTTTCCCGCAGATAGCGCTGATATTCGCAGAATTTATCCCGATGTGTACAGGATAAAAATTAAAGAAATCTGCGTCATCCGCGAAATCAGCGGGAAATGCTTTTTAGCATGGATTCAAAAATAAAAATACAAACAGAGCGATGAAAGGGAGTGCGAATAAAGTTATTAACGGGATGGTGTTAAAAAAATGAAGGAAAAGGATGATGACCCTTCGGTTATCATCCTGACCGAAGCGTCAGGATAAGGCGGAGGCGAAGGTGGGGAGTGAATCATTGCGGAGCCGCCCTGAAAAGGAATAAAGCAAAAATGAGATAAAGAAAATTAGGAATCCATACCGCAAGTGCCGGGGAGAGATTGGCATTGGTGGCAAAGGTTGTGGAAATCTGCATAAAAAGAATATAAGCGAACGCGATTAAAAGTCCCATTCCGAGATGAAGGCCCGTGCCGCCTCGGACCTTGCGCGATGCGATGGATAACCCTATTATGGTAAGAATTATTGTTGCAGCAGGAAAAGAAAACCTGCGATGTTTTTCAATAAGGTAATAGGGTATGTTCATCGAACCCTTCACTGTTTCATTTTCGATGAACCGGTTCAGTTCATTGATATTCATCGTTTCCACCGATTCTACCTTCCTGCCGAAATCCTTCGGGACAAGATTTAACGCTGTATCCATTTTCTCACCTCTTGTAATAATTTCGCCTGTTCCGTTAATCTGCCGTATGTAATAATTCTCAACCTGCCAGAGACCTTTTACCGAATCCCACCGGATAACATCCGCTAAAAGTTTGGAACGCAGTTCGCCATCCTGAAACTGCTCAAGGGCAAAACGGTTACCGGTATTGTATTCGTTATTGTAACTTTCAAAATAGGCGAATACATTTTTATCCAGTTGGATATGAATATGGCGATCCACAAAGCGCCAGGGATTTTTCAGGAATGTATATTCAAAATTATGCCTCTTCTGGTTGGAATGGGGAATTACATAATTGTTCAGGTAGAGTGAAAGAAGTGAAATTACCAGCGCTGAGATCATATAGGGCAACAGGATCCTTCCCAGGTTGACACCGCTGCTGAGTATGGCCAAAAATTCACTATTATTAGCCATACGGGAGGTAAAATAGATGACGGCAATAAAAGTAAAAAGCGGGCTGAAAAGATTTACAAAATAGGGGATGAAATTGAGATAATAATCAAAAATGATCCCTTTGACAGGCGCGTTCCCGTCAATAAAATCATCTATCCGTTCCGAAAAATCAAAGACAATGACAATCAGAATGAGAAGCGTAATGGCATAGAAGAAGGTGCCGAGGAATTTGCGTATGATATAAAGGTCGATGGTTTTCAATCTGTATTCTCTTGGTTCTTGAAACTTGGAACTTGGAACTTGGGGCTTTCCTCACCCCGTCACCGCCCTCACATCAGCAACTAATTTCAATTCAATCTCATAATCGGAATAAATTTTCAGATACCCTCCGGGAGGGGTGGAAAATGCAACGCGTATCATCATTTTGCGCGCTTCCCGCATCCGTTTGAGTTTATCCTTACTTACCGGTATTGTGATTACGGAAAAGGATTTTGAAATGACTTTATTATCAGTACCGGTTATTCCCGCTTCAATGGTTCCCTGCGGTATTATCAGCGAATCAAGAACGGTAAAGAGTGTATCCATAAGGAAAAGTTGCGGTGCTGCTGAAATTGGAAAACCATTCCACGCGTAGAGTTTCAATAATCCGCTGACAAGATGGTTTTCAAGAGATGTATCGGAATTCCCGAAAGAAAAGTCAACCGTATCTGCAAGCATAAAGTTATCAGCGCTTATGCCAAGGGGTGCTGTCGCGTTAAGGTAAACCTCAACAGGGCTGCTGTAATAAAAAAAGTCATTGCCAAGTGAATTATTTCCGTAAGGATTTAAAGAGAATGAGAAATCATACCCGACCGAACGGGGAATATTTTCAAGCAACTGGTCAATATTTGAATTGGAAGTAGACATATTGATTCGATAGATGAAAGGAGTTACCGGAGGGTATTCGGGACCATAATGGACAGCGCGTGTAAGGTTTACCGGGTTGGATATTACCGGATGAGCCAGCGAAACCGAAATGCCTGTCTTGTCATTCACCGAAGTAAATCCGTTTAGGTCGAACTGCATATCAGCGCCAAGTCCGTTCCTTATTTCAAGATTGATATCTATTGAATCAATATCAACGGTCCCTCCGAGTATATTTCCGAATGAATTGGTTGCAATTACCGAATCGGCCTGAAAAGTCCCGGTTCCGAAATAGCCCTTTACAAATTCAGGAATTACTGAGAGGAAGCGCGCAGTAATGGTTACTTTATCGCCACCGATAATATTCACGGGCGCTCCGGCAGGGTCAGTTATCACATCAAAACGGGTGGAAACGGTATTATAACCGATTCCTGTGGATCCGGTTAAAGGGATCCGGTATCCCCGGTTATCGGCAGAATCACCGATAAAATAACTTTTTTTGAAAAGGGTATTTTGCGGAATATATTCGGTGATCTTCAGCGGTGTGGTGTCATGGAATGCATTTAACACCTCATACTTCATAATAACCGAAGCATCCACAGTAGTGGACATTTCCACTTCTATCCATCCGTATCTTACCACAATTTCGGTTAATTGCACTTCCCCAAGGTTGTATCGTTGCTGTGTGCTGCCAGTGTAAATAATAGTCCCGGGCGGGATATTGTTAACGGGAAAGAAAAAAGTGAACTCATTTTTGACGGTGGTATCAGGCAGGTCAAGCAGGGTATCAATTTCAAGGCGGAAGAGTAAACCGGAATAGGATAACGAAAGAGTGTTACCCGAACTTACCTGCAGTAGTGAATCGTCAATATTGCGGACAATATCGTCCGCTGATAACGTTGTTTTAGCGAGCGGGAACAAAAGGTCGGCTTCCCATCGGGGCAAAACAGATTCTTTACGGCAGGATGTAACCATGAAGTAAACAACAAGAAATAAGGCAAAAGACAAAAAGGCAAAAAAATAACGGAAGTCCCAGGTAAGATTTGCTTTCTTTTTCATGATAAGACAAAGGTCTGAATTTTTTTTCAATGAACCACTTCTGAAATTTTTCCGTATAAAGTGTTTTATATAAAACCCCGAATTTTATTTTGATCATTATTATTTTTCAGGAAAAATTATTTGTTAACAAAAATTGTTAATAAAAAAAAGGTGTTGTGCGTAAAGTGAAAAACGTTTTTCGCTTTTTTTGTTTCCGGAAATTAAAAATCAGATAATACCGGGTTAATCTCGCAATTTTTCTCACCCTTCAAACTCTTGACCCCCATGGAAGAAACCGCTGATGACCCATTCGGCACTGTTCCGCTGGAATTAACCGGCACCCACCGGGATAACGGAAATTTAACTGCAACCCTTTCAACCGGAAGGGAAACCATACCGCTACAACTGGATAAAAAGCGTTTTACCATTTACCCCGTACGCCATAATGACCTGTGGAGTATTTACAAGAAAGCAGAATCGGGTTTCTGGACGGCTGAGGAAATTGATCTCTCTGCCGACCTTGAGGAGTGGGCGCATAAACTCAATGATAATGAACGTCACTTCATTAAACATATTCTCGCCTTTTTTGCAGCCGGTGACGGTATTGTAAATGAAAACCATGCGGGTAATTTTCTGCATGAGGTAAAACAACCGGAAGCGAGGTTCTTTTATGGCTTCCGGACAGCGATTGAAAATATTCACTCCGAGACATATTCGTTGCTCATAGACACTTATATCAGGGATCCGAAGGAAAAGCAGAAACTTTTTATTGCCACAGAAACCCTTGAGTGCATTAAGAATAAATCAGGTTGGATGCATTCCTGGATTGAAAACGGTTCTTTTACCGAACGACTGATCGCTTCGGCCGCTGCAGATGGAATTTTCTTCTCCGGAAGTTTCTGTTCGGTTCTGTGGCTTAAGAAAAGAGGGCTGATGCCGGGCCTCGGCTTTGCCAATGAACTGATTTCAAGGGATAAGAATTTACAATGCGATTTTACATGCCGCTTTTACAACCATTATATTGAGAATAAACTGCCTGCCGGAAAAACAGAGGAAATTATCATTGGCGCTGCTGATATTGAAAAGAACTTCATCTGTGAAACCCTGCCTGTAGATATAGTCGGTATGGACCCGGAGATGATGAACCGGTATATTGAATTTGTTGCCGACAGGTTGCTTGCCGCACTTGGTAACCCCACGGTCTTTAATAGTGCGAATCCGTTTGACTTCACGGAGGTAAAATAAAAGAAAATAAGATGTGAAGAAGTAAAGAGGTAAAGAGGTAAAGATACTTTGTCAACTGGGGTTTCTTGTATTCTTGTCTTCTTGACTTCCTGTATTCTTGTATTCTTGATTTCTTCCCTACCGTCAATCTTCCTTACCTTCGCTGAATCTATGGCATGGAAATCACTGAAACATTTTGTTGATGCCCTTGAAAAGGAAGATGAACTTATCCGCGTCAGGGAATTTGTCAGCCCTCACCTGGAAATTGCGGAGATAACGGACAGAATATCCAAAACCCCTTCGCGCAACAAAGCCCTTCTCTTTGAAAATACCGGAACTCCTTTCCCGCTTGCCATAAACCTGATGGGTTCTTACAAAAGAATGTGCCTGGCTCTTGGCGTAAAAAACCTTGATGATACCGCAAAAGAACTTGAAGAACTTTTCCGGTCATTCATGGTGCCGCGCGATAATATTATTGATAAACTGAGAATTCTCCCTGAACTCTCACGCCTTTCGGGTATGATGCCAAAAATCAGGGCAGGCAAAGGGGAATGTCAGGAAGTAGTAATGAACCCTCCTGATGTTACCAGATTGCCCGCAATGAAATGCTGGCCTGAAGATGGAGGCCCTTTCATCACCCTGCCGGTAATTCATACCATTGATCCAACTTCAGGCATCCGCAATGTAGGTTTATACCGCATGCAGGTATTCGGTCCAACGCTTACCGCGCTTCACTGGCACAGGCACAAGGTCTCGGCCGGACACTTCAATCAGTATAAAAAACTCGGCAAAAAAATGCCCGTTGCTGTCGCACTCGGTGGCGACCCGGTCTATTCCTATTGCGCTTCAGCGCCCCTGCCTCCCAACATGGATGAATATATCCTTGCAGGTTTCCTGCGCAAAAAAGCGGTTGAACTGGTCAGATGCCTGACCATTGATGCACATGTACCCGCTGCTGCCGATATTATCATTGAAGGATATGTTGATCCTGAAGAGGATTTCATTATAGAGGGACCTTTCGGTGACCATACGGGTTTCTATTCCCTGGAGGATTTGTATCCGAAATTTCATATTACCTGTATTACCCACAGGCGTAACGCCATTTATCCTTCCACTATTGTCGGGGTGCCTCCGCAGGAAGATGCATGGATAGGAAAAGCCACTGAACGCATTTTCCTCGCACCCATCAGGATGACCATCATTCCGGAAATCGTGGATATGAATATGCCGGTGGAAGGCGTCTTTCATAATGTTACCATCATAAAAATAAAAAAGGAATACCCGGGCCATGCGCAGAAAGTGATGAATGCCATGTGGGGAGCCGGGCAGATGATGTTCAATAAGATCATGATCATTGTTGATGGGGGGACGGATATTCAAAATTACATGCAGGTAGGGAAAGCGGTCTCGGAAAATTGCAATCCTGCAACCGACATTTATTTTTCACGCGGACCCATGGATGTACTTGACCATTCATCTTCAAAATTTTCCTATGGCGGGAAGATGTGCATTGATGCGACAAGGAAATTTCAGGAAGAAAACGAGACAGGGAGACAGGGAGACGGAGAGACAGGGAGAGAATGGGAGAATGAATCAATGGTGGTAAATTTATTCAGACAATTTCCGGGGATGATGTCAATCAATGCGGTGTTGCTTAAACACGGAATTTCAGCAATTATAATTTCATTATTAAAAACCAAAAAAAATCAGGTACATGAATTCGGAGCGAATATGTGCAGCATGGATGAATTCAAAAATGCCAGGTGCATTATCTTTATAGACAGTGAGATTGATACAGGTGAATTAAGTGACGTGGTCTGGTATGCCGCAAATAACATTGACCCGGAGAGGGACTGTTTTATCATTAAAGACCCAGAAGGCCCTTCGTATTCACATCTTGTAATAGACGGAACCCGGAAAACAAAAAAGTTTGATGACTTCGATCGTCCCTGGCCTAATGTGATTTGTTCGGATGAAGCGACCATCAGGCAGGTTGATGACAAATGGAACAAACTTGGGATTGGAAACCATATTCCATCGCCATCATTAAAATACCGCAAATTACTACATGGAAAGGGTGCAGTTTCGGAGGAGTAAGTTGATTATTTTTTTGCAATCTCCTCAATTCCTTTTACGAGCAGATCAAGGTCTCTTGTATTGGTATAAACATGAGGCGTTACACGAACGCACTTGATATTTTCCCAGTTAATGGCAACGGTGTGAATTTTATATTTGTCAAGCAGGATTTTCTCGGTTTCTTCAGGCGTTTTGCCTTCAATGGAAAAACCGCATAACGCGCAAGAAAATTCAGGTTTTAGGGATGTATGCAATTTCACACCGGGTATTTTTGCCGCTTTCTGCGCCCAGTAATTTTTCAGAAAACGAAGCCGCTCTTCCTTTCGTTTTGTGCCGATTACATTCTGAAAATCAACGGCCGTGCTTATCGCCATTTCGCTGGCAAAGGAACGGGTTCCGATTGTCTCAAACTTCCGGATATCGTCTTCTTTCATGGTATCGGGCGCTGAAAGAAGTGGCCATACATTTTTTATCTTATCTTTTTTAATGTAGAGCAGCCCGCTTCCGAACGGAGCGCAAAGCCACTTATGCAAACTGGTGCCGAAATAATCGCAATGCAGGTCGGGAATTTTATAGTCAATATGGGCGAAGGTGTGCGCGCCATCAACTAATACTTCAATACCGCGCGCATGGGCGGCATCACCGATTTTACGCGCAGGCAGAATCTGTCCCATCCAGTTTATCATGTGTGTAATGTGCACTACTTTTGTCTTATCGCTAAAAACATCTGTGAATCGTTTTACAATCTCATCTTCATTCTCCATCGGCAAATCAAGATTTATCCAGACAAGTTTTATGCCATCTCTTTTTTCACGCTGCTTCCACGCATTTATCATGTTGGGATAATCCTGTTTTGTAAGCGCTACTTCATCGCCAGGTTTCAGGTTCAACCCGAAGATCACCGTGTTCAGCGATTCAGTTGAGTTGCGGTCAATGGCTATCTCATCAGGCAAACAGCCGGCAAGGTCGGCAAGGCGCGACCGAAGCGGTTCACGGCCCTGGTCCAGAATTCGCCACATGAAATAAGAGGGTCCTTCGTTGCACAACTGATAATAGCGGATATGCGCATCCTGCACAATTTTTGGCTGCGGACTCACCCCCCCGTTGTTAAGGTTTATAAGATTTGGCGAAACCGTATAGGATTCACGAACCCATCCCCAGAAATCCTCATCCGAACCGGCTGAGGGGTTAAGTTGGGGTGATAAACTGTGCCTGATTTCATCTGCCGCCTTTACAGCATCGGTAAAGGAGAGCATTGAAAAGGTGCCGGCAAGCCCGGCTGACTTAATGATAAAATTCCTGCGTGTTGGCATAATAGGGAAACCGGTTAAGGGTTCAAGTGGTAAAGATAGGAAGGAAACAGGAAAGCGTTACTGTTGTCCCCAAATTACAAATTATTATTGGTCATTGCAATTTAACTCTGTGTAACCCAGTGTACTCTGTGCTCTCTGTGTTGAAGAATTTTTCCGCCTGAGGCGGATCTGTCCTTTGGCGGATAACACAGAGTTCGCTGAGATAACAGAGTTTCACAGAAGGAGTGAACAGTAACCAGGAAAGCAAAAATCATAATGTGAAATAAGGGAACAGACCCATGTTCGGAAAAATATTATACTTTTGGAAAATTCAGTAAAAATTAAATGAAAAAAATTATTGCACTTTCGTTATGGGTTATTGTACAACATGCATCTGCCCAGGTCCCGGATTCTGATGCCGTCAAAAAAATCTCGGATGAGATTTTTTTAAATGGACATTGCTACAGAAACCTGGAATTTCTTTGCAAAAAAGCCGGTCCCCGCCTCAGCGGTTCGTTGCAGGCACAGAAAGCCGTGGAAATTTGCCGGAACCTCATGGCCAATTACGGATTTGATACCGTTTATTTACAGGAAGTGATGGTTCCGCACTGGGAACGCGGAAAAAAAGAGCGGGGGAAAATTGTTCCTGCAAAGGGTGAGGGAAAAATATTAGAGAAGGGTCGGAAACTTGATGTCACTATCTGCGCGCTTGGCGGAAGCATAGGGACACCCGAAAAAGGAATGGCAGCGGGTGTGGTTGAAGTGAAAAACTTTGAAGAGTTAAAGAATCTCGGCAGGGAAAAAGTAGCAGGGAAAATTGTATTCTTCAACCGTCCTTTTGATCTTGCAAAATTTACCACCTTTGAAATGTATGGAGGTGCTGTGGATCAGCGCAGCCGGGGCGCCATTGAAGCGGCAAGGTTTGGAGCCGTTGGGGCGATATGCCGTTCCATGACGCCCGCAATTGACGATTTCCCGCATACCGGTGCAATGCATTATGAAGATTCAATACAGCAGATTCCTTTCTGCGCCATCAGCACAAAAGACGCAGAACTGCTTTCAGCCCTGCTGAAAAAATCATCCAAACTCAAATTTTTCATGAAAATGAACTGCCGCACCCTGCCGGATGTAAAATCCTGGAATGTAATTGGCGAAATCAGGGGATCGCAGTTTCCGGATGAAATTATTGCCGTTGGCGGGCACCTTGACTCCTGGGATCTTGGCGAAGGCGCCCACGATGACGGTGCAGGATGCATGCAGGCGATTGAAATATTGCGATGTTTTAAAGCCCTTGGACTGAAACCAAAGCGCACCATCCGCGCGGTTATGTGGATGAATGAAGAAAACGGATTGCGGGGTGGCGAAGAGTATGCAAAACGGGCAAGACAAAAAAACGAAAAACATATCCTCGCCATTGAAAGCGATGCAGGCGGCTTCACCCCGCGCGGATTCTCCATGACCATGCCGGAAGATAAAAAGGCAAAAATTCTACTTTGGAAAGATATTTTTTATCCCTATGGCGTTTATGATTTCAGCCGCAAAGGGGGGGGCGCTGACATCGGTCCGCTTGAACGGCAGGGCGTGCCTGTGATGGGGCTCCTGCCCGACTCACAGCGTTATTTTGATTACCATCATGCCGCCACCGACATTTTTGAAAATGTGAACAAACGGGAACTGGAACTTGGCGCTGTCACTATGGCGATAATGGTGTGGATGGTGGCGGAGCATGGATTTTAATATGTACATTTACCGGGCAGGGTTGTAATTATTCTTTTAAATCTCTAAAAATATTAAAATTATGAGTAACCAGTTTTCATCCTCACTCTATAAAAAACCTGAAATCATTGAAGCGGAAGATAATGGTAAATGGAGGGGCAGCAGCGTTGCAGCAAAAGACGGACAAATATGGGACAAGAATAAGGAGATGGATTTTACCTACACCAACCTGGATAAGTTCATCCGGTACAGTTTGGGTGAGAATGCTCATTTCAGCAACGCTTTTTATGACGGGGATTACTCGTTGTCGCTGGATGAAGCGCAGGCGAAAAAATACCGGTTCGTTGTATCTCAATTATCCATTGCAAAAGAGAGTAAGGTCCTGGACCTCGGATGCGGCTGGGGAGGGTGGTTATCATGGCTGGAAGAGAATACCGGATGCAGGGGAACCGGGGTGAATCTGTCGCGGGGACAGGTAGCGGCATGCAGAAAAAATAACCTGAATGTTTTTTTTAAGGATGCCAGATTTGTGCTCCCGGCTGACTTTGGCTATTTTGATGCCATAACGGCATTCGGGAGTTTTGAACATGTGGTTTCGGTCAATGATTTCCTTGAAGGCAGGCAGGATAGCGCTTATGGTGAATATTTCAGGCACGTGCATGATTTGTTGCCAAAGGGCGGGCGGTTTTACATGCAAAGCATGGTGTTTGGTAAAAATATGATCCCCTACGGGCAATTTGACATTAATGCCCCAAAAAATTCCAATGAATACATTTTAGCGTTATTGACGAAACATAATCCCGACTCCTGGCTGCCTTACGGCCATGAGCATATCATCCGGTGCGCAGAACCCTTTTTTAAAAAGATATATTACAGCAGCGGGCGTTTGGATTATATCCGCACCAACAGGGAATGGACAAAATTATACTACCGTTTCAATCTCAGAAAGTATCTCTGGTTTGCATCATTAATCCCAAAATATATGATGGACCGGGAATTCAGGTATCAGTTGGCTCTTTTACGCGTGAGGCCTAACAGGGTATGTTTTGAACGCGGGATAATGGATCATGCACGGCTGGTGTTTGAAAAGAAATAGTCCTGGCGGATAAAGCATCCGCAGGTTGTTCCCTACCCCATCTTTTCAACAACCGGATATGGGAACCAACGGCATCCAGAAAGGTTTTGTTTTCAACATAGGGTATGTTGAATTCCTTTGCCGTCATCTCCACAATCCCGGAAAGGTTTCTGTAATGGACATGGCACACGCGCGGGAAAAGGTGATGCTCTATCTGGAAATTCAAACCACCGCAAAAAAAGTTGACAAGTGAGTTTTTCCGGGCGAAATCAGCAGTAGTCATGAGTTGGTGAACTGCCCATCCGGTCCTGATATTGCCCTGCCTGTCGGGTTTTGGAAAATCAAGCCCCTCCACTTCATGGGCAAGCATGAATACTATGGCAAGAAAACTTCCTTCACATATATGGCTCACAACAAAACCCAGCACGCAGTGCCACCATGAGAAATTGGTTATCACAACAGGGATGATTAAAAAGACGGTGTAGTAAACCGCTTTAAAAAAAAACAAATTAAAATACTCAATCTTCGCATGACGGGTATTATTGAGATTGCCGATTTTTTTCTGAAAAAACTTCTTGTAGTCCTTAATAAAAACCCACGATAAAGAACCTAATCCATAAAACAAAAAAGCGTACCAGTATTGGTACCGGTGTATTTTTTTTAATTTCTGATAGGGTGACAGGCGCAACCATGATACAATCTGCTCGATATCTTCATCATGACCGTCAATATTCGGGAAGGTATGATGAGCGATATTATGCGTTATCTTCCACACATAGGCATTGGCGCCAACGAGGTTAAAAATCAAACCCAGGAATTTATTTACCTTTTTATTTGATGAATAGGCATTATGAATGGCGTCATGACAAATGTTGACGGCAATAAAAGCGGTGAAGAATCCCAGGTTAACCCATAAAAGATAAAAAAGAACCGGTTCCGGTTGACCAAAAACAAGGAGAAGATAGGTGGCGATCCATGCCGTTATCAGGAAGGTTGTCTTAAAAATCATTAATCCATTGGCATACTCTGAAATATTTCTACTCCTGAAGTATTGCGATGCTCTCCACTTAAGTGTGGCATGGAAATCACCGCTTTTTTCCGGATTAAATTTTACGCTCTTGTACATACGGTTGACAAATATAAACTAATTGGTGCACACCAAAATAAATAGAAAGTTTAAAGCAAACGCAATTTGCATTATTCGTAATTCAACAATTTTTTTTTCACGGGATAATCCGACAAACTCCCCAACCACCGTTAATCAAAGGTTTATATCTAATTGCAGTTCCTGTCTTAGTTTTTCCAGGTTGGGATTCTTTTCAACCATACGTTTATATCTTTCCTGCATTGATGTGGGTTTAGCAGGGGGGCTCTCCGGGTTGATGTCTATGTTAAGGGTAACGGTTTTTTTATTGAATTTCTTCTTCAGATAGTCAATAAGGGCGTTTCTTTCGGCAAGCAATTCGCTCTCTTCGCTTTTAAAATCCACCATAAAAGAAATTTTATTTTCTCCGGTTATGGCCGGTTTTCTCTTAGCCATGATCAGGTTTAAACTGATTCTGCCGTTATTTGCCAGCACTTGGGAATATTCACTCCATGCGGAGATCAATTCACCCTCCGTGAACGGTTTTCCGGTATTATATCCGGGTCCCTCTTCAGCAGCAATATTTACGATATTTTCCTTCCTGCCGGTTTTAAGAAATGCGGATATGGAAATAGATTCATTAATGTTACCGGCTCCTGCTCTGCCTTTGGATTCAGCCGGTGCAGAATAACCGGATTCTTTTTTCTGCGGGGTCTGCGGCAAAGGAACCTTTTCAGTTATTATTCCGGTTCCGGATTCAGTCAGGACATCATTTTTTTTTTGCCCGGCAGACCAACCGGGAGTATCCCCCTGGGAGGTTTGATTGATAATACCGGGACTACCGGATGCCTGCCTGTCCCCCGCCTGCCGGACGGGCTGGGGTAGGAAGGGATTATTGCCGGAGAGAATCTCCGATTGAAGCGCACAAAGTTGCACGAGCATGATTTCGGTTAAAAGGCGCGGGTTGCTTGAAATATTGTACTGGTAATCGCATTGATTGATTATTGCCAGTCCGCGCGTGAGAAGTGAAACATTACACCGCGTGGTTTGTTCGGCATACCGGTTGCGGAGGTTCAGCCCAGCATCTAGCAGTTTCAGGGTTTCGGTGTCTTTGCTTATCAGTAAATCGCGTAAATGCTTTCCAAGTCCGTTAATAAAGGTTCGAATATCGAAACCGTTATTCACAATATCATGTAAAATAAGCATGCAGGATGTGAGGTCTGATTTAAGGATGGCATCCGCCAGGTTGAAGTAATAATCGAAATCAAGAATATTCAGGTTTTCAATGACTGTTTTATACGTTATCCGGTTGTTGCCGAAAATCACCATCTGGTCAAAGACAGATAGAGCGTCACGAAGCGAGCCGTCAGATTTTTGTGCGATCAGATGGAGGGCATCGGGTTCCGCTTCAACTTTCTCCTGCGAAGCGACATAGAGAAGGTGGTTTGCGATGTCTTCAACCTGAATGCGGTGGAAATCATATATCTGGCAACGTGAAAGTATGGTCGGGATTATTTTAAACTTTTCGGTTGTGGCTAAGATGAAAATTGCATGTGCCGGTGGTTCTTCAAGCGTTTTCAGGAAAGCATTGAAGGCGCTTTGCGACAGCATGTGAACCTCATCAATAATATAAACCTTGTATTTGCCTGCCTGCGGAGCAAAACGCACCTGTTCAATCAACGTGCGGATATCATCAACCGAATTATTTGAGGCAGCGTCCAATTCGTGAATATTAAAGGAGTGTGATGCGGTGAATGAAAGACATGATTTACATTTGTCGCAGGGATCGAGGTTCTTGTTTAAATTTTCGCAATTTACCGCTTTGGCCAGGATGCGGGCGCAGGTTGTTTTACCGATACCCCTGGGTCCGCAGAAGAGAAACGCCTGTGCCAGTTGTTCCTTGCTGATTGCATTTTTAAGAGTTTGAACGATATTATCCTGACCTACTACCCGGTCAAATGTTGCCGGGCGGTATTTGCGTGCGGAGACGATGAAATGTTCCATAATCTACGAAAAGCCCTGCCTGCTGGCAGGCAGGGAATCAATACGAATGTACGAATAAATACAAATACCGGATTGCACTTAAAACTCTTCTTCCTTAATCAATTTTCCGGATTCATCGTAGAATTTCCAGGCACCCAATTTTTTCCCGTTTGAAAAATATCCCTCGTACCGGAGAGAACCGTTTTCACGCCAGACGGAAAATTTACCATCAGCCAGGCCATTTTTATATGAACCTTCACTCCATTTATTGCAATTCTGAAAATAATAAATCCATATACCGTTTTTCTTGCCACCCCGGTATTCCCCCTCAAAGCGCAAATTCCCATCCGGGTAATACTCCACAATACTCCTGATGTTTTTTGTTGAATCGTCTATAGCATAAGTAATTACGGTTTTGGGTTTACCATCAGGGAAAGATTGCTCGGTGACTGTTGCGGTCTGTGAACAGGAGATGAGGAATAGAATAAAGGGGATAAGGGATAGGGGAAATAGGGGAATATGGTTTGAATGGATCATTTTGCCTGCAAAATTAACCTATCCACGCAATATGGTACCGTTTACAGCAGGATAATCGAAGAAATTACAAAACATCTAAAACCGTATCTTTGATTTATGTCCATTATAGTAATACTGCTTTTTCTCATCTTCCCGCTTTTCTCCTGTGAATTGACTGCCCAGACATACCGGAGCAATATGCTGAGAATATACGGTGATGTTTCTTCAATCTACTGGAGTGATAATTCAGGAAATAAAACAAATTTGTACGGAACGGGTATTGCTTATGACCGCGGAATTATAGGCAGCGGGTTATCGTACGGGGGTAAACTCGGCTATGTAGTCAATGGCGGTTTTAACATTAACAACCTGCTCTATATTCAGCCGACAATACGTTACTTCTTCAAAAAGCCGATGGAAGGGTTTTATTCAGGGCTGGGTATTTCGGGGGGATTCGGCAACCTGAACGTCAAAAACAAGATGCAGACATTTTTATCCGTTCAGGCAGGAGCCGGTTATCTTTTCATCGTTGATGTGAAATACCGGGTTGGTTTTTACCTCATGCCCGGCTGGTGCCGCATTCAGAGAGAAGGAGTAATAATTGACGGGATAAATGTTATGGGGGGTGTAACCGCGGGATACAAATTTATTGACACCCGGTAAACCGGACATCACTTCTTAATAAAAATAAACTGCCCCCCCTCGTCACCGGTATTTTTTATGGCATTGAACTGCGGGGTTTGATCGGAGTTGTTGATTATGGGAATTTTTATTTTTTCGTAGAGTTGGCCTGCATCAAAATATTTCTGTTGATTGCCTAAAAGCGCTTTGAGGAGGTACCAGGTGAAAACTGAATGTCCTTCTCCCCCCCCGTCCATCACCGGCTGCACTCCGCCCGAAGTAAGCGCCTGCCGGGACGGAAGTTCAAAAACTTCGGAATAATATTTATCGCTTTCTTCAAAAGGTATGGAAATCGTTTGTCCCCGCAAAATATCACCGCTGAAACAGGCATCGGAAACAAGGAGCGTATGCCTCGCTTTTATTCCGGCAAGAAAAATCTGGATGTCGGCATTTGAAATGAATTCGGAAGTTGAAGCCGATTCCGCATCAATGGGAACCCAATATCCCTTGTTCAGTTCTTTTTTGTATTCTCCATGACCGGAATAAAAGATCAGCACATTATCCTTACCGGTCGTGTGATGCACCAGCCATTCCAGTTCCTTAATAATGTTTTTCCGTGTGGCTTTTTCATTGTAAAGGGTTCTGACGGTGTCAAATTTATAGGAGGATAAAAACAATGCGGAAATTGCCTTTGCATCGCTTACGGCATTGTTCAGTGGTTTCCAGTACCCGGTATATTTATCAATGCCTATGACAAGGGCATAATAATTCCCCGGCTCAATGTGCCTCGCTTTGGAAACATTCAGCCCTTTCAACGGGTCACCGCTGCCGCGCAGCGTGGGCATATTTTCAGAAACCGCTTGCGCTTCTGTTTGATCCGTACCCGGAATATCAGGTGTTGCAGGCACTTTAACTTCATCAGGACCCGTGGGGGGGGAAATGGAAAAGTTATCAAAAGCGACACGCATGGACGCATTAATTACCAGGCCCGCCTGTCCTTCATCGAGTTCAGAATCATTTATGGTAAAGACCTCATTCCCGTTGACAAAACACTTGATAAGTTTTCCGCGTGCGATGACTTTAAGGGAGTTGGATCCCCTTACTTCAAAATTATCAACAGCAACCCATTCGGTCAGCGATTTCCAGTTGCCGTTAAATCGTTTCCAGAATTTAGCATAACCGGTTGCGGCAATATAAAAATTATACTGGTTGTCACCGGTTTTACGCAACACAAGCCCATAGCCCTCATTGTCGGTTCCCGAAATCCATTGTGTTTTCACCTCAACAGTGAAGTCGGAATAAATTCCGGATTTCAATGCCCAGTAGTAGGCGGTGTCATCCAGATTAAGAGCGCCATCTTTAATGTAAACCCTTTCTGATTCAGGCCATTTTGCTGACGAAGATGAAAAATCATAATTTTCCGGAGGGAAAACGACATTCAGTGATAAGGGTTCAATCGTAAAATCATCAAATGCAACATGCAGTTCGCTGTTAATTGCCAGTCCTACCTGCCCTTCTTTTATTTCGCTATCGTTGATGGAAAAGATTTCGGCACCGTTGATGTAGCATTTAATCAATTTCCCGCGTACTTCAACTTTCAACATATTTTCTCCATGCAGATGGCAATTATCCGCCACAACCCATTCGGTTAATCCGATCCATTTGTCGTCCATGTGTTTCAGAAAGCGGGTATACCCGTTGGCAGAAATATAGAAGGTATAATGATTTTTACCGGATTCTCTCAGAATCAAACCATAGCCCTCATTGTCTGTGCCGGATACATACCGTGTTTTGACTTCAATAATGAAATTTTTATACGTTCCCGATTTGAGGATCCAATAGTACCCGTTGGCATCCAAATGGTATTCCCCCCCCTTCAGATAAGCCCATTTTGTTGACAGGAAGGAGTGGGAAGGAGCGGAGAAGTCAAATTTTTCAGGTTTCTGTGCATAAAGGGAAGAAGGTATCAGGAATGTTACAGTAAAAAATATTCCAAAGGGAAAGAGCATTAAAAAAAAAGAAAACTTAAATATTTTTTTCACTACCCGGAGTTTTGCTCAGTGAAAAGCCGGTACGAGATTATTTCTTCATAAAAATAAACTGCCCTCCCTCGTCACCGGTATTTTTTATCGGGGCGATCTTTGGTGTCTGCTCCGAATTATTGATGATCGGAATTTTTATCTGGTTGTAGAGATTTCCCGCATCAAGGTATTTATTATTGTTGTTTTCGAGCGCTTTCAGGAAATAATAGGCGAAAACGGAATGACCGTCTTTGCCACCGTCCATTACAGGTTCAATACCCCCAGATGTGAGCGCCTGCCTTGACGCCTGGTTGTACACTTCGGTGTAATATTTCTCGGAGTCCTCAAACGGAATGGAAACCGTGTTTCCCCTGAAAATATCCCCGCTGAAACAGGCATCGGCAACGAGCAGCGTATGCTTTGACTTTATCCCGTTCAGGAAGGTCTGGATGTCGGAATTGGAAATATATTTTGACACGGATACCGTAGTTGCATCAATCGGAACCCAGAAGCCCTTGTTTAACTCCTGCTTGTATTCGCCATGGCCGGAGTAATAAATAAAGAGGTTGTCGTTTTCTTTCACATTAGCCACCAGCCATTCAAACTCGGTGATGATCGCTTCACGGGTGGCCTGGTCATCATAAAGCGATTTAAAATGGTCAAATTTATATTTCGCCTTCAGCATCGCCTCAATGGCTCTGGCATCGTTAACCGCATTTTTAAGCGGGGTCCATGAACCCTTATATTTATCCACACCGACAATCATTGCATAATATTTCCCTATGGACATGGTTTTGGCTTTCGATACATTCAATCCTTTCAGCGGGTCACCGCTGCCGCGGTAAAGGGTTTCTTTCACTTCATCAGCGCTAACGGCTGCAAGGACGATGCTCGAAGGCAGAGGTTCGTTCATTTTAATGGCGAATATCATGTCGTTCGTATTGGAAAACGCTCCTTCAATATTCATGGCTATTTTCAATTCCTGTCCCTTAAATTCCTTGTCGGCATAAAACTGAACGCTTATCTCTTTGATTTCACCTGCAGGTATGGATGGAATAACTTCAGATAATTTATCCACCGCCTTCACCTGGGGGGGGAAAATATAAGAGATCTTAATGTTTTTCCCCTCACTTTCGGCTGCGTTTTTAAGTTTCATTTTCATCGTTATGGGAGCGCCTATTTCGGCTTTGCCGGAAGCCGAAGTGTAACTATGCTCCAGCACCGCAATATAAGAGTAACTCACAGCGCCCTTGGTCTGAAAGTTAAGCCGCAATGGGGGGGGATTATGCCCGTTGGCTTCAGATATGGTTACAATAAAGACGCCTGCTTCCGATTCAAGATTTTCGCCCGCTTTTACCGGAATCTCTACATTAACCGTTTTCCCTACATCAAGATTTCCAATGGAGGTCTCTTTTTCAATAGTGATGCCTTTAATGAAATTTTCAAGAGAGACCTTTGCGGTAAGTCCGTAAGCGCGTCCCTTTCCCTTGTTATCAATGGAAAAGGTGAGCGAAGGATTATCGGTCGCTTCAAGTATGCCGTTGTTATTGGCTTCTTTAAGTGTGAGAGGTGAACAAACGAGTTGCGGTTCAAATTCTTCCTTAACGGCTTTTTTCTTACCGACCTTCAGCGCTGAAAGATCCCATATTTTTAATGCCCCGTCATTGCCACCGGTAGCCATTATAGAACCTTTGTCGCTGAGTGTGATTGAGGTAATTCCGTTGGAATGTGCGGGAGTTGATTTTGAAAGTTGCATCAGTTCAAGGTTCCACACGGCAACCAGGTTGTCTTTTCCACCGGCTATGAGGTATTGCACATCAGGAGTGAATGAAACTGCGTTCACCTGGGATTTAAGATCGGTCAATTCGTTTTTCTTTCTGCCGGTGATGGGATCCCATAGCGATACTGAACCGTCAGGATGACCGGCTGCAATTACCGAACCATCGCTTGCGTAAGCAAGGCAAAGAACTTCTTTTCCGGCATCAATGGTTGTCTTGGCTGTGCCGGTTTCAATATCCCAAATCTTAATTGTTTTATCTTCAGAACCGGAAACCAATACTTTCCCATCAGGGCTATAAATAACGGCAGTGACCGTTTTTGAATGTTCCCGGAATGTTTTCAGTGAAAGCGGTGCATTGGCATCCCATATTTTCACTGTATTATCTTTTGAACCGCTGGCTACGTTATCATTGACCGGGTTAAATGCGAGTGAAGTGATATCGGCCGTATGTTCCTTGAAAATCTTCTTCGGTTTTGCTTCAACTGCATCGTAAATGTAAATTTTAAAATCGGCTGTACCGGTGGCAAATAATTTACCGTTGGAGTTGAAAGCAATGGCATTTACATTGGATGCGCTCGCCATTATTTTTCCCTTTGTGCCGGCTTTTGCATCCCACATATTGATGCGTTTATCGGCACCGGTGGAAAGGATGGTGGTACCCTCGCTGTTCACGAAAAGAGCGCTTACCCCCCCCGGATGGGCGTTGTCAACGGATTTGACAAGATCCTGTGAATGTGCAGACCTTGCAAATAACAGCAGTCCTGCAAAAAGAAGGGTTTTATTCATAGTTAGGATTTTAATTGATTGATTTTAATTTTAAATTCGGAAGAAACGATGATTCAGGTCTCACGGTAACAAAGGATAATATTTTCGCGAACTTCTCCCATGTTGTATTATTCTATGCACGCTTGCCTACCGCAGGCAGGAAATAAATTGTTGCATTAAAATAAAATTCCAAATTATAAACACCAATAACAAACCTGCCTGCCGGCAGGCAGGTAAATTCCATATCCATTAATTTCCCTTATTCCCCTTCGGCTGCTGCGCCTTCGCTTTCTCGGCTTCGGCTTTTGCCTGCTCGGCAGCGGCTTTCTTTGCTTCGGCATCCGCCTTTGCTTTGTCGGCATTGGCTTTTGCTAAATCAGCGGCTGCTTTGGCTTTATCGGCATCTGCCTGTGACTTGGCTGCTTCGGCTTTTGTTTTTTCGGCAGCGGCAATTTCGGCCTGGGATTTTAATTTATCGGCATCGGCTTGTTTTGCCTGTGCGTCAGCGGCTGCCTTATCTGCATCTGCTTTGGCTTTGGCGGCAGCAGCGTTTGCGGTTGCCTCCTGCGCTGTCTTTGCCTTTGCATCCGCTTCCGCCTTTAAACGATCGGCTTCTGCTTTCTGTGCATCGGCTTTGGCTTTATCGGCTTCGGCTTGTTTTGCTTTTGCATCAGCATCGGCTTTTGCCTTTTCTGCCGCAACTTTATCAGCATCGGCTTTTGTCTGCTGGGCTGCTGCGGTTTTTGCATCGGCCTCCGCCTTTAATTTATTTGCTTCTGCCTGTTTTGCCTGGGCATCGGCAGCGGCTTTATCGGCATCGGCTTTGGCTTTATCAGTTTCGGCAGTTGCTTTTGCAGCATCGGCTTTTGATTTTTCGGCTGCAGCAATATCCGCCTGCGCTTTTAACTTATCGGCATCCGCCTGTTTTGCCTGGGCATCGGCAACTGCTTTATCGGCATCGGCTTTGGCTTTTTGCGCTGAGGCATTTGAAATGGCTTCCTGCGATGCTTTCGCCTTTGCATCGGCATCGGCTTTCACGCGGTCAGATTCAGCTTTCTGTGCATCGGCTTTTGCTTTATCGGTTTCGGCTTGTTTTGCCCTTGCTTCGGCATCGGCAGTTGCTTTGGCAGCGCTGGCTGCAGCCGCTTCATCCTTTGCCTTCTGGGATGCTGCAATCACAGCATCGGCTTCGGCTTTTTTGGAGTTTGCTTTGGCTATTTCGGCTTCCGATGCTTTGATCTTAATATCCGCTTCAGCTTTTATTTTGTCTTCTTCGGCTCTTTTTGCATCGGCTTTCGCTTTTTCGGCTGCGGCAATCACAGCGTCAGCTTTGGCTTTTTCGGCAGCGGCAATATCCGCCTGCATTTTCAATTTATCGGCTTCGGCTTGTTTTGCCTTTGCTTCGGCATCGGCTTTAGCCGCTTCTTCGGCTGCCTTCTGCGCTTCGGCTTTTGCCTGCTCGGCTGCGGCAACTGCGGCTTTTTCCTTTGCCACTTTTTTGAAAATCTTTGCTGCAGCAAGTTCCGCTTTCGCTTTTTCTTTATCTGCGATTTTCGCTTCGGCCACTTTTAACGCTGAATCGGCAACCGTTTTTCTCATGGTCGCCATTGCGCTGTCGGCATGCGCCTTTGCCGTTTCGGCAATCGCTTTCTTTATTTCAGCATCGGCTCTTTTAATATCCGCTTCCGCCTTTGCCTTCTCCGCTTCCGCTTTTGCTTTTTCGGCTTCGGCTTTTGCGAGTTCGGCTTTTGCCTGGGCAATCGCAGGATCAACTTCCACTTCCACAATTTCCTGTACCGTCACTTCCTTCTCAACTTCTTTTTCCACTTCAACCTGGGTTTCCACTTCAACCACTTCCTGTACCGTCACCTCTTTCTCAACTTCCTTTTCAAGTTCCAGGATTTCCATCACTTCGCGTTCAGTGGTCAGTTCGCTTATTGTACCCGCTTTCTCAGCATCAAACTTACCGGGTTCAATAAGGAAAATATCATAATTCAGGTCGCTGTTGATTGAAGCGGTAAAGCGGCTCCCGTCAGCGGTAACGTTGTAGGACATATCATCTTTTGTAGTATTGATCGGATAGCCGGCACTTTTTACATACCCCCAAGTGCTGTCTTCTTTTAATTCGGAAACGACTATGTCGTAACCGCCCATTGAAAGGTTCAGAAACCCATCCGAGCAGAAATAGAGTTTTTTACCGTTCTGAAGCAGAAAAGGATTGATCTCGTTCAAAGGCGTATTGAAACCGGTTCCCATATTTTCAGGTTTTTCCCATTTTCCTCCGGTCTTTTTGGTAACATAGAGATCGTATTTCCCCATCCCCCCCTCGCGGTCCGATGAGAAATAGATTGTATTTCCATCCGGGGAAATTGTCATCCCCATCTCATTGAAGGATGAATTGACGTATTTCACGGGCTTAGGCGCTGACCATGCGCCATCCTGTAATGTTGATTCGTAAATGTCATAATTCCCTTTGCAACTGCACCTGAAGTACAATGTTTTTCCATCGGAAGAAATGGCAACGGGTTCTTCATCAAAGTCCTTATTATGCGGGAAGTATTCGGGTTTTGACCATCCGTTACCTTCTTTTTTGGAAATATAAATATCTTCCTTTCTTTTACCGGTGGCCTCATCAATGAGATTTTTATTGCTTTCATCCGGTCTTAATCTCCTTGAGGCGAATGCAAACCAGGAGCCGTCAATGGCAAAAACAGGGTTGGTTTCCGAGGCATCGGAATTAATAGTTCCGCCAAGGTTTGTAAATTTCACCTGGAGGGGCGACATCATCATCCTTTTTGCATTGATACAGTAACGGACCAGCCGGTCAGTATTGAGAGGCGGAGTGCCGTTAAACCTGTCCTGGTAGTCGGTCAGAACCTTAAGTGCGCTGTCGGGATATCCGAGCGCAAGGTAGGTTTCCCCGAGGAAATAAAGCGCATCAAGAGGCGCTTTTTTCCCGCTGGAAAAACTATAGGCGGTTGTCATATTTTTCGAAGCAAATTTCAGATAGGTAAGGGCCTTGGTCTGCCTTTCGAGGGAATTGCGGTAGCAGAGGCCGGTTTTAAAGTTGATGTTGGCGTTATCGGGCATTTCTTTCGCCACTTTCAGCAGCACAGGAAGTGCCGTACCGAAGCGCCCTTTAAGAATGAGTTTATTGCCCTGTGCAATTTCAGCATCAAGGTTTTTCTTTGCTGTGGTATCGGGACCGGCAAAAGCAGTCAGAACCGCAAAACAAGCAGACAGTGTAAAGATGGCTTTATTCATGATTTAGGGTTTTTAATAATTACAGAATTGCAAAAGTATAAAAAATAAAGGTACAGGCGAAGATAGTATACTGAAGCAGATTCATTTTACGAAATACTCATGTTAAAATTAACTGATATTAAATCTCTTACATTTATTAATGTCCGGAAATTGGAATCGCTTCAGTATAAAAAGTAAGGGTGGAGTAAGAAAAATTACCTGCTCAGGTACAAATTCCTCTCCGAATAAACATTCACGAAAAATTCATCCTTCAGGTCGTCAATGAAGTAAATGGCTTCCCCGGTTGATTTCATTTCGGGACCGAGTTCCTTGTTCACACCGGGGAATTTATCAAAAGAGAATACCGGGATTTTCAGAGCATATCCCTTTTTCTTTGGAGAGAACCTGAAGTCCTTAAGTTTATTTTTGCCAAGCATGATTTTAGTGGCGTAGTTGAGATAGGGTTCATCGTACGCTTTGCAGATAAAGGGCATTGTGCGCGATGCGCGCGGGTTGGCTTCAATAACAAATACCTTACCGTCCTTCACGGCAAATTGTATATTGATGAGCCCGATAACCTGCAGGGCCAGGGCGATCCTGCGCGTGTGCTCTTCAATCTGGCGGATTACATCTTCGCTAAGGTCAAAGGTGGGTAAAACAGCATAAGAATCACCCGAATGAATTCCTGCCGGTTCAATATGTTCCATGATACCCATGATGTAAACATCTTCACCGTCACATATCGCATCGGCTTCGGCTTCTATTGCATGTTCGAGGAAATGGTCCAGCAGGATGCGGTTACCGGGGATATCTTTCAGCAGTTTGACTACATGCTGCTCAAGTTCCTGTTCGTTTATGACGATCTTCATGCTCTGGCCGCCAAGTACATAGGAAGGGCGAACCAAAAGGGGAAATTTCAGGTTGCGCGAGACCTCTGCGGCATGGTCGGCATCCTCGCAAACGGCAAAAGGAGGATAAGGGATGTTCAGGTCACGCAGTAACTCCGAAAACCTGCCGCGGTCCTCGGCAATGTCTATTGAATCAAAACTCGTCCCGATTATTTTTATGTTGTACCGGTTCAGTTTCTCGGCAAGTTTCAAAGCGGTCTGGCCGCCTAATTGCACAATAATTCCTTCGGGCTTTTCATGCTGAATGATGTCGTAAACATGCTCCCAGAAAACCGGTTCAAAATAGAGTTTGTCGGCAATGTCAAAGTCGGTCGAAACGGTTTCGGGATTGCAGTTTATCATAATGGTTTCATATCCGGCTTCCCTTGCCGCCAGCACACCGTGTACGCAGCAATAATCAAACTCTATCCCCTGCCCTATCCGGTTCGGACCGGAACCAAGTACAACTACCTTTTTCTTTCCTGAAGAAATGCTCTCATTTTCATTTTCGAAAGTAGAATAATAATAAGGTGTCTTTGCCGGAAATTCAGCGGCACAGGTGTCAACAAGTTTGTAAACCCGTTTGATTCCCATTTCACTCCTTTTCTTATATACCTCGCTTTCAAAACAGCGCAACAAATGTCCCAACTGCCTGTCGGCATATCCTTTCTGCTTGGCTTCCATCATCAATTCCGCAGGAATGGTATTTATATCATGTTTTTCAATTTCTTTTTCAAGCATAATCAGGTCTTCAATCTGGCGCAGGAACCAGTTATCAATCCCGGTGATGCGGTGGATGGTTTTGAAAGAGAGTCCCAGTTTTATGGCATCGTAAATATGAAAAATCCGGTTCCAGGACGGGTGTTCCAAACTTGCAATCAGCGGTTCCTGGTTAGTAAGTTCCCTGCCGTCAGCGCCCAGCCCGTTGCGTTTAATTTCGAGCGACTGGCATGCCTTCTGGATCGCTTCCTGGAAGGATCTGCCGATGGCCATGACTTCACCAACCGATTTCATCTGTAATCCGAGTGAACGGTCGGAACCGATGAACTTGTCAAAATTCCACCGGGGTATTTTCACCACAACATAATCGAGCGTGGGTTCAAAGAAGGCGGAAGTTGATTTGGTGATCTGATTTTGCAATTCATCGAGATTGTATCCGATGGCGAGTTTGGCGGCAATTTTTGCAATGGGATAGCCGGTTGCTTTTGAGGCAAGCGCAGAGGATCTTGAAACGCGCGGGTTTATTTCAATGGCGATTATCTGCCGGTCATTTTCGGGATTAACGGCAAACTGGACGTTGCAGCCCCCGGCAAATTTTCCCAGCGAACGCATCATCTTGATTGCGAGGTCGCGCATTTTCTGGTATGCGGTATCGGCCAGGGTGAGAGCAGGCGCTATGGTCACAGAATCACCGGTATGGATACCCATCGGATCGAGATTCTCAATGGAACAAATAATAATTACATTGTCATTACTGTCGCGCAGGAGTTCCAGTTCAAATTCTTTCCAGCCGGCAACCGATTTTTCAATAAGCACTTCATGAATAGGAGAAATATGCATGCCCCGGTTCAGGGCGCCATCAAATTCCTCTTTTACCGGTACGAAAGAGCCACCGCTTCCGCCAAGGGTATATGAGGGGCGGATGACCAGCGGGAATCCGAGCGCCTGGGCGATTTCTTTTCCTTCAAGGAAGGAAGTGGCGGTTCCCGATGGCGGAACTTCCACCCCGATATCAATCATCAGTTTGCGGAATTTTTCGCGGTTTTCGGTGCGGTCAATCGCGTCAATATCAACACCTATGATTCGCACTCCATTTTTTTCCCAAAGGCCTGTTTCATGGCATTTCTTGCAGAGATTGAGGCCGGTTTGTCCGCCCATTGTGGGCAGTACCGCGTCAATTTTGCGTTCGTTGAGAATTTTTGCGATTGACTCAGGAGTTAACGGCAAAAGGTAAATATGGTCGGCTGTAACCTTGTCGGTCATGATGGTAGCGGGATTGGAATTGATGAGGGACACTTCAATTCCTTCTTCTTTAAGTGACCGCGCTGCCTGGGAACCTGAATAATCAAATTCGCATGCCTGCCCGATGATGATGGGGCCGCTGCCGATGATGAGAACGGATTTTATGGAATTATCCTTGGGCATTTTTATTAAAATTATGTTACAATACACCCCCCTCTCCTGTCATTAGGAGAGGGGTTGGGGGTGAGGTAATTAAAAACAATTTTTAATTTTCTCCAAAACCATTGGCAAGCGCTCAATTATCTCCTCATTTTTAAATCGCAAAATTTTAATGCCCCATGCTTCAATAAACTCTTCTCTTTGTTTATCATAATCAGCCACATCTTTTTTAAGATGTATTTTTCCATCAAGTTCAATGGCAAGTTTCTTTGCAGCAGAATAAAAATCTGTAACAAATAAACTAATACTATGTTGACGGGTAAATTTAATCCCATTTAATTTTCGGTTTCGTAACGCATTCCATAAAATTTTTTCTGCCGGAGTTAAATTTTTACGTAGTCGTCTACGGTCATGTTTCATTACGGGAATGTTATGTAATTGATTGTTCCGCATATGAACTCACCCCCTAACCCCCTCTCTTAAATACAAGAGAGGGGGAATTCCCTTGCTTGATTGGGGTGCTGAATAATAACCAAGAATTTATGTTTCCAATATTCTGCAAAAGTAACATCAAAACCGGTCCGGTTACATCCCCACCGAAAATCCCATCCTTATTACAGGGTTTACATAGGGAGAGTACTTTGTGTCGTTAAAATTCCAGAGAGCGAGGAGGTTGAGATATACCCTTCCGCCAAGATGCTGCCGGTAGCCACCGCCAAATAATATAGAGGTGATATTTCTCCTGAAGAAATCCTGCAGGTACGGTTCATAGAATTCAAGGTTAAGAATTTCATATTCTCCGTAGAGAAAGACATTTTCAAAAATGTAATACCTGCCAAAAACAGAGCCGCCATATATATGTGTGTCGTAGTTGTAAAATGCATCAGAAAAATAAATGTATGTTATTCCCGCACCGGGCAGAAATTTTTCATTTACGCGATACCCGATTGTCGGAGAAAAATTTGCAGCAAATTGGGTTCCCGAAAGGCCAAGTCCGAAGTTGCCGCCAAAAACGAGGCGTGATGGATCAAAGAATTTTTTTTCACCTGTAGTCCCCTGTAATTCTGTTTCCTGACCGTAAGATGAAACTGTTAAACAGAAAATGATAAAAAGGGTAAGGATGGTTGATAAATAAGTCATAATGTAAACTCAAACTACCGGCAAATATATTTTATCCACAAGTTCATCATATTCTTTTCTGGGATCGCTGAAAGAGGTAATGCCTCCACCGCTTTTGAAATAAAGATTCCCGTTGTCATTTTCAATAAACCGTATCATTACTCCGCTTTCCAGTTTTGAACCGTCATAAATTCCGAAGACACCGGTAAAAAAACCGCGATCATAATTTTCGGTTTCACGAATTATTTCAACGGTTTTTTTCTTCGGAGCGCCTGTGACGGAACCGGCAGGCAGGAGCAGGGATAAGATGTCACCGAACCTTCCCCGGTATTCGTTTCGCAGGGTTCCGGCAATTTCGGAACTGACTTGCAGGAGGTTTTTTCCCGGTGTCACCACCTTATCTATATACCTGAACCGGTTGACCGTCACATTTTTGGCAACAATGGACAAATCATTCCGCAGCAAATCAACAATCGTGGCGTGTTCGGCATGTTCTTTTTTATCGGCCAGAATGATCTGTTCCGCATTGGGAATACCGGCATCAATAGTTCCTTTCATGGGATAAGTAAAAATTGAATTGCCTTTAATAATAATAAATGTTTCAGGTGAAAACACCACAAATTTATCTTTATACAACAGTCGGAATTTTGCCGAACTGTGCAGGAAAATTTCATCCAGAGTGAGATTTGTCAGTACCGGTGACCTGAACGTAAGGTTCAGGAGATAGGTATTTCCCGCCCGGATATGATGTTGGACTTTATTAAAACCATTGAGGTATTTATCAAAAGAAGGGGGATGTTTCTCAAACTTTATTTCAGCAGGTTTATGAAGCGCGGGTTGACAATTGCTGTACCCGTTTACATCAAAGAGTATTTCATTGCTGTTCAATTCTTCCAGCGGAATGACAATAATGTTATTCCGGTTGAAATCAATAATAAATAAAAATGGAATATTTTCCAGAGAATATTCATTGATTAGATCAAAGCCGGGCATCAGGTAAAAGATCAGTTCAGGGATGGATTATCAGGATAATTGGCGAGATAACTGAATTCGCTGCCCATATTTTTTAAAGCGGCACCCCAGAGCCGTTCCGGCTTTTCGGTAAGTATGTCAAGCGGTCTGGCCGGAGATACGATCCATGATTTTTTCTTCATTTCCTTTTCAAGTTGTCCCGGGCTCCAACCTGCATATCCTACAAAGAATTTTATATCGGCTGCAGTGACCAAACGGTTTTCAAAAAGTTTTTTAAGGTCCTGGAATTCCCCGCCCCAGTAAAGCCCTTCAATAACAGGTACGCTGCCTGAAATTTTTTCACCGAGCCGGTGCATAAAAAAAAGGGCATCAGGTGAAACCGGCCCACCGAAAAAGACGCTGGTATTGAAACCCGTGATGCCGCTTAATGCGTCAGCAAGAGTAAAATTTACCGGCTTGTTCAGGATAAATCCCACGGCACCGCTCTCATCGCATTTGGTAAGTAAGATGACGCTACGGTGAAAAACAGGGTCAGGCAGAAAGGGTTCTGAAACCAGCAAACGGCCCTGTTCTGCCTGGAATCGGTTGGTAAACATGTCAGGAATTTCGGATTTCGGATTGCGGATTGCCAAAATTTCGGATTAAAAATGCTGAATTTCAAAATGCACCATGAATTTGGTTTTTCAATCTGAAATATAAACTCAATAATGATAACATAGTGATTTAATACCTGATCAAAAATCATGCACAAGGTAGGAAAATTTTTAATCCGTGAATGTTTCTAATTTTGCCTTTTTATACAGATACGCTTTGTTACGGTTACTTGTTTATATCATCCAGGGTCTCCAGAAGGTAGTTCTGTTCCTAACCGTCACAGAAAAAAAAAGGATATTGCGCGAAGAGCGCCTGCCTGCAGAACCGCTAATCCTCTTTAAGGAGTGGTACGACCTTGCTGCCGGATCATGCATTAACCTTCATGAGGCAATGGCGCTTTCAACCGTATCTGGAAATGGGAGACCATCATGCAGATTAGTTCTGCTGAAAGGTTTTGGTAAGGATGGATTTGTTTTTTTCACCAACTACAACAGCCGCAAAGCAAAAGAGATGGAAAACAATAAGAATGTCGCACTCACCTTCTGGTGGAACACACTGGGCAGGCAGGTGCGCATTGAAGGAACCGTTGAGAAAATTTCAGAAAAAGAATCGGATGAATATTTCCGCACCCGTCCGCGCGGAAGCCAGATAGGCGCCTGGGCATCTGAACAAAGTTCTGAAATTACGAACAGGGAAGTTTTGGAGAAGCAAGTAATATTCTATGAAGAAAAATTTAAAGGTAAAGAAGTACCCAGGCCTCCTCATTGGGGAGGGTACAGGGTAATGCCATCTACGGTTGAATTCTGGCAGGCGCGGCTGAACCGCCTGCATGATAGGATAAAGTACACCCTTCTGCCGGATAAATCATGGAAGATTGAGAGGTTAGCCCCTTGATAATCATCACTTTTAAGAAATATTTTCATTCCGGCAACACTGTTTTAAAATTACATTGTATATTTGCATCATGATTGCAAGAATTATTGATATTCCTCGTAATTTCTCTTTTTTTCTGTTTGGTCCAAGGCAAACAGGAAAAAGCACCCTTATTGAAAATTTTTTTGTACCAAAGGGAGGATTTTGGAAAATTGACTTGCTTAAGAAGGATGTTTTAATAAATCATCTGAAAGATCCGTCTGCCTTCAGGACGGAAGCATTAAATAAAATTGTCCGGGATAATGTAAAGGTAATATTTATTGATGAAATCCAAAAAGCCCCTTTTTTGTTGGACGAAATTCAGTCGTTGCTGTTCAATTATAAGGACATTGTTTTTATTGTAACCGGCTCAAGCGCAAGGAAACTCAAAAGAGGTGCAGCCAATTTATTAGCGGGGCGCCTCTTTCAACGGTACCTCCACCCTTTTACCTATACCGAGATAAAAAATGAATTTCAACTTGACGATGTATTGCGGTTTGGAACTTTGCCACCGGTATTTAATAAGAATGATGAAATAAAAAAAGAAATCCTCACAACTTATGTAACGACATACCTCAAGGAAGAAATCCAGGATGAGGGATTAGTCAGGAACCTTGGAGGGTTCGCAGGTTTTTTAGATATTGCGGCATCTCAAAACGGTGAATTGGTAAATTACAGCGCTATTGCCCGTGAGTGCAAATTTCCTGTGCGTTCGGTTCAATCCTATTTTCAGATTCTTGAAGATACGCTGGTGACTTTCCGGCTGGACGGATGGCATAAAAGCGTAAGAAAACGTCTTACCAGCCATCCGAAATATTATCTTTTTGATACCGGGGTGACTAACGCTGTATGCAGGCGGCTTGATGCCAATCCCGATCCCGCAATTAGGGGCAGGTTGTTTGAACAATGGATTGTGCTGGAGACGTTCAGAACCATAAGTTACAAAAAATCCGAATTAAGAATTTTTTATTGGCGAACCAACGCAGGAGCAGAAGTAGATATGGTTTTTGAGCATGCGGGAAAATTGGTCGCAGGATGCGAAATAAAATCAGGTAAAAATATCACAACCGCCCATACAACGGGTTTGCGGTCATTAAGCGATGATCATCCGGAAATCCCCTTGTTTATAGTTTGCGATGCTACTGAACCGTTTTTTATCGGGAAAGTTGAGGTACTGCCGTGGAAGAGATATTTTGAACGGCTGGAAGAGATTATTAAATGAAAAGAATTAATTCCTGCACGCGCACCCCCCTCCTCCGCAGCAGCCGTTACCGTTTTCATTTTCACTTTTCCTCCCATTTCTGTCAATAAATTCCGGACTTTCGCTGCCGCAATCAGGGCAGGTTGCTCTAAAAGAAACGCAGGGACCGTACACAGCGCTGGTGTATTCTTTTTCCTCTCCTTCAGCGGTAAATATTTTTCCGCAGGAGAGGCAGTTGAATTTTTTAAGGTTTGATATTCACCCCCTCTGTGAAACTCTGTTATCTCAGTGAACTCTGTGTTAAAAATTCTTCAACACAGAGAGCACAGAGTACACTGAGTTACACAGAGTTAAATTGCAATGACCAATAATAATTTGTAATTTGGGGTGAATAGTAACCAATTAATTATTATTTTATTACCACCTTCCTGCTATAAATGCGGTTATCGCTGCTGCCAACCACGATATAAACGCCCGGAGAGATTACTCCGTACGGGTCGAAGGCAAAGAGCGCATTGCCGTCATCACCGGTGAGCACTACTTTGGAAAAGACATTCTGTCCGGCAGCATTAAGAAGTACCACAAGAATTTCTTTTTGGCTTCCGAAGTCGGTAAACTCAAAATTGACAGTGTTCCCATATTCAACCGGGTTGGGATATATATGTAATTCGGGTTCGCCTTTCACCGGGTAATATTCCACCGCAACAATATAGGAATAAGTAAATTTCCCGTCAAAATCGGTTTGTTTAAGGCGGTAGTAATTTATTCCCGTAATGAGATTGTCATCAGCGCTGTTATAGTTTCTTATTGACGTGGTAGTGCCAGCGCCATCAACATAGGTCAGGGTTTCAAAGTTTACTCCATCGGTACTTTCTTCAATGGTAAAATAATCGTTGTTGGTTTCGGAGGCGGTAACCCATCTTAAATCTGCGGCATCTCCTCTAAGATTGGCTTCAAAAGTCAGCAGTTCAATGGGCAAGGGATTGCCTCCACCCAATCCATTAGCAAGCGCAAACCTGCTGAAGGTTGTAAAATTGATAGTGGATGTAATGTCCCCGAAGGGTGAAGAGGAGCCAACGCCACCGATATTATCCCATTGAGCAGGATTGCCTTTTGCCACTCGAAGGTTAGGCGCATCGCTCACTCCATCCCAACCAATGTAGTACAATTTGACACTTGCCGAAGTTACTCCAGCGCCAGCGCCTTTAGTTAAATCCCACATGCCTTTCTCGGATACTTTGGTAAGAGAACCATCACCAGGCAATGCCCAGCCCAATGCCAGTGCCGACTCTGCGAAGTATTCAGCAGTATAAATCGTGGATGTTGCAGCATTTTGGTCAATAATAAGTTCAAGTTGGTGCAATAAATCCACTTTGCCCACCGGAAAAATTTTTGTTACCGGAGTTCCTACGTTTACCGTATTAATAAGCGGTCCTTTCACAAAACTGCTGTCCTGCGTTACCGGGGCATTAAGCGTGACAGTTGCGGAACCGCCCAGGGTGAGCGAATTTGCCGCGGTGGTAATTACATGCCCGTCAGTAAGGGTAAATGTGCCGTTAACCGTTAACGGTTTGTTCAGCGTAACGGCATTGGAGGCAACGCTGTTATTTATTGTCAGATTATTGAAAGCCGGGTAAGAAGCAGCCGCACCGTCAACGGTCTGGGATGTTGTTCCGTTCAGGGTCACTGTGTTGGCTCCGAGGGTCAGAGTTCCGCCATTATATGTCACATTCCCGGAAATGTTCAGATTTGGCGGAGCGGTAAAGGTCCCGGCTGTAAGGGTAAATGTGCCGCTGATGTTCATTGTAGTTCCTGCCGAAGCATTGAAATTGCCAAGGGTGTTGGTAAACGTATCGCAATTCAGGGTGGTAGTGCTGCCGCCAAAGTTCTGCGAACCGCCTGTTTTATTGACAACAATATTATTAAATGACTGGGTGACTGCGGTGCCGTTGAACTGCCTCACCCCTCCTCCGATTAATGTTACCGTGCCCGTTCCACCGTTAAAGGTGCCTCCGTTGTTGGTCCAGTTCCCGGTTATCTGGATATTAGCACCCCCATTTAAAGTGCCGGCATTCAAAAAGAGGTCGGCATCGCCAAAGAGGTCAATATTCAGATTTGCCGGGGCATTAAATGTACCGGCATTAGTTGCGGCAAAAGTAAAATCGTATGTCTGTACGGTTGTTATAGAACCTCCGGCAGAAAGGATTCCGGCCGGTTTATCAATAGTCACAAAATAATATCCTATTGAAGCGGCCGTTCCATTGATCTGCTGTGCACCCGAACCATTGAAAGTGATTGTTCCGACATTTGTATTATATGTGCCTCCGTTTGCCGTAAAATCCCCACCCACCCTGAAATATCCCACATTGCTTTCGGTATATGTTGCAAGGTTATTCAGGATCACATCACCTGATACAGCGAGATTGCAATCAAATGAATTGGCATTGGCTATAATTGAATATACCGCATCACCGATAGTCAGATCACTTTGAACCGTTACGGTCTGGCCGGCACCGGTTCCGAAATTCAGCGTTACTCCGTTTGCCTGTGGCTGGCAGAAGAGGTACCCGTAAGTATAGGGTGGGATATTGCGGCCTACATTCTGGTAGCATTGTGTATTGCTCAATGGACCGAAAGTGTAGGTAGTGAACCCGGTAGGTAAATTCGATGAACCTGTCAACCTGAAAGTCGTATTATCGGCAACTTCAAAAGTGCGGCCCGCATTTCCGGCAATATTAAATCCACCGGTCTGAAAAAGTCCGGTTTCTACTTTAACATCACCGGTTACATTTGCCGCTGTAATATTATTTCCGAGAGTCGCACCGCTGGCGTTTGTATTGTTCAGGTAGAGATTCCTGTAAACTATTGAACTTCCGAATGTAACGGTCTGCCCGACACCGGAACCGTTGTAATTGAAAATGTTTTCAGTGCCGGCAGTTGAGAGCGTACCGGCAGTGCTTAACGATAATGCACCGGATAAATTTACCCTTCCGGCACCTCCTGTCATATCAAGTAGTGCATTGGCGGCAGCGGTAGTGCTGTAAACAAGGTTTGTGCTGATGTTTATAGTACCGGTTGTGAGGTTCACTCTCGCTATTCTACCAGCAGTAGCATCGTTGCTGCCGATCATCAGATTTCCGTTTATATTCAGGGTGCTTGCATCAACATTCCATGTATTTGTATTTGCATTTGCAGGTTGCCTGAGCCAGCCGACAGTAATAATATTCAGGGTAGTGCCGCCATTGCAGGTAAGGGTATTTCCCTGCCCCATGGAAGTAAAAGAAAGGCGGTTCACCCAGGCAATAGCCATATCCTGGATAATGGTAACCGGACCACCCGCAATATTGGTATTACCGATATTCACCCTGTCACTGATGGTGGGAACCTGCTGGCGGCCGTAGGGTTGGTTTACGTTATTGGTTGCCGCATTAGCCGTCAGGGTCAGTGTGACATCATCTGTTATGGATGAGACCGTACCGATAACCGTGGAGGGCGCACCCTGTGTCATTATTATATCCCCGGCAACAAGTTCAGTTGTGAATTTTGTTCCGGAACCCGTTACGGTGGGAGAAGCGGTAGAAGTAGTAATAACACCGCTTCTTTCCTGTATCCATGTGGCCTTGTTGCTCCACAAATTCCCCCCCCCAAGGACGGCATTCCAGAATAAAGTAGTGCTGTATTGTTCCCCTATCTGAAAACTTTCCGTTGAACCTGAAGCAGGAGTTGTTGCACCGGTTATTTGTGTGGACGAAGTGGTTTTTGTTCCGACAGTCGTTGAATTCCAAAGCACCCCGTTATACCTTTCCACCGTGGCATTATTGAAATCAAAAGCGCCATCTTTATCCCCCGGATCAATAAAATTGAAGGTGGCATCATAGTTCAGCGTTCCTATTGAATTATTCGTGATTGTCCAATACCGGTTAACCGTTTTTGAAGGATTGATATTAGATGCAAAAATATTGGGGTTATCTCCTGCGGTTGAGGAACATGTAAGATTACCGGCCGTGATGGCGTTAAATTGAAAATCAACAGGAGTGTAATTAACACCTGTGCCAACTTCATAAGATAATGCAGGAGATCCCGCAGGGAGGGCTTTTCTTAAGTTACCTACCACATGGCCGCTGGTTCTCGCCACGGTTGATGTTGTCAGGGCAAGAACTACAACATCAGTCCCTGTAGTAATATTACCGGCTGTGAAGGTAAGGGTTCCGTTCATTGTAAGATTACTGGTGATCGTAAGCCCGTTTGAGTTATCAATGGTTACATTATTGAAAGTTGTAGCGGCTGTTTCATCAAAATTCTGTGCAGCCGTGCCCTGAAAAATTACCGTACCGGAGGTAGTAAAAGTGCCGCCTGTTTTATCCCAGGTAATGCCTTTTACCGTAAAATTATTTCCATTAATATTGAGCGTGCCTGCGCTCTGGTTGTACCGGCCAACAGATACTGGTGTGGCAGCAGTAAGCGCAGTTGCTCCTGTTGAACTATACGTAAATGTCCGTGCTGTTGCCTGGTTAAAAGAAGAATTAGATGAGATAAAAGCGGTTCCTGAGACAGTGCAATTTCCATTTATGGTAAGCAGGCCGGTGATATTTTTTCCACCGCTGGCGGTAAGAACAAGATGGTTGTAGGTAGAAGCGCCTGCGGGAGCGGTATTAAGGATCTGGGCCCCAGATCCATTCAGGGTAACTGTACCACCAGTAATGGAATAGGCCCCGGTTAATTCGGGAACTGTAGCAAGGCGCGCCAGTTGGATGTCACCACCGGTTGCGGTAAATCCACCACCTCCATTGAAAATATTTATTCCGACATTGAATATCCCATCTGTCATTGTAAGCATATTCAGCGCTGATGAACCGCCAACGGTTTGTGTAAGTGTGGTGCCGGCTGTTTTGTTAACTTCAATATTATAGAATGTGGTAGGACCTGTACCTGCAAGGGATTGTGCCGCTCCGCCAATAAAAGTTACTTTGGCATTATTGGGTCCGTATGCTGCATTGTTAGTCCAGTTACCTTCAATATTCATGTTGGTTGCATGGCCGGTAAGCGTTCCGGCACTTATAGTAAGATTATTAAAAGTAGTGATGGATGTTCCTGCAATAGTAGTTCCTCCAGCGCCTGTAAAAGTTACGGTTCCGCTGTTGTGTGTAAATGTCCCGTTGTTGGTAAAATCAGCGCCACTCACATTCATGTTTGTGACGTGACCGGTCAATGTTTTTCCAATATTTATTGTAACATTATTAAAGGTAGTTATCTGGGCGCCTGTTACCGTAGCGTTTCCGTCAAAGGTAACCCTGCCTGTGGCGGTAAAGGTTCCGGCAGTATTGGTCCAGGATGTGCCGCAAACGGTAATTGTAAAACCCCCATCGTTGAACGTTCCTCCCACAGCGTTCAGCGTAAAATTACCCACCGATAAATTACCGCCAAGCGTGGTTGTGCCGGCAGTTGAACCGTAAGTAAAAGTACCGGTGCAGGATTGAGTTACTGGAGAGCAGGTTGCCATGGTAGCGGTTCCGGAAATAGTTAAATCGCCATTTATTGCAGTTAATCCGCATAAGTTTTTTACCCCGGAAGTTGCAAGCGTAATATTGTTGCAGGCATTGGCGCCAACAGGAGCAGAATTCCATGTCTGGTTACAGGCGCCATTCAGTGAAATGGTACCTCCGTTCAGGGTATATGTACCTGTAAGTTCCGGGACAGTGGCCGGATCGCATTTCGAGATCAGGAGTTGCGAATTACCGGTCATCGTTAAACTTCCGGTTCCGCCACAACCGTCTGTCAGAGTATTGGTTCCTGCATCAAGAATCGCATTATCCTGAATAGTCAGAAGGTTGCGGATACGGGTAGTGCCTGCCGCGAGGAATTTCGTTCCTGAATTGGAGCAGGTCAGGTTGTAATAGCATAAATCATCGGGGATACGGATATTCTGATCACCGCTGCGACTGTAAAAGACGGTATTATTCATCACAGAGGCATTAAATACCATCCCGTTCGCTGTTGCATCCACAGGAGTATTTGGCGCACCCTGGGTACACGCCAGATAAAGAAGTGCAGCCGCTACGCCATTGCCGTTATTAAAGATTGCCATACCGGTTGCGGTCCTATTGCGTATGCCGGTGGCTACATTACCATCAATAATAAGAGCGCCAAGATTAGTGACGGTTGTCCCGTTTTCAATGGACATTCTTGAAATTATTACAGGATTGCCTGAAATTGTATAACTACCGGTCACATTCCTGCCAAATTGGTATTCGCATACTCCGCCTGTACACCCAATCCAACTCCCGTTATTCACCACATTACCATCAATGCGCGGGTCTTCACCGATAGCATTATCCCATGTGCCACCTAAGGCAATAGTGATATTCCTGAAATTTTTATTCCCCGCAGCTGATGTTGTAAACTGCAGGGTACCATTCACATTTGTCGCTCCTGTCATCGTCAGGGTCATTCGTCCCAATTTTGATATTCCTCCGGCTCCTACCGTAAAAGTTCCTGTTACATTGATAGACCCGGTTTGATTAGTTGGAGGAACATTCCCGATAGAACTTCCGGGGAACATATTCAGGTTGCCTAATACGGATAAAGCGACATTGTTGTCAGTAACTTCCATTGCCCCGCCACCGTTTATTACAATACTTCCGAATTGGTGAGCCGCTCCACCGGCATTATTGATCCAGGTAAGAATTCCATTCACGGTTAAAGCGTTGGTAATAATTGTCCTGTATTCTCCGATCCGGACATTAGCAGCCGTTGCCTCAATGGTAATTGAATTGGCATTTACTGTCGCGTCTCCACCCCCGCTTTTAAAGAGTTGGGAAGTACCGTCCATACTAACGTTGCCGGTGACTGCAATGGTAAAGGCACCTGTTGACTGGAGAATGGCTGAACCGGAAAAAACCAGTGCGCCTATATTGTTGCCGGGTGAAACATTATGATTTATAGTATGACCGTTTTGAATGGTTACCGTTCCGGCACCGGCAACCTGGCCGGGATAGTTAGGTGCGGGATTTATCCAGGCGGCTCCATCATACCTCTCCCAGGATGCAGCAACATTCCAGCTTGCCGGACCTGCACCTGCCGACCGGTAGTCGCCTGCCGCCTGGGAAAATGCCTCACCCCCAGCCCCTCTCCAAAGGAGAGGGGAGTTTAAAAGTGCGAAGAAAATAAGTGAAGAAAATATAAACCCCCCCCCTTTCCGGTCGTATACATAACGGTTTACAAATAAAAATTTCATGACTTGCATAAAATTCTGATGAATAATTTTGCGGGGTTTAACGGTTTATGACAAATATCAATAATAATTTCAGGTGTTTATACGCATTATTCTGAAATTGGTTACATTTTTAAAAAAGAATTTTTAGCGGGGGCTTACTATCTGAATATCAATTACCTGATTTTCCACTATCAATTTCCTATTTTTCCATTTTAATAGTCAACTAAATTAAAGGAAATCCCCGGATACCCATCAGACGAAAAAGACGGTGTAAATGTACAAACTAATGATTATTATGCAAGAACAAAATACGAAATAATGTTATATGGCGAGTACGGATCGAGACCGTCAATAAATCCATTACCGGAGAAAAATTACGTAAAAAGTGGAAAAAACAACATAAAATATTGCCTAAACAGGAATATTTGATGAAATATTCTGAATTGACTCAAGAATATTCAATGTAACAAGCGGGTATATTGATGTAACAACTGAGTAAAATATTATCGGGGTATCGTTCCAAGTTGTCATAAATTTTTTCAAGATCAAGTTCTTGTCCAGAAAAAAAATTATTAGCAGTGATAATATGGCAGATAAGAATTTGAGTTGAATGTAGGGATATTGAGATACTCGGGATGATGACGGATCTGTCAGCTTTTTCTTTGCATCAGCAGGTGGTCGGCAATCACCAGCGCGCCCATCGCTTCAACAACTGCAACGGCTCTCGGCAGCACGCAGGGGTCATGCCTGCCTTCACCGGAAAATTCAACTTCTTCTCCGTAAATATTCACTGTCTTTTGTTTTTTCATTATTGTTGAGACCGGCTTAAACGCAACCCTGAAGTAAATATCTTCACCGTTTGAAATACCGCCCTGGATACCACCGGAGTAATTGGTTTTTGTACGGAGATTTATTGATTTGGTATGCAGAGACGATGCATGCATCGTCTCTACTTTCCCGTTTTTTTTAAGATAAAACATATCGTTAACCTCCGACCCCTTCTTCCCTGCCCCGTCAAACCCCATCCCGTAATCAAAACCCTTTGCAGCAGGAATGCTCATCATTGCTTTTGCCAGGTCGGCCTGAAGTTTATCAAAAACCGGTTCTCCAAGTCCAGCGGGTACATTCATAATCACCCCTGTGATAATTCCTCCAATAGTATCCCCCTCTTTACGGACGTCCATTATTCTCTTCTCCATTTTCCCGGATATTGTTTTATCCGGACATCGCACCGGGTTATCGTATATTTTTTCCAGGTCAAGTTCTTTATAATTTTTCTTCAGGATAATTTCGCCAACTTGTGAAGTATAAGCATGAACAGTGACTTTTTCTTTCATAAGCAGAAGTTTTGCCACCGATCCTCCTACTACTCTCGATACGGTTTCACGCGCAGAAGGCCTACCCCCCCCCATGAAATCCCTGATGCCGTACTTTTTATACCAGGTATAATCGGCATGGGAAGGGCGGAAAATATTTTTCAGGTGTTCATAATCCTGCGGCCGCTGGTTTTCATTGCCAACAAGGAACCCAATGGGCGCACCGGTCGTCTTTCCTTCAAAAATTCCGGACAGAAATTCCACGCGGTCTCTTTCCTTACGCTGGGAGACGATTTTACTCAAACCCGGTCTTCTACGGTCAAGTTCCCGCTGAATAAAATCCATGTTAATTTCCATCCCGGCTGGACAGTTGTCAATAACACCGCCAACTGCAGGTCCGTGCGATTCACCGAATGTGGTGAGGCGGAAAGTATGACCGAAGGTGTTAGCGGGCATAGGTAATAATAGTTGGCAACGGGCAATGGGCAGTGGGCAATGAACAGTGGGCAATCCTGACGCTTTGACCAAATATGTCATGGGTCAGGATGCTGACCAGAGCGTCAGCATGGGTAATGAGCAATAAAAAATGGACAATAGACAAAGGGTAATATAAAGATAGATGAAGGCGCACGGGAATTAAAATCTTATATGAATTGAAACATCATTAATTAAAGCGTTATGGTCACCCGCCAGGGAGGAATATTCCTTTAAAGCAATATTACTTTTATCATTGTAATAAGGATAAAGTCCGGTTAAATAAAAAAGGTCAAAGCCAATTTGAAAAGTAAAAAACATCCTGGCATTAATGCGGAATTCGGCACCGGCAAACGGGCTAATGCCAACGAAACGCGCATTGGCCGTAAATTTATATTGCGGATAATCACCGGATTGTTTTGAAAATACCCATGTCTCATACCCGTAAACTACCGTTGCGGTATCTTTCCGGTACTCCTGTGCAGATAAACGATAATTTTCCCTTATTCGTCCGGCAATTATATCACAGCCGACATAACTTTTTACTTTGCCGATACCCTGAACAACCTCAAAACCAATGCGCATCACAAACCTTGGCGATTGATTCAAAGCGGTGAATTCCCTGACCATCAGGGAATCATTCATTGAAAGAATCCGTGAATAATTATATTCCTGTTTATTGTCTGTCACCCGGTCGAAACCCATCCGCAGCCGCTTACCGGAACCAATCTGGTTTTTATACAAAATACCGGCTTTCATTAAATCCGTGTGACCGCCAAGAAATGAAATAATCAAAGGAGAAATATTAAATCCGATGGCGTTTAGGTAAACGGTCGAATCCGGAATTTTTAAGCCGGTATCTGCACTATCCCGTCCGTTCACAATAAAGGGTGAATAACTTCCGGCAGATAGTAAAATGAAAAACACTATTTTGTTCATCTTTGCATTATTGAGTCCGCACCAAACAGACATTTCTTGCCACCAAATCTCTAAAGCACGAAATTTCACTAAAAAATAACTCATTAAAAATAAACCTTTTGAGGGATTTAGTGTTTTTGTGTTTTAGTGGCATAGTAAGCGTTTTTGATTTTTAATAGTGGACTCATTATTGCGACTGGGATTACGTACATAAAGATGCCTGAAGCAATTCTCCTCAAAAATATTAAAAAAATCGTTCAGTGCGGGAATGATGCCCGATTGAACAGAATTTCCGGAAGGGAAATGGCTTCTTTACCTTGTATTGATGATGGCTGGCTCCTCATAGAAAACGGTTTCATTTCAACATTCGGGCAAATGAACGGTTTTGAAGATAAAAAAACAGGATTTCCGTCAGAACGTAAAGAAATCGACTGTTCAGGCAGGTTTGTTTTTCCAACCTGGTGCGATTCCCATACGCACTTTGTCTTCGCTGCAAGCCGTGAAAATGAGTTTACCGACCGAATCAGGGGGTTATCGTATGAAGAGATCGCCAAAAGAGGGGGGGGTATTTTAAATTCGGCTGAAAAACTGAACGCGATACCCGAAGAAGAACTGCTTAAAAACACTTTGGAACGGATTGATGAGATAATAAAAACCGGAACCGGAGCGGTTGAAATAAAAAGCGGGTACGGATTAACATTGGAAGGCGAACTGAAAATGCTGCGGGTAATAAAAAAACTGAAAAAACTCACTCCGGTAACCCTAAAATCCACTTTCCTCGGAGCACATGCTTTACCCGCGGCTTACCGCGACAACAGGGATGAATACCTGAAACTGATAACCGGTAACATGCTCCCGGCCATTGCAGAAAAAGGCCTTGCCGATTATATTGATGTGTTCTGCGAGAGAAATTATTTTACTCCTGAAGAAACTGATTTATTGCTTGAAGCAGGCGCCCGGTTCGGTCTGAAACCAAAAATTCATGTAAACCAGTTTTCAATTCTCGGAGGAGTTGCCACCGCAGTTAAAAACAAGGCGGTTTCAGTTGACCACCTTGAAGTACTTGGTGAAGATGATTTATACCAACTGCACCACAGTTCCACCATAGCAACTTTATTGCCTTCATGTTCATTCTTTCTGGGAATTCCTTATGCATCCGCCAGGAAATTAATTGAAAACGATATTACCGTAGCGCTGGCAAGTGATTTTAACCCTGGGTCATCGCCATCGGGAAATATGAACTTTGTTGTTTCGCTTGCGTGCATAAAGATGAAAATGACCCCGGAGGAAGCGATCAATGCCGCAACAATAAATGGCGCTGCAGCAATGGAGTTAAGCGGTGAACTGGGAAGTGTTGCTGTCGGGAAAAAAGCGAATCTTTTTATTACGAAGCAAATGACATCGCCTGCTTATCTCCCCTACTCTTTCGGAAGCAATTTAATAGAAAGTGTAATTTTGAATGGAAAAATAATAGTATGATAAGCAATTTACTGGAATATATAGTGAAACATCTTGAGGAGGATGAATTTGAATATTTTCTTACCGGGGGAGTGGCATTAAGTTGTTATATTTATCCAAGGTTTACCAGGGATATTGATATTGTAATACACCTGAAAATGGCGGATACTGAAAATTTCCAAAAGATTTTTTCTGAAGGATATTATTGTGATACTGAAGCGATTCGCGATGCCGTAATACAAAGGGGAATGTTTAATATTATCAATCAGGATTACAATTATAAAATTGACTTCATTTTACCCAAGTTCACGGAATACAATTATGAGGTCTTTTTACGCAAAAGACGACTGAAAACATTTACCTTCAGTTCCTGGGTAATTTCCCCTGAAGACCTGGTAATTTCAAAATTATCATGGATTCAACAGTTGCAATCCGCTATTCAAACGAGCGATATTGCTCAACTGGTTGAACTTAGGAATCTTGATTTGGATTATATCAGATTCTGGGTTAAAAAACTAAATCTGAAAACCTTTAATTTAATTCCATGAATGATACCTCTCCATACATGCAATCGGTCTTTCATAATCTGATTATGTCAAAAACTCCATCGGAAAGGATTGCCATGTGTTTTGAGATGATGGAGGATGGTTACCGGCTGATTGAAAGCAGGATAAGGGAAGAGCGTCCGGATTTGACCGAACAGGAATTAAAAATTGAAATCTTCAGAAGATTATATAAGAACGATTTTCCGGAAAAAGAGATGTCGGATATTATCAGTCGGATGAAAAAAAACTAGAAATCTACATCAAAATTAAAATTACTCAAATCGAAATACCGTGAAACGAATAATTGAATGTGTCCCCAACATAAGCGAAGGCCGGGACAGACAGAAAATTGATGCCATTACCTCGGTAATTGAAACTGTTGAGGGAGTGCGCCTGCTCGATGTCGATCCCGGTAAAGCGACTAACCGTACAGTGATAACTTTTGCCGGTGAACCGGTGGCCGTGTGCGAGGCGGCTTTTCGTTTAATTGCCAAAGCAGCAGGAACGTTGGACATGAGTACTCATCAGGGCGAACATCCACGCATGGGCGCTACCGATGTTTGCCCGCTGGTACCAATTTCAGGGATTACCATGGAAGAAACCGCTGAATTCGCCCGCAAACTCGGTAAACGGGTGGGTGACGAACTGAAAATTCCGGTCTATCTGTATGAATATGCAGCATCAGAACAATACCGGAAAAATTTAGCCGATATCCGTACAGGTGAATATGAAGCCCTGGAGAAAAAATTATCCGATCCGCAATGGAAACCCGACTTCGGTCCTTCTGATTTCAATGAACATGTAAAACAAGCCGGTGCTACTGTGATCGGGGCAAGGGATTTTCTGGTCGCCTATAATGTGAATCTCAATACAACATCTGTCCGCAAGGCGAATTCCGTTGCGTTTGACATCCGCGAAAAAGGAAGGGTAAAAAGAAAGGGTGACCCTGTAACCGGTGAAATAGTAAAAGACGGTAAAGGAGAACCGGTTTGGATTCCCGGTAGTTTAAGAGCGGTAAAAGCAATCGGCTGGTTTATTGAAGAGTACGGAATCGCGCAGATATCCATAAACCTGACAAATCTGAACACCACTCCGCTTCATATTGCTTTTGACGAATGTTGCACAAAAGCGCAGGAACGCGGATTGCGCGTTACCGGTTCCGAAATAGTAGGATTGGTACCGTTAAATTCAATGACTGAAGCGGGAAAATATTTTCTCAAAAAGCAAAATCGGTCTGCCGGTGCATCCGAAAACGAATTAATCAAGTCAGCAATATTATCCCTTGGATTAAATGATCTTTTTCCTTTCAAGCCCAATGAAAAAATCATTGAATACCGTTTATCGCCTATGAACAATAAATCATTAATCACCCGCACTGTTTCAGATTTTATTGATGAAGTATCATCCGAATCCCCGGCACCAGGGGGGGGGTCTGCTGCGGCTCTCCTTGGTTCCCTGGCGGCAGCCCTTGCTGCAATGGTTGCAAACCTCTCGTCACAGAAAAGGGGATGGGAAAACCGGTGGGAAGAATTTTCCGGGTGGGCTGAAAAAGCCCAGGGAATAAAATCAGAACTGCTTAAACTTGTGGATGAAGATGCCCGCGCTTTCACCAAAGTGATGGATGCCTTCGGTCTGCCGAAAAACACCCCGGAGGAGAAAACCACCCGCGATGCGGCAATCGAAACCGCTTCAGTACATGCCGCTGAAATTCCATTTCGGGTGATGAAGTATTCTTTTGATTCATTCGCAATTATCAAAGCGATGGCCGAACAGGGAAATCCAAATTCAATTTCCGATGCCGGTGTTGCGGCAAAATGCGCGGGAAGCGCAGTGAATAGCGCTTACCTGAACGTCCTCATAAACGCAAAAGGGCTGAAAGACCGGAATAAAGCCGGGAAACTTGTTTCAGAAGGTGGGAAAATAACAGAAGAAAGCGATAAAATGGAAAATGAAATAATGGATTTTATTATTGAAAAATTAAAATAAAGGCGAAGATTAACGCGAAGGATAAGGAAATTACGGTTCACAACCGGAGAATATCCCATCTGGAAAACATAAACCACCTTTGCCTTTGTTTCATCCTTTTTACATGAGTAAATTTAAAATCAAAAAGCGTGTCTTCCGGATAAGAAGAATTTTCAACGAGATATTTTATTTTTTCCCGTTTCAACTGGTAATACTGCATGTCAAGCAAAATTATCTATTGATTTTTTTCTGGGCGTTTTTTTTCGGAATCATCGCCAATTTTGTCGCTTCCCATTACGGAATACCCTACCTTTTCCTGGCGCCCGAATACAATAACCGCGTGGATGCCTGGTCGTACTGCATTATGGGAGTCGTTTTCGGTTTTTTCATAATGACTTTTAATATTTCAAGTTATGCCACCAATGCTTCGCGGTTTCCGTTTATCGCCACCCTCAGCCGCCCTTTTCTTAAATACAGCATCAACAATCTCATTTTACCGGGCGCATTTATGGTTGTGTACGGCTGGCGGATACTTGAATTCTATAAAAACATTGACGGAAAAATTCGGCCCGATGTTTATTTCTATATCGGGTCGCTTTATGCAGGAACCTTATTTTGCCTGCTGATCACATACCTCTATTTCTTTTCGACCAATAAAAACATTTTTACTTTTTTCGGGATAAAAAAGCCGGGGCCGGGTGAACCGTCCCATCCGAACCCGAAGGAATTGCCCAAAATAAAAAGAAAATGGTGGGAATTCCTCGCCCCGCTGCAAATTGCGCGTGAATGGCGCGTTGAAACATATCTGAATAATTTTTTCCAGATCCGCCTGGCGCGCAGTTATGCTCATTATGACCAGGATATCATAGTCCGCGTTTTCAACCAGAATCATAATAATGCTACCCGATTCCTTCTTGTGATACTTTGTATTTTTTTCGGTCTTTCTTTTTTTCGTGAATACTTTAATATTCCGGCAGGAGCCAGCATTGTCCTGTTAATTACCATCCTTCTCACCGTAATCACCATCCTGTTCTCCTGGTTCAGGGGATGGGCTTTTACCCTCTCCCTGATTGTCATTCTTGGATTCAATTTCTTCACAAAATTCGAGACATTCCGCTTCCGCAACAGGGTATCCGGGTTAAATTACGATACGGTACGGACACAATACACCTACTCAAACTTAAAAAAGTTTGTACGGAATAAAGAAATCCTGGAAGGTGATTTTCATAATACCCTTGAGATCCTCAATAACTGGAAATCGAAAAATCCGGAAAAACGAAATCCGAGGAACAAAAAAATCCGTTTGGCAATAATCAATACTAGCGGGGGGGGGTTGCGTTCCACCGTATGGACTACGCGCATTCTGCAATATGCCGACAGCATCCTTGGCGGAAAACTGTTGTCCAGAACAGCCATGATGACCGGATCATCAGGCGGAATGATCGGTGCCGCATATATACGGGAACTTTACCTGCAGGAGCAATTGGGAACAATCAAAGATTATTACCACGACACAATCATAGAAAATATTTCAAAAGATCTGCTCAACCCGTTATCATTCAGTTTGGCGCTGCACGATTTATTCTTCAGGGTTCAGACGTACAGTGACGGAAGATATGTTTACTCCAAAGACCGCGGGTATGCTTTTGAAAAACAGTTGAACCTGAACACCCATTACATCCTTGATAAACGGTTATCAGATTATTCAGAGCCCGAAAAAAACGGGATCATCCCAATGATGGTATTGTCACCTACCATTGTCAATGACGGGAGGCGTCTTATCATATCATCGCAGCCGGTTTCTTATATCGCGCAAAACCTTCCTCTGCCCAATGTGACCAATACACCCCTTATTGAATGTATTGAATTTACCCGGTTCATGAAAGATCAGGATGCGATGAACCTTAAATTGTTATCCGCGCTCAGGATGAACGCGACCTTTCCGTTCATCATGCCGGTCATTTCCCTGCCTTCGGAACCGACTGTTGAGGTTCTTGATGCCGGCAACCGCGACAATTTCGGTCTGCTTACCACCATTAAATTCATCCATTCTTTCCGCCAGTGGCTCAACTCCAATACAAATGGGTTAATAGTTATTCAAATCCGTGACAGTCATAAGGACTTCGAACCGGAAGAGAAAAAAAATACCCTGCTGGAATACTGGCTAAACCCGCTTGAACAGTTTTACACCAATACATTTAAAATACAGGATTATACCCATGACCAGTTATTTGAATATGCGGCAACATGGTACAAGGGTGAGATTCAGGTAATCGACTTCCAACTGCGCAATGAAGGAGAAGATAAAATTTCACTGAGTTGGCATCTTACCGAAAAAGAAAAGCAGCAGGTGCTCCGGTCGGTTTATTTACCTGAAAATATTCAGGCAATTGAAAAGTTAAGGGCGCTGCTGGATTGAAAGGGGGGGACGGAGGGATAAAGGACTTAAAGAAAAAGTAAAATGGAAAATGGTAATTAAAAACCAACGGAAGACCATTAACGGATGGGCGTTTTACGACTGGGCTAATTCGGTTTACCCGCTGGTTATCACATCTACAATTTTTCCTGTTTACTATACAGCAATCACCACCCATGGCGATTCGGATATCGTAGAATTTTTCGGAAGGCACTATAAAAATTCGGCTCTTTATTCATATTCTTTATCCGCATCATTCTTGCTTATTTCGTTCATCTCCCCCTTCCTGTCGGGAATTGCCGACTATACTGGCAGAAAAAAATTATTCATGCAGATCTTTTGCTACCTCGGATCCGCTGCCTGCATGCTGATGTATTTTTTTGATGCCGCCACCCTTACACCCGGCATAATCCTTTTCATGATAGCGAGCATAGGTTATGCGGGAAGTTTGGTTTTTTACAACGCGTATCTTCCGGAAATCGCTACTGCTGACCGCCAGGATGCTGTAAGCGCACGAGGTTTTGCATTCGGTTATATAGGCAGTTCCATTCTCCTGTTGCTGTGCCTGAGTTTTTTTCAGTATCCTGCTTTTTACGGGATGGAAAACAACCCTGCACTTCCTGCAAAAATCACATTCCTTCTTACAGGAGTATGGTGGCTGCTTTTCAGCCAGGTGACGTTTCTTTATTTGCCTAAGTACGATTATGACCGCGAAAAAAACGGAGGCGTCATCATAAAGGGTTACCTGGAACTGAAAAAGGTCTGGAATGAAATCAAAAAACTAAAAACCCTGAAGCGCTACCTTCTTGCATTTTTAATTTTCGACATGGGAATTCAGACCGTAATGTACGTGGCGGCAATATTCGGTGCCAAGGAACTGAAGATGGCGGACAACGAACTGATCATTACCATACTTATTATCCAGTTTGTAGCCATTGCAGGGGCATTTCTTTTTTCATACCTCTCAAAAAAATTCGGCAATATTCCCGCACTTGGATTGTCGCTGTTCATCTGGATAGGTGTTTGTATTGCGGCATATTTTATTACCACTTCCCTTCATTTTTACATCCTTGGCGCCCTTGTCGGTATGGTCATGGGCGGCAGCCAGTCGCTGGCGCGTTCCACTTACTCAAAACTTCTTCCGGATACAACAGACCACGCATCCTATTTCAGTTTTTTTGATATCTGCGGAAAACTCTCGGTAGTGTTTGGGACTTTTATCTACGGATACATTGAAGAATTGACGGGTAATATGCGGTATTCTGTAGTAGCGGTTATGGTGTTTTTTATCATTGGGCTGATACTGCTTTCAGGAGTGCGGAAAAAAACCTGACAGGTTTTTGAAACCTGTCAGGTTTAATCGGTATGCCTGCCTGCCGGCAGTCCCTGTACCGTTCTGGTACAGGGCAGGCAGGCAAGAAGTCGCTTTCTTAATAGTCCATTCCACCGCCACCCGGAGGCATTGCCGGCATGGCAGGTTTTTCTTCTTTCTTTTCAGCAAGAACACACTCGGTTGTAAGCACTAACCCGGCAATGGACGCAGCATTTTCAAGCGCCACGCGTACAACTTTTGTCGGATCAATGATACCGCCTTTGATCAGGTTGGTGTATTCGTTTTTCTGCGCATCGTATCCATAATCATTTTTTCCTTCCTTTACT
>JACPRZ010000037.1 GCA_016193485.1 Bacteroidota bacterium | reverse complement strand
GAATAGACAATCAACTCAACGGTATAGGTATCCGGGTCAAGGTAAATATGACCAGGGTTCTGTTGGTACGAATTTACGCTGCCGTCACCGAAGTCCCATATCCAGGTCGTCAGGAATCCGGATGAAACTACGGAGGAATCGGAAAAGAAAACGGTGTCCTGGGCGCAGACGCTCGCAAAACCGAAATAAGGAAGAGGGAGGGGGTAGATAATAAGTGTTTTTATGACGGTATCGAAACAACCTTTATCGGATATCACTCCAAGGGTAACATTCCAGGTTCCGTCACTGTAAAGATGTGCAGGATTGGTAAGAAGCGATGAATCGCCATCGCCAAAATACCAGAGTGATCCGATTACAGTTCCTGTAATTACTGTTGAGGTGTTGCTAAAGATTGCTGAATCCGATTCGCACACCGGGTTGACTGTGAAGTTGGCGATGGGCAGCGGGTCAACTATTACAGGAATCAAAGGGCTCGTAGAATCCGCACATCCTTCATCAGTAACTACTTTTAGTTCCACAAAGTATGTTCCGAAATTTGAATAAAGGTGTTGTGTGTTCTGGCTGACATCGGTAAAGCCGTCCCCGAAATCCCAATACCAATTTACAATTGTGTCACCCAATATTGCGGATGCGTCTGTGAACACGGTGTTATATCCAAGGCAAACTTCGGTGGCTGAAAAAGAGGCGGTTGGTAACGGAAATACCTCATACGTTTTAATAATTGTGTCTTTACAGCCATAATCGGATGTGACAATTAAAGTTGTTGAATAGAAATTTGGTGATGAATATACATAAGATGGGTTGGGTTGCGATGATGTACCTGTACCATCGCCAAAATTCCACAGGTTGGCGGCTATGGCACCGGAACTTACAGCAGACAAATTAGTAAAGGAAGTGGGAACATTAAGGCAGACATTTTGCGAAGAAAAATCGGCAACTGGAATCGGACGGACATAGACAGGAATAGTAAGAGAATCTGTGCAAAACCCGTCATATACCACTTTCAGTTCGGCATTATAGGTTCCCGGAACGGAATAGAGATGAACCGGGTTTTGAATGGTATCATATGTTCCATCGCCAAAATCCCAGTACCACGAGTTAATAGATCCGTTTGAGAGGTCAAAAAACTGGGTAGGTGTTCCATAACAGACATTATTTGTAAATGTAAATTGTGAAACCGGCACCAGGTCTACCGTAATTGATGTCAGAACCGTATCAACGCAGAAGGTAGTGCTGTCCGCTGCAACCAATCTTACAAAGTAGGTGCCGGGAGTTGTATAAACGTGTGATGGATTTTGCCCGGTAGTAGTATAACCGTCCCCGAAATCCCAATACCAGTTTGTAGGAATGCATGCTGATGAATCATACATGGTCAGTTGCAACTGGTTTTTGCAATAAGTATATTTCGCTTCAAAATAGCATTGAATGCAGAGGCGGGTGAGAGCGGGATAAAGGTTGTTTACCGTAATTACAGGCGCTGCTTCTGCGGTGGGTGAGGTGACGGTCGGTGTAACGGATGAAACGGCAGGAACCGAAACGGTTACAGTGGGTGTAACCGTATTTGTATTGCAGGTTGTCATACCTGCGCTATCGGTTTTTATAAAATAAATATCATAATAATTAGCCCCGAAAGAATTTGTATTTCCGCAAAGTACGAATCCTCCATCGCTTGATTGCTGCACGCTCATGGCTTTTTCATCCCCGGAACTACCGTAGGTACGGCACCATATAAGATTACCCGCGCTGTCGGTGAGCAGAAGGTAATAATCCATGCCTCCGAAACCGAAACTTCTCATATATCCTGTCGATACAATGTTTCCATTGTTCAGTGGATAGCCGAAGCGCGATTCTTCGTCAGCGCCTCCTCCGTACGATTTAGCCCATACCAGGTTGCCTGCATTGTCGGTTTTTACGAAAAAGATATCTCTGCCACCGTTACTGTAACTGGCAGAATAGGAGGTGAGGATAAATCCTCCGTCAGCGGTTACAGGCGCCCGTGTATTCCAGTCGCCACCGTCATCGCTTGCGCCCCCATAGACCTTTGACCACATAACATTGCCCGTTGCGTCAATTTTAATGAGCCAGAGGTCATATCCTCCGGAACCGAAACTTGTGGTGGAACCGGAAACGATATAACCCCCATCGGAAGTGGGTTCAATATAACTGCTGAAATCAGTACCCCCCCCACCGTACGTTTTTTCCCACTGCATCACTCCTGCATTATCGGTTTTAACCACATAGGCGTCCCATCCGCCAGCGCCAAAACTGGTGCAGTGACCTGCAAAGATATAACCGCCATCGGAGGTTTGAATGGCATAAATAGAACGGTCATCGCCCCCCCCACCGTACGTCTTGAACCACTGCTGGTTGCCGTTGGCGTCAATTTTCAGCAGCACCGCATCATAGTCGGCATAGAGGCCGCCTACGATATAACCGCCATCGGATGTCCGCTGGATGCTCGTACCTCCGTCATTTCCACCCCCCCCGTAGTTTTTGAACCAGACCAGTTTACCGCACAGGTCTTTTTTAAACACGTAAATATCGCAGCCGCCCGAACTGCCGGTTTCGGACTGCCCGGTGGTGACGAATCCTCCATCGCTTGTTTCAACGACACCGATGTCACCATTCATGCCGCCAAGAATGAACATTTCCTGGTAGGAGGTCTGCTGGGCAGTCCCCCTTTGCCCCGCACATAAATACGAAATAAAAAAACCAAGAGAGAAAATGATTGACTTCAACTTTGATAATAGAAATTTATGTGCGGGGCTTTGTCCCCCCAAAAGGGGGAAAAGAAATAGCAATAATAAATTATAAATAAGAAATAAAAAATAACGAATTGAGGATCTACTACGTAATTTAGTATTCATTATATACCATTTTCATTGTTTTTCAACCGCTGCAATTACCGTAACTTTAATATCCTGAACCGGATAACCGAGGTTGTTTGCAATTTTTACAAGAGTATCCTGCTTTGGCGTATTCTGCACGGGTACAATAAATTCCAGGTAACTATCCTTGCTGTTAAGAGTAATATTTTCCACTCCTTCAAATTTTGAGACCGCTTCTTTGAGGCGGGGACCAAGGAAAGGACAGTGAAGTCCGCCTCGGGCGATGTCAATTCGGACGGAGTTTTTGTAGGTTTCCTGTGCAATCCCGTTACCGGTTCCCAGCAAGATGGGAAGGAAAACGGACCAGAAAATTATGGTTGAACGTATTAGAATGGTTTTTTTCATAAAAAAATAAATTAAGGCAGTAAAAAAGTAAAGAAAAAGTAATGAAAATGAAAAAAGAAACGACAATGTAAGCACGACCAAACCATTGGAACTATTTTTTAAATCGTAAATTTACAAAAAATCCCTGTTCATTTAACCTCTTCTATTCTGCCGGTGGCAAAGTTTTCTTTTTCAACCATTACGATATAAAATAAATCCCTTTTTCAATCTACGGGTCAGAGACGGTATATGCACTTCTTTACTTGCCGGTTTTTTATCCACAAGATCGTAAATTTCAAAAAAACCTGTTCGTTGAGGGAAAATAATGGCATCACCCTTCCTGTCGGGGGTAAATTGCATGATATCATCGGTCGGGAGAGTACGTTGCATGTCGGTTCCACTACCTCCATAAGCGCTGGACCGGATGAGAGATAAAGAAATGAATACCAATTGCAAATTGATTTCTTATTCCTATCTCAAAATCGTTATCACCCCCCTCTTTACCGATTCGTTGTCGGGACAGGTGATGAGATAATAATAGGTGCCGTCAGGAAGCGGTCCACCGTTGTAGTCGCCTTTCCAGGAATTGTCGTACCCGGTCATCCGGAAAACAATGTTGCCGTAACGGTTGAAGACCATCACATCGCAGTTTTTGTAAAATTCAATATTGTCAATAATCCAGGTGTCATTGGTTCCGTTACCGTCAGGAGTAATAACGCCAACCGGGGTAAAATTGTAATCGGTAACAACGGTTATGGTTACATCATCATCATCGGAGCACCCGTACTGGTTGGTGACTGTAATAGTATAGGTAGTGTTTACTACAGGTGTTGCAACAGGAGTGGGAATGTTATCTGATGACAACCCGGTTGAAGGCGACCATTCTATCGTATCACCCGAAGAGCCGTTCAATACAACTGCATTTCCCAAACTTATGGTTGCATCCACACCGGCAAAAGCGGTTGGTACAGGGTTAAAAGTCACTGATACATCATCATAATCGGTGCAATTGGTGTTACTGACCTGCCATCGGAACATGAAAAATCCCGGCTGGGAAACCGTGACGGATGTAGAAGGACTTGACGCGTTCGCGATAACCGCACCGCTTCCCTGCTGGACCGTCCAATATGCAGATGTGCCGGTTCCTGTTGCATTGATGTTAAAAGTCAAACCGCAACTGCTGCCGTCAGTGCCGGCATTAGCGGTCGGTTGGTCATTAAATGTTATTGCAACTGTATCCGAACTTGTGCACGGTCCGTTGGATTCCGTCCATGCATAAAAATATGCACCGCTTACAGATGCAGTTACGGAACTGATGGGTGATGTATAATCATAGAACACCGAGGTTCCGGGTCCACCTGCCTGGCTCCATGATCCCGCAACCACAGAAGGAGATGCAACCAGCGGGTATAATAGACCACAAGTAACATCATCCGCTCCGGCAGATGGAGCAGGTATCATATAAAAACTGAATGCGACATCATCATAACCACCGCACGGTCCGTTATTTTCGGTCCAGCGGAAACTGTAACTTCCGTAAACAGTCACCGTCACCTGTGTGGATGAAGCGTTTGGATCAGCAAATGCTGCAGACCCGGGTCCTGCGGCTACCGTCCATGTACCCCCCCCTAAGTCGGGGATGGCGCTAAGGGTTGCGCTGTTACCGCAGATACTGCTCCCGGTGCCGGCATCAGGAACAGGAACCAAATAAAAAGTTATGGTAACCGCATCGGTATCGGAACATGTTCCGCTTGTTTCAAGCCACTGGAAAATATAAACGCCCTGAGTGTCAACTGTAACAAGCGATACGGAACTGTTGGGATTTGAGAAGTTTGCGGTTCCTGCGCCCGATACCTGCGTCCACGTTCCGAATCCGATTGATGTCTGCGCCTGTAATGAATATGTAAAACCGCATGAAGATGCATCAGCGCCCGCATTGGTGGGAACCGGTGCGTAGAAATTCACTGAGACCTGGTCGTTATCGCTGCAGCCGTTGACGGAAGACATGAGTTCAAAAACATAAGTGCCGAAAGTTGTGATCGTCACATTGGTAGTGGGATCTGCAGGGTCGGTAAAAACGCTGCTTCCCCCCCCTGATACCTGGGACCACGCTGAAGTACCGGCACTTACTGTTCCGGTAAGGTCATATGAATAACCGCATTGAGAAACATCTGTTCCTGCATCAACGTAAGGTGTTTGGGTGAAAGCCACCATTACCGTATCAGTTGAAGTGCAGACACCGTTACTCTCTGTCCATTGAAACACATAAGTTCCGTAATCCGATACGGTTACCGGTGTTAAGGCGCTTGAGGGATTAGTAATTGCAGCCACACCTGAGCCGAACAACTGGTTCCAGGTACCGGTTCCGAATGAGGGATTGGCGCCAAGCGATGCCGTTTTTCCGCAAACAGACGAGCCGCTGCCCGCATCAGCAGCAGGCGCCTGGAAAAAGTCAATGGAAACCGTATCCGCAGCGCTGCAAATAGAATTAAAACTTATCCACACATAAGAATATGCTCCATAAGCGCTTGCGGTTGCTCCGGAAGCCGGTGAATTCGGATTGCTGAAAACCGTTGTACCGGGTCCGGCTGCCTGCGACCAGATTCCATTGGGGGGGGTTGAATAGCCGTTAAAGGTCGCTGTCATGCCGCAAACCGATTGATCAGAACCAGCGCTGACAGAGGGCGGCTGAATGAACCGGACAACAAGTGTATCCCAACTTTCACAGGAACCGTTCTTATCCACCCATCTGAAAATATAAGAACCATAACCCGAAACCGTTACGGTAGCCACAGGATCGTTAATATTGGAGAAACCGGATATTCCGGGTCCTGCAAGTTGCGACCATGTTCCTGTTCCAAGAGCCGTTGAAGCGCCAAGCGTATAATCAAGGTCGCACTCATCCCCCCCTGCGCCTGCATTTGCAATACCCAGGGTATCAAAGGTAATTTGAACTGTATCCGTTGACACACAACCGTTATTGTTGACAGCCCATTCAAATAGGTAAATGCCGGTCAGCGATACTGTTACATTGGTAAAAGGATCATTAGCGTTGGCGAAGGAAGAAGTGCCGGTTGCCGATACCTGGTTCCATGTACCGGTGCCGCTGGGGGGGGTTGCATTCAGGGCAAACGTGTATCCGCATGTCGAATTATTATTGCCTGCATTGGCAATGGGCTGGGATGCAAAGGTGACCGATACCTGGTCACTTGCTGAACATATTCCGTTCACTGCCGACCATTGGAAGAGATATGTTCCGGGACCGCTTACCGTAACCGTTGTGCCGGGATCGGTAAAGTCAACGAACGAAGAGGAACCGGGACCGCTTACCAGCGTCCATGAACCTGTTCCTGCCGATATTGCGGCAGTGAATATATGTGTTATTGTACATTCCATTGCATCATTTCCTGCCGAAACAACAGGGGGTTCAAAGAAAACAACTGTTATTTCATCAAATGCGGTGCAGCCGTTATTATCAATCGTCCACCTGTAATTATAGATACCATAAGTGTCAACAGTTACAATTGTGTTCGGATTGTTCGCGTTGGCAAAAGCGCTTGTACCCGGTCCGATTGCCTGCGTCCATGTTCCGGTTCCCATTACGGCAGGTATTGCCGACAACGTATGCAATAACCCGCAGACCTGGGCATCGGCACCTGCATTCGGAGCCGGCTGCTGGATGAAATAAACAACTAATGTATCGTCATCAGAGCAGGAACCGTTTGCTTCGGTCCACCTGTAAATATAGGAGCCGTAGGCAGTGACATTGACATTTGTAGTCGGGTTATTGACTGCGGAAAATGAAGTCATCCCGGGACCCGATACCTGCGACCATGTACCGTTGCCGAAACTTGCAACTGCATTGAGCGCAAAATCAAGGTCGCACTGGCTTCCTCCGGGACCGGCATCGGCAGAGGGCAACGAATCAAAAGCTATCTGAACCGTATCATCGGATATACATCCATTGTTATTCACCTCCCATTCAAACTCATACATTCCCGTCTGGGAAACCGTGACCTGGGCGAACGGGTCATTTACATTACTGAAAGATGATGTTCCGGTTCCCGAAGTCATGCTCCATGTTCCCGTTCCGGTGGGGGGGGTAGCGTTTAAACTGCGGATCAGCGTGCATGATGAACCGTTACTGCCGCCATTTGCCAGCGGTTGTAAGGCAAAATTAACATTGACCTCATCAACATCGCTGCACAAACCCGATGTTTCAGTCCATTGATAAATATACGTTCCGAATGCGGTGACCGTAACCGTTGCAGCCGGGTCATTGGGATCGGAAAAAGAACTTGTACCAGGTCCGCTGGACTGAGTCCATGTCCCGCTGCCTGTTGAAAGGATTGCGGCAAAAGAAGAATTGAGGTCACATTCGTTTCCGTTGGGCCCTCCGTCAGCGGAGGGGGGGGTACTGTAATTTACAATAATGGTATCAGATGAAGCGCAGCCGTTATTATTCACAAGCCATTCGTATGTATATGCGCCACCTGCAGTAGCGGTGGCCGTGGCGGTGGGGCTGTTTACATTGGAGAATGAAGTAGAGCCCGCACCGGCAACCTGGCTCCATGTACCCGAACCTGCTGACAATGATGCGTTGAAAGTATAACTTAAAGAACATTCGCTGTCATCAGGTCCTGCATCTGCAAGCGGAACCGAAAAGAAATTAACCGTGGCATCGTCAGCGCTGCTGCAAGCCCCGGTAGTTTCGGTCCATCTGAAAATATAGGTGCCGTACATAGTGACAGTTGCAGAGGAATTAGGGTCGGTATTATCAGAAAACGAGGTGCTGCCGGGTCCGAAAACCTGCGACCACTGCCCGGTACCGCTTACCGGTATTGCTGCAAGATTGACATTCAAGTCACATTCATTTGCATCCGAACCGGCAATGGCTGTGGCAGCGCCTGTAAATTCAATGACTGCGGTATCGGATGAGGTGCATCCGTTGTTATTCATTCCCCACTCGTAAGTATAAATTCCTGTAGCGGAAACCGTCACGGAAGTTGTAGGACTGCCTGCATTTGTAAAGGATGATGTTCCGGGACCGCCTATTTGCGTCCAAACACCGTTTCCGGGTGAACCGGTCGCATTGAAGTTATATGCATTGCTGCACAAAGAATCGTCAACGCCAGCATCAGCAAGAGGGATTTCAAAGAAATTAAAAGTAACATCATCATTATCTCCGCATGATCCAAGGGCTTCAGTCCACTTAAAAACGTAAGTGCCATAGGCGGTAACGGTTACTGTTGCATTCGGGTTATTAGGATCAGAAAAAGATGATGATCCGCTGCCAAAAACCTGCGACCAGGTGCCGGTTCCTATACTCGGAACGGCAGCAAAAGTCAGATCAAGGTCGCAGTCCGAATCATCAGGACCGGCATTTGAACTGGGGGGGGTGCTTACTGAAACATTCAACATCACCGTGTCTCTGTCCTGGCATCCGCCATTGTCAATGAACCATTCAAATGTGTAAACGCCTGTGGAAGACACTGTCAGTGCCGAGTTAACGCTGTTCACATTTGAAAGAGATGCGGAACCCGGTCCTGAAAGATACGACCAAGTGCCGCTGCCGACAGTATAAACGGCTTTCATTGTATATACTAGTCCGCATACCGTTTCATCGGGTCCTGCATCGGCAACCGGTGCTTCATAAAAGGTAAGTGATACATCGTCAAAATCGCTGCAGCCGATATTGACTTCTGTCCAGCGGAATAGGTAAGTCCCATACTGAGTTACTGTTACCGTTGCGTTCGGATCATTTGCATTTGAAAATGAACTTACGCCAGGGCCCACAAATTGCGTCCATGTACCGGTTCCCACGCTCGGTGTGGCGTTCAGGGTAAAATCCAGATCGCATTGGTCTGTTGCGGTTCCGGCATTGGCGACCGGCTGCTGATAGAATGATATAACAACCTGGTCGGAGGAAGTGCAACCACCGTTGTTTTCGCTCCAACTGTAAGTATAAACCCCCCATGTAGTAACGGTGACTGTTGCATTTGAAGCATTTGGATTTGAATATCCTGAGGCGCCCGGTCCGGCAACCTGCGCCCAGGTACCGGTTCCTGCACTTGGAATTGCGGCAAGATTGGTGGACAAAGCGCCACATCGCGTTGCATCGTTTCCTGCATTGGATGATGGCTGCAGGTAATAAGCAATGACAACATTATCTGCTGAGGTGCAACCGGCATTATTTTCCGTCCATGTATAGGTATAGGTTCCATATACCGTTGCCGTAACGGTTGCATTGGGATCGTTGGCATTGGAAAATGAACTTGCACCGGGACCGGATGCCTGGGTCCATGTTCCTGTACCGATACTTGGAATTGCAGCGAGAAGATGGTCAAGGTCACATTCATTGCCGTCACTCCCTGCATTGGCAGAAGGATTTTGAATCACCGTAATAGCGGTGTTCACGCAACTTGTAGTGTTGCAGGTACCTTCCGCCCTCACATAATAGGTGGTTGTTGAACCCGGAGAAGCCGAAAAAGGCGACCCTGAACCGGCCCCACCAGTACCGCAGGATGTAGTGTACCATTGCCAAGTCGCACCGGTTCCAAGCGAACCGCCCGTAACGGTAAGATTTGATGACGAACCGGAACAAAGAGGATTGACTGATACTGTTATCCCGGTAGGATCAGTCGACAGCGAATTCACGGTAATATTCACATTCACGCAGGTTGTTGTATTGCATGTTCCTTCGGCACGTACATAATAAGTCGTAGTCGAAGATGGCGATACGATTATTGAGGCGCCCGAACCTTCCGACACTCCACCGCAGCCGCCTGAATACCACTGCCATGATGCACCGAAACCGAGAGAGCCGCCATTTACCGTGAGTGTTGTTGAATTTCCGTTACAGATAGGATTTGATGACGCAGTAATGCTGGCGGGCGCTGTTGATAAGGCATTGACGGTCACTGTGGCGCTGGCGCAATTTGTTGTGTTGCAGGTTCCCTGGGCGCGAACATAATAGTTGGTAGTTGATCCGGGTGAAACGATTATCGGGGAACCGATTCCCACGAATGCTCCACCGCATGATCCGGAATACCAGTACCAGCCGGCTCCTGTGCCAAGAGAACCACCGACTACCGACAGGGTTGTGGATGCCCCTGCACAAATTGTTCCTGGAACTGCATTGACACCGGTGGGGTCCGTTGAAAGGGAATTCACCGTAATAGTTGTTGATACACATGCAGTCGTGTTGCAGGTGCCTTCCGCTCTTACATAGTATGAAGTTGTCGATGATGGTGAAACAACTACTGATACTCCTGTACCAATCCATGTGCCACCACACCCACCGGAATACCATTGCCAGGATGCCCCGCTTCCCAATGAGCCACCGTTTACCGTTAATGTCGAGGAATTGCCATTACAGATCGGATTTGCCGATTCAGATATGCTTGCAGCGGTTGACGAAGTAGTATAAACATTGACCGCCAGCCAGAGCCATGTTAAATCATAAGCGTTTTGGGCTCCGATGTTGCCGCTGACGGTGCCAGCCGTAGTGGTAATTGTAGTTGTTCCGTTACCGCTGTTAATTGACCAGGTTGCAGGAACTGACCAATTGTACGCATCAGTGCCTCCGACTACGGTATAAACGGGAGTGGATCCGGGACAGACATTTACGGGTCCGCTAATGAACTGGGCAAAGAGGGATGAACTTGTAAATGCAAGGCATCCGGCAATTAAATAATATCTGATAAATTTTCTGATTACCATAGGTAATAATTTGGGAAGACGTGTTAGAAATTCATTAAATAATATTAATCCCAAATAAAGATAAATGACAAAGATAAAAATATTTATCAAAGACAAAATGATGTATAACATCCGTTTCTGATATCGGATAATTCAAACGATTCATCAGAATATTTTGATTCTCAGTTCCGTATAATCAATTCAGACGAAAAAAGGCCATAAACAGATGTACCAGCGGGAAATTTTATTTCCCCTTAGGGGAAAGCGATTTTTTTACCGGTTGTTTTACCGGTTGTTTCGGTTGGGTTTTTGGTTTTCCACTGTCGGAGGGAAGACCTTCCTTCTTTTCATTTGTCTTTCCTCTTCCTTCAATAAGGACCTCCACAATACGTTTTTTTTCAATCATGCTGCTGTACATATAGAGGGAAAATTTAACCTTTTTTTCGGCATTACGACTCACCAGGATAAGCCGTTTGAAATCGGTTCCTTTGAGGTAAAAATCATTTGAACTGTCCTTCTGGGTAATAATCCAGTCCGATTCCGGGAAGCAACTCACAATTGCCGACTTATAATTCTGAAATTCCTTTTTCAGCGCAGGTGTGATGGAGAAATCGGATGCGAGGATGCAGTTACACTCAGGATATTTTTCATTATCGTTTATATAACACTCGTTTTTAGGATGCAGTTTTATTTTTGACAGGTAGAATTTTTTCTTCGCTCCCGTGACTATTTTGGTCACGCTGTCGCCCTTTACGGTATAAAAACCATCTCGTGACGACTCTACAAGTATTTTAAGTTTATTGCAGAAATTTTCATCCTGGGACTGAAAATGCGAATATTCGGGATTATCCGGTATCATCCCGAAGAACAAAAATGCAAAAAATAAAAAACCGGTTTTATTCATCAGAAGAAAGTCAATTTGGAACCGGCAATAAAGGTACGAATAATTATGGATTTCCGCATCCGGGGTGCAGTCGGATGTTTCCATCCGGCTCCTGATTTGTTGTCAAGCGGAAACACAAGACAACACAACGACTACCTGTCAACCTGTCACTACCGTCCGCCCGTTTTGCCTTTAACCTTTTTTCGCAGCAATACCTTCTGCCCCGGTTCCACCTGGGTTCCTTCGGGGATTGAATTCAGTTTATAGAGAAAGTTCAGTTTTACCCCGTATTTTTGCGAAATGTCGTGCATGGTTTCACCGGGTTTCACTGTATGGAAATCAACGGTAAATGATTTTCTGCGCTTGGGTTGAAGGTAAATGACCTGCCCGGATTTTACTTTATCGGTTCGCAGAAGGTCATTATACTTGAATATTTCCCATAACATCATTTCGGTCTCAGTTGCAATCTTGAAATAAGAATCACCATCCCGTGCAATAATATATTTTACACCATTATTAAGCGCTATTTCTCTTTTACCGAACCTGGGTTTGGCAGCAGATGCAGTAACCGGTGTAATTTTCGGCATGGAAGTCACTTGGTCCAGTTCATAGAGTTTATATTCCTCAATGATTATGATCAACAATTCGGCATATTTCGGGTTGGTGGCATAACCGGCTTCTTTTAATCCTGCCGCCCATCCTTTGTAATCGTATTTACCGAGGTCAAATAATTGGCGGTACCGGTACCTGTTTTTAAGGAAAAATGAATGGTCGTCATAGGATTCAACCGGTGAATGATATTTGCGGAAACATTCATTGCTCGCGTCATCATCCTTAATGTAACGTAATCCGTACCATTCAGCGTGGCATTTAATACCAAAATGGTTATTGGCATATACAGCCAATGGGCTGTTTCCGTTATCCGATTCAAGAAGGGCCTGCGCCATGGTAATACTTGCCGGAATATCATTGAGCAGCATCTCGCGCACCGCGTAATCCCTGAATTTTTCAATATATTCTTTCCTCGATAATCTGTATCCGGAGGGTTGGGAAAGGCCCTCCTTTATCCCCCCAAAGGGGGGAAAAAAATAACAAGCAGTCAATAACAACCCTGTAAATAAAAAATGAAACCTCCGTAACACGGTGGAATATGAAGGCGGTAAATCGTCAGCCAGCGGTAAAGCAGTAGTCGTTGATCGGTTAAGGGGAGTCATTCGTTTATAGTATAATTACTGAAGTTTGAAGGTATCTGAAAAGCAAAGTCCCGCACATAAAAAACATAAATAAATCCTGTTAAATCCTTTCTTAAAGAAAACTTAAGCAGGATAAACAATCCTGCGTATTATGGTGCAGATTATGTGCGGGACAAAGGTAATTTTTTTAATTTTTATCTGTCAAACCGTACCGAAACTTTTTTAACAACCGGTTGTTAATGGAAATATAATAATGAGGATAACCGCCCGGTGGTTTGACCCTGAACCATGCAGGGTTCAGGGTATACTGCAAAATTATTAAGCGTCAGTATATTATTAGTAAATTCGTACTCAAAGAATAAATTTTCAAAGTAGAAAATAGTATGAAATCATTAATCTCCGATAAATTGGATATCCGGAAAATCAAGACACCGACCGGAACCCGGATTTCCTGCAAAGGATGGATACAGGAGGCGGCATTGCGCATGCTTCACAACAATCTTGACCCGGCAGTAGGTGAAAAGCCCGAAGATCTTATTGTCTATGGAGGAACCGGTAAGGCCGCACGCAACCCGCAGGCATTTTATGACATTGTTAAATCGCTGAGAAAACTGGAAAATGACCAAACACTTCTAATTCAATCAGGTAAAGCGGTGGGTATTTTACCGACACATCCGGATGCTCCAAGGGTGGTTATTTCCAATTCAATGCTTGTCCCCAGGTGGGCGACATGGGATTATTTCAGGTATCTTGAAGCCAAAGGGCTGACGATGTACGGGCAGATGACTGCCGGATCATGGATTTATATAGGATCGCAGGGAATAGTGCAGGGTACCTATGAGACATTTGCGGAACTTGCCAGACAACATTTCAACGGAACGCTTAAAGGCAGGTTATGCGTCACAGCCGGGCTTGGCGGCATGGGAGGCGCTCAACCGCTTTCCATTACAATGAATGACGGAGTTTGCCTTGCAGCGGAAGTAGAACGGTGGCGCATTGAAAAACGGGTGAACACCCGTTACCTTGATAAACTGTCGGACAATATTGATGCGGCAATAAATGAGGCGGTTGCCGCCAGGAACAGAAAACAGGCGCTGTCAATTGGAGTGGTTTGCAATGCGGTTGATCTGCTTGAAAAGTTGTCAGAGAGAAATATTATCCCGGATGTTCTTACCGATCAGACATCGGCACATGATGAACTGAACGGATATGTCCCGCAGGGTCTTTCGCCAGAACAGGCAAATGTATTGCGGATGAGCAACCCTGAAAAATATTGTTCGCTTTCGCTTGATTCCATTGCAAAACACGTTGAACTCATGTTGGATTTAAAGAAAAAAGGCGCAGTCGCTTTTGATTACGGTAATAATATTCGAGGACAGGCGTATGACAAGCGTGATATTAAAAGCGCATTTGAGATTCCGGGATTTGTTCCCGCCTATATCCGGCCGATGTTCTGCGAGGGCAAAGGTCCGTTCAGGTGGGCCGCCCTGTCGGGCGACCCGAAAGACATTCTTGCCACCGACCGGGCGATCCTTGAATTATTTCCGGAGAACATTTCCCTGAAAAGGTGGATTACCCTTGCGCAGCAAAAGATCTCCTTCCAGGGATTGCCGGCACGGATATGCTGGCTCGGATACGGTGAGAGGGAAAAAGCCGGAGTCGCCTTTAATGACCTGGTTAAAAAAGGCAAAGTAAAAGCGCCCATCGTAATCGGGCGCGATCACCTAGATGCCGGTTCCGTGGCTTCGCCCAACCGTGAAACCGAGGGTATGATGGACGGCTCGGATGCCATTGCTGACTGGCCCATTCTGAATGCCCTGGTGAATACCGCTTCTGGTGCATCATGGGTGTCGGTTCACCACGGAGGGGGGGTAGGAATCGGTTATTCCATCCATGCCGGGATGGTGATTGTTGCCGATGGAACGAAAAGCGCTGAAAAACGGCTCCAGCGGGTTCTGAATAATGATCCGGCTTCGGGTATCATCCGCCATGCTGATGCTGGGTATGAGGCAGCGTTGAAAAGTGCCAAGAAGTTCAAGGGTAATACGGAGTATGTAGGGATGAGGGATAGGGGGATAAGGAAAAGATGCTGACGATTACTGTCAGCATCATAACCAAGTGCGCCATGATAAAAGGTCAAAGAACAAAGACAAAGATCAAAGATAAAAGATGCTGACGATTACTGACAGCATCATGACCAAATGCGTCATGATAAAAGATAAAAGGGATAGGGTAAACAGGATATTAGAATATCTCAATATCTGATTTTTTACTCAATTATCAATTTTTCCACAAACACCCGTTCACCAGTAATTACTTTTACGAAGTAGAGGCCGGGGGGGGTTAACTCCAAGTAATTTCATTACTTCATTTTCACAATTTTTTTCGTAAATATATCTTCACCAGCCAAAACTTTAATGAAGTAAACGCCCTGGGGAAGTACTGTGCAATCCAGAAGAAAATTCCGTTGTCCATTTGAAACTTTTTGGTCTCTCATAACATCTATTCTTTTTCCCAATGGGTTATAAAATTCAATTTTCAAATGAACAGGTTCATTAAGAAAAATATCAACATGCAGGTGGTTAACGATAGGATTCGGATATATCATGACAATAGGAGAATGTGGTAGTGAAATTGAAGGATCGTTTATCATTTTTCCATTATCAGCGACATTGATATTGAATTGCCGAATAGGAGAGTCAACATTTAATCTGATTTCAGAATCAACTGCTTGATTCCCATGCGGCACATCGGATGATTGAAATGTTCTGCCGCTATCGGAACTGTTCGCCATGCGTAATGCCGGCAGAAGATGACTGCAGTCAGTCCAACTCGGTTCCTGGCAAGACATTGATTGAATGGAAGAATTTGTATTCGCCCGGAAATTTGCCCCCATCTTTACCCTGAATCCCTCTTTCAGACGAATCTGGTTACCGGCAAGAAAGGTTACATTTCCGATGCCTTCAACAGGGTCGTTATCTATGGTGTAGTTTTGAGCGATAATTTCATTTGACGCCATAAAATTTTTCCTCTCATTCTCCGTATAATTTTCCTTTATTACATCAGTAAGGGCTAATTGTTCAATGGCAATTGGGTGATAGCCACCGATTAAATAAAAGGGATGTAAATAATTATATAAATTGAATAAGAACATATATTGAACGCCATTTTCCATTCCTGCATCATTAAAATTCCGGTCTCCGTTATCCAATCTGCTGGCCGCACTCCATTCAGCATTATTCCCGTTAAAATCCACGCCATCATATCCCCGGCAGGGACCTGCATCCAGCATACATTCATAATAATCATCCGGCAGTGTGATAAGATTATTGTCATCATCCATTGCGTACCCATAAAGTAAATGGTGTACAAGTATCAAATGGACCCATCCATGTTCAACGCCACGCTTTACCAGCCGCTCTGCTGTTGTAAAGATACCCCAAATATTGCTTAAAGCGGCCATTAAAGTAGCAAGATTATCATCTTCGGCAAAAGGAAAATAATAATTCCAGAGGTAATTATAAGGCAATGCAGTAGAAGTATATAAACCACACTTTGTTAAATCATTAAAATATTTCGTACCTATCCCTTTTATGGAACTATTGATTGAATTTATATTTCCAATCAATGAAAATAAAGTGCATTTTATCATACCCAATATTCAAGATGTTGAAATTTTATCATTAGCACCAGATATGCAAGAATATGATATTGAATTATCTTTACTTTTATCTTGAAAAGAATGATTGCTTCCATAATATACCGTTTTTTTATTATCTTCTGTAACCATAAATAAACCCCTCCCGGCACACAAAAAATCAATTACTTTCTGTATATCCTCTTTTGTTTCATTATTATAATATCCTATTCTTTTAACGTAAGTATAAAAATAATCAGTAGAATGAAATTGTCCGCATAATGTTGATAGTTCAATCCAATCCCGTATAACTAACATTATATTTATTAAATTAGGTTTTTTAAAAAATATTTCAAGTTCCTTAATGTTAAATGGCAAAGGAGATGAGTGTTTAATTTTCTCCAAAGTTCCGTTAGAGGGATAGGTACGAAATATTTTGGTGAAGTAATATCATTTGTCGCAATTTGCAAACAAAATATTGCTTTAAAAGCCGGAGAATGCCAGTTGGCAAGAGCCCCTCCCGGTTCGCAGGGATTTGGATTGTCAAAACAATCAAAAGGAGTTGTACCAGGAAAAAAACACCGGTCAGGATTTCCACTCCTGCAAACTCCACGAACACACATACCCGTACAGGGATTTATTATTTCCCATGTACCGTTACCATAAGCCCAGTCAATAATTCTACGTCCGATATTTTTCGCTTCTTCAACAAAAAAAACCTCATTATCTGCAAATGGAGTATTGTTCCATTGTTCGGTGGGTGGCAATATTTTAATTACAATCAGCAGCCCGGTCAGGAGCGCCTCCAAATGATCCTTGCTCATTTCCCTTGGTTCATCATAATAATTAAATGGCGTGTCCATACATTTAAGGCGATAACCATCCGGCACAGGTACCCGGCTTTCGTTGAGATAGTCGTTAATTGTTTTTCCTTCATAAATATTCTCCTCAAATCCGAGCGGAACATCCCCGGCAAGGGATGCACCGTTTAAACTGTTCCCGCAACCGCCTGACCAGTGCTGCTCTGCCGTGTTGTCAAGGCGATTGATCGCTTCCATTGCATAATAGAGGTCTTTTCTCGTCTCGGCAAGGTCATGCCCTCCGTTTGCAAGAAGGCGGTATTCAAGGGCTAATGTTCCAATATAAAATCCCATGGACCAAGCCGGATCTGCCCAAATCAAATTATCAGCACCCTGCCTCGCATTAGATGGGGCGCTGCATCCCTGGCAATTTCCGATGACGTTGAAGTTATTCAACCGTTCGCGGCATATCCAGTATTTTTCAAGATTTTGAACGTCATGCGGCACCTGGCTGAAAGAAATTGAGACAAGGAGTATCAATTGGAATCCAAAAACAAATTTCTTCATAGTATATTTTTGATTTAACAATCTAACGGGCTTTTGAAATACATCATAAGTTCTCCATCATTCCGGTATTCTTTTACCCATAATTCTCCATGCCAGTGATTATATTCATCTGTTGGCTCAGGAAAACATTCATCCCGTTTCAAGCGTAAAATATGCCACGTAATTATTTCGCCATTTTCTCTTGTTATTTCTATTTCCTTTTTGTGATTTTTAAATTTCCATTGACTTCTGGTAATTGAATCGGAAAGACAACCAAATTGCCAAAAAAGTTCTTCAGGATAAATCCATAGACAATCTCCAAGACATCCACCCTGCGAATGAAATTGACCCCCACAATTTATCAAACTATCATTCAGGGTGGCTTTATCCAACGCCCAGCCTCTCCATTCTCCTTTAGATCCCACAAGTCGCCACTCAGGGGAACGCATTGAAACCCGCGGTCCCTCATCGTACCGTTTGCAGGAAGATAAACCGAAAAATAGAATTAAAAATAAAAAAAGAGTTATTTTTTTCATTTTTCAATCAATAATTTTTTCAATATTTTGTTCTCTTCTTCAAGTGCGGTGATCCGTTTGTCCACTTCAATAAAATAAAGGGCATAAACTTCCAACATTTTTTGCTGCAACAACTGGGTTTCGCCTACAGACACCACTCCTTTTTTCTTTATTTCAACTGCCGAAAGAAAACCGGGCAGATGTTTATATCTCTTTAAATATGCTTCCAAAGCAGGAATGGAAAGTTTTATATAATCATTTTCAAGAACATAATCGGGCCATGCGCTGCTTGTGCTTTCTATCCAAATGTCTTTACCCCCGATAATTCCATTGACAGCAAGTTTATAATTGTTCGGATTATTTTGAAGGGTTGTTCCAATGCCCACATTGCCGGTTGTATACAGGGTAGAGGCATCAACAGATAATCTCCCGTTTGCATCATTTATTATCCTCGCATTATAATCCTGTGACAATCCATTGTAATGAAAATCAATATAAGGTATTCCGGTTCCGGCAACTCCGTTTTTTCCTCCCAATTCAATGCTTCCGCCTTGGTCTTCAAATAATATGCTGCTGTTACCCCACATAATATTACCGCCTGCTACATGAAGTTTTGCCTGAGGTATTGCTGTTCCAATACCTACGCTTCCAGTATCACTGATATAAAATTTTGTTGTAGCACCTTCAGTAATCCTAAATGGTGAAACACCTGTTTGTGATTCAATGTGCAATTTTGCCAGCGGACTTATTGTCCCAATTCCTACCTTGCCATTGCCTAAAAATGTCATTGCCGGTTGAGCCAATGAAGGATTGGTAATAGTAAATACATTATCCCCTTGCGCGTTCAAATCCCATGTAGAATGGGCTGTACCACATCCGTTAGGGGGTACACTATTGTCAAATTCTAACCGTATGCTTGCAGCGCAGGTCGGGTTATCGTCTTGCTTTATGTGCATACGTTTTTGAGGAATGTTTGTTCCAATTCCCACATTGCCTGCTTCAGTTAGTGTCATTATATTCTTATTGCCGGTAACTGAATTAATCTCTAATCTGGGTGTTGATGAAACCGGTGTGACAGGTATAAAATCCCATGTTGACCGTTGTAGCAAAGTACCGCCAAATTTAGGTACATTTGTGAATAATTGTTTTTCCAAACGGATTCCTTCTTTGTCGCTGCTGTTTGATGAATTAGATAAATCCTGATATGAAGTAATATGTAGTCGCCTTTGGGGATAGTCAACAGAAGAGTTGCAGGGCGTTGTTGTACAATAATTAAAACCAACCATTACATTATTATTATATCCGCATAAATAAAGGTCATGAGTAAGTGATTGCAAATAGAGTGGTCCATTGTCGGCATAAATGCTGTTATTTGCACCTGTAAACTGGTTTTTGATGCCAAGCCATATTGAATTACCAATTTTAAGGGAATCCTTAATATGCATGCTTCCATTCACATCCAAACTGTCGGTTTCAACTAACCCGCTCTGAATTTTTTGCGTTGTAACCTCATTGCTCCTCACCGTGCCGTTCAGCGCTTCAATGTCACCGCTTACCGAGAGTTGTGCGGTGCGCATCCGGTCGGATATCACCGTGTCAATTCTCCCTACAGGTGATGCCATTTCAGATGCAGTCATTGAACCTGCTGTAATTCCGGTAACCGTCAAAGTATCAACTGCAATCTGCTTCGCTTCCATTCTCCGTTTTATGTTCACTGTG
>JACPRZ010000052.1 GCA_016193485.1 Bacteroidota bacterium | reverse complement strand
GTCTTTAAGGTAAGCGCCATCGGGATAAAAACTATTAAGATGTACATTTTTGACCGGTGGGGAGATGAGATATTCAGGTCGGAAGATGTAAATGCCGGTTGGGACGGGAAAGCGAACAAGGGGGGGGCAATTGTGCAACAGGATGTTTTTGTGTTTAAAATTGAAGTGCGGGATGTGAATGACAGGAAACATAGTTATGTGGGGCACGTATCGGTAATAAAATAGAATATACGTATTTTCAAAAAAATCCGTATATTTGCCTGTTTTGAAATCTCCGGTACAATGAGAAAAATCATTTTTCTTATTACATTGTGCATAAGTTTAACTTGTGGGCAGGAGATTATTTTTGCTCAATGCAATAATGTTGACTTTGAAACCGGTAATTTTAATAACTGGAACGGGTACTATGGTTACCACCAGACCAGCGGCTACAACCCTTCCATAACCGGCAGCCCTACTTCCGGGTTTCCCGGAGGCCGTTTTACCATAATGACCGGTGCCGGGAACGATCCGTGCGGTGGTTTTCCCGTTGTTTGCCCTACCTGCGGAACATATACTTTAAAACTTGGCAACAACAGCGTTGGAGCGCAGGCAGAAAAAATCACAATGTCATTCGTGGTAACCGCTGCAACCACAAGTTTCACCTATCAGTATGCGGTAGTTCTTGAAGATCCCGGACATCCGCTATCCGATCAGCCCTATTTTGAAATAAGGATGACCGATGGGGGGGGGAATGATATTCCCTGCTCGTATTATTATGTGGCGGCCGGCCAGGGAATAGCGGGCTTTATGAATTCGGGTACATGTTTCGGGACTATCTATAAACCATGGACCACTGTAAATATAGACCTTACCCCGTACATCGGACAAACGGTAACGATACAGTTTATCGTTGCCGACTGTTCCCAGACCGGTCATTACGGGTATTGTTATATTGATGCATCATGCGTTCCTTTTGCCATCATCCAGTATGATTCATTGTGCAGCCCCGGGAACCCGATAAATATTTTTGCACCTTCGGGAGCCGCCACTTATTCCTGGACCCCGGGCGGACAAACCACACCTTTTATCCAGGTAAGTACTCCCGGAACATATTGCGTTCAGATGACGAGTGTACAGGGATGCATAACTAATCTTTGCGATCAGGTAAGTTTATATCCGGGCATTACTGCCGATTTCACTTATACGGAACAATGCAGTTTAATTGTAAATTTTTCCGATGCAACAACGGGGGGGGTGACAAATTACTGGGAATGGAATTTCGGGGACGGCTCGCCAATAGATTACACACCGAGCCCCATCCATACCTTTCCAACCGGAAACCCCTATAATGTTATCCTGAAGGTGGAAACATCCAACGGGTGTAAAGACAGTATTGTCAAGACAGTAGTGCCTCTCTTTAGTCCGACCGCTTCGTTTACGTACTCCATTGTGTGTTTCAACACCCCGACACCCTTTTATGACCTTTCAACGGGGGGGGTAATAAACCAGTGGTCATGGAATTTCGGTGACCCCGGTTCCGGGGCGAACAACACCGCAACAACACCGAACCCGACCCATACCTTTACCGCTCCGGGCAACTATACCGTGCAACTTGACATCGGCAATACGATCGGTTGCATGGGAACCGTTACTATGCCCATTCTCGTCAACCCGGTTCCGGTGGTGGATTTTTCAGCGCCAGCCGTATGCTTTTCCGATACTACCCAGTTTACAAATCTGACAACGATAACAAGCGGTTCTGTAATATCATGGAATTGGAATTTCGGAGATCCCTTATCCGGGGGATATAATACATCTGCAGTTCAGAATCCGACTCATATCTTTACTTCGCCCCTTGTATATACGGTGACATTAACCGCGACCAGCGACAGCGGCTGTATAGCAAATACCTCAAAACCGGTAACGGTATTTTCGCTGCCGGTGGCAAGTTTTGCATCTTCGGACGTGTGCCTGAACGCAACCATGAACTTCTATGATTATTCAAGCGGTTCCGGATTATCATGGTTGTGGGATTTTGGAGATATTACTACTTCCACTGCCCAGAATCCTAACCATATTTATGCTGCGCAGGGAACCTATCAGGTTGAAATAACGGTCACTGATCTGAACGGATGCACCGATGATTTTACCGATGCAGTGGAAGTTTTCCCCCTTCCGGTTGCCGATTTCACCACTGATAGCGTCTGCCGTTTCGATACAACCCATTTCAGCGATCTTTCAGTAATCCCTTATGGTTCAATATCGCTGCGGAGGTGGAATTTCGGTGACGGTTCCCCGGCAAGTTTCCTTCCCAATCCCGATCATGTTTATCCGCTGTACGGAACATTTGTCGCAACACTGGTGGTTTTTTCAGACCGCAATTGTGCCGACACTATTTCAAAACCTGTCATCGTTCACCCGTTACCTGTTCCCGATTTTTCCGCCACTGACGTGTGTCTCAATGATACAACATCTTTTACCGATTTATCAACTATTCCTACCGGGAGCAATGTTTCATGGGATTGGGATTTTGATGACGGGAACATATCAAATATGCAGAACCCGGAAAACCTTTATGCGGCTTACGGAATTTACAATGTCAAACTTATTGTTACTTCGGAGTTTTCGTGCGTGGATTCGGTTACAAAACAGGTGGATGTTTACCCGCTGCCTGTCTCGTCTTTTTTACTGAAGAATATTTGCGTTTATGACAGCACCCAGTTCCTGGATGCATCAACCGTACCTTATATTTCCGTTACCGGATGGTTATGGGATTTTGGTGACATGGGAACATCTTCGCTGCAGAATCCGTGGCATAAATATGCTGCTCCGGGAACGTATATTGTAACCCTGCAGTCAACGTCAAACTACGGTTGTACGGATGTAAGTTCCGATACAATAATTATCCATCCGGAACCGGTTGCGGGTTTTTCAGGAAATGATATTTGCCTGGAAGACACGACTTTTTTTACGGATTTATCTTCGGTAACTACCGGTGCCATACAGTCGTGGTTGTGGGATTTCGGAGATATCAGTTCCAGCAATCTTCAGAATCCTTACCATATTTACGGAAATTTCGGTTTGTACCAGGTTCAACTGACGGTGACCACCGACAGCGGCTGCGTTGACTCTTTTACCGATATTGTGGAAGTATTTCCCCTGCCTATCGCCTTTTTCAGCGTTGCGCCTGTCTGTTCCACGCAGATGTCGGTTTTTGCCGAGTCATCGGCAGGCAATATTGTAACATGGGAGTGGGAATTTGGCGATGCCGCCATGGGAACATCAACTCTGTCCGATCCGGATTATTATTACATTTCTGACGGTACTTACCCGGTGCGGCTTATTGTTACAACAGACAAAAGTTGCAGGGATACTTTTTTTGATAATGCCATCGTATGGCCTCTTCCGGTTGTTGATTTTGCCGGTAACTATCTTGAAGGTTGCCAGCCGTGGCGCGTTGATTTCAGCAATCTCTCTTATGTGCCGGGAAGTTCAATTGCAAACCAGACCTGGTATTTTGGTGACGGGGACTCGGCATCAGTTTTTTCAACGGACCATCTCTATCTTGAAGACGGGACTTATGATGTGAAACTTATAGTAATTTCAAATGAGGGCTGTGTCAATTCGGAGGAGATACTGAATTATATTACCGTTTATCCGAAACCCAATGCGGAATTTATTTTCAATCCGAATCCAACCACCATTTTGTTCCCGACAATAAAATTTACCGACATCAGCGACATACCTTTTACATGGGATTGGGATTTCGGTGACGGGCTCATTGATTCGGCTCAGCACCCGGTGCATGTTTATTCAGATTCCGGGGTTTATGATGTTGTACTTATAGTCACGACCATTCACGGTTGTCTTGATACGGCAATTCACCCGGTGGATATTGATCCTGATTTCACTTTTTTCGCACCGAATACTTTTACGCCCAATAAAGACGGCATCAATGATGTTTTCACGGGGATTGGAATCGGTATCCGGAAATATGAAATGTTTATCTACGACCGGTGGGGTGATCTCATTTACAAAACCGATGATATTAATAAACCATGGGATGGTAAAGCCAACAACGGGCAGAAGATGGCGCAGCAGGATACATACATCTGGCTTGTGCTTATCACTGATGTTCTTAACAAGAAACACCGTTTTATCGGCCATGTAAACCTGCTTAAGTAAATGTTAACCGGCTATTCTCTACCGGTATTGAACTCTCCCTGCGCAATAAATTAAAAAAACGTTGAACCCTTCCAAAAAAAAGATTCTCTTGTTTATTGACTGGTTCACACCGGGTTTCAGGGGGGGTGGGCCCATACGGTCGTGTTTTAACCTCGTTGGGTTTTTAAAGGATACCTACGACTTTCACATTGTCACACGAAATACGGACCTCGGACAAAACGTACCTTACGCTGATGTTGAAGGCGATAAATGGACAGATAATCCGGGGGGATTCAGGGTTTTTTATTTTTCAAACTCCCGCCTTTCCATTAATAACATCAGGAAAATCATTAAAAATGAAAAGTACGATATCATTTACCTGAACAGTTTTTTTTCTGTTTATTTTACCCTCACGCCTTTGCTGGTCCTGAAATTTCTGCGCAGGCCGATGCCGATGCTCCTCGCTCCGAGAGGAATGCTGGGCACGGGTGCGCTAAAAATAAAAAGTTTTAAAAAACACCTTTTTATTTTTGTTGCTGGAATTACCGGTTTCTACAAAGGAATTACCTGGCATGCAACAACGGATGAAGAAAAGGATTCCATTGTGGCGATTTTCGGTAAAAAATCCCGCATAAAAATTGCCGCGAATCTACCGGCACCCGGTCCCATGCCTTTTCACCAGCGGGTAAAAAACAAAAATGAATTATCGTTATTTTTTCTTTCCCGGATTTCTCCAAAAAAAAACCTTTTGTCGGCTCTGGCCTGGCTGAAAAACCTGAATGCAGGCGGCAAAGTGCGTTTTGATATTATCGGTCCTGTTGATGATAACGGATATTGGAGGGAGTGCCTGAAAGTGGCGGAACAATTACCGGCCGGCATAATTTTTAATCACATTGGAGCGATCCCACCCGGTGACATTCCGGGCATTATCAGAAATTACCATTTCCTTTTATTGCCTACGCTGCATGAAAATTACGGCCATGTGATTGTGGAATCGCTGGCTGCAGGATGCCCGGTGATCATAAGCAACTGCACCCCCTGGCGCGGGCTGGAAGATATTCATGCCGGATGGGACATTCCGCTGCAGGATGAAGAAAAATTCAGGATGGTTCTCCTGAAATGTTTAGGAATGGACCAAAAGGAATTTGATATTTATTCGCAGGGCGCTTTTCAATATGCCATGAACATAGTCCGGAATCCGGGAGTCAAGGAGCAAAACCTCAAACTCTTTTCAAATCTTTAATTTTGCATTTTACTATGGTTCAGACCGACCTTTCAAGATATGATAATTCGTGGTTTGACCGCGGTGCCGGAAAACTGAAATGGTTTTGCTGGCTCATTGTAAGCGCCTGTTTTGTCAATTCACTTTTTCCTTACAGCGGTTTAAAAATTTTTCTTCTTCGCTTATTTGGCGCGGAAATCGGCAAAAAGGTGGTTGTTAAACCTTCGGTCAATATTAAATTCCCGTGGAAACTGCACATTGGCGATTTTTCCTGGATTGGCGAGCGGGCATGGATTGATAACCTCGCTCATGTGAATATTGGGAAGCATTGCTGTATTTCGCAGGGTGCGGTTCTTCTTACCGGCAATCATGACTTCTCCAGACAGACATTTGACCTTATCACCCGCGGGATAATTCTTGAGGACGGAGTATGGATCGGTGCCGGTGCGATGGTATGCCCCGGAGTAGTTTGTAAAACCCATTCGGTTCTTTCCGCTGGATCGGTTACCTCTGCTGATCTTGAAGGGTACTCGGTTTACCGCGGTAACCCTGCAATAAAAATCCGCGACCGGATTATTTCCTGATATGGAATTTTCAATTATTACCGTTACCAAAAATAACGGTTCTACGATTGAACAAACCATTCAATCGGTGCTGAACCAGTCCTTCCGGGATTTTGAGTACATCGTGATTGACGGATTATCTTCCGATAATACTTCAGAAATTCTGCAAAAATATTCCCACCGGATTTCAAAAATCGTATCGGAAAAGGATGACGGTATTTATTTTGCGATGAACAAAGGAATAATGACGGCAACCGGAGATATTATCGGTTTTATCCACGGAGATGATTTTTTCCCGGATTCAGAGGTTCTTACCCATGTGGCTGACCTGTTAGATAAAAGTGGCGCTGATGCCGTATACTCCGATCTTGTGTATGTGCACAAAAACAATCCCCGGAAAATTTTCCGTTACTGGAAATCAGGGCCCTACCGCGAAGGTCTTTTTTTAAAGGGATGGATGCCGCCCAACCCCACTTTTTTCTGCAAGAGGGAAATTTATATGAACTATGGTTTTTTCAACACTTCCTTCCGGATATCGGCCGATTATGAACTGATGTTGCGCTTCATGCACAGGCATAAAATAAAACCCGCATATTTGCCTGAGGTCACCGTTCACATGAGGGCGGGGGGGAAGAGCAATATTTCAATATTGAGCCGCCTCAAAGCAAACCGCGAGGACCGCAGAGCATGGGAAGTGAACGGGCTGACGCCATCTTTCCTTACTTTATACCTGAAACCGGCCATTAAAATAAAGCAATACTGGAGCCGGGGTTGATGCAGAATATTCGACATAATATACGCGGACAGGATCAGAACTTCGCTCTTGTTTTCCGTTTTTTCTTGCGCTGGCTGATCAGGAACTGGTATTTGGAGCGGTAGAAATTGCTCTTGCCCCTCATTACATAAGAGGCATTAAGCATGAGCGTCATATAGGTATCGTTATATTTATCATTACCCCTCAGCGATCCTTTGACGTACCAGTCAGGCCGGGGTGTATTTGCGCTTCGGTTGGATAGTTCCGCAGCCACAGGATCGGTGAATATGGCCGGATCAGGATAGGTAGTGCTGGCATCATCAAGGTAATCGGTAAATGTAAGGCGGTAATTCAGTTCCAGTCCTACCCTGTAATTCCTCCGAATGGTATAAAATAACCCGATCCCGAAAGGTACTACCGGCTGAAACCTGCCGTACTTTTTCTTATCCGGCAGAACACCCTGTCCTTCGGTGCCAAGCGGTTGCAATGCTTCCCATTTTCCGGTAAGCGATGATTTTGCTTTCGGATTATGATATACTCCGCCAATACCTGCAAAACCGTAAAACTGCAGGTCAACCCGTATTTTTCCCTTTCTTGTTATATCATACGCTTTGAAGAACTGGTATTCGGCAGTGGCGATCAGTTCAATAATTGAATTGCGGAAATGCAGATTCCGGTATTTGCGCCTGTCATAAATTGATAAACTGTCTGCACCAACAATCCGGAGGTAACTCATTGTTCCTTTTAATAAAAGGAAAGGATAAAATTTGTAGCGTGCAAACCCGGAAAAATCATACCTCGTTTGTTTTAATTTCATGTCGTAAATGAAATTCCTGCGCGGCTTATCTTTTCCTCCCATCTCGCCCAGGTAATTTGTGGCGCCAAGCCCGCCTCCGAAATCCCAGCTGTACTGGGCAAAAACAGATACTGGAAATAAAAAAATAAGTAGAAAAAAAAGTACCTGGCGGAGCATTTTTATCAGGATATAATTAACCAAAGTGGCAAAGGTAAGAATTTTAGCAGCATGTTTTAATCCGGTTTTAATACCTTATCACCACTATTCCTTAATACAATTCAGCACTGGTTTTTTACCGTTATTTGATATTCATTATTTTCGCATTTAAAACGTTAGCGTGGCAAACCCGGTTTGTGATCTGTTCAACATTCAATACCCCATTATCCAGGGAGGTATGATCTGGTGCGCACCGTGGGAACTTGCATCTGCAGTCAGCAATGCGGGAGGACTTGGGTTAATCGGCTCGGGTTCCATGTATCCGGATGTTCTGAGGGCACATATAAAGCGATGCAAAGATGCTACGGACAAACCCTTTGGAGTGAATGTGCCGCTTTTGTATCCCGGCATTGATAAAATTATGAAAATTATCGTGGAAGAAGGAGTAAAAATTGTTTTTACTTCAGCCGGTAATCCGAAACAATGGACTCCTATTCTTAAAGAAAACGGTATTAAAGTGGTTCATGTGGTTCCGGGAGTTAAATATGCGATAAAATGCGAGGAGGCGGGAACCGATGCGGTAGTGGCCGAAGGTTTTGAGGCAGGCGGACATAACGGAAGGGAGGAAACAACTACCTTTTGCCTCATCCCGATGGTGCGCCAGGCAATTTCATTACCCCTGATTGCAGCCGGAGGCATTGCCACCGGGCGGGGAATGCTGGCAGCGATGGCTCTTGGCGCAGATGGCGTGCAGATGGGAACCCGCTTTGTGGCTTCAACCGAATCATCCGCTCATCCGTCATTTAAGAAAATGGTGACTGAAGTAAATGAAGGAGATACAATGCTTATGCTGAAAAAAATCGGACCGGTCAGAATAATTAAAAATAAATTTTTCGACACCGTCAAAAATGCAGAAGAAAACGGAGCCGCTGCGGAAGAGTTGAAAAACATACTCGGCCACGCAAGGGCAAAGCGCGGTATGTTCGAAGGAGAATTAGATGAGGGTGAGTTGGAAATAGGACAGGTATCGGCAATGGTGAAAGAGGTTAAGCCGGCAGGGGAAATAGTTAACGATATTGTTACTGAATACCTCGATGCAAAGACGCAGCTTTGCTCGGGAGAAAATAGTTTGGACTAATAACGACAATGGAACTATTTAGTGTCTAAACAGAAATATCTTGACACGTTTTGGCAAAATATTTTTCCCGCAGATTACGCACCTGCCTGCCGGTAGGCAGGGATTTTCGCTGAAAAAATTATATCTGCGTTTATCAGCGCAATCTGCGGGAACCTTGTTTGCCTGCCTGCCGGTAGGCAGGGTTCTGGCTCCGCCATTTTAGGATAATTTATTTCTCATGATTCAATTTGAACGGTTTATACTCGGTAACGGATTGAGGGTACTGGTTCATGAAGACCGCACGACCCCCCTTGTCGCAATGAATATTTTGTATGACGTGGGTTCTAAAGATGAAAACCCCGATAAAACAGGGTTCGCCCATCTTTTTGAACACCTGATGTTTGGCGGTTCGGTACATATTCCGAAATATGATGAACCGCTTGAAAATGCGGGCGGTCAGAACAACGCATTCACTACCGAAGACATCACCAGTTATTATCTTACGGTTCCGGCTCAAAATATCGAAACAGGTTTCTGGCTTGAATCGGACCGCATGCTCGGATTAGCATTCTCTGATGAAAGTTTGAATGTACAGCGGAATGTGGTCATTGAGGAATTCAGGCAGCGCTATCTCAATCAGCCCTATGGAGACACCTGGCTGCTGCTGCGGCCACATGTTTTTAAAGTGCATCCCTACCGGTGGGATACAATAGGGATGGATATCAGCCATATTGAAAAAGCAACTATGGACGATGTGAAGCAATTTTATGCCGGTTATTATCATCCGGGCAATGCCATCATGGTTATTGCCGGTAATACTTCTGCCGGGCATGTTAAGGAACTTGCGGAAAAATGGTTTGCTTCAATTCCGCCCGGTAAACAGGTTCACCGGAATCTTCCTGCCGAGCCGGCACAGGAATCCATACGGACATTATCGGTAACCCGTGATGTCCCTTACGATATGATCATAAAAGCGTACAAAATATGCAGCAGGACGCACGGGGATTTTTACGCTCTTGATCTTATTACCGAAATTTTATCGGCCGGAAATTCATCGCGTTTTTACAATAACTTAGTCAAAAAGAAAAAACTGTTTTCGGAAATTGACGCTTTTCTCACCGGTGAACTTGATGGCGGAATGTTCGTGATTTCGGGAAAATTAGTTGATGGAGCCGATATCCCTGCTGCGGAAGCAGGTATCCGGGAAGAAATTACCGGGATGGTGTCGGAAACCGCACTGCCCGAAGAAATGGAGAAAGTAAAAAACAAGGCGGAAGCGGCCAAAATATTCAGGGAGATAAATGTTCTTAATAAAGCCATCAATCTCGCTTATTATGAATTGATGGGAGATGCCGGGATGATCAACCGGGAAGTGGAAAAATACCTGGCGCTGACCGCTGACGATATTATGAAAACGGGTGCAACATACCTGAAAGATGAAAACTGCTGCGTTCTTTATTACCGTACCGGAAAAAATCACAAATGAAAACAGCGACAGACCGAACAACACCCCCCCGGCTCAATGACATTGGCGGATTTCCCGCGATACATCCGGTATTATTTAAACTGGACAACGGGATCCCGGTTTACCGGGTCAGCGGGGGAACGCAGGACGTTGTGAAAATTGAATTTATTTTTAAGGCGGGCAGGTTGTACCAGCCATCTCCGCTGGTGGCTTCCTTTACCAATAACATGCTTGCGGAAGGATCACGGAACCATTCCGCTTTTGAAATCGCTTCCATCCTTGAATTAAATGCCACTATGTTTGATAATGAAACCGGTTTTGACAACAGTTATCTTCATCTTTTCACGCTGAACAAACATCTTGAAAAAACATTGCCGGTACTGGAGGAGATTATTAAATACCCGGTTTTTCCCGAAATGGAATTCAGGGTACTCAGGCAGAACCGGAAACAGGATTTCATTGTAAACAGCAGCAAAGTGGTATCCATAGGCAAAAGGAAGTTCAGGAATTTGATGTTCGGGGCTGATCATCCGTATGGCCGTGAGTTGCAGGTTGCGGATTTTGAACGGTTAGACATCGCGGGATTACCGGATTTTCACCGGAAACGTTATTCACCTGAACAGTGCGCTGTTATCCTGTCGGGGAAAGTGACAAAGGAAACGGTTGACCTGCTCAACCGCTGTTTCGGTGCAAAATGGACGGATGACGTACAGCGATCCGACATACCGGAAAAAAAGGCGGCCAATGACCCGGTCAGGAAACATTTCCTGGAAAAAAAGGATGCCGTGCAGTCAGCCATCTTTATCGGCAGACCGCTGTTCAACCGGACCCATCCCGACTGGCATGCGCTTGTCATAACGAATACAATCCTCGGTGGCTATTTCGGCTCGCGGCTTATGCAGAATATCAGGGAGAAAATGGGATACACCTACGGCATTTATTCCTCGCTGGTTTCGATGGAGAGGGGGGGGTATTTTTTCATCCTGTCGGAAGTCGGTTCCGGGCAAACCGCTAAAGCGGTTGACGCGATTTACGGGGAAATGAAAAAAATAACCTGTGAACCCGTATCACCGGACGAACTGAATACGGTGAAAAATTACCTGACAGGGCAATTTTTGCGCGGTATGGACGGGCCCTTCGCCCAGGCGGAAAAGTTTAAAATATTGCTCGAATCCGGTCTTGATGATTCCTATTTTACGAAGTACCTTGAAACATTATCAAATATTTCACCGGGAATCATCATGGATATGGCAGGAAAATATCTTAACCCGGAAGATATGTACGAACTTATTGCCGGAAAAAACGGGGTGTGATGACAAAACAAAATTCAAAATTTTACGTTCTAAAATGATCCACCGTAATGCGGTACTTACAATAAATGCCTGTCAATGCCAATTAATGCCAATAAATGCCTGATTCCCTTACTGCTTTGGCTGCCGCTTCCGGATTTTGCCCAGGCGCCAATTATCCGCTGCGCTTCTGTGGATGTTTACGGGAATGTGACCCTCACCTGGACACCGCCTTCCGATACCTGTTCCGGTTTTACAAGTTATGATATTTACTATTCTTTATTTCAGTCAGGCCCTTATACTTTACTTGCCTCACTGCCTTATTCACAAATATCCTACCTGCACAAATGTTTCCGATACCCTGTCTACAATTTATCTTTCGGTTACAAACCTTGCATCAGGATATTCGCAACTTGATTGGAACAGTGTTCTTACCGGTACCAACAACGGATGGTATACCCTCTACCGGGAATATCCTGCCGGGAATATCATCGCGGTAATTACGGTTCCGAACGGCTTTACATTTTCCGATACGGTTAATGTATGTAAGAACGATACCGCAAAATATATTGTGACCCTGGCAGATTCATCGGGTTGCCTGCACTCCTCTTCGGTTGCCATTCTCACCAATGACATCCTTCAGCCCGGTCTAACTACCGTTGACTCGGTAAGCGTTGATCCATCACTCGGTAATGCTATGATCAGTTGGACAAACGGAAATTCGATAGACGTTTCCGGCTACATTATTTATCTTTCCAACCCCTCTGGCGGATGGGATTCCATTACCACTGTCTATGGAATAAATAATACATATTATCTGAATTCCGGTTCAACAGCCGGAAGCGGCTCCGAGTCCTATAGCATTGCCGCAATTGATGCCTGCGGGAATACAAGCCCTATCAGCCAGGGACATTCCACCATGTTTGTAATGGCTTCATCCGACCGGTGTTCAGCGACAATCTCCGTTACCTGGAATGGTTATAACGGATGGAACGGGTTTACGCCAACCTATTCGGTATATTGTACTGTAAACGGAAATGATTCTCTCCTTAATGTCACTTCCGGTACTTCCTTTGTGCATTCCGGTTTGACACAAAACCAGGTCTATTGTTACTACATCAGGGCATCTGACGGTTACGGCCGGACTTCAACATCCAACAGATATTGTATTGCTGCCGATATCATACAACTTCCTTCCTTCACTTACCTTAACAATATTACGGTTCAAACGGACGGATCGGTATTTATTTCATGTTATACCGACAGTTCGGCTGATGTTGATTATTATAAAGTACAGAGGTCGGAAGACAGCATTTTTTTCGAGACCATAAAAACCATTGATGACCAGGCCGTAAATTCACGCATTACGTTTACCGATAAGACCGCCTCAGCAACGGATGCCATTATCTATTACCGCGTGGTTGTTGTTGACAGTTGCGGTACTGAATCGTTTATTTCCAATGTCGCGAAAACAATTTATCTCAGGGCTGAAGTGAAAAGCGATATCCGTAATTTACTCGTGTGGAACCAGTACCGTTCGTGGATAAGCCCTGTTTCATTATATAATGTGTACCGGAAGGTCAACGATGCGTGGGAACTGTCGCCTGTGAATACAAAAATACCGCAGTACGACCCTGATTCCATAAATGATGATGTTTATCCGTTCATTGACCGCAGGGGAAATTTTTGTTATTATGTACAGGCGGTACAGTCGCCTGTGACAAATCCTTATTCTTCCGGGCCGGCTCAATTTTCCGAAACATCTTTATCCAATATAGTGTGTGTTGACCAGTTCCAGAAACTTCTTATACCTAATACATTCACTCCGAACGGGGACGGTGTGAATGATTTTTTTATGCCGGACCGTGCATTTATTGATGCCGGTGATTACCTTCTCATCATTTATAACCGGTACGGACAGGAAATTTTTTCAACTTCAAATCCTGATGAGGCATGGGACGGAAGTTTCCGCACGCGGCAGATTCAGTCGGGCGCTTATGTGTATTACATCCGGTTCAAACTGACTAACGGAGATATCATCGAAAAAAGCGGGACGGTGACGTTGCTGAGATAGCGATGGAACAAATTATTTGTTGTAACTTTTCAGGTATCCGCTTACGAATTTCGAATTGAAATTCAAATCCGAAATCTTGACAATCCCTGCCTGCCGGCAGGCAGGCGAAATCCAAAATTTTATCTCCCCTTGAAGCGCCTCTTCCCCCATATTATTTTTCTGTTCACGATCATATCACCGGCCGGTTTTTCCCAAAATCCCAGATGGGCACTTTACAACACCCGTAATTCCGGTTTACCGGACAACCGTGTATATTCCGTTTTTATTGACAGCAATGACGTTAAATGGTTCTGCACGGCAGATGCGGTAGTCCGGTTTGACAATAAGGAATGGTTAAGCATCAACCGGAAATCAAAAAAAGGAGCGCCTTTAAGCATCCCCAGGATGTGTTCAACCGATGGACTGGGGAATTTATGGATCGGAACCTGGGGGGATGGAATGTCGAAAGCCGTGTTGCCTTCGGTGGTATCAAAAAATTCAGTTAAAGAAATTGAATGGATTCAATACGATGATAATAATTCCCCTCTTAAAAGCAATATCCTGAGGGCGCTCTGTTCCGACAGGGATAAAAGGGTATGGCTTGCCACCGATGACGGCCTGCTGCGGATTGCCTATATCAACTGGGATGATGAAAGCAAAGGATTTGACGGCACGGGCATCAGGTGGTCGGTATTTGACACTGCAAATTCCGGCCTGCCGGATAACCGGATACTCTCCGCTGCCATTGATAAGCGCGGAGTGGTGTGGGCGGGAACCTTTGGGGGGGGATTGACCAAGTATGACGGCATGTTCTGGACAGTGTATAACGCCCGCAATTCACTTTTACCCGACAATTTTATTCTGACCATAACGGTTGACGACAACAACAACAAGTGGATCGGCACCTATAACGGGGGACTCGTCTGTTTTGACGGAAAAAACTGGACGCTCTATAATAAACACAACTCATCCCTGCCGGATAATCATGTAACCATAATAGGTGTTGATAAAAAGGGCGTTGTATTTGCAGGAACCAGGGACAGCGGGCTTTCGGAATTTGATGGGAAAAAATGGAATCCCTGCCGGTTGTTTGATTCGGATGCACCCTACAGCGTTACTTCAATTGCTGTTGATAAATTTAATAATAAGTGGATAGGTACCGGGGGCGGTGTTGTGGTTTATAATGCGGAGGGTATTAACCGCGAGCAATAGAATCGCGGATAGGGTAAACTATTTTTATTTAAGTTTGCGGTTGTATGTACGGCATAAAAAATTTGTTACTATTCACCCCCTGTACCAATAATCTCCCCCCGCCTTTGGCGGGGCAGATAAACGCAGAAATTACTTTAAAAAAATTCATCAGCGAAAATCTGCTCCCGATGGATATCGGGATGCGGGAAAAAATCAACCACCTCAATAGTAACAAAAATTTCTTACCTAAAATTGCCGGCAGGGTATTCTTCTCATTACTGTTCATCTTCTCTTTTTTCAACCCGGCAATACCGCAATCCCCCCGGTGGAGAGTTTTTAATACAACCAATTCACTTTTACCCGATGACCAGGTAAAATCCATTATTATTGACAGGGAAGATACAAAGTGGATAGGCACTGCGGGTGGCGGATTGGTGAAACTGACCGCTGGGGGCAAGTGGACTGTTTACACATCGGCCAACAGCGGTTTACCGGATAATTTCATTGACTCGATTTCTTTTGACAAATCGGGCACGGCATGGATAGCATCGGGCAGCGGGGTGGTAAAATTTGAACCCGGTGCGTTAAGTACTGCTGATCCGAAAGCGGGATGGACATTATTCAGCAGCGCTAATTCAGGCCTTCCTTTCATACGCTCCATCCTGATTGATGATGCGCAGAACAAATGGATTGGCACCCTGTATGGCGGGCTTGCCCGGATGGAACCGGCAAGGATCGGTTCATCACATGCCAACTGGACGATATACGCCAATTTCAACTCGCGCCTTCCGAATAATGCGGTCTGGCCGCTTGCGATGGATGAAGACGACAACCTGTGGATAGGAACAAGAGGGGGGGGCCTTGCCAAACTCATACCCGGGAACGCAAGGGACAACAAACCGGATGAATGGATTATTTTCAATTCTTCAAACTCCGGGCTTCCCGACAATGAAGTGGTCTCGCTGAAAGTCGCTCCCGGCAATATAATATGGGTGGGAACCGTAAAAGGGGGGGCTGCACAGTTTAATGAGAAGATTAACCAGTGGAAGACATTCAACACGTTCAATTCCGGCATACCGGGGGAAGGCACCGGCTGCGATGAACTCTCAACATTTAATCCCGACAAGCCGGAAACATGGACTATTTCCCAGTTTATCCGTTTGGTTAAAAGATTTTCCGTTTTATCGTCCGAACACCAGAAAACCGTAATCAGCCAATATAACAAGTACCTTACCAATAATCCCAAAGATGTAAACGCCCTGATTCTTTATTCGGATTTTGCGCAGATCAAAGGAATAGTGGGTCTGACCCGTATAACCGAACCGGGTGAAATAAAACCTGCAGATGACATTTCCGTTCAGATTCATGCAGCGCTCGACAGGGCGTTATCCGTTGATCCCAATAATGGTGATGCATATTATCGTAAATCAAGACAATTTTCCGGGTCCGGGGTCACAGCGGGCAAAGGCAAGCATGATGACCATGGAAATTTTTCACAGGCGATGCAGTTTGCGAGGAAAGCGGTAAACTTAGCGCCTGACAATGCCTTATACAGGGAGCAACTTGCCCTGCTGCTCGTTGAAGAACGGAATTTTGAAGAAGCATCGGCAATAATGAAACCGGTTATTGGCGGGACACATCCGCTTTTCCGTTTGATTTCCGATTTCAGGGAATTCAGTGTACCGCAGGAGGCGGTTTTCCTGAAGGATGAAACCGGTGCGCTTGCCGCACAACTCACCGATACTGGCGCCATTGCCGATTACCCGGGTATACGGGTGCACATATATGCCATCCCTTACGGGGTGGGAGACCTGGAACTCTTTTTCAGCAAGTGGTTTAATGAATTTGTATTTTTCCCGGTTGAGAAGGACCGGAAAAATGCAATTTCAACATACCGGCAGTATGTAAAATTTCTTGACAGCCGTCCATTTGCCACTTCTTCCAAAAAGGAACTTCCCTCAGAAATTACCGGTGGAATTGAACTTTTAGTTGAGCAGTATATTAAAACACCGGGTACCAAAACGCCTTCATTCGTGAATAAACTTGTTGAAGCGAATCCTGAAAACGGGTCGCTCACTGATTTTTGCAAACTGGTGTTTGTGAATTACAGGAGGTAGGACGATAAGGGATAAAGGACAGGGAAAATGGAAACTATTACATTATACAAGAAATGCCGGAAATCCCTTCCCGCACCCCACTTACCCGGCAGACGGTATAACTTTGACGACAATTCAAAATGCAAATACAAATACCCCCTCCCTTCGCAAAAAACTAATTCAATTTCCGTAAGACATTAGAATTTTATCTAAACGACAGACGAGCAACGCCCCATAACAGCGGGCTAAACGCAAGCGGGGGGACAGTGCGACATTGAAGGTATGTGCATTTAATTTATCTTTGTGGTCGGTGGACAGTGACGAGCAATGAAGCCCGCCACATCGCAAACCCCTGTACGTTAAATGCCATTTTTAAATGAGACGAACAATTCTTTTGACACTGAATGCTATCTTTATTTTCTTTGACTCATTTGGACAGGACTACTTGGGGGACAAAAAAGCGGACATCATAATCGGACTTAACGACAGCACATATAAAATTTCATTTACCCAAACGGTTGTGCAAGTTGACACCTTCTGGTATCAAAACGACACGGTTACTCATCTTGACACAATTGTTAACTTAAAAGTTTCCGTAAACGGTTTTGAAAAAATTGAATTGGAATATTTCTTCGACCAGTTTGACAATCTTTGCGACAGCATCGAAATAAAATATTATTGTAGCCAATGCGTGGACAAGCACATTAAAGAATTATTAGTAAATAAAGAAAGAAAATGGCGACAACTCGACAAAGACAATTATATTTCCCGCAGACAGACAACTAAAACTATAATAAAAGACCCAACAACTTCGCGGACGGTAACAAAAGTCGGTAGTCCATACATGACAATCAAACGTACTGTTGACAATCCCGTTTGCGCTACAATTTATTTTTACATACCAATGATGGACAAAGACAAATGGAGGCAGTTGACAAAGAAATAAAAACGGCATTTAACACGGGGCTTGTCGTAAGCGGGGTTGACGAGCAATTTGTACCTTTGTGCCTCGCAATTAATTTTTAGCGGGGGACAGTTTGTAGCCCGTAATCCCCGCCTGCATAAAGCACTAAAACGTTAGCAGTAATAGTAACACGACCCAAAAGACAATGACAGACAACACAAATAAAACAACAGCAAAAGACGTAGCACATTCACTTGTAAAAGGTGGACTTGGAACAATTCCTATTATTGGTTCATTGGCGACAGAAATATTTGGATTAATAGTGACACCACCTCTTGAAAAAAGACGAGCTGAATGGATGAATGAAGTAGCAGAAAAATTAAAAGAACTTGAAGAAAATAAGACAATTAATTTTGAAGACCTACAAAAGAACGAGCAGTTTATTGACGTGGTGCTACAAGCGACAACACTTGCTTTAAAGACAAGCGAAAAAGAAAAGATTAAGGCTTTTCAAAATGCAGTTATTAATACGGCTTCTGGACAATCCCCAGACCAAACTAAAAGTCAAATATTTCTCAATCAGCTTGACAGTTTTACGACCTGGCATATAAGAATTTTAGTGTTTATTGACAGCCCACGACTTTGGTTTCAAAAGGCTAACAGAAACCCACCAAATTTTATGGCTGGAAGTATTTCATCTGTTATAAACGATGCTTATCCTGAGTTGAAAAATCAAGACGACTTGTTAGACTTAATATGGAATGACCTAAGTAACGCTGGCTTCCATCGGACAAGTGGAATTAAGACAACTATGAGTGGAGACGGTGCATTAAGTGAAAGGACAACTCCATTAGGAAAACAATTTATCCAATACATAACAAATGACAGAACGTAGAACTACTACTGCTAACAGCACATTTGCAATAGGCGGGGTTTCGTGCTCCGCAGACAGTTTTGTGGTTATAGAAAGTTCAGTTCTCCGTACAAACATTTGTGCTGAAAAGCCCGCCCATCGCAAATCTGCAAAACGTTAGCGGTCAGGCTATGACGACTCTCACCAACACAGACAGTTCAAATATTTAAGTATGTTAGACAGAATTTTCACTCCATTTCCTACACTGACAACGGAACGACTTATACTACGACAACTTTCAATTGACGATGATAAAGAAATTTTTGCTTTGAGGTCAGACAATAAAGTAAACAAATACCTTGACAGACAACCAAGCGAGACAATTGAAGATGCAAGGAGGTTTATAAACAAGGTTAGCCAAAGTATAAAAAAAAGCGACCTAATTTATTGGGCAATTACAATGGCGGACAAGAATAATTTATTGGGGACAATTTGCCTTTTTGACTTTTCAGACGAGAAGAACAAATGTGAGATTGGATATGAACTATTGCCAGACTTTCAAGGACAAGGAATAATGAAAGAAGCAACATCAAAAATTATTGAATTTGGCATTCGGACAGTTGGGCTTGAAGAAATAGAAGCGTTTACACATAAGGACAACCAGAACTCTACGAAACTATTGGAGAAATTTGGTTTCAAGAAATCGACAGAACCTGACAAGACGAATCCAGACTACTTTATTTTCACATTTAAAACTTCAACTGGACAATATTAAAAAAATATACAGACGAACAAATAAAAGCCCGAACCGCTAACAAGTGCTTTAATGCAAGCGGGGGGACATAGCGTATTTGAAACTTTGTATCTTCGTATTAGCATTGTAGCGGGGGACAAGCGAGTAGCTCGTAATCCCCGCCTGCATAAAGCACTGAACCGTTAGCTGCAACCACTGACGACACAACAAATCGACAACAGAGACTTAAAAATATGGACAATTCAACATCAATAAGAGAAGCAATTAGGAACCAATTCGGTGCAAGTATTGAAATGCTTGAAAATACAATTACTATGTGTCCTGACGACCATTGGAACACAAAATTAAATTTTTGGTATAATTCTTACCATTGCATTTTTTGGACAGACTATTACTTAACGACAGAACCGAGCAAATTTGAGCCGCCATCGCCATTTACATTTTCCGAGTTTGACCCGACAGGTAAAAAACCAGACAGAACATATACGAAAGCGGAACTACTTGCTTACTTGGAGCATTGCCGACAAAAAGCAAATCAACTTATCAGAAGTCTAACAGCAGAAAGACTTAACGACCGTTGGGTTAACGACTATAAAAACTTTTCGTTGCTTGAAATTTTGCTCTACAACGTAAGACATATTCAACATCATTCTGCTCAGTTAAACTTACTACTCAGACAGACAATTAACAACGCACCGACTTGGGTAAGTCAAGCAAAGAAACATAGTGAAAAATGAACAACCAAAATGCAAGCGGACGAAATGTGGCAGCAGCTAACATCCGCTTGCCTCAATGGCGGTTTCCGTTCGGAAAAAAAGTTGTGTGCATTTAATTATCTTTGTATCGGCTTGACAGTTTTGTGCTCCGAAAGCCCCGCCTTCGGCAAGCTGCAAAACGTTATAGCCAATGCTAAAAGACGACAGCGGACACGAACGGACACACAAGTACCAACAATTCGGTTTGACAGTATTGACTGTTACGACTGATAAAAAATAAAAGTGGAGACCAGCGACCACTTACAAAAACGGGGCGACACCGAAAAGCCAGACGAGTAGGAAAATTTAAAATCAAACAAAATGAAAACAAGAAAATTAATCGGACTTCTGATTATCGCAGGACTGATGACAGCAACCTTTGACAGTTGCAAAAAATATGAAGATGGACCTGCAATAAGTTTTAGAAGTAAGAAAAAAAGAGTTGTGAATACTTGGCGACTTGACAAGTATTACTGGAATGGGACAGAAGCAACATCTTCTCTGCTAATCAGCGGTTACACAGAAGAATATACGGACAATGGTTCCTATTCCCGTTCCTATGTTGACAAAGACGGTGACTTTTTCTCCGAGACAGGAACTTGGGATTTTGACAGCAATAAAGATAATCTTGTGATTAAAGGTGTGAGCAGCATTGAGCTGACAGACAAAAACAGCACCGTGACAAATACGAATTGTACAATACTAAAACTCAAAGAAAATGAACTTTGGTATGAATTCCAAAACGGTGGAGATTTGCACGAATTTCATTTTGTAACCAAATAACGGGGGACGAACCACTGGCTATAACAGCGGGCTGTAAGACATTTACGACCGTGCTATTTTTAACATTTGTGCTAAAAAAATTCCATATCTTTGTTCAGATAAGTTTTAAAAAATGATACAGCGGTTTTACATAGATACTTCAGTAATTGGTGGAGTTTTTGACTCGGAATTTGAGGAACATTCAACAATTCTGATGGAAAGAATTAAGGTAGGACAAGTCAAAGCAGTAATTTCAGAAGTTACCCAGGCAGAAATTTCAAAAGCAAGAAAAGAAATCCGTGACTTTTTCGCTTCACTGCCAAACGACAGTATTGAATTTGTTGAAATCACCAAAGACGCTGTTAAACTTGCAGACACTTACATACAAGAAAATGTGACCGGAAAAACTCATCGGGACGATTGCTTACATATCGCCATTGCGACAGTAAATCGGGTTGACATTTTAGTTAGTTGGAACTTTAAACACATCGTTAATATTTACCGTATTCGGGGTTACAATTCAGTTAATATACGACTTGGATACCATTCACTTGAAATTCGTTCACCAAAAGACATCGTAGACAATGAAAACTAAATCTAAAAAAATCAAAAAGACATTTGACGCAGTTAAAAGTATGCGTGAAATCC
>JACPRZ010000051.1 GCA_016193485.1 Bacteroidota bacterium | reverse complement strand
CTCACCCCTGTAATCCGAATCAATGGTTCCGGGGGTATTCAAAAGAGTTACCCCTTTATTGATTGCCATACCGCTTCTCGGCCGGATCTGCGCCTCATAACCGTGGGGTATTTCAATGAATAAGCCGGTAGGTACCAGAGCGCGTTGCAAGGGCTTCAGAAGTACGGGTTCGTCAAGAGATGCCCTAAGGTCCATTCCTGCGGAATAAACGGTCTGGTAAACCGGCAACGGGTTTTTTGACCGGTTGAGGATTTTAATTTCCATTTACAGTTGATTTAATAAAAAGGGTTTTGCGCTCGGTGAAAAAAAAGAACCCGGCAAATATCAGCAATAAGGCGATTCCTGCAGCGGAACTATTCCAGTTTTCAGGTACCGCATACCTGTGAATCAGCAGGATTATGGCGGTGATCACAGCATAAAGAGATATTTTTCCAACCTGGTAATTGACGGGATAATGTTTTCTTCCCAGGAAGTAAGAAATCAGCATCATTGCGAAGTAACAGATGCAGGTCGCCCATGCCGAACCCATATAACCGTAAACCGGAATCCAGAGGTAATTTAAAAAAACCGTAATAACAGCGCCAAAAATGGCAATATAAGCGCCATATTCGGTTTTACCGGTAAGTTTGTACCAGAAGGAAAGATTAAAATAAATTCCCAGACAGATATTGGCTATCAGCAGCACCGGTACAATGGTAACTCCCTCCCTGAAGTCGCTTCCGACAAAATACATAACAGTATCAATAAACAACATGATTACAAGAAAAATAAAAAGACATGCGACCACAAAATAGGTAAGAACATCACTGTAGGTTTTTTTCGCATTTTTATCGGATTGTCGTGAGAAAAAAAACGGGTCTGCAGCAAAACGGAACGCCTGGATAAAAAGCGATATGATGATGGAAACCTTGTAACATGCACCGTAAATACCCACCTGTTCCAGCGCTGACTTCGCACCATCCCTGGCGACCAGGATATGTTTCAGCATGATCCTGTCGGCATTTTCATTAACGATACCGGCAATACCTGCGATGAGAAGGGGCAGCGCGTACCTCATCATGTTTTTCCACAGTAAGAAATCAAAGACCGCTTTTACAGTCATCATCCACGGAACCAGGAGGATTATTTTTACAATACTTGCAACAAGGTTCGAAATAAAAACATATCCCACACCGATTTCCGGATTGTAACATGTCTGCACCAGCCAGCCCCCCCCTTCGCCATTTTCATAGTTTTCTTTACAGTAAACAAGGAAAAAAAGGTTAAGCCCGATATTCACTATGATGTTTGCAAAGTTTATCCTGAAAAAGTTTTTTATTTTATTAAGCGCCCGCAGTTTGGCAAACGGTATGGCGGCAATGGCATCAAGCGAAACGATGACGGCAAACCAGATGACGTATTCGCTGTGGTCAGGATAGTGAAGCCATGCCCCGATACCGGAAGAAAAAAGAGAAGCGAATAAAAGAAATAACAGGGATGAAGCAATAAGTGAAATTAAGGTTGTATTGTACACTTTTTCCTTGTCCGTATGGTTTGAATAGAACCTGAAAAACGATGTCTCCATGCCATAGGTAAGCAGAATCACCAGGAAGGATACATAGGCGTACATCTCGGTAACAATTCCATACTGTTCGGTAGTGAAAACGCGGGTATAGAGCGGGACGAGGAGGTAGTTGAGAACCCTTCCGATAATACCGCTCATGCCGTAAACCGCTGTCTGTCCGAAAAGTTGTTTCAGGGGAGACATATGAAATATTGCGAATTGCGGATTGTCAAAATTGCGGATTAAAATTCATAAATACCAAAATTAATATTGCTAATTGCGGATTGCCTCCCGATAACCATCGGGATCCGGATTAAATACAATGTTAGTTTGAAGTAACGGACTTTTCAATGCATAAGCCAATATCCATGATCAGCGGGAGATTTTCAACGCGCATTCCGTGATGAATGGTAAAGATATATACACCGGGGCGTTCAAAGCGGAAATCATTTTTAAAGGGAATATTTATATCCCAGATATCACCTGCACCGCTCCCCAGGTATTCACCCCGTTCATCGGCAATGATACATTCAAGCGTATCTTTTGTTTCATGACCCGCTGAATCTGACATGGAGATAAAAAGGAAAAGGTTGCGGTAAGGATAGCCGCTTGCATGGCGGACGTTGACCGATATATTATATCCGGTTTGAATTTCATCTATTATTACTTTAAATTCAACCGGTTTATTGTAATTCCAGCGGTTGTCGTGTATTTCAGTGTATTCATCAAAAATTCTTCCCGGATGACAGGATAATAGCGGGAATACAACTGAGAAAAACAAGAGATGTTTTGCTTTCATGGGATTTTGGTTACTGTTCAGGTCTCTGCATAAAATTGTTTTTATAATGCGAATGATACGAATGGGCTTTGTGAAAAGGGTATTTTTATTCGTATCATTAGTCCCGCCAAAGGCGGGATTTGTATATTGGTATTATTTTATTACTGAAACCAAATAGTACTGATCAGAAATAATAAATTAATGCCCGTGTTTTCTTTTATGCTGATGACCGGATCGGTTTTTGTCCCGGTTAAGTTTATTATCAAACCTGCTCACGCTGTCCTGGAGTAAAGTATCGCGTGGTATCGCAGGTGCGCTTTCTGATTTATGGGCTTCCTCTTTTAATTCCGGAGGTTTTTGTCCCTGGCGGTTCATCTCAATGATCTCCTTGATCCTTTGAAGCGTCAACAGCGCGGGGACCTCCGAAGAATCCCTGTACCCGTACCATACCATTTTCCTGAATACATCGGTCTTCTGGTGGTAGGCATCGCCTTTCTGCGTTTGCAGCGGAGTGCCGGTATCCGGAAATTCGGCTAATGTCTCGGTATAAAAATCCAGTTCATAATTAAGACAGCATTTCAGTTTCCCGCACTGACCGGTAAGTTTTTCCGGATTTATTGACAACCGCTGGTTCCTTGCCACGGTAGTGGATACTGCCTTGAAATCTGTCAGCCAGGTGGAACAGCATAATTCCCTGCCGCAATCACCTATGCCGCCAAGCCGACCCGCCTCCTGCCGCAAGCCAACCTGCCGCATTTCAATTCTTACTCTGAACTCTGTGGCAAGCGCCCTGATGAGTTCCCTGAAATCTACCCTTCCGTCAGCGGTAAAATAAATGGTCGTCTTGTTATTATCCCCCTGGAATTCTACATCGCTTATCTTCATCTGGAGATTCATTGATGCGGCTATCTCTCTTGCTTTTGCGAGCGCACCGGGCTCCCTTTCTTTCGCCTGCATCCATTTACGGATATCGTTATCATGGGCTTTCCGGTAAATGATTTTTAAATCGGGAGAATCGGCCGGAATATTTCTTTTTATCAGTTGCTGGCGGGCTGACTCCCCGGTAAGCGTTATCAGACCGATGTCATGCCCGGGAGATGCTTCCACCGCGGCATAATCGCCACTGTCAAGCCGTACCCGGTTGGTATTGCGGAAAAAATCTTTGCGTCCGTTTTTGAACATCACTTCAACTATACCGAACGGCTGTTGCCCTTCAGGTAAATCGAAAGAAGAAAAATAATCAACCGAAGTTTGCTTGGCGCTTCCGTTAATGAGCCGCAATGAAGGAGCAGAGCATCCGTTTCCGGAGGCGGAACATGAATTACATGGCATGAGAAAAATATTTTTTTATGTCTAAACAAAGCAAAAGTAATATAATTATCTATGGCAGGGAGAAAGCGCAGAGCGGAAGCAGTGAAAATAATGACGTACTTCGCACAAAACTACCGGGAAATGTGGGGGAAAATATTGGGAATCGCGGGGTTGCTCCTGGTTTCTGCCGTCAAATTCTTATTCGCACCGGGTTCGTTGCGGCTTTCAGGATTTAATTACTGGGAAACCATTCTGATAAGCACGGCTGGCGGCTGGATGGGCGTTTTTCTTTTCTATTACCTCGGAGGGTGGGCGCTTGACTTCTGCGGTACTGCCTGGCGAAAATTGTTCAACAAAAAAAATAAACCCCAAAAAATATTTACAAGACGTAACAGGTTTATTGTAAAAGTTAAAAAGAGATTCGGGGTTAAAGGGATCGCATTCATTTCACCGGTAACAATATCCATACCCGTAGGATGCCTTGTCGCTGAAAGATATTACCGGCATGAAAAGGGGACGGTGCGGTATTTTTTAGTATCGGTTCTTTTCTGGTCGCTTGTCCTTTCTACATTGGTTCATATTTTCAGGTTTGATATCCGGTAAAACGGTTACACATTAACTTCAAGGCATTTGTAAAAACCGGATTTTACCGGGTAAAAAATTAATTTTGCGTTACTATTCACCCTTCTAACTCATCCCCCTTACCCCCTTCTCTTAAAAACAAGAGAAGGGGTAACTCACCCCTCTCCTATTTATAGGAGAGGGGCAGGGGTGAGGTGAATAGTAACAATTTTGCTAATTCAGATAAAATTTCTACCTTTACGGCAATTATCAAAATGGGGTGCTTCAACCCCTAAACCCTTACTGCCATAAAAAACAATTATTACGGAAATCAACCCTGCAGTCAGCAGTTAGCAGTAAAAAAACCTCGAAGGTACTCCTTTCGCTGTAAGAAATCAATAATTCCGGTTTTAATTTTTCTCACCTTTTTTTCAGTTATTCTGATGGCTCAGACAAATGTCACGCAGGAATGGGTGCGACCCTACAACGGCACTGCCGGTGGCGGTGATGGCGCAAGCGGCATCGTTACGGATGGTCAAAACAATGTCATTATTTGCGGAACCAGTGAAGGTATTGGTACCGGCTATGACATTATAGTGGTAAAATATGATGGCGCTGGAAATATTATTTATGAAGTCAGGTATAACGACACTATAAGCAACGGGGATGACCGCGCTGCAAAAATAGCGGCAGATGAACAGGACAATGTATATGTCTGCGGCAGTACGGTTACCGCCTCAGGCAACGATGACTTCATCACCATAAAAATAGACCCGCAGGGAAATATCCTGTGGATTTCAACCTATGACAATGGCGGAAACGATAACGGCATGGCGCTTGCCGTAACCGCAGCCGGTGTAGTTGTTGCGGGTGACAGCGAGGGCGACACTACAGGCAGCGATATAGCGCTTGTACAATACGATGCATCGGGAACACAACAGTGGATAAGCCGTTATGACGGCAGTGGCGGGGATGATAATGTTGCAGCCGTTGCAGTTGATGGCGCTGGAAATATTTTTATCTCGGGAATGGCTGAATTCCTTTCAACCCACATGGATTATGTTACCTTGAAATACGATGCTTCGGGAAATGAACTATGGATGAATTTCTTTAATGGCGCTGACAATGGATATGACCGCGCCACCGCCCTTGCCCTTGACACTGCCGGTAATCCTGTTGTAACGGGCTACAGTTTCACCGCAACCAGCGGCATGAACATGGTAACCATTAAATATGATGCTTCATCCGGAGCAACCCTGTGGGTTTCTGAATATAACGGGCCTGCCAACGTGGATGATGGCGGCTTCGCCATTGCCTGCGATAAAAGCGGCAACACAATTGTAACGGGCTTTAATTTTACATTGATATACCTATACCACGATTTCGTCACAATAAAATATAACTTCTACGGTGACTCACTATGGATAAGGCGCTACAACGGTGCCGGGAACAGCAACGACCTTGCGCTTGCAATGGCCCTGGATGACAGCGATAATGTTTACGTAACCGGCTACAACTTCACCTTGGTGGCGCATGACTACGCCACCATAAAATACACTCCTGACGGCACGCAGCAGTGGGTAATGAACTACGATGGGGGGGGGAGGAGATGACGGGGCTGTAGCGATTGCTCTTGATAAGAATAATAGTGTTTATGTGACAGGCATTGTCAATGCGCAGTACGGATTTTTAGTGCCGGGGATAGGAGCGGGGAGCGATATAGGGACGGTGAAGTACGGACAGAAATTGCCTGGAAGCAATTGCGAAAATGCAATTCCGATGCCGCCAGGAAACCCTTCCTGCATGGATAGTGTTTTGATGATGGAGGATGAGATGTGGTTCAGTTTTGTAGCGGATAGTTCAAACATCCGATTAGTAATTAATTTATATGATTCTAATACTGTATTCAGAAGTATAGAGATCTGTTCGGGTTGCAGTATCGTTGAGTATGCCTCAAATTTTGACAGTGTAAGGAATTTTATGAACTTTAAAACAGATAGTTTATTACCTGGCCAATCATATAAATTGAAAATAAAAAGGGATTCTTCTTACGGAGAAATATCAAAATTTAAAATTTGTATATTTTATTTGACTCAATCACACTGCACACCTGCCACACAAACATGCCAAAAGATAAATAATGGCGATTTCAGCCAGGTTGAACCGGGTTATAATGGCACGGATCCATTTGACAATGGGGATGTTTGTTACTGGGATTCAAATAATTTATCTCCGCAAATTGCAACTGCAAACCCCTATTCATCTCCATATTACGCACATATGTGGGCATGTAATGGCGCTAATGAGGCGATCATTACCAATACAAATACAGTTCTTGTACCAAACCAAACTTATGTTTTATCGTACTATTACCGCTTTGCAAACAATCCTAATGACTGTAGCAATATTACTGCTACTGCAATTGATCAGGTAAATGTAGTTTTATTTTCATCCCCATTCATCTCACCCATATTACTTGTTTCTGACAATAATGTTTCAAATACATCCTGGCAACTCCGACAGGTATGTTTTTCGGTGACACAAAATTATTCAACTTTAGGCATTGCACCTGTACAAAGTCAGAATGCCCAGGTTTGGTTGGATATTGATGATGTATCGGTGGTAGAGTTTGGCGTTAATGCCAGTTCAGATTTGCAAATTGTAAATTGCGGCTCATCAGCCCAATTATCTGCAAATTTGAATTGCAATATACCTTCAGTTACATATTCCTGGTTACCTGTAAACGGTTTGGATAATCCATCGGTTGCAAATCCCGTTGCATGCCTTAAACAATCAACAACTTATACGGTAACCGTAACCACACCTGACGGATGTACCGCTACTGATAACGTTTACATTGAAGTGATACCTTTAACAGTAAATCCGTCTGCATCGGTTATTTGTAAAGGGCAAAGTGTAATTTTGACTGCCAGCGGTGGTTCAAACTATTCCTGGTCGCCTGCAACGGGTTTAAGCGCATCCACCGGAGCGGTTGTAACTGCCAACCCATCCATTACAACAACCTATACTGTCACATCAGACATAAATTCGTTTTGCAATTGTTCGACCAATGTGACTGTTACAGTCAATGCTCCACAGATTTCTATAAGCGGAAATACGGCAATATGCCCCGGACAGACCACTACACTCACTGCCTCAGGTGGATTATCCTACCTGTGGAGCACAGGTCACACCGATGCAACTATTACCGTTTCACCTGATGTGCCTGCAATTTACACCGTCACCGCTACCGATGCCAACGGCTGTACGGATTCAGAGAATGTTACGGTAACTGTTTTGCAAAACCCTCCGGCAGAAATCATTATTTTACCTGAGAATACCATAGCTTTAACATGCGATAACAATTTAACCTACTGGGCTTATGATCCGGAAGGTCACGTACCAATGGGTTTAGATTATGAATGGTCATCACCGCAAGCATCTTCTTTCTCGGATCCCACTGGATCGAACACTGCAATTACCTGGACAGACCCATCAACGGATGCAACATTGACATTGACAGTTATCAGCCAATTTAATGGATGCACGGCCATAGTTTCCATTAATATTCCGGGATGTGATTGTCCCGCCATACAACAAAGCGATATTAAAATAACTAATATAACCGCGTCCGCATTTGCCACCGACCCGCAATACAGTTCTTATTTTTCAGGTACGAATCCCTACTCGTTCTCCAATGGACTAGGTGCAAACGGCATACTTTATATTTTTGGCGTATTTGAGGTGGATGTTCCGTTTGAATTCAGAACTTCGCTTATCAAAATGGGGCAGGGCGCAAAAATTCTTATTACAAAGCCAACCGGACCCGGGGATTACCGGAAACTTTATGTGCGGTGCAGCGACATTGCAGCCGGCTGCAATGAAATGTGGGATGGCATCTATATAGAACCCGGCACACGCGATAACTTTTTATACATGAAAGGCAATGAAAATTGCACAGTCAAAGCAACCTGCACCACCCATTACGTACGCGATGCCGAAAATGCTGTTGTATCGGTTGATGGCGGAAATTTTGAACTGTATTGCTATAAATTCCTCAACAACCATAAAGGTGTTTTTGTAACGCCCTATTCCGGGGCATTTATTCCTTATGGCGGTAACAGCATCGGAAAAATTGACGGCTGCACCTTCATCACCGAGACACCCGGTCTTATTACACCCCGCACCGGAGAGCGCGGGCGCATAGGCGTGGACATCACCGGGGTTGGCGGCTTCCAGGTGGGAGATGCAACCTATCAGACCAATACCTTTGAGAACCTCGACATAGGCATACAAACCGAAAGCAGCAATGTGAATGTAAAGAATAACCTGTTTCAGAATATCACACAAACATGTATCCCCACTCCCGGTGGTCCCGGCAAACCGGCTACACCCTGCCCGGTAATCGCCTGCATTTATGGAATAGGACTATCCAACCAAGCGGCATCTTACACCCTTGAAGTTGGTTCCAACAGTAACAGCGATAAAAACATCTTTAAAAATTCCACTAACGGTATATGGGTTGAAAACAGTTACAACCTGAATACACGGAAAAATCAGTTCATCAATATGAGAAATCCATCACCGCCACCTGCTATCAATAATTTAATCTCAAAGACCTGTGTATTTGTCAGGAATGCAAAAGAAAGCAGGATTGAAGTTAATAATAACAAATTCAATAAATTTAATACAGGTATATGGGTTTTGAATTCTTATGAGAATAATGTTTATGTAAACGGCAATTCGTTTAATAATCCCGGTTCAGGCGCTGATGTGGGCAATGTAGCGGTGAAACTGGAAAGCGCCATTGCGAAATTCGCAATATGTACGACCGAAGTAAAAAATAATGACATACGCAGGATAACAACCGGTATATGGTTCAGGAATTTCTATCCCTGTCTTTTTTCGTTCCCGCTGGTACGGGATAATTTTATTGTGCTGAACAGCCAGGCAACCGCGCCAAAAAACGGAATTCTCTTTGAAAACAGTTATGGTTTTATTGAACGTAATACAATTAACGCCACAGGGAATTTTCCCGTTACAATGGGTAACACAAATGGAATTCAAATCAAAACAAGCCCGTTTACGGTCATAAAAGACAACAAACTCTTCAAAATGAGCGCTGGCATCCGTTGCTGGGGCAACAGTGTGCCGTCAATTATTGAATGTAATGAAATGCGCTGGTGTTACAGAGGCGTTTATCTTGACAACCTTTCCGCTGTGGGTATTCAATCGGGTACCCAGTACCTCATCGGCAACTCAACAAACCCTTCCGATAACCAATGGTATAATAATAATCAGGAGAGAATTTTTAGCACGCTGGTTGGAACCAAAGCGCCTGACTGGTATTTTAAAACTTCTCCTGCGCAATTTAATCTACCTACAAGTTCCTTTACACCGGGAGGTATTGTTGACCACCCGTTAACCGGAACATTTACAAATGATTGCGCAGGCGGCAACATACAACAGCAGCAGGTTCAGGTGGCTCTTGCAGAGAAGATAAAACACCCGGGACTATATTCATTACTTCAGCTCGAGCAACAATATGCCGAAAAGGAACTTGTTTTTTCAGAACTGATGAAATACCCGTCACTGATGCAATTAAGCACTCCTGATGATACTGTTCTTCAAAACTTCTACGACAGTGTAATACAAACGAATATGGGGCGAATACAAAAAACAATGAAATACATTGCCGATGGAAGCGATATGCTTGCTATGCAGGAGATATCTTCGGTTTCACCTTCGGGCGCAATTGAACAAAACCATAAAGATGTTTTGAATGTTTACCTCAATAGCTGGTTAAAAGGGAGGTATTGGCTTGATAGCACGGAAAGAACAATGCTTACTTCAATCGCCATTCAGAACCCGGTTACTGGCGGCAGAGGGGTATATACTGCACGGGTGATGCTTGACACGCTCATACATGATGAGGTAATGCCGGTTAGCCAGAAGACCGGAAACATACTGGGTGAAACAGTACCTGATGCAATCAATAGCAAAGATATTTTTTTCATTGGAGAAAATACAAATCAGGGAGTGATGTCCGTGAACGCAGAAAAATGCCTGACAATAGAAATAATAAATATATATGGACAAAAAGTAGAAACATATAAATGTTCCGAAAATAAAATCACGGGCATTATGCAATCCGAGCGTCTTCAACCGGGTATTTATTTTGTTAAAATCATTTTTGATAATGGGAAGATGATGGTATTGAAAAAAGTTTATTAATAGATGGTTCTGGCATTTAAACCATGAAAAAACATCTTCTACACTTTCTCTTAATTTTAATTCTTGAATTTGGATATTATTATACATTCGCGCAAATCCCCTACTGGCAGTGGGCGAAAGAGGCAGGCGGTAACAATAGTGATGAGGCATATTCTGTGACCACTGATGATTCGGGCAAATTGTATGTTGTTGGGTATTTTGGAAGTTCTTCTATCACTTTTGGTTCTTACACCTTAACAAATAAAAATGCTGGTACTCCTGATATTTTCTTAGCTAAATACGATGCAGCCGGCAATGTGCTTTGGACAGCAAGTGCAGGAGGAACAGATAATGATTATGCATATTCTGTTGCCACCAATCGCAATGGCGATATATATGTTGTAGGGTGGTTTCAAAGTGATTCCATCACTTTTGGTTCCACTACCTTAACGAATGCAAATAATAGTGGTTTTTATAACGATGATTTATTCATTACCAAATACAATGCAGCTGGTAATGTTCTTTGGACTCAAGGGGCAAGAGGAATTTTTTCTGATGAGGCACTTTCTGTTACTACTGACTCCAGTGGCAATATATATATGGCAGGATGGTTTGCTAGTGATACTATTTCTATTGGCTCAGACACCTTAACAAATGCAAATATTGGTAGTTTTACTCCTGATATATTTCTTGCCAAATACGATAAAACCGGAAATGTACTTTGGGTAAGGGGGGGTGGGGGATCAGGTGATGATAGAACAACTTCCGTTACCACTGATGACTCCAATAATGTATATATTGTAGGATTTTTTGAAAGTCCATCCATTACCTTTGGCTCCACCACCTTGGCTACTGCGAATGTGGGTTCTTTTGATATGTTTATTGTAAAATACGATGAAGACGGAAATGTGCTCTGGGCAAAAGCAGCAGGGGGAACAAATGCTTTAGGGGCATATTCCGTTGCAACCGATATTTCGGGTAATATATTCGTGTTGGGAGGATTTCAAAGTCCCTCTATCACTTTTGGTTCCAACACCTTAACAAATGTCGGTTCTCGTGATATTTTCCTTACCAAATACGATGAAGCCGGTAATGTACTTTGGGCTAAAGCAGCAGGAGGAACAGAATATGATTATGCATCTTCTATTTCAACCGACCTCAATGGGAGTGTCTATATAGCGGGTAGTTTTCGGAGTTACTCAATCACATTTAACTCCGACACCTTAACAAATAAAAATGCTGGTACTCCTGATATTTTCTTAGCTAAATACGATGCATCCGGCATTTTACTTTGGGCTTTAAGTGCAGGAGAAACAGATTATGATGAGACAAATTCCGTTACTACCGATCCAAATGGCAATGTATATATGACGGGATATTTTCAAAGTGATTTCATAACATTTGGCTCCACCACCATAACAAATGCTGGTGGTTATGATATGTTTTTAGTCAAATACAATATTCAGACCAGAGTTGAAAATCTGAATTCATCATCTTTTGATGAAATGATGATTTTTCCTAATCCCACAACAGGAAAAGTATCAATAGCAGGGATAGGAGCCAATATCAATACAATAGAAATTTTCGATTTGTTTGGAAAAACAATACATATTTATAATTTTGAAAAAGGGAAAACACAAATTGCCGTTTCAGTTGATGATATGCCCGTTGGGGTTTATTATTATAAGGTAATGATAAAGGGGCTAATGCAAAAAACAGGAAAAGTGATAATTATACATTGATGTTTTTGTGAATTATGAAAAGAGATTCATCACTGATACAAATAGGCAATCTCGGTTTTTGACCTATGAAAAAGTTGTTTTTTATATTATTTATTTTTGTTTTGTCAACCAATCTTTTGAGCCAGAATTTGGTTCCGAATCCTGATTTTGAATATTTTACCTCGTGCCCTATTTACCAGAATCAGGTTAACAAGGCAACACCATGGTTTAATCCAACCGGTAGCAGCCCGGATTACTTTCATTCATGCGCGCCCACCGGTCCCTGGGACCCTGTCAATGCTCCTTTTAATCTCTGGGGGTATCAGTTTGCTTTTTCCGGAAGAGGGTACCTTGGAGGCGCTGCTATTGGCTATACTTCCGGTGATGGCAGGGAGTATATAGAAACTCAATTAAAGGACACATTATTAAGTGGGAGTAAGTATTATGTTGAATTTTATATTTCAAGAGGTGATAGTACCAAATACGCAACAGACCGGATAGGGCTTTATCTTTCAAAAGATAGCATTTTTGATTACAGCACGTTTGTATATCTACCCTATACACCGCAAGTAGAAAATGATTCTGGGAATGTAATTTATAATACCCAAAATTGGATGTGTATTTCAGGTGAATATGTTGCTAATGGTGGAGAGCATTTTATTGTTATTGGTAATTTTAGAAGTTTTAATGGTTCAATAGTTGACACTGTGGATAAAACAACGAAATGGAATTGGGCATATTACTACATAGACAATGTCTCCGTTTACTGCGCTGACAGCGGTTACACCACTGCCACAGCGGGCAAAGACACGGTAATTTGCAAAGGCGACAGCGCGCAGCTCGGCACCCCCCCCATGAGCGGCTACGCATACAGTTGGTCGCCCACCTACGGGATGGACCCGGTAGCCGGGCTTGACAGCGCAGGAGCCACGCAGGCGCAGCCGTGGGTAAAGCCGCAAAAAACAACAACATATATTTTAACCGTTGTGGATACGGTGCGGGAGTGTAAGGGTCCGGGGCATGACAGTGTAACGGTAACGGTAGTGGATACGGGGGTGTGCATTATAGGAATTGAGGAGTTTAAAATTCAAGATTTAAGGTTTAAAATTTATCCAAATCCAAATGACGGAACTATGCAGTTGGATTATGTTTTAGGTAAAGCACAATCAGGTGAATTGAGGATTTTGGATATTACCGGCAGGAAAATCATTGCTTATACGCTTTCACCTTATGCAAATACATTATCAATAAATAACAGTTCATTTAAAAATGGGTTGTATTTCTATGAAGTGAATATAAACGGTGAAATGATAGTAAGGGATAAACTGATAATAATAAAATGATAAATTTTACTATAATGAAAAACGGAATTTTTATTCATATTCTTTGCTTGTTACAAGTTTGCGCAGGTAATTCACAAAATCTTGTGCCAAATTACTCCTTTGAGCAATACAGCACTTGCCCGACAAATGAAGCTCAAATTGAGTATGCTACAGATTGGTACAAAACTTTTGGTGATGCCGATTATTATAATGCATGTTCCACAAATCCTTCATGGACGGTACCTCCTGGCCCACCTTATGGTCAATATCAACTTGCTGCAACAGGAAGCGCTTTTGCAGGGTTAATTGTATTTATTGACAGTATTGGCGCACTTGAAATTATTCATATAACACTTTTAACACCGCTTATTCCCGGAACAAAATATTTTGTTTCCTTCAGAGCCAGTTTAGTGTTGGATGAACTTGGGGAAACAAATTTAGGCGTAAACAAAATGGGAGTAAAATTTACGAACGGTTCAATTCCTTCAACAGATAATTCACCCCAGGTTTTTGCCAATTCAGTTATCACGGATACAAGTGGTTGGACTACTGTTTCCGGTTCATTTATTGCTGATTCAGCATATTCCTATATTTTCATCGGCATTTTTTTTGATGAGGCAAATGTTACTTCAGTTAAATTTTTACCAACCGCACCATATCCAATGTCAAAAGACAGAGCATATTATTATATTGATGATGTCTGTGTCTCAGCCGATTCTCTTACATGCAATACTCCGGTTACCATAAAAGAGTTACCGTTTTTAAGTTCCGGTCTTCAGATTTCTCCTAACCCTACCAGTGATGAAGCAAAGTTTAAGTATCCGTTATTAAATAATCTTACAAATAGCGATATTATCATCACCAACTTACATGGGGAAAAAGTTGCGCGGTATGAACTGGACGCGGGGAAAAATGAGTTCACCATAAAAACGGATGGTCTTGAAAACGGAATTTATTTTTACCTGGTAATAATTAACGGGCATCCGGTGGCTATGAATAAGATGGTAATCATCAGGTGATTACCGGTTCAATCCACATTATCGTGCAAAAACGAATTTCCGGGTTTGATTTCAGGAATTTTTTTCCCTGTTTCATCTTCATTTACCGATAATGTAAACCGTGAAATTTCACTTTCGGATGAATGTGACGTTTGGTCCAACTTGACATTTCTCCTGATATAAGCAGGCACTTTTTCCAGGTCGTTTAAGCCGGAAGAGGATCGCATCCTTAAAGTGATATCTTTCATCCTGCCGCTTTTGGCGCCCGGTTCATGTTGTACTGCCGGTGCGGCAGGATCACCTGCAGTTTGTTTTGTAAAATTCAGGTTAAGGGTTGACTGCGCCCCCTTGAGATTTTCGGCCGGTGTTGTTTTTTTCAGTGTGATAACAGCCGGTTTCTGCTGACTTCCTTCCCTGCCGGAATTACCCTGAGGTCCGGATGGCGCTCCCGGCCTGGTTCCGGTGGATTGGCCGGTTTTTCCCTGGTCCTGCGGGTTGATGAACAATTGTGTATTTCCCAGAGGTTTTACTCTTTTCTCCATCTGCGCCATTTCATTGAAAAGATTATCCGTATGAGAAGGATAACCCGTAGCGATGATAGTCACTTTTATTTTTTCACCAAGCGTCTCATCAAAAGCAAGGCCCCAGATCAGGTTTGTGAGTTTTCCCGTTTCGTTTTGCAGGTACTCGGTGATTTCGGTAACTTCATCAAGCGTGGCTTTTTTCTGACCATAGGTAATATTAAGCAACAGGTGGTTCGCACCGTTTATTTTGTTGTCATTCAGCAAAGGTGAAGCGAGCGCTTTTTCAACGGCCGACCTGGCGCGGTTCTCACCATCACTCTCGGCTGATCCCATAATGGCTACGCCACCGTTAGTCATAACAGTCCTTACATCTTCAAAGTCAACATTGATTTTACCGGGTACCGTAATGATTTCGGCAATTCCCTTTGCGGCAGTCCCGAGAACATCATCCGCCCTGCCGAATCCCTCATCAACATCCAGATCGCCATAGATGAGACGTATCTTATCATTGCATATCACCAGCAGGGTATCCACATTCTTCTGCAGTTCAACTACCCCTTTGTATGCCTGGTTGCGCCTTGCCGGTCCCTCAAAACCGAACGGTATCGTAACAATCCCTACGGTAAGAATACCGTTTTCTTTGGCTATTCCGGCAATGATGGGAGCAGCGCCTGTTCCGGTTCCACCCCCCATTCCCGCAGTAATAAAAGCCATCCGTGTATCGCCATTAAAAATCCGTTTGATATCGTCAACGCTCTCAAGAGCGGCTTTTCTGCCCATCTCAGGATTATTGCCTGCGCCAAGTCCGCGTGTAAGATTAGCGCCTAATTGAATTTTATCGCCAACCGGGCTTTTATTGAGGTCCTGCCGGTCGGTGTTGCATACGGCAAAACTGACTCCTTTAATACCGAGACAGTGCATATAGTTAATTGCGTTTCCTCCCCCCCCTCCTACCCCGATGACTTTGATGATCGGGCCGGGAGTTTCGGGAAAAGCGGGCTGAACTGGGTGTTGTTTCATGGCAATGCGATTAATAAACCGTAAAAATAAAAGTAAATCCCTGACAATAGAAAAGGAGTCGAAAAAATCTATTCACTTTAAGATGTTAATATTAACAGTATTGACATCGGAATTTATTGAATTTTGGTTATTATTTAGGTTGCCTGATAATTTCTGCCACAAAGGCACTAAGGCACCAAGTTTCACAAACCTGCCTGCCGGTAGGCAGGGATTTCTTCGTGTTTCTTTGTGACTTTGTGTCTTTGTGGCAAGTATTTCAGGATTTTTCATGGATACCTGAAAAGTAACGAATTTTGAGCCTATATTCACTGGGACTTGGGACTTTGACTTTTATTTTCCTACTGTATTCCCTCATCAAACCATTTTGAAAAAAGATTATCAAAAAAGCCGCTGCGTTTGCGTGACGCCTGTATTGCCTGTCCTCTTCGCAACATCTTTTCATGATGATGGATACCCTTCATAACAAGCCCGATGGAAGTAGCGTACATGGGCAGGGATATATCTTCAAAGGGTATCTTTGAAAGATTTTCCCCCGGATATCCCACCCGCGTATCCATACCGGTTATATATTCAAACAGTTGAGAGCAGTTTTTCAATTGTGCTCCCCCCCCTGTAATTACAATTCCGGCAATTAATTTTTTGTCCCACCCGGTATTTCTTATTTCGGAATGTACCAGTTCAATGATATCCTCCATCCGTGCCTGTATGATATGGGCGAGGTTTTTAACCGATATTTCCTTTGTAGGTCTGCCCTGGATGCCCGGTACGGAAATAAAATCGTTCGCCATGCTGTCATCGGCAAAAGCGTGCCCGTACTGCACTTTCATCAGTTCGGCATGTTTCCTGATCACCGAACATCCTTCACGGATATCATTGGTGATCTGGTTCCCACCGAGGGGTATGACATTCGTATGCCGGATCACATTGTCCAGGAAAATAGCGATATCGGTTGTCCCCCCCCCGATATCCACAAGTACCACGCCACCCTCCTTTTCATCCTGGTTAAGCACCGCTTCCGAAGAAGCGATGGATTCAATGACACAGGAAGCGATGGACAACCCGGCTTTTTCCACGCATTTCCGTATGTTGTTCACCGATGACACTTTGCCGATGATGATATGGAAATTTCCTTCAAGGCGCCTGCCCGACATCCCAACCGGATTTTTAATGCCCGTCTCGGCATCCACGTTGAATTCGAGGGGTATTACATCAATGATCTCCTCCCCCGCCCTCATCACCAGGCCGTACATGTCGTCCGTGAGCCGGTCCACATCCCCCTGGCTGATTTCAATATCACCCAGTTCTTTGCGCAGCAACTGCCCGTTCTGTTGTGCGCTGCGGATGGCATTTTTTGATGCCTGTTCCACCGCCTGGCGGATGGAATCGGTGGTCTGGGTAATATGGGTCACTACCCCGCGGCTGACCCCAACAGATTCGGAACGGCCCATGCCGAGAATTTCTATTTTCCCGTTCCCGTTATTACGGCCTGCTATGGCAACGATCTTCGTGGTGCCGATGTCGAGGCCAACGATAATGTCCTGGTTTTCCATAATGTTCAGCGTTTGGTACAAACGACCTGGTTAATGAATTTAAGGTTAATTTGAGAATAGAGATTCCATCCCGAACGGGGTAACCCGCGATTATACATTAAATACAGTTTATTGAATTTTTCCCGCATGAATGCGGTATCGCCCAGCAGAATCCTGAAATTCCCCACACGCGGAATCAATTCGAATTCCCGGTTGGTGTTTACATATATCTGGCTGAACATTGCTTTCCACAACCTGTCGTTCGCAATAAATTTTCCGACCTCGTAAACATGGCGTTGCACAAGCGTATCGCTTTTATAAAAATATCCGTTTACTACCGGAACACGCGCAGTGTATTTTGCGGAGAGGGGAATTGCCCCTCCGGATTTATCAATATAATAACCGTAACCCGAATAACTTACCACCCGCAATATGGGTATTTTCTGTTCAATATCAATCCTGATTTTCCCGTCAATGGTGGAATAAACTTCCGCCTCCTGCACCATGGTGTTCCTGCGGACATTACGCTCTACGGCATTAAGATTCACAGCCGAAACCGGTTTACCTTTCAGGAATCCGTTTTGTCTCAGGACAGCATTTTCAATATCATACGCATCAATAAAATAATTATTTCCGTTAATGCCGGAATTATCTATTCTGATCTCCAGTCCGGTGCATATCATTTCCATCCGCTCTTTCCCGGTAAAAGCCATGATGCAGATGAACGAAACAGCGAGGCCCGTCCAGAATAATGTTTTCAGCAAAACATCCATATGATTACCGAGATAGGAAAGTTTTTTTCTCATGAAAATATCTTTTTTATTCCGGGTATCAGGGTATCAATATCTCCCGCCCCGATGGTAAGGAGTACCTCCACTTTTCTTTTCCGGATTTCATCCATAAGTTCGTTTTTATTAATAACTATTTTCCCGGAGAGTTTCATTTTATCGGCAATCAGGGCTGATGTCACACCGCTGACCGGTTTTTCCCTTGCCGGATAAATATCGAGAAGGATAACGTCATCCATGCCGTCAAGGACATGGGCGAAATCATCCGCAAAGTCCCTCGTACGCGAATAGAGATGGGGTTGAAATATGCCCGTAATTTTTTTACCCGGATGAACTTCACGAACCGCACTGACCAGCGCCCTTATTTCTTCGGGGTGATGGGCATAATCATCAATCATAATCACGTTGTCGTTCCGGATGTGATATTCAAATCGCCTCCTGACACCGGTGAAGGAAACGAGTGATTTAATAATATCGTCTGGCTGAACGCCACAGATAGATGCTGCGGCAATGGCTGCGGTTGCATTTTCCAGGTTATGACGTCCGGGTACGGGTAACTCCATGTTTCTGATGTCCATTTTTTCAGAACGAAAACTGAAACCGCTCCCCTCCTTTCCGGCAGGTATGCCGGTGAAATCGGAATCGGGAGAAAATCCGTATGTAAACAATTTTCCTTTCTTTTCATCCCGGAAGGAAAAAAATTCGCCAGCGAGGTCGCTTCGCACAAGAAGCACGCCATTTTTTTTGATTTTTCCGGCAAATTCACGGTATGCGTTCCTCATGTTTCCGGCAGAACCGTAAATATCGAGGTGATCGGCATCCATTGCCGTTACGACAGCAATATCCGGGGATAAATTGAGGAATGAACGGTCATATTCATCCGCCTCGGCTACGATGATCTCTTTGCCTCCTGCCGCATGGCTCATTACGAAATTAGAATCGTAATTCATGATAATTCCACCGAGGAATGCGGTGCAGTTGCAGCCGGATGTGTTTAAAATATGCGCAATCATGGATGAAACCGATGTCTTGCCATGAGTGCCGGCTACGGCAACGGTAAATTTTCCACGGGTGATCATTCCAAGCGCTTCAGCCCGTTTGATAATAGTGAAATGGTTATCCCTGAACCACTTCAATTCTGTATGGTCATCGGGTACTGCCGGTGTGCGGATGACAAGGATTTCATCAGAAAAGTTATTCAAATTTGCATCTGATTTGCCGGTATTTGCCGCCTCATCGCCAGAATGGATGTTACTTTTAAATACATCGCTGATTTCCTTCGTGACCCGGTCAATATTTTCATCATAATGAATCCGGATATCCTCAGTTTCCATTTGCCGTGTAAGTTCCGTTGGGCATTTATCATACCCGGATACCCGTTTATCGGTGGTTTTGAAATAACGGGCAAGGGCGCTCATGCCGATACCGCCAATGCCGAGGAAATAAATCATTTTATATTGATGAAAAGACATACGGTTTGTTGGTCACAATAATATTATACCTTATCCCGGATACCGGATTCTGGATGCTGGATACTGGTTACTGGTTTATGATTATTAATTAACCTTGCGTCCCCTCTAAAAAGTATTTTTTGCCACAAAAACACAAAAATTGCACTAAAATTTAAATGATTTATTTTCTTGCTTTTATGGGACCTGCCTGCCGGCAGGCAGGTTTAGTGTTTTTGAGATTTAGTGGCATTTTACTAAATTTGACTTTTTATAGTGGTCTCAACCTTTGTTAATTCAGTGATTGCATCGGTAATATGAGTTGTCGCAAGGGGCCGTGCAAACCGTAAAATATTTTCGCTTAATTTTTTTTGCCGTTGCCTGTCTGAAAGGAGCGCCTGAAATTCACTGTAAAATTTCATTTCCGCCTCAGAATCATTTAGCAATATTGCTGCATTCCTGTCCGATAGAAAACGGGCATTACGCGTCTGGTGGTCTTCCGCTACATTCGGAGAC
>JACPRZ010000036.1 GCA_016193485.1 Bacteroidota bacterium | reverse complement strand
TTTTAAAAACTGAAATGTTTCGCGCTGCATCCAACCATAATAAGGACATGCTTTATGAATTGATGATGTATTACTCCTGCGAACTTCGCAAATCCGAAATCCGGTCAAGGAATATTGCACTTATGAATGTAAGGGAAAGGGTCGCCCATTCCCTTTTACTTATGTTAAATGTATCCGGTGAAAACACTGAAGACGGGAAATTAAAGTTGGATTTAAAAATTTCCGGCACCGACCTCGCAAAGGTTGCAGGAACTACTCCGGAAGAAATATGCAGGACGATGGCGGCATTTAAAAAGTTAGGACTTATTTCAGTTGAGAAAAAAAGCATCTTTATCCGGAACCGTGAAAAATTACAAGGCATCATTGACAAGTATTCTCCTGAATGGAAATGCTGCGAGAAACCGTATTGAGGAGAAAATACGGGCAATAGAAAGTTGGAATCAGACAGCAGGCAATAGACAATAAACAGCCAAAACTCACCTGGGAACCGGAGACCCGCTCATAAAGGCGGGTTTTTTTATTTTAATTTTTTGTCTTCCTGACCCGGCAGGAATTTTTTCTACTTCAATGAGGCCGGGTTAAATAGTACGGCTATCAAGGGCTCCATCCATTTAATTATACTACCCTAAAGGCAATTTATATTTTGTATTATCTCAATATTAATATTTAAGATACCTTAATTTTTTCTCTATGTAATTTCAATTAATAAAATAATGGTCGTCATTTGATAAATGCCAACTCTTTGTTTTTTTAGCAGTGAAAATAATTTATTAACCGGTACTTTAAAAAATTCATTTTAAACATTAGTTATATAAGGTAAGTTTTCTTTAATAAAACATAGCAGGTAATATTCAGCCGGCAGGAAACAACGGGTAATTGATAAATAAAATAGAAGCGAATGATAATTCACAATCATTATTAACCCTGTCTGCCGGCAGGCAGGCAATAAAAACAAAGGAGGCATTATGAAAACAACACTTAAAAAATCCGGAATCATCCTGATTGGATTGGTTCTTTCCGGAATCACACTGGAGATTAATCACACGTTCACACAAACGGTGACCAAGCCCAAGTGCAAACCATGGCTTGTACCGGAAGTTGAAGGCACAAAGAAAAACCCGGTGAAGGCCGGTGATGAAATCGACCTGAGAACGGGTAGAACATTGTGGATACAATACTGCAAATCGTGCCATGGCCTTACCGGAAAAGGCGATGGCCCGAAAACAGGAGAACTTGAAACTTTATGTCCGGATTTTTCAGCAAAGGAATTCCAATCTCAAACGGATGGTGAACTTTTCTGGAAAGTTACCGAAGGAAGAAAACCGATGCCATCGCACAAACAAAAACTAACCGATGATGAAAGGTGGGCAGTGGTTTCTTATACAAGGACATTCAGAGGCGCTGAAATTGTAAAATAACCTGATTCCCATGGAAGAAAACAAAAATAAACCGGAAAGGAAAAACCAGGAAAGGCGCAATTTCATTAAATCAGGGTTTGCTGCCGCAGGACTTGCTTTAACCGCTGCCGGGCTTGGAAAAGTACTGTCCGGAAAAGAAGATAGCGACACCGGAGAAAAAATAAATGTGCTCACTACTGACGGTAAAGTTATGGAAGTGGATTCAGGGCACATCAGGAAATCTGAGACATGCTGCGTTTCACCAAGCGAAGCGCGGACAGGCATCCCCGGAAAAAAATGGGTTATGGTAATTGACCTTTCGCGCTGCAAACACGCTCTTAAGTGCCAGCATGCATGTCAGAAATACCATCATTTATCCGGAATGAATGTCTGGTTAAAAGTATTCAGGATGCAGGATGCCGAAAACACTGCTCCCTACTGGATGCCCAAGCCATGCATGCATTGCGACAAACCTCCCTGTGTTAAAGTTTGCCCCGTGAGCGCCACTTATAAAAGAAGCGATGGCATTGTACTGGTAGATAATCAACGATGCATCGGCTGCAGATTCTGCATGGCGGCTTGTCCCTATTCAACCCGGTCGTTTAATTGGGAGGAACCACAACTACTGCACGAAACCTCTGGGGCAACCTATTCCCCGGAAACAGGATTCCCTCAAAAAAAAGGAACGGTGGAAAAATGCGATTTTTGCCCCGATTTGCTCAGGCAGGGAAAACTGCCCCATTGCGTTACCGCCTGCCCAAACGGAGTTTTTTACATGGGCGATCTTAATGATGATACCGTTACCAATGGCGATGAAACGGTACGCTTCAGCCAGTTGATGAAAGACAAAAGCGGATACCGGCTGAATGATATTATTGGCACTGAACCAAGTGTATATTACCTGCCTCCGGTTGACCGTCTGTTTCCATTTAAAGATCCGGTAAAAGAAGCGAACATTGGGAAAGAAGAATAATCTTAAACGTTTAAATAATTATGAGTATTAATCCGGTACGTCAAACTGATTCACCTTTCAGGGAAAGATTATTTTCATAACAATGGAAGAAGTAAAAAAAATATCGGAAACAGAGGCAATACAGATGCTACATCAGTACAACGATGATCTGCTGCCAAAAGAGTTCGGCATAATAGGTAAAACATGGACAATATTGCTTCTTATCATCTTTCTAACAGGAATATATTGTTATACGAATCAACTCAGGGAAGGACTGGCCATAACAGGAATGAGGGACTTTGTATTCTGGGGAATCTATATTTCCAATTTTGTTTTTTTCGTTGCAATAAGTTTAGTAGGATCCCTGATGACCGCAGTTCTTTATTTAATGAATATTTCCTGGCGCGCACCGCTTACCCGCATAGCGGAAATTATTGCCGTTGCTGCCATAATATTTGCCGGATTAATAATAATTGTCGACATGGGGCGGCCCGACAGGGTTGTAAATATGTTTCTTCACGGAAGAATACAGTCGCCTATTATCTGGGATGTAATGGTAGTATCCACGTACATGACGCTCAGCATCCTGCTTCTTTATTTTCCGTTGCTGCCGGGTATATCATTTTGCCGTGACCGTCTTACGGATATTCCAAACTGGCAGAGGCGAATGTACACTATCCTTTCGTTAGGATGGAATAACAGCCCTGAACAGTACCGGATTGTAAAAAGAGCAGTCACTATTTTATCCGTGATGATCATCCCGGTGGCGCTCTGCATTCACACGGTAACATCATGGCTTTTTGCCAGCACTTACCGTCCGGGGTGGGACAGTACTAACTTCGGAGCATATTTTGTTTCAGGCGCCTTTTTGGTCGGATGCGGAGGAGTGGCAGCGGGCATGTACCTCCTCCGGAGGTTCTACTCTTCCTATGAAAAATACCTGACCGATGATCATTTTGACAAAGTGGGAAAATTACTTGTCCTTCTTGCGGTGGTCTATGCTTATTTCTCAATCAATGAATATCTTATTCCCGCATATAAAATGAAAGGCGAAGAGGGGCATCACCTTACCGAGTTATTTACCGGCTACTATGCGCCAATGTTCTGGTCGGTGCAGTTTTTCGGGATGATTCTTCCAATTGCGATCCTCCTTTTCAAAAAAGGCAGGAAACCGCTGCCCATGTTCGTTATGGCTGTTTTAGTCATTGTTTGCGCATGGTTCAAGCGGTACCTGATCGTTATTCCATCCATGTCTTTTATGCCATTACAGGAATTACCGGAAGAGTGGAAACATTATACCCCTACCTTTCCCGAATGGGCAATTACCTGCGGTTCACTGGCAGGCGCGTTACTGATCATCACTTTTTTTGTCCGTTTTTTCCCTATTATCTCAGTATGGGAGATCGCAGAAGAAAGGGGAATTCCGTCCGGTACCATTTTTAAACATCTGAACAAAAACAATGAAAAATAATCTTTTGTTGTTGCTCTGGGGAAGATCGGGATACAGAATTATTTTTGTTTCGGTTATTATTGGCGTTCTGATCGCTAATGAAAGAGAAGGTTTTTCACAGGAAGAAAAGGATAGCGTTTCATTGCTTCCTGTTACAATGAACCTTAGTTATAAGGTCTCGGACGGAATCAGGAGTGTTAAAGTAAAGGTGACCAGGAAAGAAAAAAGGAAAACTATAGCCGTAGATAATTTAAAATCACCTGTGAATCTTTATTTAAGCGAAGTAAAAAAGCATGATCCGGCTGACGGAACAGGTTGGATAGGTAACCTTTTCCTGGATGAAAAGGGAGAAGGAATATTTGAACTCTCAGCGAATTTTACCAATCTCATATCCGGGTTCCATGAATACACCTTCATTGCAAAATCCGAATCAGACCCGGTATATGAAGATGCCGAAGAATCTGTTACAGTTACCGATGCAAAAATAATAATGGAATATTCCGGTGATGATTCCATTAAAACAGCCACCGGCATACTTTCCGGATGGAAGGACAGCGCCTATGTTCCGGTGCCTGATGCAGAACTGAAACTTTTCATCAAACGGACATTCAACCCATTGCTTATCGGAGAAACCGGTCGTGTTACGGATGAGAATGGGAAATTAAGTGCCGGACTTCCACTTGATATTCCCGGCAACCATAACGGAACAATAACCATAGGGGCAAAAATAGATGACCACGAAAACTTCGGAACAGTAGAGGTTACAAAAGACGTTCCCTGGTCTGTGCCTCCAAAAGAAAGTCCTGCAATAGAACGAACCCTATGGTCATCCGGAGCAAATGCGCCCCTGCCCCTGGTTATTTCCTCGGTGGTTATAATTGTTGTAATCTGGGGAACAATTTTTTACCTGATATTTTTATTGTTCAAAATCAGGAGGATCAGCAAAAAAATTCGACCCGGCATAGATGATCAAATCAGAAATACATTGAAATAAATTAAATTACAATAGAAACACCACGGAAACTCAATACAAGCCATCTCAAAAACGGTTTAACAAAATATTTATACAGGCAATATGTATAAAACCCAGGAAGTTAGCAGCATAGTATTCATATCGGACATTGCACCTTCTATAGTTTTGAATCCATGCAAAAAGTCGTTCAATCTTCCATCTTCTTTTATATCTACGAAGTTTCCGTCCATCCTGTGTTTTTTTCTTTTTCCTGTTGTTTTTATGTGGCGATATCAGTTCAATTTTCAATTTCTTCAATTCATTATCCAGTTTGTCGCTATCGTATGCCTTATCGCCAATAATCCGTTTGGGCATCTGAGGTATCATCCGAGCATGAACAACATTCTGAACATATTTCTGCTCATGTCGATTTGCTGCTCCGGCCCATATGGAGAGAGGAAGACCAGAAGCGTCTGCAATCGCCATGATCTTTGTCCCCTTACCTCGTTTAGTTTTTCCAATACCAGAGCCCCCTTTTTTGCACTTGCAAAAGTGCCATCAATAAAACATTCAGTAATATCAATTTTACCGCGATTTTTTAAATCTTGAGCGATATGCCACAATATATTATTCCATGTTCCATCGCGAACCCAATTCTGGAAATACCGGTGACACGTTTGATACGAGGGATAGCATTGTGGAATGTCTTGCCACCGAGCACCCGTTCTGCATATCCAAAAAATGCCATTGGTAATCCCTCGGAAATCCTGTCTTGGCCTGCCTTTTCCGTCTTTTCTCCTTTTTGGTTTTGGCAGGAGTTTCAAAATAATTTCCCATTGTGGTTCCGTAATATCCATGTTTTTTTTCTGCTAAATTCATATCTTTTTGTGGGTTTCCGAATGGCTATGCCATTATTTTATAAACCATTGATTGTTAAATCAACATAGCATTAGTTGTTTTTGAGATGGCTTGTAGTATTTCTCACTTTACTTCCTTTAAATAATTTAGACCTGCCCGGCAGGAGGATTTTATCACGTTTTGTGAATAGCATTACTTTTCAAGCAATCGTTTAATAACAATAGTTTCCCCTTTATTCTCTGAATAATATTTCCTTATTCATCTACGGGCAAATACAATTTCCATATTTTTTTTGTGTAAAGACAAACTTTTTTCTGAGTGTAATCACTCCTCTTGTAAAAGAGAAATCATTTCTCTTATAATATAAACAGGGGATTTTTGTCATACCGTAATAAAGGCAGGTCGTATTGAAGAGTATGTGGATTGCAAAATAAAATGTAACACAAAACAAAATCAATGGAAGAGGAAAAAAAGGAAAGACGCAGGTTTCTAAAATTCGGATTCCTTGCCGCAGCATTAACCGCAGCCGGAGTCGGACTCAATAAAATAACTTCAGGCGAAAAGAATTCAGGCGAAAATGTAAAACTGCTATCCACCGGAGGTGAATTAGTTGAAGTTGATAAAAAGCATGTAAAAACGCCTCACTGCGGTGCAAGCAGCAGCGAATCAAGAAAAGGTATTCCGGACAGGAAGTTTGTAATGGTAATAGACCTCTCCAGGTGCAAGAATGCCAGGAAATGTGTGCAGGGATGTCAGAAAGCTCACGATTTGCCTCCGGAAAAGGAATGGATTAAAGTGCATAGAATGCAGGATTCGGAAGAGACAGCTCCTTATTGGTTTCCCAAACCCTGTTATCATTGCGGTAAACCGGCATGTGTAAAGGTATGCCCGGTGGAAGCCACCTTTAAAAGAAGCGATGGTATTGTCTTGATTGACCAGGACAGATGCATCGGCTGCAAATATTGCATGATTGCATGCCCCTATGCTGTGAGGTCTTTTAACTGGCACAAACAGGAACCGGACGAAGGCCAACCCAACAATAGTTATTCTCCCGAAACGGGAACCCCTGCAAAGCCCGGAAGCGTGGGGAAATGCGATTTCTGCCCTGATCTGATCCGGGAAGGAAAATTGCCGCATTGCGTAACCGCATGTCCTATGGGGGTAATTTATTTTGGAGATTATTACGAAGATGCAGTGACTAACGGAACTGAGACATTACGTTTCAGCGATTTGATGAGGGATCGTGGCGGGTATCGTTTTCTTGAGCATTTTGGTACAAAACCGAGCGTTTACTATTTACCCCCGGTCAACAGGCAGTTCCCTTTTAAGGAAGAAACGGAAAATGCATAAAAATAAAAATCAGTGTATAGGGATAGGGATGCCCTCCCACTGAGGGATGACTTCCCCAATATTTTTAGGATATGGATAAAAAATTGAAAGAAATAAAAGAAACCAAAAAAAACAAATGGTACCTGATAATATGGATATCGCTATTTGGCATTTTGTTAATTACGGGCCTTTTAACAGCAATACGGATATTTACAGCAGGTCATGCCGGAATGTTTAATACCACTGATGAAATTCCCTGGGGATTGCCCATTGGCACTTATATTTTCTTTGTCCTTACAAGTTCCGGGCTTACTTTTATTTCGTCATTATCTTCCGTGTTTAGAATTAAGTTGTACAAGCCCATTGCAAAGCGCTGTGTATTTATGGCCATTTGCGCCATGTTTGCCGGATTTGTCTCTCTGTTAATTGAATTGGGACAACCGTTGAACATTATTTATTATGTTATCACTCCCAATTTCGGATCCCAGATGTGGTGGATGGGAGCTTTATATGGAATTTATTTACTTTTCTTAATTACAAAATTCTGGCGGCTTCACATAGGTGATCATGACAGCATGGCAAGTAAAGCGTTAGGTTTGGTTACATTATTTTTTGCCATTGCCGCACCTGCAATATTGGGATCTATTTTCGGATTGGTTGTTGTTCGTCCTGCCTTTTTATCGGAATTTAAGCCCGCCTATTTTTTACTGACCGCCTTGTTAAGCGGATTGGCATTCTTAATGCTTATCCGTATTATCTATCATTTTTTTGTGCAAACTGATATTACCGAAAACAGGCAAGGTATCTTTAATCACATTGCTGAATTGCTGGCGCTGACTATAGGAATTACTATCTTCTTTTCAGTTTGGCGAACCATTACCGGTTTGAATGACAACCGCACTTCTCCCGCCTTTTTTGAATTGGTTAGTTCATGGCCCTTTCGGATTGAAGTGTTCCTGGGGCTTGTTTTCCCGTTTTTCCTGATGATTGTCCCGTCAATCCGCCAGACAGATGCCGGGAAAACTATAGCATCACTGTTTGTATTAGGTGGTTTATTCATTGGCCGTATTGAGCTTATTATGGTGGGCCAAATCCAGCCCATGGTGCATGGCATAACTGAAGCGGATAAGTTCACGCATTATTTTCCGAGCGTCTGGGAATGGATAATTGCAGGATTTTCCCTGTCAATCCTGCTGTTACTTTACGCGGCCGGTGAAAGGTATCTTAATCTGGATATTCATCCCGTTGAAAGTAAAATTACCATGCAAGATTCAGGTTTTTTAAAGAAACAATAGGGTTTCGTTCCTGGTATATTTTACATAAGGAATAATGAATATATCAACAATCTTTAGTGCTGCATTTTTACTTCTTCTGGTATTTGCCGGACGTTGTTTTGCAACGGCCGACTCCATTCCGAAAGAAAAACAGAAATCATTTTTAAAACTTGAATATTTTAATCTTTCTGATTATTCAATTGAACTCGTAGCAACTCTGAACATTAAAGTAAAAAACCGCCTTACTCCGGTCGAAAATGTTATCGTGCATTTTGGTTCATTGCCCACCGGCTCCGAAAAAAAACTCGGTACCGCTTACACCAGTGAAAAAGGTAAAGCGGTATTAAATCTGCCGGAAGACGACCAGTTGCAAAAAGACACATCGGGTTATTATCACTTTGCGGTTATGTTTGAAGGTGATAATAGTTATTCCGGATCATCGGCAGAAATTGCAGTGAAGGACATTGACTTTGATCTCAACCTCACAAGGGCAGATACTGTCAGAATAATTTCGATTACCGCTTCAGAAATTAACAATGCCGGGGCAAAAATTCCAATGGAAGAAATTGATGTTTATGTATATGTTAAGCGCCTTTTCGGCTTATTGAAGGTAAGCGAAGATCCGGTCATGATAGAAAATGGAGAAAGCAACATAGAATTTACCATCCAGGTACCCGGAGACACGCTTGGGAATATCGGTATAGTTGCAAGAATTGAAGATCATGAACTGTTCGGGAATGTGGAAAGGATGAAGGTCATTAATTGGGGTGTTCCCACCTTTCCCGAACCACCGGTGGTCTTCAGGGCGCAATGGTTCCAAAGTTATGGGATTTTCTGGCTTGCGACCATTATCATTCTTCCCTTAGCATATCTGATTTACCGGCATTATTCATTAAACAATAAATCAACAAAAACCACCCCATGACAACATCTACCCTAATCATCATTGGCGGAATTGGAATTGTATTAATATTCTTTCTCGGCATCCGGATCGTCAGACCTACACACCGGGGTCTGATTGAACGGTTAGGTAAGTACCATAAATTCGCCAACCCGGGATTTCACTGGATAATACCTTTTATTGACAGGATGTTTCAGGTTAATACAACCGAGCAGATGATTGATGCTGAACCGCAGGAAATCATTACGTACGACAACCTGAACACAACGGTTGATGCACAGATTTATTTCAGAGTAATAGACACGGAAGAAAATGTAAAAAATTCACAATACAATGTCAATAATTGCAAGTGGCAGGTTATTAATCTTACACGATCAACGTTGAGAAATATTATAGGAACCCTTACACTAAAGTCAGCAAACAGCGAAAGAGGAAAAATCAACGGAGAATTACATAAAACCCTCAGCCATGAAACCAAAACATGGGGAATTGAAATAATACGGACTGAAATCAAACAAATAGAACCGCCACCGGATGTACAGGAAACAATGAATAAAGTTGTTAAGGCGGAGAATGAAAAAATAGCCGCTATTGATTTTGCCACCGCTGCCGAAACCACAGCTGATGGAGTAAAACGGTCAAAGATAAAGGAAGCCGAAGGTTATAAACAATCAAAAATATTGCATGCCGAAGGTGAAGCGGAAGCAATCAAGTTAGTCAATGAAGCTGCTGACAAATATTTTATCGGAAATGCACAATTATTAAAGAAACTCGAAACAGTTGAATCATCGCTGAAATCGAATGCTAAAATTGTTATTCCGGCAGGAACTGAATTAGTAAATGTTATAGGCGAGTTGGCCGGCATGCTGCCGTTACAAACAAAATATCCTGATAAATAACATAAATAACAAATCGGCAAACGAACAGAAAAAAAACCTTATGAGAAATAAATTATTACCGGCCAGTTTTTTTAATCCCATTTCAATATTAGGAGGCATAGTCGCACTCATTGCCTGGATCGCCTTTCTTTTTTTAGTGATATTGACAAAAAGCCTCGGTGAATACAATGTGTACATGGAGATATTTACCTATCTGATTGTTCCCGTATTCCTTATTGTTGGTCTTTTACTTATTGCTATTGGAATGATGATCAGGAAAAGATTGCAAAGAAAAGGAATTGAAGGTCTGGATAAAAAAAACATTTTTATTTTTAATCTTAATGAAGTAAAAACACGCAATTCGCTGATAATTTTTATTTCGGTAACCGTCATTTTTATTATTTCAACGGTTGTGGGAAGTTATGAAGCATTTCATTATACCGAATCAAATGAATTCTGCGGCAAACTCTGTCATAAAGTTATGACACCGGAATATTCTACGTATCAGTTATCCCCTCATGCGCGGGTTCCCTGTGTGGAATGTCATATCGGAGAAGGCGTTAATTGGTTTGTAAAGTCAAAAATTTCAGGAGTGCGTCAGGTTTTCCATTATATTTCATCCACTTTTCCCATGCCCATTGAAACGCCATTGATAAGTTTACGCCCGGCAAAAGAAACCTGTGAAAAATGTCATTGGCCGCAAAAGTTCTATACGCATAAGTTAAATCACTTTAAATATTTTTTGAGGGATTCTGCAAATACGGAATGGGATCTGGTGTTAAAAATGAAGATTGGACCAAGCCACCAGTCATTTAAAACCAGCGAGGGTATTCATTGGCATATTAATCCGGATGTTGAAATCCAATACAAAGCCAGTGAACAGAGGGATTCTGTATTCTGGGTTAAATACAGTAACAAAAAAACCGGTACGGAAACAATTTTCCAGGATGAAGAAATGATTAAAAGCGATAGTGAACTTGCCGTTATGCAAACCCGTACGATGGATTGCATGGACTGCCATAACCGTCCGTCCCATGAGTACCGGTCTCCCTATTTTTACATTAATAATCTTTTTGTTTCCGGGAAAATTCCTTCTTCTGTTCCATGGTTGAAGAGAGTCGGAATGATTGCATTAAAACCTAAATATTCAACAGTGGATTCTGCAGTTTTGGGAATAAAAAATAAAATCCTTACAACATATCAAAATAAATACCCGGAGGTTCTCAGGAAACATAAAGAAGAAATTGACAGCGCTGCTGCCGTAATTACCCTTGCTTATCTGGAAAATACATTTCCTGAGATGAAAATAAGTTTCAGGGAATATCCAAGGCATATCGGTCATTTTGAATCGGATGGATGCTTCAGGTGCCACAACGGCAGATACAAGTCAGATAAAGGAAAGGAAATATCAAAAGATTGCTATAACTGCCATACAATTGTCCAGCAGGGGATAAAAGATTCAACCGATTTCTGTGATATTAACAGTACACTTGATTATATTCATCCTGTTGATATCGAAAATGACTGGCAGGAACAACTTTGTTCGGACTGTCATTCTTTGCCTTCTAAAAATTGAATGACGAATCAGCAGAGTCATTAATCCGGTGTCTCCGTCAATCCATCGTATTGTATTATAACTTCTCATGCTCATCCGGTTTTTTTGATCCGGTATCTTTCTTAATTTTTCTATAAAAATATACAGAAACGCTGATTGAAATTACGGCAAGGAAAAGAAAAGCCATCATTCGGTAAGAAAACGGTATTTTAGACAGGTCTACCAGGAACAATCTGAAAGCGGCTGAAATAATTGCGAAAATTGTCATTAGTCGGTATTTAACATTGTCGAGTATTAAATGTAAAATGAAAAATACAATTGCCGCAATGGTCCAGGAAAGGGTAATATATTTATCGGGCAAAGCATGGTGAAGGGAATAGAGGACCATGCCGAACATTACCAACAGGTACATATTCCGGAGATAGTTTGTCTCTAAATTTAACAGTTGTTTTTTAAAATTGATAACCCTGGCAGTTATAAAAACAACCAGGGCAAAAGAAAAATTAATGATGTTCACAGATTCGGTTGTAAGAAGGTAGGTTATCAATAGTATAAAAAGCATTGCACCATTTAGTCCGACAATAATCCGTGATCTGAACCAAAGCGCCATTAACAGAACCAATAAACTTTGAATGACTAACAATAAAAAAACATAAGGGAGGCCAAAAATTCCATATACCGATACGCTGATGGCAATAAACCCGTAAATGGCATAAAATGCGGGGGAAAATCTCCATGTTGAATATTTTTGAAGGATTATGGAGAAAAGAATACAAAATATCGAAATAGTAACAAATAATATTTCATAATTATTTGTAAAAAACGTGAAAACAAAAAACATTAAAACGAAAGAAAAGTTCATCCCGTTCAGCAAAACAGATCCCATTATAAAATTTCTGGAATAAATTTCATTATGAGGGACGAGGGTAACCATTGAAAATGCCATTGCACATGATATTAAAAACAAGTTGCATGCATGAGGTAATTTGAAATCACCGGCATTTAATAATTCCGGATTTTTAAACATCCATATTATAAATACGGAATAGGAAAGGAATATGGATGTGATTAATGTTGTTCTCCATCCATAACGGAAAAAGAAAAAAACAGCGCCTGCAGCCATTATGGTTGCGGTCGAAAGCATAAAATAAGTTGTTTCGCTTATCAAACCTGTGACCGCGGTCATCACTAAAGCGATCACGGCATATAATTGTGATCTATTTATAATGGAAACATATACCTGATACCCGATTACACCAAACAATAATAGAATGGTTGTTCCCTTACCGGAAATCATTGGGTTTTCAGAAAAAAAGTGCAACCTGAGAGTAATGAAGTAAAGAAGGAATTGCCCGACAAGGAAAAACATAAAGGAGATATGCGTAATTTTTTCACGTAAATATTTTGACCCATATAAAATAATTGCAATAGAAATATATCCGAACACGAAAGATAAAACGGGGAATCCAAGTTTCTGTAAATATTGCCAGAGAAAAATTATACCGAAAAGCAAAACAATATTTCCAATAAGAGCAAGACCAAAACTACCGATATTTGATTCAAAAGCGGTTTCCTTTTCCTCATCAATTAACTTTTTTGCGGTTTGCTTTCCCGATACTATATTTTCTGATTCTCTTGACGACTGCTCATGTACGCGAATACCAATTTTTTCTTCGATATTAGAAATGCGTTCCTCCAAAGAGTTTAACGCTGAAAGTAAATGCCTGAAATCAATGTTTTTTTCGTCCATTTGATTTTACCCTCTTAACTCCACAAAAATAAGGAAATAAACATTCGTTCGTTAAAAATTTTGCATGATGGATGAATGGCATATTTTTGGAACTGTACATCATTTATTAATTTGCAGAATGGTATTTTGTGCCTGACCCAAAAGTATTAAATAAAAAAGATGACAACTGTTTTTAATATTTTTGCTTTTTCTCAAGAGAATATTGCTTTCAATTCATTTAATTTGCATTGGAATCACATAAAACTCAATTAAAACTATTTATGGAAGAATACTAAAAAGACAAATACAATTTCCTTAAATCTCAATACATTATTAAAACTAAGCATAAACCAAACACAAATATTAACCTAATATTCAAACTATGAAAACAACAGCAAAATTACTCGCAACAGGAATAACGATATTCCTGTTTTCGGGATGGATAAGTATGCAGAATGTCAACGGACAGGATGCCAAAAAGAAACCATGGGTGGTTCCTGAAAAATCGAAAACGGCTAAAAATCCGGTGAAGTCCGATGATGCCAATATCACTGCAGCCAAAACCTTGTACGGTAAGCATTGCAAATCCTGTCATGGCGCTAAAGGTTCGGGCGATGGTCCAAAGGCCGCAGAACTTGAAACATCATGCGGTGATTTTTCCTCCAAAGAATTTCAGTCGCAAACGGATGGGGAAATCTTCTACAAAACAAAAGAAGGCAGGGATGATATGCCTAATTATGCGAAAAAAATCACTAATGATGATGATATCTGGTCTCTCGTTAATTATATGAGAACTTTAAGCGGAGCAAAATAGCGATAGTACTCAGGATTTTGAAATTTTGATAATCTGGTAATTGGATAAGATTTTTTAAATACTCACCCCCTACCCCCCCTCTGCGGATTGAGAGGGGGTGTTAATGTTATCTGGATTTCCTTCCCTCTCTCTGTCCCGATAGTTATCGGGAAGAGAGAGGGATATGAAGGGGTGAGTAAAAAATAAGATCATTTTTTAAGGTATCCATAAAATTTCTGTTTTATGCCACAACAGGTAACGCGTCTGATATTGGTATTCGCCATCTTTATCGGCATTTTTTATACTGTCCGGTCATATTTCGTACCGGAATCATGGGGAGAATTCGGCCATTACCGCGGGAATGCTATTCGGGAAATTGCTGCCTTAGAAACAAAGTACGCAGACATAAAAACCTGCATTGAGTGCCATAAGGAAAATGCCGGTCTGCTTGCGGAAGGTGAACATGCTTCCATTAAATGCCAGACATGCCACGGTCCCGGTTATAAACACAATAAATATTACGAACTCCAGGGTAAAAGCAATACACCGGATTCAGCATCAATGAGTACAGAAATTACTGACACTTCCGTCAGCACAGAAAATACCGACACTTCCATCCAAAAGCATAAGAGCACAACGCCTGAAGAATTCAGGTTACGAACTCCTGATGACAGGAAATTTTGCCTTAACTGCCATGAATTGAATTCCGGCAGGCCTGAAAAGGCGATAAAACAGATAGATGTTACCGATCATTATAATATGAAGAAAAAATGTATTAAATGCCATCCTCCGCATGCACCCAATTCTTAACCTGGTTTACTATGAACACAGAAAAAGATAAAAATAAAACAAGGCGTGACTTCTTTAAGGTCTCGGCAACCGTTGTAACCGGCATTGCTATAAATTCTGTATTTGTAAAACCCAGCATGGTTCAGGCGGAAAACGAAAAAGAGAACATCAAAATCCCGGATTTCGATAAGTGGTATGGATTCGGGATTGATATTGATAAATGTATAGGATGCGGTAATTGTGCCAAGGCATGCAAAATTGAAAATGACGTATCGCAGGAGCCATTCTATTTCCGCAGTTGGGTTGAATATTATGTCATTAAAGATGATGAAACAATTAAAATTGAATCTCCCAATGGCGGTATTGATGGTTTTAAGCAATCGGTTCCCCCGGATGAAATAGAAAAATCATTTTTTGTGCCCAAAACATGTAATCATTGTGCAAAGTCACCCTGTGAACAGGTTTGCCCGGTGGGAGCGACTTTCTTAAGCCCGGAGGGAGTTGTTCTTGTTGATAAAAAATATTGCATCGGGTGTGGATATTGTGTACAATCTTGTCCTTACGGCTGCCGTTACATCAGTCCCATAACACATACCGTTGATAAATGCACCATGTGCTATCACCGCCTGAAGAAAGGATTACCGCCTGCATGTGTTGAAGCATGTCCCACCGGTGCAAGGATCCATGGTGATCTTCACGATAAAGAAGGAGAATTGGTCAAATTCATGAAAGAGCATAATTGCCGTGTATTAAAACCCCATTTGAATACCAAACCTAAGTTACATTATAATTCACTAAACGAAAAAGTTATATAAAATGGACCCACATTCATCAATTTTATACGAAGCATTATCAAAAGTTGAAGGTTATATTTACCCCAATGAAGTAAGTTTGTACTGGGGTATTTTAATCGTGCTTTATCCCTACATCACCGGTCTTGTGGCAGGCGCATTTATCCTTGCCTCCCTGAACCGGGTGTTCAAAGTCAAGGCATTAAGACCCATATATGAAATCTCGCTGCTTTCTTCTTTTTCATTCCTGACAATTGCCACGATGCCGCTGATAGCCCATTTGGGACAACCGTTCAGGTTTTATGAAATGATGATAACCCCGCACCTTTCCTCTGCAATGGCAATTTTCGCTTTTGTTTATTTATGGTACCTGATGGTGGTATTATTACTGGAAATCTGGTTTGATTACCGGAAAGACCTTGTAGCCTGGTCAAATGAAAAAAAAGGAGTGCTGAGAATTGTTTACAAAGTATTAACTCTCGGTGTATCTGATACTTCGCAAAAAGCTGTTGCCATTGATGAAAAACTTGGTTATGCCATCACAGTTATCGGCATTCCTTCCGCTTTTCTTTTGCATGGTTATGTCGGTTTCATCTTTGGTTCCCTGAAGGCAAACCCATGGTGGTCATCTGTAATTATGCCTGTTGTTTTCCTTTTTTCGGCAATGGTATCCGGAATTGCCCTGGTCCTTTTTCTCTATATGATAGTAGCATATCTGCGTAAACAAAAATTAGATATGGATTGCCTTGATTCAATCGGTAAATTCCTGTTTTATACCCTCATACTTGATTTCGTCCTCGAAATGCTTGACACCGTGCACAGGGTTTACACAGCCGAGGAATCGTTTGATATTCTTTCTGTACTGATGACGAAATTAGTAGTAACATTATCTATCGGCCAGGTATTCTTTGGCACATTGATTCCCGTTGCCATCCTGGGTTACTTCCAGTTCAGGAAGCCGGAGGATCACATCAGGAGGGCGGCTTATTTTATCATCAGCATCCTGGTACTTGCAGGTATTTTCTGCATGAGGTGGAATGTGGTCATTGGCGGACAATTATTCTCTAAAGGTTTCATGGGTTTTACAACCTATAAAGCGACATTATTCGGGACTGAAGGCCTTTTAAGTTCATTAATTATTATGGGAATCCCGTTCGTCATTTTTGCCATCCTGCTCTGGTTGCTGCCGCCCTGGAAAAAGCAGGATCTGGTGCATTACTAGGAATTTCATCTTTCGTACTTTCTTTCAACATGGCATCCGGGTAAACAGGAACCACCGCTTTCGGATGATTTATAATTCATCGGCATTTCCCAACTCCCGAATTTTGTTTTTTCTTTTATCAAATGATCGTTTAAAGAACCATGCGGATTATGGCAGATGTTGCAACTTCTGCCTTTCTTCCCATGAATATGAACAAAATGCAAATTCTTATCCCCGTTTCTGAAGCCGGTACTGACAGAAATTTCGTTCTCGATGAGTTCGCTTTTATGGCACGTGAAACAGAGAGCAAAATTTTCATCAGAGGCAGGCGCATAGGAACCTTCGGGCATGGGTTTTATCAGCAATTTGGAATTTGACGAAGCATGCGGGTCATGGCAGGCGATGCACCCGTTTTTATTAATGGCCTCATGGACAGATTTACCCTTCTGCAATAGTTCATTGATGTTGCTGATAGTGCGGTTGCCGGATGTCATTGTTTTATTATGGCAGTTCAAACATAATTCCTTCGGTTCATTGTGAAGAAACATCGGTTGGGCCGATGCATGAGGAGAGTGACAGTTAACGCATCCCTTATTTTCGGTAACAGCCCCGTGAACGGTGGATGACTTTTCAACTTTGTTCTTCATATCATCATGGCAATAAAAACAAAGTTCAGGCGGAGACATATCAAGCAATTTATTTTCATTTGACCCGTGCGGCTTATGGCAAAGCGCGCAATTATTCCGGAAGGGGGGGTGTACATTTCCATCTTTTAGTTCTTCTCCCTGCTTTTTATGGCATTTTATGCATAATCTGGAGGTTTCCGATTTTAAAAAGTGGTCTTCATCTGATTGGTGCGGATTATGGCATTTGTTGCACTTCCCTTCAGCCACAGGGGGATGAGTTACTTTTTTCTCAGTCCCTTTCAGATCATGGCACTCTTTGCAAACCATTGAAGGCGGGTATTGTTTTAAAAGAAAAAATTCAGGCGAACTGTGGGGGGTATGGCAGGTAAGACATTTACCCTCCACAACCGGAGAATGTATGTTCTTTTTTGTGTTCTTCGGATCATGACAATTATAGCATAACTCCGGTACGGTTGCCGCCATTGAAAATCCCATTACATTTTCAAGGGGATGCGGTTGTCCGTTGCTTTGATGGCATTTATCGCAGGTTTCTGTTGCCGGGTGAATTACTTCCTGGGCAATAATTTTTCCGTGACACTCATTGCACTTTTTGACAGTCGAATCGGTTTGGGCAATTGAATGGCAACAATACACCACAAACGGGAATGTGATTAGCAATTTATTTATCACTTAACATTACATTTAAAATTTTCTCACAATGGAAATAAAAATACCGTTAAAATTGATTTCTTCATTTGCCTGCATACGCCTGTACAGTTCCAATCCGGCTGACAGATGCCATTGCCTGTAATCAGCGGTAATTTCGCTTTTCCCGGTAACCAGATCCAAACTTACCTGCCTGACATTTTGTTTCTGATACCCTCCGGTAATATTTACTTTTACATTCTGCCTGATTACATAGGTTATTACACCTGCAATATCGGAGAAATTCTGCTTTGTGTTATCGCTGACCATTTGATAATTCTTTAAATTACCGCTTAAGGTGGTTTGTACTTTCCCTTTAAAATTGCCCTGCATGTTAAAAAAATATCTTATCATTCTGTATGGGAGAATGCTGCTGTTATTATCGTTATACTCTATGCCGCATCCGGCATATTTATGCTGAAGGGTGCATCCGTAAACATTTTGCCTGATATAATTCAGAATCAGATAGTCGGTCTTTTGCAGGTTGGCATAATCCTGAACAAGCGCCCTGTAATAAATTTCCACCAGGCGGTTGAACAACGAAATTCCCGAATAAAAACTATGATTATTAATATCGTATCGATAAGTACCAGGCTGGATGGCGATGTAATCAATATAGATCGAGCCATTATTGGAAATTTGACCACCGGAAATTCGTTTAATCTCCAGAAAATTATCCCTTTCAATCAAAATATAATCAACCCCGTCTGTATAGACGATTGTGCTCGTAGCGTCAGTTACCATTACTGATTGAGGGTCAACATAAGGTTTGTTAAGCAGGACGATTTCCCCGTCTGTTAATTTATATTCTTCATTCAATGTTTGTAAAATGATATCCCTGCTCTCCCTTTCCTGGTGGAGGCGGTAATAGGCATAGGTTATGGTAAGCCGCCCTTTTGCGGGTATTTTTTTTGTATACCGTAAATCAATTCCCGATTTATGATTTGATTCATTAAAAGAGGATTGAACCGTTTTATTATATTCATAAAACAAGGCAGCGTTCAAACTGAGATACACTTTTTTTCCGATATTACCCGATAGATTCTGTTGTGCTAATTCCTGTGACGGCCATTGAATAGAATATAATTTATAATTACCCTTAAAGGTAAAATTATTGCGCAACGGCAGATACAGATTTTCGTTAACCTGCAACTTTTTATACCTGTCATTTCCTTTTTGGTCAGCGGCTGTGACTGTGGAATTTAGCCGGCTGGTCCGCTGTGAATTAAAAAATATTGCGTTATTCAGGTTTACATTATCGGTGATATTATGTACGGGTAATTGCGCTATCTCCTGCCGCCAGAAATCATGGTGAAAATAGGTAAGGTCGTTTTGATTATTTTTCCACAGGGTTTTGGAAGTTCTGGCTTCAAAATTATTCTGCCGGTATTTAAAATACCGGTTGGTCTGAATTTCCTCCTGTTCCCAGAAGGTTTTATTGTAGTTCAGATTAAACGGAAAGACCTTGTTTGTAAACAGTAATAATCCTCCCCAGTTTTTACTGTCTGATCTTATATCGGTAAGATTCTCCCTGTTGCTGTAACTGCTGTTAAGATTAAAAAAAGTAATCAAACTTACAGGTTTATGATCAAGGAATGTCGCCCTTATATCCATCCTTTTCAGCGTTCTTACCTCAGAAAAAGCCGGTAGTACCAGGTTTTTTTCCCTGTTGGTTTCAGGACTGTATTCACCCCCGGCATCAAGGGATAAAAAATCCGGGTGAAGAATAAAACTCTTTGTCTTAATAAGGATTCCCCCCGAACCAAAGTAACTTTTCTGTAAAAAATAATAATCCGGTCTGAAGGTTTCCTGTTCCCGGTAAGTTCCTTTCGCTTTTATTTCCCCGGAAAATGAAGTCAGTTTAAAGGGCAAAAATGATGCCTGCCCTGCCGGATTATCCTGAGCGCTGCACAAACCGGGTGGTAGCAGGATCAAAAAAATGGAAGCCGCTGTTTTCATCTTTCCGGAAATTTATCTTTTGTCATTATTACCGCTTTCAGAACCGGTATTATTTTTCCGTTTGATAAAGCAATGACAACTGCATCATTAAATCCTGCCTGGTTCATTTCATTTAATAATACAGCCGCTGCATAGTCGTAATCGTATGAAATCCCTGCTATGTACCGGAATGCATCGGAATCAGCAATTTCTTCCACATTCTCAATCCCGTTAAAGTTTGCCGGAGATAAGTTTATTTTTTCCACTGAAGTAAAAATATTTACCGTAAATACAATATCATGCATTCCGGTACCGGTTATTGACGATTTCCATACTTCATCTTCAACTGCAACGGGTATTTCTGCCACTTCCTT
>JACPRZ010000035.1 GCA_016193485.1 Bacteroidota bacterium | reverse complement strand
ATGCGGGTCAGTTTAAGTATTTAAAAACTTCCAGCCACTGGAGTGCTTTCTCTTTATTGGTGAATAATCTGGTGGGTACCACAGGTTTGTCAATCTTTAAAAAGATATTTCCTGCCATCCGGGCAAGGCAATTGTCGAGATATAGGGCTCCCGCGCTTATCAGTTCGACCGCTTCCCCGCCTGCAAAATATTTCCTCGTTGCCGAGTCCAGCGAAACGATATTCCGGATATCAACGAAAACAGGCCTGATGATCCCGTTGGAAATAGACAACCTTGCCGCAACCATTTTTTTGGCTATTGCGAGGTCCAGGATCAGTTCGGCTTTATAAAACTGGTAGACGATTCCGTTTTCTACCCACATTTTCGAATGTTCATCTTCGTAGTAGTTCATTGTTTTCAGGGGTGACTCATGGAACGGGATTTTAAACCCAGTCATGAATGAAACAAAAAAGCGCTTCTGCCGGCATCCTCGATACGGTTAATGAGATCATTACCAAAGGTAAGGAAAAAAGAATTCTGCAACTTTACACGGAGAACCCGCATTTCAACGGGAGGGATATTATCATTCACGGGGTTCCGTTAGTCAACTTCGGATCATGCAGTTACATAGGGCTTGATGTTGACGACCGCCTTAAAACCGAAGCCATTGATGCCATACGCAGATACGGGGTGCAATTTTCATCTTCAAGGGCATACCTTGCCTGCCCCCTTTACAGGGAATGGGAGACCCTGCTTGAACGCATGTTCGGTTACCCCGTGCTGCTCACCACTTCGGTATCCTTGGGCCATCATGCGGTAATCCCGGTAGTGGTAGAAGAGGGGGACGCCATGATCCTGGACCAGCAGGTTCATGCGAGCGTTCAGGAAGCCGCTTTCAGGATGAAATTCAGGGGAGTTGATATTCGCATTGTCCGCCACAATAACCTGGAAGAACTGGAGATCAAAATCAGAGAACTTGTATCTGCGCATAAAAGGATATGGTACCTGATGGATGGAATATATTCCATGTATGGCGATTATGCGCCTGTCGGGAAGATCATTCATCTGTTGGAAAGTTACAGTCAACTCCATGTTTATGTTGACGATGCCCACGGGATGAGCATTGCCGGGAAAAATGGGACCGGTTTTGTTCTCAGCCGGGCTGAACTTCATCCGAGAATGGTTCTTGCTACATCGCTGAATAAAGCGTTTGGCGCTGGAGGAGGATTATTTGTGTTCCCGGATGAAAAAATGATGCTGAAAGTAAAAAACTGCGGAGGACCAATGATTTTTTCTGGACCGCACCAGGTTCCGGTGATAGCCGCTGGAATTGCATCCGCCAGGATTCATCTCAGCGATGAGATTTACCAGCGGCAGGAGGGACTGAAAGCAAGATTACGCTACTGCCATGACCTGCTTCTGCACCATGAACTGCCGGTAATCTCCAACCCGGAGACGCCTATAAATTTTATCGGTCTTGGACTTACACGTGTCGGCTATAACATGGTGCGAAGAATGATGGATGAAGGATTTTATACAAATCTTGCCGTCTTTCCTGCCGTACCGGAGACCTGCACCGGCTTACGGTTTACGGTTACGTTGCATCATACGTATGCTGACATTGAAAATCTGGTGGTAAAACTTGCAGATCACCTTCCTGTGGCGCTCGCTGAAGAGGGGCGCTCTATGAATGATATTTACCGCGCTTTCCGGAAGGTGAAGGATTTTAACGACCGGCTACCGGAAGACAAGGGTGTGTGCCATGCACTGCTTAAAGGTCCGGCATACCTGGTGCAGCATGAAAACACCATTGAAAATATTGACTCTGATTTGTGGGACAGGTTGATGGGAAGCGGTAGCTCGTACGACTGGCAATGGCTCCGTGTGCTTGAAAAAATTTTTATCGGAAATAACCGGCCGGAAGATAACTGGGACTTTCATTATTACATTATCAGGAACCATGAAAGCAAACCGCTGCTTGCTGCATTTTTTACCGTGGCATTATGCAAAGATGATATGCTCTCAAATGGTTCCGTTTCGTACCAGGTTGAATTAAAAAGAAGAGAAGATCCATACTTGCTCTGCTCAAAGTCGTTTATGATGGGCTCATTGCTGACCGAAGGAAGCCATCTGTACATTGACAGAACCATGCCCGATTGGAAAAAATTTTTCATGCTTTTGCTCGATACGATATGGGATGAACAGGCACGGCAGAAAGCCGAAGCCCTCCTGCTAAGGGATTTTCCGGCAGAAGATATGGAAATGGATGATTTTTTAATGGAGCAGGGTTTTTTGAAAATCAACCTGCCCGGGCATAATGTTATAGAGGAATTAAACTGGACAACACCGGAAGAATATCTTGATCTCTTCAACACCAAAAACAGGAAGTATATCAGGGATAATGTTCTTAAATATGAGCATTTTTTCGAATGCGAAATAGTGAGGCATACTGAACCCCATGATTTGGAAACATGGTACCGGCTTTATAAAAACGTGAAAGAAAAAAGTTTTGAACTGAACACCTTTGACCTGCCGGTAAAATTCTTTGCAATCATGAGTGCTTCGGAAAAGTGCGAAATCATGCAGGTGACGTTAAAACCCGAGTATTCTCCTGCCGGAAAGAGCATCCCGGTCGCTGTCACGTTCAGCATCATTACGGCCGCAAATAACTACTGCGGAGTAATAATCGGGCTGGATTACAACTATGTGCGGACCCATAACCTGTACAAATACACCTTATACAAAACCGTTCTCCGCGCAACGGAACTGAAAGCGAATAAAATTCTTCTTGGCTTTACCGCCTCCGATGTAAAGCGTAAATTCGGTGCACGTGCTGTTCCGCAATGCGCTTATATACAGGTGCTGGATCATTATAATTCTGACGTTATCAATTCAATGGCAGTAAGTAATGAACTGAATCAGGAAGCGGACAGAGCAACAGAAGTTGCTAAAGCATCCGCCTTTCCGAAAGGCGTTTCTTCATCATGAAGGGCGCACTAAGGAGACACTGCCCAAAAGGTTGCAAACGTTGTTACTGCAATGGGATAAATACTAAAAATGTTGCACCCGTTCCCTGGTTGCTGATGACGTCAATTTCTCCTTTCATTTCAGCAAGGGCTTGCCTGACAAGATGCAACCCGGCCCCGAAACCATTGCTGCTTCCGGATTTGAATCCTTTCTTAAATATTTTCTCATGATCTTTCGGGGGTATGCCAACTCCTGTGTCTTTAACGCAGAACAAGTATCCTTCCGGTCCCATTTCTTTCCCGTAAACGGAAACCAGATTGGGGCGTCCCGGTTTGCGGAATTTAATGGCGTTATGGATCAGGTTCTGGAAAACGGACCGCAGGAGAACGGGGTTGCTTTTTACCCTGCGCATTTTCTTTAAATTGTTTTTAATGGTGATCTCATTGAAACCATCGCAATAGCGCAATCCATCCACTATCTCATTTACCAGATTGTAAACATCCGTGTTTTGTATGCTCCCCCCGGATATAGTTTTGCCCATAAAAGAATTAAGGGCATTGAGGGCATTCTCTTTAACGGAATGGATGTTTTTTTCGAGAAACCCGATCAATTTTTTTGACTCTTTATCTTTCATTCTTTCTTTAAGCAGGTCTGCTATCCCTGCCATCGTATTCAGGGGGGCGATTTTATCGTGCGCTTCGCGGGCAAGGTTAAGATTGTATTCGGACTGAGCATCATCGCCCGAACGAAGGAGGTAAATGATTTCGTCCACTTCGCTCTTATCGCTGATGGGTTTTGGAATGGTCAGTTTAAGGGATGCCGTTCGTTGTCTGTTTTTTACAGAAACCAATTTTACCCTGGCATCTGTTACTGAACCCTCCTTCCGGAATTGCCGGATAACGGATTTATGTTTTCTTAAGATTTTTCCTATAGGAAGCCCTGACAAATCTTTTGCCTCCATATCAAGAAGTTGCTCTGCAAAGGAATTAACAAACCTGATCTTTTCTGACGAATCGGTTACAATAACAGCAATACCGGGAATTGCTGAAAAAAACGTATTTACCGCCTTGACGGAAACCACCGAGGTCTCCATTTTAGAAACGATCATATTCAGCGTTAAAGCGGCATAATTGAAAATATTGTGTTTGTTCAGCACCAGGTCACAAACCGGAACTTTAGCGGTAAAGTCAAGTTGGATCACCGATGCAATCGCTTTTTCAACATCGTCAAAGAACTTTTTGAATGATTCTTCCCTTGCTTTCAGAAAAACAATCTTTTCAAGCATGGAATAAATCGCTTCTTCCTCCATTGTCCAGGGATTCTTTTTCCGCAATACATCATAGGTGTGTTCAAGCAATTTCAGAATTCTCCGGGAATCGAATAGTTCCTTGCCCATATAAAGTTTCTCGACCTGTTGGAGCCACTTTTTTTCAAGCAGACTCAGGTCGTCCGGATCGCGGTCTTTTAAGGCCGAATGCATTTGCTGGAGAAAATCAACTGCGATACGGTCTGTTCCTATGAGTAGTTCTTCATGCGGGGGTATTTTTTTTTCGCTTGCCGGTATTACTGCACGGGGCTGTTTCATGGTTATCGGTTTTTAGTTACGAAGAGTGAAGTGTGTTTGTCACTCTCATTTCACTTTTTCAGAGCCCGGGGGTAGGAAAATATCAGGTATCAGAGTATAGAAAATCCGGTTTCTTTCATAGTGCAATATTTCGGCTATTTCCGCTTTTTCCCCGGGGGTGAACTCTTCCGGTTTATGAATATATTTTGCACGGGTTGTCCTCTTTCCCGGTGACCCATTTTGAATGGAGATCATTCTTCCCCTCATCAGGTCCTTCCATGCAAGCATGAAGTTTCCCAGATTAAAATAACAGTCGCTTCGTAAAAAATAGATGGCCGCTGTACCTGATCGTAAAGCGAGCAACCGGTTAAAATCCTTCAGGGCTTTTTTATGCATTCCAAAGAGGTGATACAAGACACCCCTCGCCATCAGTAACCTGCTATTCCCTGGATTTCGCTTGACAAGTCCGCGATATGTATTCAGCAGCGCTTTAAATGTACGCGATCCGGACATAGGAGAGGATAACAGGGATACAAAGTTACCTATTTTTTTAAATTAAAGACCCGGTACTGTTATTATCAGGGGCCATTTGGGTATAAATACCCAATGCCAACACAGATAATCCTGCAATTTATGCAGGATTTGGAAAAATCGCTTTCTGCAGATTTCAAACCTCCGGTGTGAATTCCGTATTCAGAGCGATCTCTGAATTATCAAAGAGTTATGAAGGCAAAAAAAATACCTGCCTGCCGGACAGGCAGGGACATACCCCCTTTTTAGCGAGGCAGTCCACACTTGCGGAGAGAGAGGGATTCGAACCCTCGATACAGTTTATCAACCGTATGACGGTTTAGCAAACCGTTGCCTTCAGCCACTCGGCCATCTCTCCGTTTCTAAAATTTTATGCAAAGGTAGTAAAGAATTGAAGGGATATCAGAAAATAGCGGAGGTATACTTTTACTGCTTGCAGTTCTTCTTAAATTCATCGTTGGCACCGGGACAGTTATATTTTTTGGCCATTTTCATATCTTCACAGCCGGCAAGGTTTTCTCCCATAGCGAACCGGACAAGCGCCCTCTGGTAATAAGCAGTTGAATATTCATTGTTTAAACTGATGGTCTTGTCGTAATCGGCAATCGCGCCTTTGTAATCCTTTAACCCGAATTTTGCATTTCCGCGGTTGAAATAGACATAATCTACAGTATATACCGTCAACGCCTTGTTGTAGTTTTCAATGGCTTTATCCCACATTTTCTGCACCAGGTATCCGTTACCGTCAAGATAATAGTTGTAAAAAGCGGGGGGCTGGGCATCCGTTTTGACCGGAATCAGAAAAAAGGTGCATAAAACAACAGGAAAAATGTAGTGAATGAATAACAAAACCCAATTCATTTCGTTGAATTTTAAAGTAAAATTAGAAAAAATTGTCACTACTCAACCGGGTAGATTGAAAGATGTAAATTTTTGTCACAAAATTTTAGTGAATTTTTTGTGTTTTAGTGGCATAAAAACACGTTTGTATTGAGTAACAAAAAATTATATCTCACTTGTCAAAAACCGTTCCCGGAGGCGAACTCCTTTTTCGGTAATCTGGAGCGTGCAACATTCAGTGACCGGATCGTGCTCAAAGAACAGAATAAAATCATTCTCTGCAGCATGCTTAAGAAATTTCTCCTTTTCAGCCATCGTCACCAGCGGTCGCACATCATAACTCATCACATAAGGAACAGGTAAATGCCCCGAGGTAGGAATCATATCTGAAACATAAACCACGGTCTTATCGTTATACCTGATAACCGGGTGCATCATTCCTTCGGTATGTCCGAATGAGAACATGAGTGAAATCCCCGGAATTATTTCCTGGTTTTCTTCAACAAACTTCAATTGCCCTGATTCCTGAACAGGTACAATATTCTCACTGAGAAAACTTGCTTTTTCCCTCCGGTTCGGTGATAATGCCCAGTCCCATTGCTTTTTATTTGACCAGTAAGCGGCATTTTTGAAAGTTGGTTCAAAACCCGAACGATCATCTTTCCATTTCACGCTGCCACCGCAATGATCAAAATGAAGATGGGAAATTATGACATCCGTAATATCACTGCGTTCAAACCCGTATTTTTTCAGTGATTTGTCAAGCGAATCATCACCATGCAGGAAATAAAATCTGAGGAAATTATCATCCTGTTTGTTCCCGATCCCATTGTCAATAAGTATCAAACGATTGCCATCTTCAATAAGCAATGCCCGCATGGCAAGGGATATCATATTGTTCTGATCAGCAGGGTTAGTACGGTTCCAAATGGATTTGGGTACTACGCTGAACATCGCGCCACCGTCAAGTTTAAAAAAACCGGTATTGACAGAATAGAGTTTCATTAGCACCGATTATTATGATTAAACTGATTACACCGATTAACGATGGCTGGATGAACGACAATTTAGACGTTTCTAACAATGGGTATGTAGAGACGAGACCTTGTCTCGTCTCTATAATTTATTACGGTCTCGTCTATATAGGTATCCCATTTTATCGTACACATGGCGAAGGTACAAATATTGTCAGCGCCATATACCTTCTTTGTATCTTCGCCCGCCTGGATTTCCATTTTTCCTCCTATGAAAATTCATTTCATTGCTATTGGCGGAAGCGCCATGCACGGCTTAGCCATTGAACTGCATAAAAAGGGGTATGAGGTTACCGGTTCCGATGATGAAATTTATGAACCTGCCCGCGCCAATCTTGCCCGGTGCAACCTTTTACCTGCTGAAACGGGTTGGTTTCCGGATAAAATTCATCCGGGTTTAAATGCCGTTATCCTCGGGATGCACGCCCGTGCCGACAATCCCGAACTTAAACAGGCGCAGAACTTAAAAATACCGGTATTTTCTTATCCTGAATTCATTTATGAACAATCAAAAAATAAAAAACGGGTTGTTGTTGCCGGGAGCCATGGCAAGACCACAATAACAGGAATTATTCTGCATGTTCTCAGGAACAACGGGATAGATTTTGATTATATGTCGGGGGCAGCCATCCCCGGTTTTGATTCAAACATTCGTCTGACCGATAAAGCCCCCCTGATAGTGCTTGAAGGCGATGAATACCTCTCCTCCCCCATTGACCGTCAGCCGAAATTCCTGCACTACAAGTCGCATATTGCACTCATCAGCGGGATTGCATGGGATCATATTAATGTATTCCCCGATCCGGATATTTATACCGACCAGTTTAGGAAATTTGTACGACAAATACCCGACAGGGGTACGCTTATTTTTTGCGTTGATGATCCGTTATTGAAGGAGATCACCAAAAATTCCCCCCCCGGTGTCCGTAAAATACTCTATGGCATTCATCCTCATAAACTTGAAAACGGAACTACTTTTTTATTACCCGGTAAAAGTGAAAACAGAGATGGAATTAGTCCTGAAAATGTAAAACTTTCCATATTTGGCGATCATAATTTATATAATATCAGCGGTGCGATGGCGGTTTGCAGGGAACTCGGACTGCAGGATGATCAATTTTACCGGGCTGTCGGAAGTTTCAGCGGGGCAAAGAACCGCCTTCAATTACTGGCACAGGCAAACTCATCCTTAATATTCAGGGATTTTGCACATGCTCCTTCCAAAGTGACTGCCACTTTATCGGCTGTAAAGAAACAATTCCCATTGCATACAATCATCGCCTGCCTGGAATTGCACACCTTCAGTTCACTGAATGTTTCGTTCCTGTCCCAGTACCGTCATTCACTTGATGATGCCGACCAGGCGTTTGTATATTTTAATCCTCATGCTGTTGAACTCAAAAAACTCAGACCGTTAGACCCGGAAAAAATCAGGGAAGGGTTCGGAAGGAATAACCTGGAGGTTATATCCGACAGCGCTGACCTGAAGAAAAAAATAGCATCCCTATCCCGCTCCGGAACTGTTCTTCTCATGATGACCTCCGGTGATTTTGACGGAATGGACATGGAAAAACTTGCAAGAGAATTTGTACGTCAATAATAGTACTTTTGCACCCATTATGGCTTCCGTCCGTCAGAATAAAATATCGCGACTCATTCAAAAGGAGATGGGAAACATTTTCCTCCGTGAATCAAGTGAACATTTCCCCGGTTTGATGGTTACGGTAACCGGTGTCAGGATGAGCCCGGACATGTCGGTTGCAAAAATATTTATCAGCATCTTCGGAACTGAAAATAAAAATGAAGTAATCGAAAAAATAAAAAGCAAAACCGGCAGATTGCGCTACGAGTTATCCGGCCGGATCCGCAGGCAGGTGCGTTCCATGCCTGAATTGCTGTTTTACCTTGATGACTCCCTGGATTATGCCGAAAACATCGAACGGCTTCTTGCCAAGCGGTAATTATTCACTTGTTTAGTATTATGCATTACGAACCTATTAAAAAATCTGTCAGCGTTTTCTTTAACAAGTCACCTTACCTGAAGGTATTATCCTATAAACTCCTTGATCTCCTCCTGCTTCGCACATGGCATATACACCGGGAATTAAAAAACTGGTCACGGCTGATCCCCAAAGGAACCCCGGTTCATATACTTGATGCCGGTGGCGGATTCGGGCAATATACCTACTTCCTTTCCTCAATGGATAGCGGTTGGAACATACTTTCAGTTGACATCCAGCGTGATTTATGCGCAGCAGCCAATAAATTTTTTTATGACATGGGCCGGTCATATGTATTTTTCAGAACCGCAGATCTAACCGAGTTTATCCAGCCGCAATCGTTCAACCTGATACTTTCGGTGGATGTTATGGAACATATTGTTGATGATGTCAGGGTCTTTACTAATTTCCATTCATCGCTGAAGGATGGTGGTATGCTTCTGCTATCAACGCCATCCGACCGGGATCCGGGAGACCAACCTGCCACTGATACGCCATTTGTAGAAGAACATGTACGAAGCGGCTATAATATTTTTGAAATTAAAAATAAATTGAAAACGGCAGGATTTTCTGAAGTTGAAACCCGCTATTCTTATGGAATCCCCGGAAAGATTTCATGGCGGTTATCCATGAAATACCCGATGGTTATGCTGAATTTCAGTAAAATATTTTTTATTCTTTTACCGTTTTACTACCTGCTGACATATCCCATTTCTTTTGTACTGAACTGGCTGGATGTAGTGATAAAATGGCGGAACGGGACGGGATTGATTGTGAAAGCGTGGAAATAATATTACCGGGTGAAATTGAAACAAAAACATCGTATTATCCGTTTAATATGTTTTGGAAATTAATTTAATGGTTTCGGTTACTATTCACCCCCTCTGTGAAACTCTGTTATCTCAGCGAACTCTGTGTTAAAAATTCTTCAACACAGAGAGCACAGAGTACACTGAGTTACACAGAGTTAAATTGCAATGACCAATAATAATTTGTAATTTGGAGTGAATAGTAACGGGTTTCGATCATAAATTTTTTGCTTTTGATTTATGAATTATTCAAATATTTTTCACCATCTGAAAATTTCTGTTACCCTTTCTCTTTTTATTTTATGGATTCCATACCTTTCTGTTTCACAGCCGGGAACCGATGAACAACTTGCCGCCCAATATTACAACAGCGGTGAATTTGATAAAGCCGTAATTTATTATGAAAACCTTTTTAACCAGGACAGGGAAAATCCGGTTTACTACAAATATTACCTCAATTGCCTTATCAAACTGAAAGAATTTGACAAAGCCCTGAAAATCACAGGCAGGATAATAAAATCTGACAGGAGCGAATTAAGTTATCTGATTGACCAGGGATATATTTTTCAATGCAGCGGTAACCAGAAAAAAGCAGATGAATTATATCGTGAAGTGATACGGCTGATTAAAGCCGATGAACGGCAGGTACAGCGCGTGGCAGGTTCCTTCCTGGGCAGGGATATGACTGACCTTGCCATTGAAGCATATCTTAAAGGAAGGAAAATCTTTAACGGCTTTAATAACTTCAGGACTGAGATTGCAGGAATCTATGAGAAACAGAAAAAATATCCTGAGATGGTAAAGGAATACATAGCACTTGCCAATGAACATCCGGAAATGATTGGAAAAATTGAGGATTTATTTCAAAACGCTATTGCTGCGAACCATGCCCATGATATTGAAGGAACAATCCGCAGGGAACTTCTCCGGAACCAGCAACTCACTCCCGATAACCCGGTTTATTCTGAAATGCTCTTCTGGCTTTTCATTCAGCAAAAGGATTTTATTTCGGCATTTCAGCAGGCAAAAGCCATCGATATGCGGAATAAAGAGGACGGAAGCCGCATGATTTCGCTGGCAAGAACCGCAGCAAGCAACAAGGATTTTGATGCGGCAATACAATGTTATCAATATATAATAAAAAAGGGTTCCGATAACCACTATTACATTACTGCGAGGATTGAATTGCTGAATGCTGAGTATGATAAATTGACATCCGTACCGAATTCAGATTTTTCCGGACTGTTGGTACTGGAACAAAATTATTTGGATGTGATTGATGAATTCGGCAATTCGTCCGTGACTGCCCCTCTCATCAGGCGGCTTGCCCACATGCGGGCTTTTTACCTGGACAAATGTGAAGCGGCCATCCGGTCCCTGAATGAATTGCTTTCCCAATCCGGAATCAACATTGAGAACACCGCCCTATGCAAACTTGAACTTGCTGATATTTACCTGTTGACGGGTGAAGTTTGGGATGCAACACTCATATATTCCCAGGTAGAAAAATCATTTAAAAATGAACCTGTCGGGCATGAAGCAAAATTCCGCAATGCAAAACTCTCCTACTATATCGGGGAATTTGATTGGGCGCAGGCGCAATTGGATGTGCTTAAGGCGTCTACTTCAAAACTGATTGCCAATGATGCCATGCAACTGTCTCTCCTTATTTCTGATAATCTTGCTATTGATACCAGTACCATACCGCTTTCAATTTATTCCCGTGCCGATTTCCTTTGTTTCCGCAATAATGACTCACTCGCATTGGTTACCATTGATACATTATTACGACTATTCCCGGGCCATACGCTCGTTGACGATGCCCTTTTTCTGAAATATAAGCTACTGATTCGAAGAAGCCAGGTTGTGAATGCTGCCAAAGTGCTTGAGGAAATTGTCAATACTTATTATTATGACCTACTTGCCGATGATGCGCTGTTCGCCCTTGCCGAACTCACCGAGAAAACTCTTGGAAATCCCGAAAAAGCCAAAGAACTTTATGAGAAGATCCTGCATGATTTCCCCGGCTCTTTGTACACCGTTGAAGCAAGAAAGAGATTTAGAAGGTTGAGGGGGGATTCGTTGTGAAAACTTTCGAAATTTTGAAAACCCAGCATAAACATCCGAAGTTTTAAAAACTTCGGATGTTTTCACTAAAACTTCATTGAATACTGAATGGCAAGCGTTCTTGGCGGCTGCATATCACCGGGCCTGCCCATATATTCGCGGTTGAAGATATTATTGGAAACGAGCGAAATTCTGGAATTCTCGGAAGCGCTGTAAGAAAGGCGGGCATCGCAAACTACATCTCCCTTGTTGTGAGTTGACCGGTATTTCCTTACGCCCCTAATAATCACCGGATCCTCAAATGCAGCATCCACATTTTCAGTAAAACTGTTGTACCTGGTACTCCATCCTGCCGTGAATTTACCGTACACCAGTTGGATATCGACCTTTGCCATGTGCCTGAACCGGTATTTTAAGATATTGTTAGTCGGGTCGGATAGAGTGGAAATGTAAGACGAATCGCGATTGAAATTGACCGGATCCATAAATGTATATCCACCCAGTATGTAGGCGGTCAGATTTCCAATTTTCCCTGTTCCCGTCATGCTGAATTCAAACCCTCGGATTTGTGAACTCCCGATATTTAGTGACTTAAAACCTGTGTAAGCCAAAACTGTATCCATCGCTGCTTTGCCGGCTAGTGCCAGATTTGGAAATCCATATTTTCTCATAAAATAGCCGGCAGGATCATTCAGCATACTGTCGGGATGAATAGAAGCCGGGTAAAAAGTGCCGAAAGTGAATTCAATCATACTCCGGTATTCCGTCCAGAATCCGGCAAAATCAAGATATCCTTTCCAGTTTGAAACTTTAAAACCGTGTTTAATACCCAATTCAGAACTCCAACCGAGTTCCGGCTGAAGTCCAGGATTAGGTAATACTTTAATTACGCTGACCGAAGTTGAAATGTACTTTTCGGCAATCGATGGGAAACGATATCCCTGTCCGAAAGAAGCGCGCAGGTAGGTTTCTTCAAGAAGCCGGTAGTTTAGACCAGACCGCATTACCGGCTGCAAGGGTAACTTTATGGATCCCAGTTCCCATGTTGATACGGTCTGTGCGGTATCAAGACGATAATATTCCCCCCGGAAACCAAGAGAGATTGACAACCGGTTAAATCTCTTATCGGCCTGAGCGTATAAAGCAAAATTTGAACCAAAATGATCACCATATAATTGTGACTTAACCACCGAATATGTCTCAACGTACCCGGTTGTGAAAGTAAAATTATCGGCCGATTGCTTTTGAAACTGAAACTCTGTATAATAATAATCGGCATTGGAACCCATATTTGTATTATTCATGTTGTTGGTATTGAGATACCTGTTCCTGAAACTCAGTTTCATTCCCTTTTTTCCCACATAAGCAATATACGGATCAATATTAGTTCTTGTAGTGGTATAAATGGAGATAGTGGTTGTGGCAGTATCTAATCCTCCTTTGGGAATGTAAGCGCCAGAATCTGCATCCGCCCAGATAAAAAACCAGCCACCGTTATTGCGCATCAATGTAGTGTTCAGACCAACGGATAATCCTTCCAGTTTATTCTTGAACCGGTACCGGGTATTGGCAAAACCCTTTGTCCATTGTTCATATTCACCCAGCCGGTATCCCTGGTCAGAAAAAATATTTCCGCCAACAACAAGATCCAGGTTTTTAATTTTCCGGCTGTGCATCAAATTGGCGCCAGTGTAAATCTGCTGCGAATTATTCCACCATTTCAACGGCTTGTATAGGTTACCGCTGCTGTCCCTGAAATTTCCGAGTGTGTCCCTGCGTACAGGATCAAAATAAAAACCGTGAAATACATTGATAATGGTCTGGGAATTCACCGGTTTTCCAGATCCGGAACCTGCAATATCTTTCGGATAGGCGGTCCTTATATTAATTACCCCATTCAATGCCGAAGAACCGAACAATGCTGAAGATGCTCCTTTTATTACCTCAATCTGTTCAAGGTTTTCAACAGGGAGGAAATTCCATTTAACATCATTGGCATCAGAGGCAAGGGCTGGTATGTCATCAACCAGTACCAGTACCCTGCTTCCGGCACCGTAACTGTATCCGCTCCCTCCCCTGATGTTGCATTGTCCGTCAACAATATTAACACCAGGAATCTGATCCATGAGATTCTCAAGGTTATAAGTGTTTTTACTTGTGACTAATTGCGGTTTGATGACTTCCATTGACACCGTTACATCCTCAATCCGTTGTTCAAACTTGCCGGCCGATACAACAACAATGTCAAGTTCAGTCACACTTTCAGCCAGTTCAATATTTTTTGTCACAGTTTCACCCTGGTTAATCAATATTTTATGAACCTGCGTTTTAAAGCCGAGAAAACGGTATTGCGCAGAATGAATGCCGGGAGATAATTTCAACAAGTAGTGTCCGTCAATCCCGGTCACCGTGCCGCTTGTATCATCGATAATTATGTTAACCCCGATTAGCGGCTCTTTGCTTTTTTGGCTTACAACCTTGCCCTGTAAAGCACCGTCTTGCCCGTAGAGAACAGAACGGGTAACGAAAGAAATACAGATAATACTTACTGCTATGCGATTCATGATCCCTTCCAAAAATGGCAATAATACAAAAAATAGTTTTTCGGGTAATTTTAAAAATTGCTGTACTTTTTTAACACCCGTTGTTGATTGTTTTTTTTATCAGGCACCCCGTTTGACTGTTTATTATTACTTTTGTTAGGTTTTTATACCAAATTACAAGGGGCTTAGTATAAATATAATTTTGAATAACATGATTAAACAATTTACAAATTTATTTTTACTGCTGCTGATTGCTCCGCTTACTGTCCTTGCACAACCAACCTGTACGCCCAATCCGTTATATGCCGATTCCGCTTTTGGCATTTGGCCCGATACGGTCGAGGATTTTCCTCCCGGCTGCCGGGGCGCTTATTATGAAACAGTACTGAATTTCAAAATTCCTACCGATGGCGGGGCTATTGACCCCCAGTATAACGGAATGCCTGTTGATTCAGCCAAAGTTAATAACAATGGCGTCTCAGGATTACCGCCAGGTTTATCGTATGTATGTAACCAGTACAGATGCGCATGGAATGGCGGACAACAGGGTTGTGCCGTAATTTATGGAACACCTACCCAGGCGGGTGTTTTTGATATTACGGTGAGTATGACCGGATATTCGCATATTATTTCTACAGTAATACCTGTGCCTCTTACATTTACAAATTACAGGATTGTGATATGTGAATTAACCGCTGGTATTACTTCAACTGCGGGCGGATGCAATATCCAGCTCCTCACTGCAAACGGATCCGGTTGTACCGGTCCATATAATTATTCCTGGTCTGATGGTTCCACAACCCAGGGAGTTACTGTACCAGCCAGCACCTATTCAGTTACCGTATCGGAATCAGGCAACTCAGGTTGCAATGGCACTGCGTCATATACCGTTGTCAGTACTCCGCTACCGGTTATTGATTCAATACCTGTAACCAATACTACATTATGCACCGACAACAACGGAAGCGCATCCGTATCGGTATCGGGTGGTTTACCGCCTTATTCTTATGCCTGGAGTAATGGTCAAACCGGAACATCCGCAACAGGGCTTGCCGTTGGCGCCTACGGTATAACTGTCACGGATGACAACGGTTGTACAATCTCCGGCATCGCTGCAGTAAATTCTTCTGTTTCACCATCGGTATCAACATCAGTAGTAAACAATGTTACCTGCAATGGCGGAAATAATGGTTCAGCATCTGCCATCGTTACAGGTGGGTTTCCACCTTATACTTTCCTTTGGGGAACCACTCCGGCCCAAACTACATCAATTGCCACCGGCATGGCTGCGGGAAATTATGCTCTTTCAGTGACCGATTCAAGCGGGTGCAATGCAATATCGCAGGTTACAGTTACAGAACCTGCTCAAATTGATTTATCCGGAACCACCGTACAAAACGAAGTTTCTGGTAATGACGGGGCTGTAACGGTAGTTGCCTCCGGTGGAACACCGCCTTTTTCTTATTCCTGGTCAACTCCGAACGGTTCCGGTAGCGTTGCAACCGGACTTAACGGTGGTGCATATTCTGTAACAGTTACTGATGACAATGGATGTTCAATGTCAGGGTCTTTTAATGTTATTGACGGGATTTATGATTTCAATTACAGAAATATGATTACCCTGTATCCAAATCCATCATCGGGTGAAACTACTGTGTCTTTTAACTACCTTGGTTCATCTGAAGTCATTGCAGAGATTTATGATTTTACCGGTAAAGAAATTTATTCTGAGATATTTTTAACCCAAAGAGGGGATAACAATTTGAATTTTAAATTATCTTTTTTAAATCCGGGGTTATTTTTATTGAACCTGACGATTGAGGATGAAAAATATTCAATGAAAATGGTTGTCATTAAGAATGAATGAGGATTTGAGTTTGATTTAATCGTCCTTGCAGGTAATAATATTTTTGTTATTTTTGCCCCGGGATATGGGTTTAACGCCAAAACAAAAAGATAATCTTACAAAAATTTTTATTACTCTTGGTAGCATTATTTTCGGTGGAGTGGTAATTGGTTATTTTGTTTCTGATTCTAAGATTTCCACCACTGCTTTTTTTATTGGGACAATTGTAGTTTTAATATGTTTTTATGGTGCATTAATAACTGATAAATAATTTAATTTTATGGACCAATTGACTATTCTATTTTCACTTGTGGGAATTGCTGCAATTATTTTAATAATATATGTAAAAATAACCGACAAGCAGAGTTCCACACAAGCAAAATCTGAACAAAATCATTAAAAATACCCAACTCCTGGCAAACAACCAATTAAATTTTATTACTATGAAAAAAGCAAATTTACTTTTAGCAGGAGCGTTGCTCCTTTCACTCGGATGGGCTGCAGCGCAGGTTTGCACCCCTGACCCGCAATATACCGGTGACGGAATTTACCCGCCATGCCCGATGGATACGGCATTTACCGGACAGGCATATTCGTACATAATTACAGTGAATGTCCCGGCTGACACTACAATAAATCCCTTCGGTACTATTGCTATAGATTCACTTAAAATTACAAATGTGAACGGATTACCTACGGGTTTAACTAATTATCAATGTAGCCCCCCATCCTGCACTTGGCTGGGCGGAACTTCCGGTTGTATACTTATTTCGGGTACTCCATCCCAAACCGGAACTTTTCCTTTGCAGGCAAATACTACGGTTTATACATCAATATTTGATCCTCCTGTAACGTACAATTATTGCACTTTGATTGTAGCGACACCGGTCCTTATCAGAGAATTTTCAGGGGAAGCAAAAATGCACAGGAACACTCCCAATCCTTTTAGCCGGATTACAACTATTGAATTCAATTCCCAGATAAAATCAGTTTACAATTTTAAGGTTTATGATCTTCTTGGGAATATGATTTTTACTCGGAAAATCAATGCCGTTCCGGGCGCTAATACATTTGAATTCTCCGCTAAAGGACTTTTGCCAGGAATTTATTTCTATTCTCTTGAAAGTAACGGAAATACTGAAACCCGCAGAATGACTGTGGTAACTGATTAAATGGTACCCTTTTCGGTTACCGTATTGGGAGCCGGTTCCGCTACCCCTACACTTGAACGATACCCGGCTTCCCAGGTTGTCAACTTCAATGAACAAATCTTTCTGGTTGATTGTGGTGAAGGCACACAGATCAACCTCCGCAAATACCATATCAGGTTCCAGCGCATTAATCATATCTTCATCAGCCATCTCCACGGGGATCATTTTTACGGCCTGCCCGGGTTGATTTCCACAATGGACCTTCTGGGCAGGAAAAACCCCCTCCATATTTACTGCCCTGGTCACCTTGAAGAAATAATAGACATTATGTTTAACCGGTCGCAGGTGGTTCTTGATTTTCCATTGCAATTCCATCCGCTTGGATTTTTCGGTTCCGACAAAGTCGGATCCCTGCCTACCGAACAGGCAGGCGCCTCTGGCGGAAAAGAAACCTTATATGAAAATGACCGGATTTTTATTGAATCCTTTCCGCTGAAACACCGTATTGAGTGCTGGGGTTTTATTTTTTCGGAAAAACCACCCCTTCACAATATCAGGAAGGAAGTCATTGAACAGTATTCTTTATCGTTTAAAGACATAGCAACCATAAAAAAGGGAAGTGATCTGCAAACCGCTGACGGAACTACCGTCCCCAACCGCGAACTTACCCTGCCGGCTCATTCTCCGAGACGCTATATTTACTGTACCGATACTGTATATGACGAATCGCTCATCCCGTTTTTAAGGAAAAGCGATCTCCTGTACCACGATTCAACTTTCGCAAACGATAAAAGCAGCCGTGCACGCGAAACATTTCATTCAACAGCAGAGGAAGCCGGTTATATTGCCAAACATGCCGAAGTAAGAAAACTCCTTCTCGGCCATTTTTCTTCCCGATACAACGACCTCTCAATTCTATTGCAGGAAGCACGGCAGGTCTTCCCTGAAACCGATATTGCTGAAGAGGGTAAGACCTATCCGGTAGGATTCTGACAAAAATCATGATATTTCTTATTTAAAATCATTCTAAATAAGAAAATTGTATGTACTTTTGTCCCCATAATTCAACAAGTTATGGTAAAACTCCGGATTTTTATCGCAGACGGAAATTTTTTATCGCGATCGGGACTGACATCCCTTATCGGTGACTTGAAAAATTATGCTGTCTGCGGTATTGCGGAAAATGCGGATGCCTTTTCCAATACCCTTTTTAATTCCCATCCCGATTTACTCATTATTGATCACACCTCTTCGGGCTTCTCAATGGAACAGGTTTCCGAAGTAAAAAATATTTATCCTGGATTGCCCGTGTTAGTCATCTCCGCGAGGGAGCAAAAAGAAGAAATGATAAAAGTTCTCGATTCCGGTGTAACCGGGTATGTCTTGAAGGAATGCGGAAGGGAGGAGATTATTGAAGCCATGGCATCAGTACTGATCGGGGAAAAATTTTTTTGCAATAAGATTCTTGAATTTCTTGTTGACCAGAACAGGGACAGGTCATGTTGTACCGGAAAGAATTGCGAAAACTGCGACCCTGTCAGAGTCACCGACCGGGAAATTGAAATCATTAAACTGATTGCAGGAGGATACACAAATAAAGAGATTGCCGCAAAACTCTACCTCAGTTCCCATACTGTTCATACTCACCGTAAAAATATCATGTCCAAAATCGGGGTGAATAATACGGCAGGAATCGTCATGTATGCCGTCCGTGAAAACCTGCTTGATTCCAATCGGCTTCAAGTGTCAACCGCAAATTGACTTTATTTCTATCCCTTCCTGTAATTTACCCTATTCGTGGTATTTACAGGATAGGAACTCTCCGTACGTTTGACCCGTTATTTAGAATCATTCTAAACTAAAAAATCAATATGTCATCACGATCAGGCAGTATCCTGTTGTTTTTACTACCGCTAATGCTTCTTCCTTCAGCGATGTCAGCCCAGGAGGGATACATCACTACCTACGGCCATGAAATAGAGAAAGGAGAAGTGGAATTCATGCTGATGTTTGATCATACCAATCCGTCTGTTCCCGACAAGGAAGAGGGACAAAGGGAATTCCTCTCCCAGATGCCCAAAATCGGTTTCAACCCGACCGATAAACTTGAACTTGAATTTATGGTGGAAGGATTCGAGGAGTTCGGAACCGGGATAACCCGCTTTACCGGTTTCAGATTTGAAACAAGATATCGCCTGGTTAAAAAGGAAATACCATTGAATCCCACAATTTATTTTGAATACGAGGGACTTTCAGCAGAAACCCGGTTCAAAATGGAAACAAGCGGGTGGATGAATCCTCCCTATGCTGAAGAGGAGGAAGAAGCCGACCGTGAAAAAATTCTTGAATCAAGATTGATTCTATCCCAGAACATAAAGAACTGGAATGTCGCCTTTAACTGGATCAATGAACTTGACACCCGTTCGGGTTATACCGCTTTCGGTTATTCGTTCGGTTTGATGAATAAAATACATTCCCATGCGAAGAGTGAAATGTTTATTTGTCCTATGCACCCTGAAATAATATCATCGGTACCGGGTACCTGTATTTCATGCGGAATGAATCTTTTGAAAAAGGGCGACAACCGCCACCTGCAACCAGGTTCATTTGCGTTTGAATTCCTCGGCACTGCCGGTGATACGAAAAACGCAGGGATAGATTTTTCGCGCCAGGAGCACTATTTCCAACCGTCTGTTATGTTGCACCTTAAAAATAATTCAATGGTTGTTGTCGGTTTTGCTATCGGACTTACCGAAGCAAGCGATGATTTAGTACGAATAATGTGGATGAAGATGTTTTAGAAATCCCCCCCCGGTGAAATGCGCTATCGGGGCAGGCGGCCTCTCCCTAAGGGAGGGGGGAATAATTCAATACGGGAAATAGAAAAAGTAAATTAAGTACAACCAATCTAATGAGCATAACCATCCAAAAATTCTATCCAATATGAAAAAAATGATTTGCATCAGCATTGCCATCCTGGCAGCCGGAAATTCCGGTAATAGCCAGGACAGGCACTTCGGGAGATTGTATGATACGCCAACTCTCCCAAAAGGCGGATTTGATATTGAAATCTGGAACACCTACCGCGCAGGAAGGGAAAACCTGTATAACCGCCTTGATCAACGCGCTGAATTTGAGGTCGGACTAACCGATAAACTGCAAACGGCAATTTATCTCAATGGCTCACACAGAACAACTGCCGTTGTGAAGCCATCGGTTGCAGGAGAAGACAGCGTTGTTTCATTGACAAAATCATCATCATTCTCATTTTCCAATGAATGGAAATATAATATTGCTGATCCGTCATTGAACCCTTTTGGCTTTGCGTTGTACGGTGAATATACGCTTGCAGCCCACGAGATTGAATTGGAAGGAAAACTGCTCTTTGACAAAAGAACCGAAAAGAATATTTTTGCGGCAAATATTGTTGGGGAGTATGAAATGGAATTTGAAGCGGAGGCCGGTGAAGTTGAGATGGCGAAAGAAACCGTCTTCGAAAATGGCCTGGGATATATGTTTATGGTAAAGCCATCGCTCGGATTTGGCATTGAATTAAGGAATCACAATGAAATTGTCAAAGGTGAGTGGGAACATGCAACCCTTTTTGCAGGACCAACCCTGTTTTTCAGCAATGATAAATTTTTCCTGATCCTGAATCTTCTGCCGCAGTTGGATGATCTGACTGCAAGATCAATTAACCTTGATGAGCATGAGAAATTTGAAGTGCGGTTGTTTGTGGGATTCGGATTATAATAATAGATGTAGTAGAGACACGGTGCCCCAGGTCTTTAATAAAATTACCCGCCAATGACGTACCTGAGAAATTATTTACTAATTGGATTGTTTCCTCTCTTTACCTTTGTTATCGCCTGTTCACCTTCAATATTACCTCCCCTGCAGTCGGATGTTCCTCCGGCAAAAGAAAAATGGAACGATGTAACTTTTGAACAACTCTCACAGGGCTACAAACTGTACACAACAAAATGCGGCAAGTGCCATTATCTGCATAAACCCGATAAGTTCTCTGAGGGGAAATGGCGCGAGGGTATTGAAATGGTGCAGGATAAAGCGAAAATTGATTCGTTACAGAAGGAACTTATTATCAGGTATCTTCTTATATCAAAAGAAACCCACTCCTATCTTAAAGATAAGTAATCTGTTGACTCCCGGATTTGGAAACAGGTATACACTTGCCGGTGAATTTGCAAATTCTGCTATTGAATTTATTCGTAAATTCGTAAAGATTCGTTTTCGTAAATAAATGAAATCTTTCCAAATCCCGCAATTTTACCGCAGTCCCATCATCTCACGCATTAAGGAGGCAAGGAAGAAACAGGATTCATTCAAAAAGGACTTCTCCCCTACCCTTCTCGATTTCGGTCCCGTGCGTTTTTTCATCGCGCGGCATTTCGGATTTTGTTTCGGTGTTGAAAACGCCATTGATATATCATATAAAGCCATTGATGAAAATCCCGGTAAACGCATTTTCCTCATCAGCCAGATGATTCATAACCCTGATGTGAATAATGACCTGCAGAGACGCGGAATCCGTTTTATTATGGATACCGAAGGCAAAATGCTTATGGAATGGAAAGAACTCTCACCTGGAGATATTGTCATTGTACCTGCTTTCGGCACCTCCCTTGAAGTAGAAAATAAAATCAAGGCAACAGGTATTACTACCATACAATATAATACTACGTGTCCTTTTGTAGAGCGGGTATGGAAAAAAGCCGAAAAGTTAGGTCACGACAAATTCACCGTTATCATACATGGAAAACCGAAACATGAAGAAACCCGTGCTACATTCTCCCACAGCAAAGAAAACGCCCCATCACTGGTAATCAGCGACCTGGATGAAGCGAAAATCTTAGGGAAATTTATCCTTGGGGAAATTTCAAAAGATAACTTCGATTCCTGGTTCCTTGGCCGTTACTCTACCGGGTTCAGCCCGCTGATCCATCTCCAGCGCCTCGGTGTGGTGAACCAGACGACCATGCTCGCAGTGAAAACACAGGAGATTTCAAATTACATTAGAAATATAATGATCCTGAAATACGGGGAAGAAAAAATTACCTCTCATTTTGCCGATACACGGGATACCTTATGTTATGCCACCAATGATAACCAGGATGCCGTTTACGCCCTGCTCGGACAACCGGCTGATCTCGCTTTAGTAGTTGGCGGGTATAACAGTTCAAATACCGGTCATCTCGCTGAACTCTGCGAGGTAAAACTCACGACCTATTATATTGCTTCAGCGCAGGAAATTGTGTCGTGTCATTCCATTCAACATTTCAACACAAGGGAGAAGAAATTAGTGATGACTGAAAGTTTTATTCCTCCGAAACAACCTGTTGACATTCTCGTAACCAGCGGGGCTTCATGCCCTGATGCCACGGTTGAGGAAATATTACAGAAAATTATCGGATTTTTTCCAACCGCCCGTTCTAACCGGGATGTCCTATCAGAACTGATTTAAGGATCCGGAGAGTATTAATCATGAAATTTTAATCCTTTTCTCTGCTAAATTCATCGCCACAGCCAATTGTTCTTCCCGCGTCATTGTACTGTTGTCAATCTCAACCGCATCAGCGGCTTTCCGTAACGGACTGATGGCACGCGTTGAATCAATGCGATCCCGATCGGCAAGATTTTTCTTCACTTCTTTAAACGTAACCTTCAATTCTTTGGATGCCAACTCATCGTGCCTGCGTTTAGCCCTTACATCAATAGATGCCGTTACAAAAATCTTAAGTTCCGCATCCGGAAAAACTACAGTGCCGATATCCCTTCCATCCATCACAACGTCTTTATCTTCAGCAAAACTTCTCTGCATGTCAACCATCTTTTTACGCACTTCCTGGATAGCGCTCACCCATGACACCTGCCCCGAAACATCCATCTCCCTTATGCGATCCTCTACACATTCACCGTTAAGAAATATTTCGTTCCGGTGATGTTCCGTATTCCACCTGAAATCAATGTTAATTTGATCCATGAGAGCAGGAATCTCTTTCCGTTCCCCTTCATCAATATTTCTTCGCATCAGGAAAAGAGTTACCGCCCTGTACATCGCCCCGCTGTCAATATAATCGTAACCAAGTTCCTTTGCAAGATCGCGGGCAAGCGTGCTTTTACCGCATGATGAATATCCGTCTACTGCAATGGTAATTTTCTTTTTCATCTCCGCTTTAATCCGGTATCTGTTAGTTAGAAGTTGGGTCGCAACAGGTATTTTGAATAATACCGGTTGATCTCTTCCACAACTTCACCCGGAGTGTCAACTATTCTGAAAAAATCGAGATCTTCCGGGCTGATATTATTTTCCGAAAGTAAAATATCCTTCATCCATTGAATCAACCCTTTCCAGTAATCCCTGCAGACAAGAATAACCGGGAAATTACCTATCTTTTCCGTCTGGATCAGGGTAATTGCTTCAAAAAATTCATCCAGCGTTCCATACCCCCCCGGAAGAACCACAAAACCCTGGGAGTATTTAATGAACATTACTTTCCGTACAAAAAAATAGTTAAATTGAATCAGTTTATCTTGATCAATAAATTTGTTCGGGACCTGTTCGCGGGGCAATTCAATGTTTAATCCCACTGATTTTCCACCGGCCCTGTTGGCTCCCTTGTTTGCCGCTTCCATAATTCCCGGCCCGCCACCGGTGATAATCCCGTAACCGTTGCGGCTCAGGTTAAATGCTATTTCCTCGGCAAGGTTGAAATATTTATGTCCCGGCTCTGTCCTTGCCGATCCGAAAATAGTGACGCAGGGACCTATCTTGGACAATTTTTCAAAGCCGTCAACAAATTCCGACATGACTTTAAAAATCTGCCATGAATCGGCACTTTTTATTTCCTGCCATGTCTTTAGTTTAAATGCATTCTGGATGCGATCATCATTTTGGTTCATTTGTTAATTTTTGAAGTTTGAATTTTGAGTTTGAATTTTGAAGTTCCCATGGCAGGGAGTTCTTCTCTTAAATACTGCCCTGTAAAACTATTGCTGCACCGTGCCACCTCTTCCGGAGTTCCGGCAATCACCACCTCTCCCCCCCTGCTGCCGCCATCGGGTCCCAGGTCAATAATATAATCGGCTGTTTTGATCACCTCCATGTTATGTTCAATAACGAGCACACTATTTCCTTTATCCACAAGTTTGTCAAGCACGAGCAGCAGTAAACGCACATCTTCGAAATGCAAACCGGTAGTCGGCTCATCAAGAATATAAAAAGTTCTCCCTGTACTTCTGCGTGAAAGTTCAGCGGCAAGTTTTATTCTCTGCGCTTCACCACCGGAAAGGGTTGTAGAGGGTTGCCCCAGGTTTACATATCCGAGTCCGACCTCTGCAAGGGTTCTCAATTTACCGGTTATCTGCGGAATGCCTTCGAAAAAAGTAAGCGCTTCATCAATAGGCAAATTCAGAACGTCATTTATTGATTTACCCTTGAATCTGGCCTCCAGCGTCTCCCGGTTGTACCGCTTACCACCGCAGGCATCGCACCTGATATGAACATCGGGAAGGAAATTCATCTGGATTATTTTCACACCGGCACCACCGCACCCTTCGCATCTTCCTCCTTTTACATTAAAAGAAAACCTCCCGGGTTTGTACCCCCTGATTTTGGCTTCGGGAAGTTGCGAAAATAAATTCCTGATTTCATTGAATAAGCCGGTATATGTTGCCGGGTTAGAACGCGGGGTGCGTCCGATAGGCGACTGATCAATTTCAATCACTTTATCAATCTTATCAATACCTGTAATGCGGTCGTACGTAAGGGTATTTATTTTTTTACCCGCAAATAATCCGGCTATGGCGGGAAATAATGTTTCGTTGATCAGAGATGATTTACCGCTGCCTGAAACACCGGTAACGCAAATAAAAGTCCCGAGCGGAAAAGTCACCGTGATATTTTTCAGATTGTTGCCTGCAGCGTTGAAAAGGATCAGGTTGTCGCCATTACCCTTTCTTCTCTCGGCCGGAACAGGGATTTGCTTATGCCCTGTAAGATATTGTGCGGTAAGCGTACCGGATGCTAAAAATTTTTCAGGTATCCCGGACGCAACAATATTTCCACCGTTGGTACCCGCTCCGGAACCGAGGTCAACAATGTAATCTGCGGATAGAATCATCTGCTTGTCATGTTCAACCACGATCACGCTGTTACCGCTGTCACGTAATTTTTTCATTGACCCTATCAGCCGTGCATTGTCCCGCTGGTGAAGGCCGATACTTGGTTCATCGAGAATACACAAGATATCATTCAACTGGATTCCAACCTGCGCGGCAAGCCGTATGCGCTGCGCCTCCCCCCCCGAAAGAGAATATAAACTCCTGTTAAGCGATAAGTATCCTAGCCCCACATCGGTAAGGAAACGGATCCGTTTGATAATCTCCGCAAGCAGGTCACCGGCAATCAACTGGCGGTTCAGGCTCCCGTTACAATCGCTGCAAATGACTTCACGCATAAACGTCTCCACCCATGCTGCAATGGAGGGTGATGGTAACTCCTCCATCTGCCGTTTGAGAATATTGATAATGCCTTCAAAATTCAATTGGTATTCACCGGATTCAATTTCCACCGAACCGACCATTGAGACATTTTTTATCCTTATTATTTCATCGGTGCCGTATAAAACGGCATTCAACCCTTTCCCGGGAATATCTTTCAAAGGCGTATCAAGGGTATATCCGTATTTTTCTCCCAGTGCTTCAATCTGCCGGACCACCGTGGTAATATACGATGTTTTCAGCGGGACGATCCCCCCCTGGCGGATTGAAAGATGATCATCAGGTATTATTTTTTTCAAGTCAATATCAGGAACAGTTCCTATTCCGTTGCAGCGGGGACAGGCCCCATAGGGAGAATTAAAGGAAAAGGTATTGGGTTCCGGATCGGCATAGGAAATTCCGGTGACAGGACACATCAGGTTGCGGCTGTAAAAACGCACTGAGTCCTTAGCCCTCTGTTGCTTTCCCTTTCCATCGTTATGGCTGTTTTCCCGTATCACGAGAATTGTCCCTTTTCCGGTTTTCAAAGCAAGTTGTACTGAATCGGACAGCCGTTTATGGTTCTGATCCGATGGAACCATCCGGTCAATGACCACTTCAATATCATGGGTGATAAAACGGTCTGATTGCAAACGGAAGGTGATCTCTTTCATCTCACCGTCAATTCTCACTTTCAGAAATCCTCTTTTAGCCAGTTGCTGGAACAGTTCACGGTAATGTCCTTTCCTTCCCCTGACGAGAGGGGCGAGTAAAATGATCTCTTTTCCGGAAAATTCATTGGCAATATTTTCAATAATCTGATCGGAAGTAAAGCGGATCATCTTTGCACCGGTCGAATGGGAATATGCATCAGACACCCGCGCAAAGAGAAGGCGCAGAAAATCATAAATTTCGGTTACCGTTCCAACTGTTGATCGCGGATTTCTCCCTGCAGATTTTTGCTCAATGGAAATAACAGGATTAAGTCCGGAGATAGAGTCAACTTCGGGTTTTTCAAGAGTGCCGAGAAATTGCCGGGCGTAGGCGGGAAAGGTTTCCATGTACCTGCGTTGCCCTTCGGCACAGATGGTATCAAAGGCAAGAGTCGATTTTCCCGATCCGCTCAACCCGGTGAAAACAACTAAGCGATGCGCAGGAATGGATAAGGAAATGTTTTTAAGATTGTGAACTCTCGCCCCGCTGATTTCAATGGTACCGTTACTACCGATTATTTTCCCGTTACCGGCATGATTTTTTTCCAGGTTATCCGTTTCGGAAGTTGCCAACATCGGGGAAAGATAATTCTTCAAGGTTATTTAGAATCTCCTCGCTGGCCAGTGTAGTTGAAAACCCACCGTCATGAAAGAGGTTTTGCATGGTGACCATCCGGGTAAGATCCGAAAACAAAGTTATGCAATAATCGGCACATGCATCCGCACTGGCATTGCCGAGAGGCGCCATTCTTTGTGCATATTCGAAAATTTTATCGAATCCGCTGATCCCGGTACCGGCTGTGGTTTTTGTGGGTGATTGCGATATGGAATTTATTCTTACCCGTTTTGCCTTACCGTAATAATATCCGAAGTTGCGCACTATTGATTCGAGCATCGCCTTCGCTTCAGTCATATCGCCATAACCGGGCATCGTACGCTGGGCAGAAATATAGGTCAGGGTAACAACCGAACCCCACTCGTTAATCGCATCCATCCGGTAAGCGGTTTGCAGCAACTTATGCAGGGAAAGGGCGGAAATATCCAGCGTTTTTAAAAAATATTCATAATTAAGTTCCGTATAAGGATATCCCTTTCGCACGTTTGGAGACATTCCCACCGAATGCAGGATAAAATCAATGTTGCCTTTTCCGGTAACTTTATTAAATAATGTCTGAATGTCATCAAGAGAGGTGACATCGGCAGGTATCACATCGGCATCGCACTCTTTTGCCAGTTCATTGATTTTACCCATTCTGATGGCGACCGGTGTATTGGTAAGAGTAATGTCAGCGCCTTCCTTTTTCGCCCTGAGGGCTACCTTCCAGGCAAGCGATTTTTCGTCAAGCGCGCCAAATATCAGCCCGCGTTTCCCTTTCAGCAAATGATGTGTCATCTTTGGTAGTATTCTGATTATGATTTTGCAAAGGTACTAATTTTTTTATGACAAATGTCATGTTTACAAAATAACATGAATTATGTCGGGATGCAGAAACGAGGCATGCTTCGTTTCAATAGCGAAATAATAATAGAGCATCTCTAAAAATCATGATTTTATTCCCGCAGATGACGCAGATTTTCGCTGATAATAATAAAAATTCTGCGTTAATCAGCGAAATCTGCGGGAGGTATTTTGGTCATTAGAGATTTCCTAATTAATGAATTAAATTTTAATATGCCGAATATGATTTCCGTTTCTTCCAAATCCCTGAATTATCATGTTTGTATTGATGAAATTGTATGATAAATGTCCTTTTTCATGTTTTATTCAATTCGTTGCTTTGCTGTTTCAGTGAAATGCGCCAATGAAGCCATTTAAGATCATCGCTCTGGCAAAACAGGTTCCGGACACGAGGAATGTAGGTAAAGATGCCATGAAGGAAGACGGTACGGTTAACCGGTCTGTTCTGCCGGCAATTTTTAATCCGGAAGACCTTCATGCCCTTGAACAGGCGCTTCTTATCAGGGATAAATTTCCCGGTTCCACAGTGACAATCCTGACCATGGGGCCTGTCCGCGCTTCTGAAATTCTGCGCGAAGGATTGTTCAGGGGAGCCGATGAGGGAATATTACTCACCGACAGGGCGTTTGCCGGTTCAGACACTCTCGCCACTTCCTATGCCCTTGCGTGCGCAATCCGTAAAATAAACGGTTTTGACATTATTATCTGCGGCCGGCAGGCAATTGATGGCGATACCGCACAGGTCGGGCCCCAGGTTGCTGAAAAACTGAATATCTCACAGATAACTTACGCTGAAGAAATTCTTGCGATTGATAAAAAAACCATACGTGTAAAACGGAGGTTGGAAAGAGGAATTGAGACGGTTGAGGGGCCTTTACCCATTTTGATTACCGTTACCGGCACTGCTCCAAGATGCCGTCCCAGAAACTCCAGGCAAATGATGAAATTCAAACATTCCAAATCGGCAAGCGAACGCAGTGAAAAAGATGAGGAATACCTGAACCTGATAAATGACCGTCCTTACCTGAACATCACCGAATGGAATGTCAATGACATTGAATGTGACCGCTCTCTCCTCGGACTGGGCGGATCACCCACCAAAGTGAAAAAAGTTGACAGCATCAGTTTCCAGACAAAAGAAACAAAAACGATGAACGACAAGGATGAGGATATCAATTCCCTGATGAAGGAGTTAATTGTGAACCATACAATAGGATAAATGAACAACATTTGCGTCTATTGCGAACTTGACGAAGGTAAAATTGCAGATGTCAGTTTTGAATTGCTCAGCAAAGGCAGGAAACTTGCAGGGCAGCTTGACTGCAAACTTGAAGCGCTGCTGATCGGGCATAATCTTTCCGGTTTTGAAAAACAATTATTTCAATACGGAACCGATATCGTTTATATTGCCGATGATAAACGGCTTTCACCTTACACCACTTTTCCGCACACTTCCATCATTGTCAATTTATTCAGGGAGACAAAACCCCAGATCGGGTTGATGGGCGCCACTACAATCGGACGGGATCTGGGTCCCCGTGTCTCATCCGCACTCGCAAGCGGGCTGACTGCCGATTGCACCGAACTTGAAATCGGGGATCATGAAGAAAAAAAGTCCAATAAAATTTATAAAAATCTCCTTTACCAGATCCGTCCCGCCTTTGGCGGAAATATTATTGCCACCATCATCAATCCCGAACATAAACCGCAGATGGCCACTGTCAGGGAAGGTGTCATGAAAAAAGAACCGGTTACTGATTACAGGGAAGGGAAAATGATTATTTTGGATGTAAAAAAATACCTTGATGATACTGATTTCGCGGTCAAAATCATTGACCGGCACATTGAAAAATCGAGGATCAACATTAAAAATTCACCGGTAATTGTATCTGGCGGGTATGGCGTTGGCTCGGCTGATAACTTTAACCTTCTTTTTGATCTTGCCTCACTTATTGGCGGGGAAGTTGGCGCTTCACGGGCAGCAGTGGATGCCGGTTTTACCGACCGTGCAAGGCAGGTGGGACAGACAGGCGTAACCGTACGACCGAAACTTTATATTGCATGCGGTATCTCCGGACAGATACAGCACCTCGCGGGAATGCAGGAATCAAAAATTATCATATCCGTCAACACCGATCCCAATGCACCGATAAATAAAATTGCCAATTACGTAATTCATGGGAGAATTGAAACCGTTTTACCGAAAATGATAAAGTATTACAAAGCGAATACGAAATAGTGTTTAATACCTTAAATTTTTGAACATTTTGGAAAAATATTTCCATCGCAAAGTAACAATTATTGTCTGGCATTTATGGGCATTAGTAGGCATTTATTGGCATATTTATCTTTTTTCTGCTTTATGCAGGTTAAACTTTGGAGATTAATAACCTGAAACCCGGATGATTAATTTTTTTACCGATAACCCCGATCTCGCATTTCACCTCAGCCATCCGCTGATGAAGAGGATAGTTGCGCTGCGCGAACGCAATTATTCCCAATATGACCTGTTTGATTACGCTCCGGCTGATTTTGATGATGCGATGGACAATTATTCCAGGGTATTGGAAACGATCGGTGAAATATGCGGTGAAATTATTGCCCCCAATGCAGAAGAGGTGGATCATGACGGACCTGTTCTCACCAATGGCCGTGTTGCGTATGCGAAAGGATCAACAGAAAACCTAGATGCGCTTCTTAAAGCCGGGCTCATGGGTATAACCCTGCCGCGTAAATATGGCGGATTGAATTTTCCGATCGTACCTTACATAATGGCTGCCGACATAGTATCGCGTGCTGATGCCGGTTTTGTGAACATCTGGGGACTTCAGGATTGCGCTGAAACGATCAATGAGTTTGCGTTCGAAGAGCAGAGGGCAATATATCTGCCGAGGGTCTGCAGCGGTGAAACCATGGCGATGGCGCTCACCGAACCCGATGCCGGTTCCGACCTGCAGGCGGTCATGCTTCTGGCGCATTTTGACGAACAGAAAAAAATATGGCTGCTCAACGGTGTAAAAAGATTCATTACAAATGGCGATGGCGACATAGCGCTGGTACTCGCTCGGTCAGAGCCGGGCAGTACAGACGGGAGGGGACTATCCATGTTTATTTACGATAAGAAAAAGGGGGGGGTTACAGTCCGCAGGATTGAGAACAAGATGGGTATCAAGGGCTCGCCTACCTGCGAACTGGTTTTTAAGGATGCACCGGCAGAATTGTGCGGGCAGAGGCGTCTCGGGCTTATCAAATATGTGATGTCGCTGATGAATGGCGCTCGCCTCGGCATTGCAGCGCAATCGGTCGGCATAAGCGAAGCGGCATACCGTGAGGGGTTATCCTATGCACGCGAAAGAGTCCAGTTCGGAAAAGCGATAATAAAGTTTCCGGCTGTTTATGAAATGCTATCGGTGATAAAAGCAAAACTTGACGCCTCCCGTTCGCTGCTCTATGAGACAGCGCGATATGTTGATATTTACAAAATCCTCGGCTTTATTGGTGAAGAACGGCAACTTACACAGGAAGAAAAGGAAGAAATGCGCAGATACCAGAAACTGGCTGATATTTTTACCCCTCTGGCAAAAGGAATATCATCTGAATTTGCCAACCAGAATGCTTATGATTCATTGCAGATACATGGCGGTTCGGGATTCATGAAGGATTACGCCATTGAACGTATTTATCGCGATGCGCGTATTACTTCAATTTACGAAGGCACGACACAGTTGCAGGTTGTTGCGGCTATCCGGGGGGTTACAACTGGCGGATATATCGCACGAATAAAGGAATTTGAGCAGGCGGCCATCAAACCCGAAACCGAATCATACAGGAGGATATTGATTGAAATGACAGGGGAATTTGAAATATCTGCAAAAAAAATCGTTGATGCGAATAACAATGAATTCACCGACTTTCATGCGAGGCGGCTTGTTGAAATGGCTGCATACATCATAATGGGATACCTTCTTTTATTTGACACCCAGCGCGACCATAAGTACTGGAAGACGCTTGAAGTGTTTCTGAAACTTGCACGCGCCACCGTATCAGCGCATAACACTACCATAAAATACTCCACGCAGAATGATATGGGGAAGTTTAAGGTGGAAGGATGAGGTCAGAGACCCAAGTCCCAATCCCGATAGCTATCGGGACCAAGTCCCAAGGAAATGCGACTATTATCTTTTATCTTTGTCCTTTCCCTTTCAGCAAAGCCATAAATTAGTATATTTATCCCTCTAAACAGGGAAATTCACCTTTTATCTTTGATCTTTGTCCTTTGACCTTGTATCTTTTACTCCACCACCAATTTCCCCCTCCCGGAAATGTTGTTTCTTTGCTTTACTTCGTAAATATAAATACCTGAAGATAAATTATCACGGTTTATCTGCAATGATAATGATGTAATAAATTGCCTCTTAATATCCCTACCGAAAACATCATAAAGTACAAATTGTATTTCACCTATGTCCTCTATACCCTTATATCCCTGCATTTCCAGTGTTGCCGATTCCCTGAACGGATTCGGATAAACTGTAAATTTAACAGGGTATTCAGAATAATCATTTACATTAACAATACAATCAATATATATGCTTTCTGAAGCAGTACATCCGCTGCCATCGGTAACCGTCACCGTAAAGGTTCCTGTAACCAAACTATCAATACATAATACGTCCACCTCACCATTGCTCCAGTAGTATGAATATGGAAGAATTCCCGCATCTAAAACCGCACAAACAGTGCCATTGTTTATTCCAATGCAGGGATTGTTGGTCTGAATGGAAACTGATCCGGGGGGGGTACCTGGAACTGCCGTACCGGTCCATTCTATGGTAAAACCTGAGTTGGAATTAATCCAGTTGTTAACCATTAAATAATATAACTGTCCGGCAGTCACATTCAAACATTCAACCCATCCGTCACCGCTTACATCTTCAGAGTTGTCACCCGCTCCGCAATTCATTCCTGTGTTACCGGTATTTACCCCATAACTGCACCGTACCGGTGCGGTATCATTTATCGAATCACAGGATACATCAGGTCCCCAAAGCGCAAAATCATAATCAACAGTGTCAATTACCGGATCAATGGCAAGAGAGAGCGATCCGCTGTTTTGTATATAGATTGAATACCAGTTTGAATAATTTTCGCTGATTGCGCATCCTGAACATTCCGATGTAAGACCGGGCCCTGTAGATAAACCCGTTACAGGAGTGGTGCCGCAAACCGGATTTGAGTTGAAGCAGTTATTATCTTCAGTGGCAGACGGGCCTCCGGCACATGGCACGCAACTCAACGAAATTGACCATCCCGCCTGGTTGGCAGTACCATCCGAATAAAACCTGAATCCAAGACATCCGCTGGGGTCCGTGCTTGTGAATGGATTTGTCCAACTGCCAGATAAAGTGTTGGGTGAACTAAAAACATCACAACCTTTCCACATTATCGTACTATTCTGAGTTGGACCGTTTAATACGGATAACCAGTCATAACATCCGCTTCCGTTTGGTTCAATTGACATGGTATTGAAAGTCGCCCTGATACAATTGCCCGGTTGTCCCGGACAATAGGTTCTGTATATCTGGTTAACACTATTTGAATAATTACCACCTGATCCGCCATCATCGTAATAATTTGCACAGCAGGTGGAAACCATGCATGCTCCCACGTAAGTATTCTGCATGCCGGTCGGGGAATGGTTATAATTTGGACAACCGGAAGGTGAACAACTTACGTTTAAGGTCATGCAGGAGGACTTATCTATGCAATTGTAAGCATCCACAAGTACCCATAAAACACCGGTAAAAGTGGCAGTCCATGTAATGGATGACTGAAACCCGCAATAATCGTCATTATAGGACACCTGAACCCCGGTTAACTCGTCATAGGTTGTAATCTGGGTATCAAAATCCGTGTCACCGCATGTTTGAAATGTGTAGGTATTTCCGCTGGTCACACTGACCGTTACATATTCACCGCCAAAAATGCAACTTGTATAATTGGAACCGGGACAGGAAGGCGGAGTCAGATCAACCCAGAAAATATTGTCGTTGGGACATTGGGGGAAAACAACCGATTGTGGAAAAATAATAATTGCCAGGATGGCAATGGCATAACCTGTACATTGACTTATCCGGTTGAAAGTCACTGGAATAAAAGTATTCAATATTTTATGTAAAGTCAAATTTTATTCGATTACCAATTTCCCTCTCCCCAAAATATCGTCTCCCTGCTTAACCTCATAAAAATAAATACCGGGTGAGAAATCCTTAATTAATATTTCGGATTTCGGATTTTTGATTTCGGATTTAATCGCCCTCCTTCCAAAAATATCATAAAGCGTGAAGAATATTTCAATATTTCCACCAATTTCCAATGAAATAGATTCACTCGCGGGATTCGGATAAATGCGCAATCCGCAATCCCGATGGCTATCGGGATGGCAATCCGAAATCCGCAATTCCTCTATTCCTATCGGCATCTGCTGCGCTGCGGTATTTGATTTTGAAGAATTGTATTTTTTGACTTTTGCCATTACCGTGCATGACGAAGGATGCCTTGCTTCAACCACGTAACCAAGTATAACTCCAGGGGGGGTGGAGAAATCAGTGTATGAGGTTACATTGGCCGGAACCGCATCAAGTGAGTCAAAGGGTCCGCCTGACACGCTGCGGAAAATCACAAAAGTTGTATAGATAAATCCTTCGTAAGGATCCCATATAAGTTCAATCCGGTTATTTATACCGATAGCGATGGCAAGGTGCATGGTCTTATGTGCATCGGAATAATCAGATTCGTTCCCGCAGGAGTCACTGGCTCTGATCTTATACCGCCATGACCGCTGTAAAGGGTTTGACACTCCATCCAAAAATTCGTTGGGGTCGCTGACCGGAACCGTCCCGATCAGGTTGAAAACCCCCATGGATGTTCCTTCCTTGTAAATTCCGAACCCGTTAACTGATGGTGAAGCAAGGGATTTATCCCATACAATTATATTTCTTCCGCTTGAACTGTCAACGGTCACCATGCAGACAGGTTGCTGTGACGGTAATTCATTATCCAAGGTAATTACCGAAACACCGAGGCAGCCCAGGGAATCAGTCACCGAAACCGAATATTGGGATGCCGGTAATCCGTTCACATCTTCGGTTGTGGCGCCATTACTCCACAGGAACGAATACCCCCCGCTGCCGCCAGATACGGAGATATCAATGGTTCCGCTGTTGGGATTCCCACAGGATATTCCGATTGCAGATTCAACCGTTACAGCAGGCCCTCCAATATTACTTATGGCTATCGTGATGATACTTGTCGTCAGGCACCCGTTTGAATCGGAAACGGCAACCGAATATACTCCGGCCGAAAGCCCGCTTACCGATGTGCCCGCCCCACCTGTTGACCAAACTACTGAATAAGGAGGGGTGCCGCCTGCAATAAACACCGCAGCGCTTCCGTCAGGGATGCCGCAACTGGCGTCTTCTTTACTTACCGAAATAGAAAGAGAAGATGCTTCCAAAATTTCAATGCTTGCAGTTGCAATGCAACTGTCGGAACCGGTAACAACAACTTCATAAATACCGCCTGAAAGCCCGGCCCTGTCCCCGGAACTATTTCCATCTGACCAACTAAAATAGTAAGGCGCAGAACCACCGGAAACGGTAATATTGATGGTTCCGTCATTATCGCCATGGCATTTTACATCGGTCTTGGCATAATTCAGCGTCATCGTACCGCTGTTATTCAGCATAAGGGTGCCATAAGCAATGCAGCCATTCGCATCGGTTACCTGTACAAACTGGATACCGGCAGAAAGATTGAGGGCGGTTGCGGCAGTATCGTTGTTCGACCATATATACGTATAGGGGGGGGATCCGCCAGTCACCGATGCAGTTGCCGACCCGTTGGCATTGCCGCAGGCAGGATTACTGACATTTGAGAAGGATATGGTAATTGCGGACGGTTGAGTGATGATGGAAGAACCGGAAGCAGAACAATTGAGGGCATCCGTAACCGCTACTGAATAATTTCCGGCAGCAAGTCCGGTGGCTGCCGATGCGGATTGACCATGGCTCCACATATATGTATATGGCGCTGTTCCGCCCGACACAACAGCCGTAGCAGTTCCATCATTCTCACCCGGGCATGCGACATCCGTTTTAATTATGCTGACAGATAAAGTGCCCGCAACGCCATTAACAATTGCCGTTGCCTGCTTTGCGCAACCGTTGGTATCAGTTACGATTACGGTATAGGTTCCTGCAGCAAGACCAGATGCCCCCTGACCCCCTGAAGGGGGAACCGTGTTCCATTGGTACGAATAAGGAAGGGTGCCACCCGTTGTATTTGCGGTTGCCGAACCATCGCTGCCACCGCAGGTGGTAACATCCGTTGTTGAAACCGAAACGACAAGAATGGGGGGGGCTGACAAAACAGCACTTAATGTATCTGAACAACCGGTGGAATCAGTTATCCAAACAAAATAACTTCCGGATAAAAGGCCGGATATGACAGACGCAGATGAACCGGTATTCCACAAATATGTGAACGGAGGTGTGCCGCTGGTAATTACGACCTCCACATTCCCATCCATGCTGCTGTAACAGGAAGGCCCGGCTGCTGATAAAAACGCGTTGACGGGGGGGGTGGATAAAATATCTGCTGAATCAACGGCAGAACAACCTGTGCTGTCCTGAACGGTCACAAAATATATTCCACCGGAAAGACCGGTTGCAGCCGAAGCGGTAGCCCCGTTGCTCCAGTTATAGGTATACGGTGCGTTTCCACCTGCAGCGATCACCGAAGCGCTGCCGTTTCCCTGTCCGCAATATTCACCGGAAGTCGTTATGTTAGTCGCTATTGAAACCGGTGCAGTGAGGTTTATGCTGTCTGAGGCGGTACAGCCGTTAAAATCGGTCACGGTAATATAATGACTGCCGCTGCATAAACCGGTTGCCGTTGACAGGGTTTGGCCGTTATTCCAGTTGTATGAGTATGGCGGAATTCCCCCCCCTGGATTGGCCGTTCCGTTTCCGTCACACAAACCGCTGCAGGAAATACCGGAGGAGGTTACTGACAGGATCAGGGAGGAGGGTTGGGTAACGACTTGTGAAACGGTTACTGTGCACCCCTTGCTGTCGGTTACGGTTACGGTATAAGTTCCGGAGCACAATCCGGTTTTGATGCTGGTAGTGCCCCCCCCGTTCCAGGAATATGAATAAGGAGAAGTACCACCGGCCAGGGAAGCGGAAGCGGATCCGTTGCATAAACCATAACATGTGATGTTGACGACCGATAGTGAGCAGGTAAGGGCAGCCGGTTGCGTTATGGTGGCAGCGCCATTTGCCGTACATCCTTTGTTATCCGTGACCGTAACAGTATAAGTTCCCGCGCATAACCCGGTTTTTGAATTTGTTGTGCCGCCACCGGTCCAGGCATAAGAATAGGGTGAAGTGCCGCCCGAAGGAGACGCTGTTGCCGAGCCATTACATTGCCCGTTACAAGAGGCATCTGTTTTTGAAACCGTCACAGTCAGGGCCGATGGTTGTGTAATGATTGTTGAAGATATTGCAGAACATCCATTTGTATCAGTTACGGTAACAGTATAGGTTGCCGCAATAAGGTTGGCTGCACTGGAGGTTGAGTTTCCGTTTGACCAGGAATAAATGAGGATGCCCGCACCACCGGTAACCGTTACAGCAGCGCTCCCGTTATTGCCGCCATAACAACTGACATTTGATTTTGTAATGGTAAGGGAGATCGGGTCAATGATCCCGATGACAGCGGTATCTTTCAGCAAGCAGGAATTGCTGTCGCGGATATTCACAACATAGGAAGTGCCGGTAATACCGGAAAGAATATCCTCGGTTGAATCGCCATTTGCCCACGCAAATGTATAGGGAGGCACTCCACCTGAAACCGTAAGATCGGCAGAGCCGGTTGTGTCACCGGCACATAAGACCGGAGTTGTAACTATAGATGAAACAAGCGGGGGGGGTTGAGTAATCGTAAATGTATCCGAAACCATGCAATTGCTTTTATCCGTAGCAGTAACGGTATAAATACCAGCAAAAATATTATTCAAATCCTGGGTTGTCGCCCCATTTGACCACAGATAAGTAAAGGGAGTTATCCCGCCTGTAAGGGTAATATTTATAATTCCGGTCGATGCACCATTGCATTTTACATCGGTAATTATTGCTGAATCCGGTTGAAATAACGCGGGTTGGTAGACATTCATTGAATCAATTTGCTGGCACCCTTTGGAATCGGTAATAGTAACGAAATAAATTCCCGTTGTCAGGGAATCAATATCCTGGGAGGTACCCATGGAAACAGAATCCGAATCAGTCCATTGATAAGAATATGGAACGGTTCCCCCGGAAACCGAAAGATCTATTTTCCATAAACTGTCACCATCGCAAGCGGTATTAAAATAGGTAATAGAATGTGAGAGAAGTGTTGGTTGCGTAATTATTATGGTGTCAATAGCGCTGCATCCGATGGAATCTGAAACAGTCAGTGTATAAGTTCCGGAACAAAGTCCGGTAAGTGCGGAAGAAGTACCCTGGCTGCAACACCAGGCATAAGAATATGGAGGATAACCCCCTGTGACCGATGCATCAGCAATTCCGGAACAAATACCGTAACAGGAAAGATCTGTTTTTGAAAAAGTGATTGCTGATGAACCGAGATTACCCGCTACGCCTTCGGCAACTGAAGAACATCCTGTTGCATCAGTAACCGAAACGGTATATATTCCCGGGAAAAGGCCGGTAATGCATGATTGACCCATTGCACCGGTACTCCAAGAATAGGTATAAGGAGCAAGTCCGGCATTTATGACTGCGCATGCAGTTCCATTTGCCAGGTTAATGCAGGTGTCAGTCGCTTGAACGGTGACCGCACGGGGGGGGGCGCCAAGGGTAGCAGTGCCATTCCACATCAGTACGAATCCGGAATCACCGGGTGACCACTGGTTGACGAGAAGCAGATAAGTTTGACCGCTTGTTACATTTAACGTTGATACCCATCCATTTCCGGTAACCGTTTCAGAATTATCAAGTGCGCCATTGCCAAGCCCGGTATTCCCGGTACTTGCAGCATACGAACACCGCACTGGCGATGTACTTTGGATATTAGAACAACTCAATGAAGGACCCCATATAGAAAAATCAAAATCATCGGTACTGCTCACAGGGTCAATGGTCATGCCAAGAGTGCCTCCGGTTGCAATATAAATTTCAAACCAGTGCGAAAAATTTTCGCTTATAGCGCAGCCGGAACATTCCGATGCCAGCCCCGGCCCATCCGAAGCAACTATTATGGGGCTTGTTCCGCAAACCGTGCTGGCATTGATGCAATCATAATCACTGATTGCAATTGGGCCACCGGCACATGATACACAGGAAAGGGTGACAGCCCATCCCGAAAAAGTAACTAAAGCATCCGAAGTAAAACGAAAAGTAAGGCACCCGCTCGGGTCTGTTGAAGTAAAAGGACCGGGTATAGTCGTACCGCATCCGGCCCAGATGACAGGGCTGTTCTGTGTTGGTCCGTTCTCTACGAATAACGCATCGTAACAATTTGCGACAGGACAACCGGAAAAGCAACCCACATCATTGATGTTAAAAGAAGTAAAAGTCGCTTTAATGCAATTTCCGGGTAACCCCGGACAAAATGTCCGGTAAACACCATTTATATTGTCGGAATAGTTTGAACCGGATCCGCCATTGTCATAATAAACCGCATTACACGTATTGACCATGCAAGTTCCGAGAAAAGTACCCTGCAACCCGGTTGTGTTATGATAATAAGAAGGAGTTCCGGCAGGAGCGCATGTAACTGATAGCGTCATACATGTCGCATAGTCGCTACATGCTGATTTATCAACAAGGGCACGAACCGTTCCGGTAAAGGTTGCGGTCCAGGTTATGATTGATTGTAATCCGCAGCCATCGTCATTAAAAGAAATATAAGCCCCGTTGCTATTGTTGTAAAGTGCAATCTCAGTATCAAAGTCCGTGTCACCGCATGTCTGAAATGTGTAGGTATTTCCGCTCGTACACTGACCGTTACATATTCACCGCCAAAAATGCAACTTGTATAATTGGAACCGGGACAGGAAGGCGGAGTCAGATCAACCCAGAAAATATTGTCGTTGGGACATTGGGGGAAAACAACTGATTGTTGAAAAAAAATAATGGTCAGGAAGGCAATGGCATAACCTCTGCATTGACCTATCCTGTTGTAAGTTATTGGCATAAAAGTATTCAATATTTTCTGTAAAGTTAAATTTTATTCAATTATCAATTTCCCCCATTCAGGGATAGCATCAAAATTTTTCAAATTTACCCCGAATCCGCAAGTATACAATGAAGCACATCATTTATTTGAGTGAATCGTTTCAAAGTGAACATGCGGATACGGGGTTTACATAATAAACCGGCATTTGGCATAATTTGATTTTTTTCACCTTCACCCCATCCCCTAAATTTACTACCTTTGCAAAAATATTTTATGTATTGGTAATGCGCAGAAAACTGAATACCATACCCGAAGCCATCGATGCTATGAAAAAAGGCCGGATGGTCATTGTGGTGGATGATGAGGAAAGGGAAAATGAAGGCGACTTTATCACCGCGGCAAGGCATGCCACCCCCCAGGTTGTAAATTTCATGTCAAAACAGGGAAGGGGGCTTATCTGCATTGCGCTTACCGAACAGAGATGCGATGAACTTGACCTGAATCCCATGGTGGCCAACAATACCGCTTTGCACCGCACTGCATTTACGGTTTCGGTAGATCTTCTTGGTCATGGCTGCACGACAGGAATCTCTGCATTTGACCGCGCAAAAACCATAAAGGCGCTGATTGACCCTGAATCAATATCCGGAAACTTTGCAAAACCGGGTCATATTTTTCCACTCCGTGCAAAACAGGAGGGGGTGCTTCGCAGAACAGGCCACACAGAAGCCGCAATAGACCTTGCCCGCCTTGCCGGTTTTGAGCCAGCCGGTGTTCTTGTGGAAATCATGCACGATGACGGCACCATGGCGCGCCTGCCTGAATTGCTGCGGATTGCAAAAAAGTTAAATCTGAAAATCATCTCCATCAAGGAACTTGTCGCTTACAGGATGCAGAATGAACGCCTGATAGAAAAAGTGGTTACTGTAAATCTTCCCACCCGCTTCGGAAATTTCAAATTAACCGCTTTCCGTCAGACCACAACCGGTGAAATTCATATTGCCCTGGTAAAAGGCACATGGAAAGCGGATGAACCGGTTATGGTGCGGGTTCATTCATCCTGCCTCACGGGAGATGTGCTCGGATCGCTCCGCTGCGACTGCGGTGACCAGTTGCATAAAGCGATGGATTTCATCAGCAGAGAAGAAAAAGGAGTTCTCCTCTATATGAAACAGGAAGGCAGGGGGATAGGATTACTGAATAAACTCAAAGCATATAAGTTGCAGGAAGAAGGCGTTGATACCGTTGATGCCAACCTTGCACTCGGTTTTAAAATGGATGAACGCGATTACGGCATAGGAGCGCAGATACTGAGGTCGCTCGGCATATCAAAAATACGACTCCTCACCAATAACCCCCGGAAACGGGTGGGATTGAGCGGGTATGGCCTCACAATCGTTGAAAATATATCTTTGCAGGCAGTTCCAAATCGTTACAACCTCCATTACCTCCGGACAAAAAAAAATAAGATGGGACATGAGATTGAGGTCTAACGAACAAAAACGTACCGGATGAAAAAAATATTCCCTTCCTTTTTCTGCTTCAACCTTGTTTTACTGGTACTTTTTACGCCCTTGGTCTATGCTCAGAAAAAATTTTCTTCCGATGCCGATAAGTCGTTCAAAAGCGGTGAATATTACACGGCCATAATGCACTATAAAAAAGCGTATGCAAAAGAACGAAGCAATGCCGAGAAAGCGAGGATTATTTTTCAGATTGCAGAATGTTACCGGCTAGTAAATGATCCGAAATCATCCGAGGTCTGGTACACCAAAGCCATCCAGATAAAATACCATGATCCTGTTGCATGGTTCTATCTTGCCGATGCAAAAAAAGCCAATGGAAAATATGACGAAGCCCTTGCCGATTTCAATAAATACAAGGAACTTAAACCGGATGATCCAAGGGGATCAGATGGTGCCAAATCCTGCGAACTGGCGCAGAATTGGATTGATAACCCTTCGCGCTACCAGGTTGAAAATGTTGTGCTTATCAATTCCCCGCAGTCCGATTTTGCTCCTGCATATTCAAAAAAGGACTACAAGACAATAATCTTCACTTCGGCCCGTGAAGGAACTCTTGGCGATGCGACTGACGGAACAACAGGTCAGCGGTTCACCGATCTTTTTGAAGTGAAACTTGACAGGAAGGGGAAATGGTCCACTCCCACCCTCGTTCCTGAACCCCTGAACAGTGAAGTGAATGAAGGAGCCGTGACTTTTGACAGTAAATTCAAGGCGATTTATTTTACACGTTGCCCTATTGAAGGCGGTAAAATTGGCGGCTGCCAGATTTATACGGCAGCACCCAAGGGTAATGACTGGGCATCTCCGGAAAAAATTTCATTGGGACCAGACAGCAACACCATCGGTCACCCATCCTTGTCCGCTGACGCGACTGAACTCTATTTTGCTTCCGACATGGCCGGTGGCCTGGGGGGAAGAGACATCTGGGTTTCAAAGTGGGATAAAAAAGAAAAGAAGTGGGGAGATGCTCAAAACCTGGGTACTGTAATCAATACACCGGGTGATGAAGTATATCCATTCATGCATGAAAACGGCACTCTTTATTTTTCATCCAATTATCACATCGGGATGGGAGGAACCGATATTTTTAAATCAAAAAGGAAGAGTGATAAATGGGACCCGGTTGAAAATCTCGGTTACCCTATGAATTCGGAAGGAGATGACTTTTCCATCATTTTTGAGGGGCTGGCGGACCGCGGTTATCTCACCTCCAACCGCAAAGGCGGCAAAGGCAACGATGATATTTACTTTTTCTTCTCACCTGAACTTGTATTTACTCTGCAGGGAGTGGTGATTGATGCCGAAACAAGGGCGCTCATAACCGGTGCTACTGTAACTCTGATCGGAAGTGATGGTACATCAAAAGAAACTCAAACCGATGAAGTAGGTTCATATTACTACCAGTTATCGGCCAACACTTCGTACGAAATTACCGCATCAAAACCCAAATATCTCAGCGATAAAGGAACAGAATCCACTATTGGATTGACCGTTTCAAAAGACCTTGTTCACGATTTTGAACTGAAATCAATCCGCAAACCCATTGAACTTCCGAATATCTACTATGATCTGGACAAATGGACACTCAGACCTGAATCAAAAGAAGCGCTTGACGGGCTGATTAAAACGCTGACGGATAATCCCACAACTGTCATCAAAATAAATTCTCACACCGATTCACGCGCTGATGACAAGTATAATATTGAATTGTCTCAAAAAAGGGCGCAATCGGTAGTGGATTACCTTATTGAGAACGGAATTGACGCGGAACGCTTAACCGCCCAGGGATATGGCGAATCCAAACCCCAGATACCTGACCGGGATATCAATAAACTGAAAACAGAAGAAGAACGCGAAGCCGCACATCAGAAAAACCGGAGAACAGAATTTGAGGTGCTTAGGACAGATTACGTTCCAAAGACCAAAACATCACCCATGGGCAATAAAATTACTGAACCCAAGCCCGATGCAATGAAAGACAGCGTGCAAAACAAGCAACCTCTGATTTCTCCTCCGGATAAAACAGAAAATAATAACAAAAAAGAACCGGATAATAAAAGCGAAAATAAAGAAGAGAAAAAAAGTAAACCGGATGGTAAAGAGGAAGGCAATATTAAAGCCCCGGATAAAAAATAACGGTGTTCCCCACCTGAATCAGGAAGTCAGGAAGTCAAGAATTGCATTTATCTTTACTTCTTTACATCTTTAAATCTTTACCTCTTTACATCTTTGCCTTTTCTCAATAAATCTTTTTCTTTGAACCCTGCTTTCTTCGCTTCATGACCAGAGAACGATATACCCTGAGGGGAGTTGAATGGGATAAAAAAGATGTCCGGAAAGCACTTTCCGGTAAAGACAAGGGATTATTCCCCGGTTCGTTCTGCAAAGTGGTGCCCGACATTTTATCGGGGTTTCAGAATTCCGTCATCGCGATGCATGCTGACGGGGCGGGAACAAAATCATCACTTGCTTATATTTACTGGCGTGAAACCGGTGACCTTTCGGTGTGGAAAGGCATAGCCCAGGATGCCATTGTGATGAACCTTGATGACCTCGCATGTATTGGAGGTTTGAATAATATTGTTCTTTCTTCAACAATTGGGAGGAATAAAAACCGCATACCGGGAGAAGTACTGAAAGCCATAATTGACGGATTTGATGAATTTATTGAGAAGATGAAGTTCTTCGGCATCAACATTCTTTCAGCCGGGGGAGAAACGGCTGATACGGGCGATATAGTCCGCACCCTTATACTTGATTCCACTGCAGTGTGCCGCATAAAAAAATCAGAACTAATTGTAAACAATATCCTGCCGGGTGATGTAATTATCGGACTGGCATCTTCAGGGCAAACCACCTATGAGGATACCTATAACAGCGGTATCGGCAGCAACGGCCTCACCTCAGCCAGGCACGAATTACTATCCGGCATATATACAAAAAAGTACCCGGAAAGTTATGACCCTGAGATCCCCCATGGGCTTGTTTATTGCGGTGAGTGGAAATTAACTGATACGATAAGAGTACAGCGGTCTGAAGACAATTTTTATAGCCGGAATGAGCGAAGGGGCCAGGCTAAGCCCGCAATAAGTGATATTTCCATCGGTAAACTGCTCTTATCTCCCACCCGCACCTATATCCCCCTGCTGCGGGGGGTAATTGACCGGTTCCGGAAACATATTCACGGAATAATTCATAATACCGGGGGGGGACAAACAAAAATTCTTACCTTTGCAGGCGATAACCATATTATTAAAGATAATCTTTTTGAGCCGCCCCTCATTTTTGAACTAATAAAGAAGGCAAACAAAACATCATGGAAAGAAATGTATTGCGTATTCAACATGGGTCACAGAATGGAAATATATGTCCCGGGTGAATATGCCGATGAGATTTTAAAAATGGCCTCATATTATCAGATCGGAGCGAAAATTATTGGGAAAGTTGAAAAAAGTAAATCGAAAAAATTAACTCTTTATTCAAAAGACCGGATAATTGAATTTTAATCTGTTCTTAACCCCAGTTACTAACCCTTAATTAAAACAGCCATGATTACTGAACTGAAAAAAAGAAGAATCTGCCAAATGCGCAAAAAAGGCAAAGGTTATAAACTAATTGCCCAGCAACTGCGGATTTCACGCGACCAGGTTCGCGATTATCTTAGAACCAAACAGGCGCGGAAAGATGTAAAAAGATTCCGCATGAAAAAGGTTAAAATGGCAAAGGTTTACGTGAAGGATTAACGGATTTTGGGATTTTGAAATCTCAAAATGATTAAATCCCCGAATTGCTAAACATTCAAGCCGGAAATGCTCGATAAACTTACTGGCCTCTATGAACGTTTTCATGAAATTGAGAGTCAACTCTCGGATGCGCAGATCATTTCCAATATTTCCGCCTTTGCGCGGCTTAATAAAGAGTATAAGGATCTCAAACCGATAGCGAACGTTTACCTGCGGTATGAAAAAGTGCTGAACGGGCTGGATGAATGTAAAATGATCCTTTCGCGGGAAAAGGATATTGAATTGAAGCAGGTCGCAAAGTCGGAAATGGAAGAACTTACCGTTAAAAGGTCCGCTCTTGAAGAAGAAATAAAGGTACTCCTGACACCGAAAGACCCGGATGATTCAAAAAATGCAGTAGTTGAAATACGTGCCGGTACAGGTGGGAATGAAGCGAGTATTTTTGCCGGTGACCTGTACCGGATGTATTCAAGATTCTGCGAAAGGAATAAATTAAAAATTGAACCGGTTGATTTCAACCAGGGAACCGTTGGCGGGTATAAGGAAATTGTATTCAACGTCATTGGAGAAAGTGCCTATGGTACGCTGAAATTTGAATCGGGAGTTCACAGAGTTCAAAGGGTTCCGGTAACCGAACAACAGGGACGTATCCATACTTCGGCTGCCACGGTGGTGGTTCTGCCCCAGCCGGATGAACTTGACATTACCATAAAAGAGAACGACATCAGGAAAGATACCTTTTGTTCTTCAGGGCATGGAGGACAATCGGTTAATACCACCTATTCAGCCGTCCGCCTCACCCATATTCCGAGCGGGATTGTGGTTCAGTGTCAGGATGAAAGATCCCAGATAAAAAACTACCAGAAAGCCCTTGCCGTTTTGCGCGCACGGCTTTACCAGGCGGAACATGACCGGAGAACCGAGATTGTTTCCCAAAAAAGAAAAACCATGGTATCTACTGGGGACAGATCCGCAAAAATCAGGACCTATAATTACCCGCAGAGCCGGGTGACCGACCACCGCATTCAGATGACTATATTTAACCTGCCGGTATTCCTTGATGGTGACATCCGCGGAATGATTGAAGCCCTTCAGGTTGCCGAAAATACCGAACGGTTGAAAGAACCTGTATGAAAAGGAAACTACTGACCAGGGAAATATTTTCCAGAAAATCATTCCTTTGCATCGGGCTTGATACGGATATCCGGCTCCTCCCCCCTGCCATTCAACAAAAAAAGGATTCTCACTTTTTATTCAATAAATGCATTGCTGACGCAACTGCACAACATTGCATCGCTTTTAAGATTAACACCGCTTTTTATGAGGCAAACGGCTCCGAGGGCTGGAAGACCCTTGAGAAAACGGCATCCTATTTAAAAACAAATTATCCGAATCATTTCCTGATTGCCGATGCCAAAAGAGGCGATATCGGAAACACATCCGCACAATACGCACGTGCTTTTTTTGAAGCAATGGATTTCGATGCGGTCACAGTGAATCCCTATCCCGGGAAGGACTCGGTTGTCCCTTTCCTCGGATATGAATCCAGGTGGATAATAATTCTTGCTTTGACTTCGAATAAAAGCGCTGAGGATTTCCAGATTTCAGATAATCCGCAGCGTGAAAAAAATCTTTTTGAAAAAATCATCCGGGTATCCGGATCATGGGGTAATAAAAACAACACAATGTTCGTTACAGGCGCTACAAGAGCTTCACACCTGAGGCAAATAAGAAAATTGGTCCCGCATCATTTCCTCCTCGTTCCGGGTATAGGCGCCCAAAAAGGTAACCTCGATGAGGTTATCCGCAATGGGTGGAACAGGGATTGCGGTTTAATTGTCAATGTATCGCGATCAATTATTTATGCCGGCAGCGGTCCGGATTTTGACAAAAAAGCGGCTGTTGAAGCGGGTAAACTGCATGAAAAGATAAAATTATTTTTTGACGAGAGAAAAATCGTTAAAAACTAAATTTTGTCATTTTACTGAAAATGCGTACCTTTGCGGTCTTTTGATGATGATCGGCTTTGATTTAATTTAATCAACAATCACTATGAGGCAGTTAAAGATCACAAAATCAATCACTAACCGCGAGAGCGCTTCACTTGAGAAATATCTTCAGGAGATTGGCAGGGAAGAACTGTTAGGCGCAGAAGATGAAGTGATTCTCGCACGAAAAATAAAAGCAGGTGATCATAAAGCCCTCGAAAAACTCGTCCGCGCCAACCTTAGGTTTGTGGTTTCGGTCTCAAAACAATACCAGAACCAGGGACTGACTTTACCTGACCTGATTAACGAAGGTAATCTCGGATTGATCAAAGCGGCTAAACGTTTTGATGAAACCCGCGGTTTTAAATTTATCTCGTATGCGGTATGGTGGATCCGGCAATCAATCCTTCAGGCAATCGCTGAGCAGTCACGGATAGTCCGGTTGCCCCTGAACCAGGTTGGATCGATCAATAAAATAAATAAAGCATTCTCAAAACTGGAACAGACATTCGAAAGGGAACCGACTGTTGTGGAACTCTCGGAAAAACTGGAGGTGGAACAGGAAAAGGTTACCGATACCATGAAAATTGCCGGCAGGGCGGTTTCAATGGATGCCCCGTTCCAGCATGATGAAGACAACAGCAACCTTCTCGATGTTCTGATTAATGATGATTCCCCCCCTGCTGACAGGGAATTGCTCAATGAATCTCTCAGAAAAGAAATTGAGAGGTCGTTGGCCACCTTGACAGATAAAGAACGGGAAGTGGTGCGCTTATTCTTCGGGATCGGTACAAACCATGCGTTTACGCTCGAAGAAATAGGAGAAACATTCAACCTCACCAGGGAAAGGGTACGGCAGATTAAAGAAAAAGCCATCCGCAGGTTGCGTCAGACCTCAAGAAGCAAATTGCTCAAGGCATACCTTGGATGATTTTGACCCGGAAAAGGTGTAGAGCCACAGTGCACCGTGGCTCTACACCTTTTTTATTTTTTTCCCACCTGCAATGAACAGCATCCCTCCCAAGCAAGAATTGATACGGCAGTTGTTTGATGACATTTCACCAACCTATGATTTTCTCAATCATTTATTATCGGCCGGTATTGACAGAAGTTGGCGGAAAAAAACAATACGTATGCTTGAAAAAAAAACCCTTTTCAGCATACTTGACATGGCTACAGGTACAGCGGATCTGGCTGTCGAGGCCGCTATGTCTTTCCCGGGAGCAAAAGTCACGGGTATTGATATTTCGGAAAAAATGATAGAAATTGCCCGGAAAAAAGTCATCAAGGCGGGGCTTGATGGCCGAATCAGAGTTGAAACGGCCGATGGTGAAAACCTGCCGTTTCCGGGGGAATCATTTGATGCCGTTACCATTGCCTTCGGTATCAGGAACTTTGAATCGGTTACCTGTGGTCTAAACGAAATTTTCAGAGTGCTCAAAAAAAACGGGATGCTTGTGGTTCTTGAATTTTCAAATCCAAAATCAACATTGTTGCGGAAAATGTACTGGTTATATTTCACCGGGGTATTGCCATTTATCGGTAAAATCATATCCGGTAACCGGAGTGCATATAGTTACCTTCCGGAATCTGTAAAGGAATTTCCTTCCGGGGAGGAATTTTTACGGTTACTTGTTCAATCCGGTTTCACCGAAACATCCTGCACCCCCCTCTCCTGCGGCATTGCATCCATATATAAAGGTGTAAAATAAAAATCCTTACATTGCGTTTTTGAACATCTATGCCGTTACTCCGGTCGGTTATTATTCTGCACTTCATCATCTTACTATTGCCGCTTTCGATTTATTCACAACAACCAAAGGTTAAGAACCTGCCCAATTATGACCGTCAGAGATTTCATTTTGGGTTTACTTTAGGCATCAATAACATGGGATTTGCCGTGAAACGCAATCCGGACCTCGTGACCTACGATACGGTTTTCGTCATCGAAGCAGCCAGTCAGAGCGGTTTTAACCTCGGCATTATTTCCAATATGCGGGTAGGAGAATACCTTGACCTGCGCTTCATTCCCGCGCTCTCGTTCGCCCAGCGGACGATGCATTATACCTTCGCCCGCAGTACCGATTCCAAGATCATCGAATCCACTTTCCTGGAGTTCCCCCTTGACCTGAAATTCAAATCATACCGTATCAATAACTACAGGGTTTATGTTTTAGGGGGGGTTAAAATCGCTTACGACCTTGCATCGCAGAAGGCGGTTGAAGAAAAAACGGATATTGTAAAACTACAGAGGTTTGATCATTACTGGGAAATAGGATTCGGATTTGATTTTTATCTGCACTATTTCAAATTTGCACCGGAACTCAAAGTAGGATTCGGAGTGAATAATGTATTAGTGCCCTACGCCAATGTATATTCGTCTTCCCTGGATGCTTTGAAGTCGAAAGTAGTGCTTCTTTCCTTTAATTTTGAATAACAACTTCGCTTAAAAAGCGTAACGAATTCCTGCATTCAGGCCCAGCGAGAAGTTCTGCGTCCGGTTGAAATAGCCGGGAACTGAAAAATCCCTCTTGCGGATATCAGATAATCCGATATTGCTGACAATGGAAGCGGAGAAAATGAAATTGGTCAAAAATAATCTCTCATATTCATACCCGATGTAAATGCCAAAATCATCGTTGTTGAAACCGGAACTGATATTGCGGTAGGTATTCCCGGTTTTTTCAACGGCCGCCTGCAGGAATCTCAGGTTGGTACCGGTGAGAAGATTCCCCGAACGATATGTCTTTCCATTATGATTCTGCCATTTGAATTTATGGATCAGGTTCAAATGATGGTAGGTCAAACGGACCGTTGAGAGTTGATATTCACCATCAGTGTAATTATAATAGGATTGTCCCGTACGGGCGTTGGGTATCCATTCAATCTGGAATCCCGAACGGTTACCCGGGTTTATACCGAAAACAAAACCGGTAGGCGTACTGAAATCAAATACGGTCTGAACCAGGTCATTTGACCCGAGTCCGTTCAGAGTTTTCGAATTAATTAACCAGTTATTGAACAGAAACAGTGACGCTCCGAAAAACACAGCCGGCTGCCGCGCTGAAAATCCAAGGTTGTTGTTACCCGGAAAGGATGAGAAATAATCATCGGCTTCTCCGCCAGAACCGTTAAACCTGTGATCTATCGGGTTTAACCTGACAAATGAATTTTTATTCCCTGATGAAATTGGATCAGATGGCGAAGGATTAACAAAATTATCAGCGACAACAGGAATATTATCCGCACGCTGAATATCCGGACGGATATCCCCACTGCTTCCTTCGGAATTTCCCAAATCAGGTTTTACTGAAGTTGAACCGTCCAATGTTTGATTCAGGTCAGCATTATTCTCCGTAATTTCAGTGGTGCCGGTTTCACCGGATTTTGTACCTGTTTTACGAACTACCTGTTCAGGAATAAAACTGTCGCTTAAAAAGAAGAAAGCAAAAGCAAAAAAGAGGATGCTGAACAGTACCTTGTTAACTTCACGCATCCGGTTCCTTATTCCAATCAGATTCAGTTTACCTTCGAGTTTATTCCAGACATCTTCAATGTCAAGGTTTTTCTCAATATTGTCCCACACTTCATCAGGAGGAGTAAATTCCATCCTGTTAAATAATCCGCGGTACCATTTTATGAATTTATCGCCAGCCATATTATTTACGAATATGCAAATGCAACATCCCGTGCCCCGAAAACCTCAACCACCCATTGCTGTAATAAATGCCGGGCACGGGCAAACTGCGATTTTGACGTCCCCTCATTAATACCGAGTTTTTCAGCAATTTCCCTGTGAGAATATCCTTCAATAACATAGAGGTTGAAAATTATTCTTGCTCCGGCAGGTAATTTCCGCACCAGGGCAAGCAGTTCTTTTTCATTGATTGATCCCAGTATTGAATGATTGAAGGGGATATCCCATGCTTCATCAATATTTACATCCGCATTATGTTTCAGGGTGCGCCTGTAATAATCTATCGCGGTATTCACAACCGTACGCCTGATCCACCCTTCAAATGATCCCTCTCCCCTGAATTGCTTCAGCGAGTTGAAGACCTTAATAAAACCATCCTGTAAAATATCTTTGGCATCATGCCTGTTGTTCGCATATCCGAGACAAACGGCATACATCTTTGCGGCATACCTTTTAAAAAGGAGTTCCTGTAACCTCCTCTCCCCTCTTAAACAGCCGTTCACCAGTTGATTGTCGCTGTATTCCATGCCACAAACTTACGAAAAACTATTGAATCGTAACCTTATTGCTGTTTTTTAACCCGGAACTTAATAACAAATAGAAATTTGAATTGGATGTCGGTGAAATTATGATTGTTTTTTTCCCATTTATCGTACTTATTTCGGCTTCACTGATTATTTCAGAAGTCACAGGGATAAACCAGCCGACAGCATTAAAATCAAGAGTTGCGGATGATTTAATTCCTGCAATCAGATTTATGCCCGTTGAACCTTCCGGTATGTCGGCAGTAAACTCAATATAATCTTCTCCGTAATATTGTACCAAAACATCTAACGTGTCGTTGGTGCCCGGATCAACGTAATTTCCCGAAATTTCAAATGACGGTGATCCGTCAAGTGAAATAAGTTTGATTTTAATTCCAATACGGGTATAGGTACCCTGCGGTATGTCCATTGTAATACCTGTATAGGATGATGACCCGTTAAATGAAACCGGTAAACCGTTCTCATATTTTTTTGCCAGGACCACATTTTTTTGACCTTGTTCGCGTGTGCCCTCAAACGATATTTCTTCAATTGTTGTCTGGGCAAAATCAACATTCACTGTTGAAGCGGATGAATTGGTAATTTGCTGGTAAAAATTAACCTCTACCGGTTCTTTCCATTGGTTTTTACACGCTGAAATGAGTGAATAAACAGCGATCAGAAAAATATGTAGTTTAGTTCTCATAAAAAGAATCCCTTAATCTTCATCTAATACATAGACGGAATTACCCCCCTTACGGTTGTAATGGTTTTTGCCGGTTCAGGGCATGGCAAATTACAGCTGCTGCAGACGCAACATTTAAGGATTGTGCACCACCTTTACCGGTAATTGTAACTCTATCATTAATAAACGGATAGATATCTTTTCTTATACCGTTGGATTCGTTGCCGAGAATAACCAATGTGGTTTCGGGAAAGGCAACTTTTAAAATATCTGATCCTGTAAGATCGGATCCGTAGACAATGGGCTTTCCCACCATCTTGTTCAAACCGGTCAGGAATGAAACAAGGTTAAAATAAAAAACCCGGACCCGGATCATTGATCCCATCGATGCCTGAACAACCTTTGGATTATAGAGGTCAACGCAATCGTCCGAACAGATAAGATTTTTTATTCCAAACCAGTCGGCAGTACGGATTATGGTGCCGAGATTTCCGGGGTCAGTTATTTGGTCAAGCACCAGGGTGTGTGAATTCCGGAGAAACAAGTAATCAAATTCCCTTTGCGGAATCCGGATAAGTAATAAAACTGGAGATGGTTCAGAAAGAGCGCTCATCTTTTCCATTTCCCGTATGGTTACTTCGTTGGATATTTTGCTGTGTATATTAACAACACCTCTGTTTCCGGAATACCATTCCTTCAGAGCGAATATTCCTTCGGGTTGTAAGCCCGAGTCAAGGTATTCCCTGCATATTTTATCGCCTTCGGCAATGAATAATTTATGCAATAACCGGTACTTTTTTTGATGAAGTGACCTGACCAGTTTCAATCGTTCCCGTGAAATCATGATAACAAATTTAATCAAATTCAAATTCCCGTAACTTTGTCAAAAGAGTATGCGTAAATCACAAAAAATACGGAGTATCCTAATTGCCCTTATTATCCTTACCGGTTGTAATACCACCCGTTACCTCAAAGATACCGAACACCTGCTCATAAAAAACCGCATCAGGATTGAAAAAAAGGGAGATACCGGAATCCTTCCCGGTAATGATGTAATTGCTGAATATATCCGGCAAAAACCTAACCGGAAATTATTCGGTTTATTCCGTTTTCATTTATGGATTTATAATATATCCACACGTGGAAAGGTTACCGAAGAAATAAAAAAAATAGTTGGCGAACCCCCTGTAATAATAGATGAACGGTCGACAAAAGAATCGGTTCGGCAGATTAAGCGCTTCCTTCAATCCAAAGGATTTTTTCATGCCGGGGTAAAAGATTCTATTATTTTCAAAAAGAAAAAAGGTATAGCGGTTTATTCCATTATTCCCGGAAATCCTTATTATGTCGGCAATGTAAAATACACTATCGTCAACCCTGCTATTCTTCAGGTGCTTGGACATGAAAGTGCCTCCGGTCTTGTCCGGAACGGCATGCCATGGGATGAGGATCTGTTCCAACAGGAACGGGAAGCCATTACCCGGAAACTTAAAAACAGCGGTTATTATTCTTTCAGCAGGGAATCGGTCCGGTTCATTGCTGACAGCTTAAACGAACCGGGAAAAATAAATCTTGAAATCGAAATTACCGGGCCTGATGGCATCAGCCGATCTGATGCCTCAAAGGCAGAAAGTCATAAAAAGTATTCCATAGAGGAAATATACGTACACCATGATTTTAATCCCGTGAAAACCGGTATTATCCCGCGTGATACATTGGCATTTGGTATGTACCGGTTATTGGGATCAGGTAAATTTATTTTTAAAACAGAATCCGTCCTGTCCAAAATTCCGGTAAAAAAAGGCGATACTTATTCCCTGGAAAAATCGGAAGATACATATAAATATTTGTCGGGTCTGAAAGTTTTTAAATTCATCAATATCCAATACCGGAAGCGCGAGCCCGATACTGCAGACATTGGTAAACTGGATTGCATTGTGCAACTTTCACCGCATGCCCGCCAATCATTCGCATTTGAAACTGAAGGGACAAATTCATCGCAGAACTACGGAATGGCAGGTAACCTGGTTTACCGGAACAATAACCTTTTCAGGGGAGCCGAACTGTTTGAATTCAAAATTATGGCAGCGATGGAAACCCAGAAAACCATTAATGAGGATGAGGGCAATGAAGCCGCCATTGTTGAACCCATACCCTTTTTCAATACTCTTGAGGTCGGTCCTGAAACCGGCATTTTTTTCCCGGGCTTCCTCTCACCGGTATTCCGGAAGAAAATGCCGCTAAACACCCGTACTGTTTTTTCCGCTGCCTACAATTTTCTGTCGCGTCCCGATTTCACACGTTCCATGGTACGCGGGTCAATGGGTTATGAGTGGTCCTCCTTTATAGTTAGAAAGTCAATATCGGAACGTCATTTGCTGCAGCCCGTAAACATCAATGTGATAGGGATTGATCCGGATTCCTCATTTCTTAAAAAACTCAATACAATTACAAATGCTTATATCCGCAACAGTTATTCCGATCATCTTATTTCCTCTTCACTGTACATGTATACATTTACCGACATAAAAAAACTCCGTCCTTTTGTTTATTTTAAATGCAATTTCGAACTTGCGGGAAACCTGCTGCGGCTTTTCAGTTCTCTGAGTACAGAACCGGATGCGCAGAGCGGAAGTTATCCTGTTTTCAACATAAAATTTGCGCAATATGTAAGGTCGGAGGCAGATTACCGGTTTTACATGCCCTTAAACCGCCATAATATTATTGCCACCCGGATATATGCAGGTGCCGGTATTCCGTATGGAAATTTACGTGATAAAAAAACCGGATTTGCCGCAATGCCTTTTGAAAAAAGTTTTTTCGGGGGGGGGACTAATGATATCCGCGCATGGTATTCGCGCTCACTCGGACCCGGTTCCTACTTCGACACGTTAGAGATTGACAGGATCGGTGACATAAAGATGACAGGCAATTTTGAATACCGGGCAGATATATACAAAATGTTCAAAGTGGCATTTTTCGTAGATGCAGGGAATATTTGGCTCATGGTAAAAGATACTTCCCGCGATAATGCTCATTTTGATGCTAAGCGGTTTATTGGTGAATGGGCAGTGGGCTCCGGTATCGGTTTAAGGTTAGACCCTGGATTTTTTATCCTCAGAATTGACCTCGCCTACAAACTGAAAATTCCCGAGGCGCCTCCGGGTGAACGGTGGATTTTCGAACCAAAGGAAGAATATAATAAATTGCGTAAAGACCCTTACAAAACAAGTCCTACTCTAAACCTTGCGATTGGTTATCCTTTCTGACCATTCCTTCATTTTCCGCACTATTGTATCAAAATCTCCCGGGAGCGGAGAAGTAAAGTGCACTTCTTTTCCGGTTTCAGGATGAACAAATCCCAGCGAAGCGGCATGAAGCGCCTGTCGTGTAAACATTTCCAGGCAGCCGGTTATGAATTGCCTGAACTTTGCTGAAGTATCACCGGAATGAACTTTGTCGCCTCCGTATTCCTTGTCACCGAACAAGGGATGGCCGATATGTTTGCAGTGAATCCGGATCTGGTGGGTTCGCCCGGTTTTCGGTGCACATTCAAGAAGAGTGACATTTTTATAACGATCCAGCACACGATAATAGGTTTCAGCAGGTTTTCCGGTTGATTCATCCCCGAAAACATCCATCACTTTCCGGTTTTTCCTGCTTCGTCCTATATTCCCGGAAATCAATCCTTCGTTTTTTTTCACATCACCCCACACTAATGCAAGGTATTTTTTCCGTACAGTCCGGTCAAAAAACTGCTTTGCGATTTTTGCCTGCGAAATCACATCTTTGGCAACCACAATCAATCCGGAAGTATTTTTATCCAACCGGTGTACCAGAAAGGGATAAGGTTTCCTGCTCATCCCGTCCGGCCCTTCTAACGGAATTGTACACTTGGAAAGGCCGAAATAACCATAAAGTGCATTCATCAACGTACCGGTAACATTACCCTTTGCCGGGTGGACAACCATTCCGGGTTTTTTGTTAATAAGCATGATCCATTGATCCTCATAAACAATTTCCAGTGGAATATTTTCAGGAATAATATCCGTATCACGGGGGGGGAATGGAAGAACGATGGAAATAACATCGGCAGGTTTTACCCGGTAGTTAGGCCTGACCTGCTTTTCATTCACCAGCACATTACCCGCCTTTGAAGCATTCTGAATCCTGCTGCGCGATATGTTGGCAAGATGACCGGCAAGGTATTTATCAATGCGAACGGAATTCTGCCCCCTGTCAACCCTGAGGCGGTGATGTTCGTATAGTACGTCCTCGGTCATATACGGTTTGTCCCGGTAAATCACTGCAGGATCATGGAAGATGATTTAATCCTTTTCCCACCGGTGCAGATATGAACTATGTAGAATCCGGGTTGCAGGCCACCTGTATTAATTTCTGTAACACCGCACGGTACGCGGCCATCATAAACTACTTGTCCCGGAAGGTTCGTTATCCTTACATCAAAAAGATCTGCCGGATCGCATGAACTATCCCCCCCGGATACCTTCCTGAGGATTGATACCGTGAACCTGCCTGAATTTGGATTCGGATAAACCGAGATACCAAAACCGGTCGTAAGGTCTCCCACCGTTGCAGGGCCTTCTGTAACTGTTCTTCCGAAAACCGGCCTCATCAGCAGGGTTCCGTTCAATTGTGAATTGTTCCAACCCGTACCGAGGTTATAGAATGATTTGTCATTTGAATTGAGATTCAAATCATATCCAAGGGTAATTACCTGGTCAGTGAGTTGTTCAAACCCGATGAAAAAAGTTCCGCTGACCGTAACAGGCGAATCTATCAGGTAGGTATAAAAAGCATTCACCCCGTCAGGAAATGATGGTTTGTCATAACTGGTATTTCTGAATATCAGTGATTCCGGCATGGTTGTACCTGTCCACACCGAGAGTTGGAATTTGAGGTTGGAAACATCTTTTAATGCCTGGACGAATGAAAAACTTATCCCCCTGAGAGTATCGGCAACCGGGGAAGTGAAGCGAAGTGCCAGTTCGGCTCCATAATAATTAAACAGACCGTATGCGGCTTCAGCCGTTCCGTCATCATAGGAATAATAGTTTAAAAATTTCTGAACAAACCTCACCGTATCGTTCCACCTGTTTTCATCGGCAAAAAGAGAAGTGTTAACTAATTTTGTCACATAGAAAACCGCACTGTCATCATCATTGTAATAACATGTGTACGATATGGGAAAAGTGTCAATAATATCACTCAGGGGATCAATATTATAATTGCCACTGATAAAAGAATAAATGCTGTCGGACTGATTTTTTATCAAAATGGTAAAATCATCAAGGTTCCGGGGAATGGTATCCAGATTCCGGACAAAAAAATTGATACTATCTATCATCATATTTGAACTGTCTGCTATAAAATGCGACCAGGGCATGGATGAGTAATCCTTAATCAGGGAGGGATAGGCAATGGTGATGGCAACATCATGGGGAAGCGTATCGCCCAAAAACCGGTTTGCCGCTAATCTGATATAATCAATATGCCAGTGGTCAAAGTCACCTGACAGCGTGGCGTTATTGATAAACCGGAACCGGAACCCCGTTGCGAGGTATTTCGTATCGGTAACCGGTATCATTAAGCGTTTGAAAACCATTTTTTCTGATCCCGGCACTTCCCAAATCCTGTACCACAATTTATTTACCGGTGAATAAAATTCCAGTCGGAGAGAGTCCTCCGGCTGCGGATCGTTACCGATTCCTTGCGGCTGATAATAAAAACTGAAATACAATGAATCGCCCGGTATGTACTCCAGGTCTATCGGTTTTGAAGTGAGATAATCAGCCGGTCCCCATGCACCGGGATTATCGTAATCATACGCGTGCCCGTATTCATCAAGACCGTCCAAAGTTGCTACACCGATGGTCGGTGGGTTATCGGCAATGGTATTATTTCGGTAGGCATAATTATCCGACCAGATCGAAAATCCGTAATCGGGAATTACCCGTATCGTATCTGTTGAATTGAACAGGGTTTCAGGAGACACAATAAATACCGTATCAGGTATGAAGCCCGCGGTATCGAAAATATTAAATGGAGGCCAGTAATAGCCGGTATCTATAGGTGTAAAAGGATTGAGGGAATCGGAATAAAATACAACGGGTGTCGGTAAAAGCGTGATTGAATCAACCAGTATCCCACCGGCATCAAAAAAATATTGGTAAGTCGTATCGATTGAATAAATAATTGCACTGAAATATTGGGAATTCACAAGGAACCCGTATGCCGCAGAGTCAAATGCAGAAGCAGACGGATAATCGTCAGGATTATGAGATTTAAAAAAATCCGCTGAGAAATCATCCGTCAGGGGTAAAGAAATTGTGTCGAGAAGAAAGTAATAGCGGTGGGAACTTTTTACTGAAGAGAGTCCCGGAGCATGGGCAACCGGCCGGTCAGAGAGGGGAAATAAATTTTCGCCATAAGAAGGTGGTTTTATTTCCTGGCTAAGAGCCGGAATAATCAAAAATGTTTTAAAAAATTGCCACCAAAACGTTAAAACACAAAAACTGCAAAATAATTTTTGTGGGATTTGGTGTTTTTGTGTTTTTGTGGCGTAAATTTTCATGGATTCGGTTTTGATAACCACATATCAATTAATTCTCCCATAGGTACCACTCTGTTGGCGGAATGAGGAGGATTCTGGCGCACAACAACAGCAACAAGGGAATCGGCACCTGTTTTTACCGTTTCATCAAAATTAACGACTCCTTCATTGAGGGAACTTTTTTTCAGCATTTCCATGGCTTCCTGCCATTTCAGCCCGACAAGCGATGGCAGAGCCACCATTTCATCGCTTAACCCGCTTCCGAGCACCAGGTCAATCACACTCCCCTCGGCAATTGATTCACCCGGTTGTATTTCTTTTGAATCCATTTTTTGCCTTATTACCGCATTTTTGGCAATATTGGGTTCATATTCCAGTAAACCGATAAGCAGGCCGTTTGCCTGTAAAATGCTTATCGCCTGCCGCAGGGAAAGATCCACCAGGTTCGGCATTTTTACTTTGCGCGCCTGCGTTGAATTAATGATGAGGTAAATATTCCTGCCCTGTTTTACCTTTGCTCCGGTTTTCGGGTTTTGTTCCATAACAACGCCTTTTTTTTCCCTTTTATTGTACACGGAATCGGCAATTTCGAATTTGAAAGGTTTCCCGGAAAGAAACTCTTCAATTTCTGCGATACTCATTCCTTTCAGGTCGGGTACGGTCACGGTCTCTCCATGAAGGGTATAGGTATTAAGGCGGCTGAAGATATAATAGGTCAATCCTCCTGTCGCACCCATTGCAAGTATCAGGTTAATTACAAAAGTCCAACTGAATAAAAAACTGAAAAACCTGTGCATGGGATTGTCGGGGTAATAATGATAAACCGGGGAACCCGGTTTTTATTGTAATAAAAACTGTAAAGATAGCAAGAGAAAAATTGTTGCGGGATAGGGATACAGGACGTCACGCATTAAAAACAGCGCCATCCTATAGATACACCTCAACTGAATGACTTGTTATATTCTTTTTACCCGCAGTATCAATATTTTACAAACCGCCACCGGTTAATAACCCGATTGGAATTTTAATGTGTGTGACCCTGTCGTACCCCGGAATAATGGTTTATTTTTGCATTTTGGTAATTTATGATAAAACTGATTTCGTTTATTTTATTTCTCCTGTTACCAGGACTCAAATTTCCGGTTAATTCCCAGAGTTTAAAATTCCATCACCTTACCAACAAAGAAGGACTATCACAAAGTACCGTTAATTGCATTTTACAGGATAAGTCGGGTTTTATCTGGATCGGAACACAGGAAGGTTTGAACAGGTATAACGGTTATGAATTCCTTATTTTTTTAAACAACCCGTATGATTCCACATCCATCTCGGGAAATTATATCACTGCATTGTATGAGGACTCAGGGGGCAATATCTGGATCGGCACCAATGGGGGGGGATTGAACCTGTTCAGGAAAAATAAAGGGGATTTTACCCGGTTTTCCTATTCTGAAAACGATCCGGGTTCCATCAGCGATAACCGCATAAGAACTATTGCCGAAGACAGGGAAAAAAAACTCTGGATCGGCACGGATAACGGGTTAAATGCAATGAAGTCCGCTGATGGCCGGTCCGTTCATTTTACCCGGTACTCTGCGGGTAACGATTCATTATCGCTTAAAAGCAGTTTTATTTCAACTCTGCTATCAGCAAGTTCCGGTAATTTCTATATTGGCACCAACGGCAGCGGAATTTTTATTTTTAACAGACGTAATGGTTTGTTCTCTTCTTTTTCAGATCCCGCAGCCACAGGTAAAATTTTACCCCCCGGAATATTAAACATCCGTTGTATTACCGAGGACAAGGAGAACAACCTGTGGATTGGTACCGAGGGTGGAATCTGTATGGTTAATCAGGGCACAGGCCGCTGGAATTATTTCCATTCCAAATCCGGACTACTTGGAAAAACGATAAACAACAATAAAGTATTATCCGTAAAGCAAGTGTCAAACGGAGAAGTTTGGATAGGCACTTTCGGTGGAGGAATCAATATTTGGGATCCGGTAACCGGGAAATTCACTTATTCGCTTTCCGGTGAGGAAGACCTGTATAGTTTAGGGGATAATTATATCAGGGTGATTTATGAAGACAAGGTATCTTCGGTATGGATCGGCACCAACCATGCAGGCGTTGACCTTTACCACACCGTAACATCAAAGTTCAGGCATATCCGTAAAGTCGATAATAATGCTTCGGGATTGTCGGGCAATACCGTCTTTGCGCTGTTGGAAAGCGGGGATACTGAACTCTGGATTGGTACATCCGAGGGATTATCAATATTTACCCCGGTTACCGGTCAATTCAGGCAATTTGACACTTTGTCTTCAAAAGCCCACAATAATGCCGTCCTTTCACTTCTTCAATCACGTGACACTACTATTTGGGTAGGAACCTATGGAGGCGGCATGAGTTCTTTTGACAAAAAAACCAGTGAGATCCGTTTTTTTACACCCGGAAGACAAAATTCAATTTCGGGCGGTACCGTCACTGATCTCCTTGAAGACAGGGAAGGATTAATATGGATTGGCACCTACGGTGACGGTTTAAATTCCTATGACAGGAAAAAAAACAGTTTTTCTTTTTTTGACGGTACCAGGGGTTTATCAAGTAAAAACATTTATTGTCTTTTTGAAGATACGAAAGGGAAAATATGGGTGGGTACTGAAAATGACGGTTTCTATATATACAATAAACAGATGGGGACCTTTACCCACATTTTCAAAGGTTCATCGGTTCAGGAACCGGTGTCCAATACAGTCAACTGTATTCATGAAGATGAAGGCGGTATTTTCTGGTTCGGCACTTCAGCGGGACTGACCCGTTTTGACCCGATTACAAAAAATTTCAACTTTTACTATGAGAAAGATGGTCTTCCGGGTGATTATATTTACGGTATCCTGGGCGATGAAGAAGGTAATTTATGGATGAGCACAAACCATGGCATATCGAAAATGATATTTATTGACCGGGAAAAAAATTCCGTCATGTTTAAAAATTTTGACACGGATGACGGTTTACAGCATAACGAATTTAACCAGGGCGCTTTTTTCAGGGGAAAAAAAGGGATGATTTATTTCGGGGGGATCAACGGATTCAACATGTATGACCCGAAGGCAATCAGGGATAATCCTTTCGTTCCTCCGGTTTTCATCACCTCATTTAAAAAGTTCGGAAAGGAGGAAAAAACAGACCGTTCCACCGACTGTCTGAAATATGTTGAACTTTCCTACCGTGATAAATTTTTCTCCTTTGAATTTGTAGCCCTGAATTATATTTTTCCCCACAAAAACCAATATTCCTATAAACTTGAAGGATTTGACGAGGATTGGACTCCTGCATCCGCCATGAGATATGCCGGATTTACCAATATCAGGGGGGGGGATTATATTTTCAGGGTAAGGGCTTCCAACAATGACGGTGTATGGAATGAAGAGGGAGCAAGAATTCATATCCATATCAAACCGCCCTTTTGGGAAACAAAGTGGTTTTATTCGGTTGCCGTAATTGCGTTGTTGTTCCTTGTATACGGTTTTACCCGTTTCCGCACTTATTCCATTGAAAAAGAAAAAAGGGCTCTTGAAGAAAAGGTTGAAGAACGGACTAAAGAACTGGCGCAAAAAAATAACGATATAATGAGCAGCATTGAATATGCCGAGAAAATACAGGACGCCATGCTGCCGTCAATACAGATGTTCAAGAAACATTTTCCGGATTCATTTATTTTTTACCGTCCGAGGGATATCGTAAGCGGGGATTTTTACTGGATAGCACAGCCCCCCCAACCCCCCGAAGGGGGGATTATCCAACACACAGACGATGTTTATGGATACCAAACTGCTGACCCTTTTTTGTATGGCCAGTTAAAAGATTTTGTGAAGGAACATCGGAGTGT
>JACPRZ010000049.1:20275-25062 GCA_016193485.1 Bacteroidota bacterium | reverse complement strand
ACCCCCTTCAACAAAACAGAAAAGATTACGCAAGGCGATTACGAACTTACTTACACCTATGGTCCAGATAACCAGCGCAGAAAAAGCGAGTTAAAAAATACAAGCACGGGCATCACCGAAAAAGAAATCATTTACTCCGGCAGTTATGAAAAAATTACTGTTGGCTCTGATATTTACGAAGTGCACTACATAGCAGGCGGTTCAGGTCTTACTGCCATTTATGTTATCCCCCCTTCAGGGGGCCAGGGGGCATTGTATTACGTTTACACCGACCATTTGGGATCCATTCTCACCCTCACCGATGCAACCGGTGCCATCATTTACGAACAGAACTTTGACGCATGGGGCCGCAACCGCAACCCCAACGACTGGAGTTACGATTTAAGTGCTTATACCCCCCCTTTGGGGGGGATAGGGGGGGTATGGCTCATACGCGGTTTCACCGGCCACGAACATTTACCGGAGTTTGCCCTCATCAACATGAACGGGCGCGTGTATGACCCGCTTCTCGGCAGGTTTAACTCACCGGATAATTATGTGCAGGACCCGTATGGCACGCAGGGGTATAACAGGTACACTTATGCGGGGAATAATCCGTTGGTGTATGTTGACCCGGATGGGGAATTAGCTTGGTTCATACCGGTGATAATTGGCGCAGTTGCAGGATATTATTTAGGATCTTCTATTTATCTTGACAATTATAATATCTTTTCAAGTAGTTGGTGGCGTGGTCAGGAGCAGGGTGCTTGGAAAGCCGGAGTTGTTGGCGGAATTTTTGGAGCGGGTTTAGGTTTAGGGATTTCTGCGGGATTAGCTGCTGCTGGGGTAAATATTACTGGGATTGCCGCATCCGGAGCTGCAGGAGCTTCAAGCTTTGCTTCAGCCCCAACTGCTTCTTGGTATATCACATCAAATGCCCTTATTACAGGAAATATTTCTATGGCAAGCACTGCGTTACAAGGAGGTGATTTGGATAGGGTTTATAAAAGCGGTCTTATTGGAGTTGGTGCCGGAGCTGCAGGAGCTACTGTAGGTTATTATGCTAATTATGGCACACTTGGCAATCCTGTAAGGAATAATCTATCATCAATTACTTTCCCTACCCCTAAATATAATAATGTAGGAAGGATTTCTACTAGAGCATTGCGTCTTCAAGTTGGGGTAGCAGGTACTTTAATTGGAGGATTTGAAGCGGGGATAAAATCATATGAACAAGGAAAGAGAGGTGGAGAACTTGTAGAAGATATTGGATTGGGTGCCAGTATTGGGTTGTCATATTCCGTTTTAGGGTCATCATTAAGTCAAGCATTTTTAGGATTAAATTCGCCTTATATTAATCCCCCTTTTTCTTTAATACCTATTTCATTAATGATTAACTGGGGTAAACAATAGTACGTAATGGCAATGAAAATAATTGGGTATTTATTTTTTCTTCTTCTTATAATCGAGTGTGCGTCAAAAAAAATAGAAACAATAAAAGATTGTCGGGGTTTACCAACAAATTTAAACAAAGCATTAAAAAAGCCAGAAAAAGTTAAATATGTAGCCATTTTTGATTATCAGGATATTGTTTTCCCTTCCGAAGAACTATTAAAATTATCCAATTTAAAATGTCTGAGAATATACGGTCCAAATAAAATATCGCAAAGTAAAAAATTTGATGGCATCCCTTCAAAATTAAATATTGACATTACAAGAATCAATCAACTTAATAAATTAGCTTATTTAGATTTAGCTTGGTTAGATTTAAGTCAATTCCCCACTGATTTGTTTCAATTGAAAAATATTAAGTTTTTAACTATCGACTGTGGTTTTATTGATTCTATTCCTGTTGGGATTACTAATTTACAAAATCTAGAGATATTAAGCTTTCGACTTAACAAAATTAGCCAGCTACCCCCTTGGCTTAATCAACTAAAAAAACTTAAAGCCCTTGATATGTCTAACAATGCGTTTGACCATATCCCCACGGTTTTATTTGAACTTAAAAATTTACAAGTAGTATCTTTATCTAATCCGGAAAAATATGACCCGAAATTAGAGCCATTTGAATTTTCCACCAATAAAATTGATTATCTAAAAAATATTGAATCATTGGTCAAATTACTTTATTTGGGTAATATGAAAAAAGTTTATATTGAAGTTCAGAATTACAATACAAAAAAAAAAATAATTGATATTCTAAAAGAAAAAGACCTGGATAAAAAAATAGGAATTAATATTGTTTTATAAATCGTTAATGCATCAGTTGCAGTACATACTATTGGAAGCAAAAAACAGAAGTCTATTCAGCCACAACCGCATCAGAATTTCACAAGTAACAGGGCAACCGGCAGTAAATATTAATTATGAAGCCAACGGCAACATTCAAAATAAAAGCGATTTAGGAACTTATGTTTACTCACCCACCGCCCCCAATGCAGTAGAAAAAATCTGGTGCGGCAATGCGCCTTACCTGCCGCAGCAGGATATAACCAACACCCCCTTCAACAAAACAGAAAAGATTACGCAAGGCGATTACGAACTTACCTACACCTACGGACCCGATAATCAGCGCAGAAAAAGCGAACTCAAAAACTTAAGCACCGGCTTCGTTGAAAAAACGATTATCTACTCCGGCAGTTACGAAAAAATTACCATTGGCGCTGATGTTTACGAAGTGCATTACATTACCGGTGGCAGCGGCCTTACCGCAATAAACGTTATTCCCCCTTCAGGGGGCCAGGGGGCGTTGTATTACGTTTATACTGACCATTTGGGCAGCATTTTAACTCTCACAGACGAAAACGGCACAGTTGTCTATGAACAAAACTTTGACGCATGGGGCCGTGAGCGCAACCCCAACGACTGGACATACACTGCCAACCCCAACACAAAACCCGAGTGGCTCATACGCGGATTCACAGGACATGAACACCTGAACACCTTTGCACTTATTAACATGAACGGGCGCGTGTATGACCCGCTTCTCGGCAGGTTTAACTCACCGGATAATTATGTGCAGGACCCGTATGTTACCCAGATGTTTAACCGTTACAGTTATGCATTTAATAACCCTCTGCTATACACGGATCCTACAGGGGAGCAGGGTTGGGAAGGGCTATGGGAAGATCCATGGAGGGACCCAAATAATTTCGATTACAATTATGAGATGTTCAAGTTGGAGCAAATGCAATGGCGTAATTTAAGCTTTGCTCCGCTCTTTCTCGGTGGCAGCGCGAACAACCCTTTCCTGAGTTCTATTCATGATGACCCATTCGGTGCGGATGCTTCATCAACGCGATGGGAAATACGGGAATCCTATACAAATTTTGGATTAACCGCAGAGGAATACGCAGAATTGACTAAGACCGGGAGCGGTCGCATTATTTATGATCCGTCTAACGAAATGGTTTTTCAAGGGTATTATTGGGTGGAGGCACAAGGTGGGGGGGATGCTTCTTACTGGGATGTTTTTAAATTACTTTGGAATACAAGGGTTATTGGCAGACAAATTCCCGATAATATTTCGGTAGATTTAAATTTAGGTTCTGTTCTTGGTGCAGGTGCAAGTGTAACATGGACCGCCAATTTAATGACAAGAGGTAAAGAACCGGGATTGACTTTCACAAGAACAGAACAGATGAGAAAAGGGGCTGAAGTTGACTGGGGTATTAATTTGAATTTTGGATATTATCAGGGAGACCCGCTTGAAATAACAAAAGTAAGTTTACTTGGTCCTGTTACAAGCCATTCTGCGGGAATTATTGCTGTGGGGGGAAGTACATTTACCGGATATTCACCTTATGGTGTACGTACTTGGAGGGGCGCCAGTATCGGTCTTGGCCTGACGGCTGGTTATTCTTATGGTACTGGAACAACGGTTAGATTTACAGATTGGTAGTAATCTGAAATTATATGAAATCGTTAAAAAGAAATATTATTATTGGAAGTATAATTTTTGCTGTTGTTTATCTTATTATGTCTATTCAATCTCATTTTGAAAAAAAAGAAAGTTATAAAGAATATATTCAGTTGAGTTACTATAGAAAAATTGAGGATATAATTTATATTGAAGGGCACCGGGGCCTACCTGACATATATTCTAATAATAAATGGTATCCATTGCATTTGTATGAAGCAAATATCATGCATTATATTCAGATTGGCGATTCACTTGCAAAAGATTCCGGTAGCGTGGAAATAAAGGTCTATCGTAAAGATGAAAACGGTGATCGGGCTGTTAAAATTTTTAAAAGTTATAACCCACTAAATAGATTTTAAAATTTCGTCCTTTTTAGGATGCCTGTAAGTACATTTATAAAAACTTTTGTATTAACTACACCAAAATGGTATAAAATAATTTTTATTATTTTATTAATCTTTGTTTTTATTATGTATAACTATCTTAATAAAGGGGTCAAAGAAAAATTTATCCAGCGAAGTTATAAGGGAGTAATTCAAGATATTAGTTATATTGAAGGTCACAAAAACTTTCCGGATATATATTTTAATAATCAACGTTATCCATTGCTATTGGGCTTGAATGAGGTAAAAATCACTGATTATATTCAAATAGGTGATTCAATTGTAAAAGATTCCGGTACTGCAGCAATAAGGGTGTATCGTAGAGACAAAAACAGTGTTTGGGCTGTTAAAATATTCAAATAGTTTTTTAATCGTTAACAATTATTGCAAGTGCAGCAATAAAAATCGTTGTAACGGAATCAAAAAAATGAATTGGATTATTACACTTAATTGATATTTTCTGATTGTACAAATGAATAAGAAGTCATTACTTTTTACTA
>JACPRZ010000049.1:0-20250 GCA_016193485.1 Bacteroidota bacterium | reverse complement strand
TTTTACTATTATATTCCTGTCTACGGTTTTTATTTCATGTTTTAAAAAAGGTGAAGATGATCCATTTATTTCGCTCCGCACCCGCAAAGCGAGAATTGTCGGGAATTGGAATGTTGTAGAATATTCCTTTGGTTCTAATAATTATGCAAATTTTAATAATTATGGAAATTCTACTATCCTGATAACTTTTAACAGTAATTATTATTATGAAGCATATACTGGAAGCATATACACTTGCGGCCCGGCAACCATTAAATTTTCAATAAAAAAGGACGGAAAATTTAATAAACAGACAGAAATCTTGCGAAAGTGCAACGGAAATCTGGATGAAAAAGTAATTACTATTGAGACCGGAACATGGGATTTTTTAAATGGCAGCGGAGAAAACAAAAACAAAGAATACATTATTTTTTGGATAAATGAAAAAAAATATGATGGTCCGGATGGTAATTATTATCAATCATATACAGGTTCAAAAATCAATAAAATTTTCAAAATCGATTTGTTGAAAAATAATGAAGCGCATTTATCACGCGAGGATACTGTTTATAATGATACCATATTTGTACAGTCAGAAGTTGAAACAATGATCTTAAACCAATAATTTTAATTATTTCATGCCATGAAAAAAATACTTTTTACAATTTTTTTCGCCATACCCTTTGTATTAATAAGCATGGCTCAATACACCATCACCTACACCTACGATGATGCTGGCAACCGGTTACTGCGGGAAACCGTTACTACCTGCCTGCAGCAACGGCTTGGCGATACAACAAACACGGGTGAAGAAAACGACAATGAATTTACTAAGGGTAAAAATAGCGGTGACAATGGCCCGGATAATGATGTAAATGATAAAAATAAAACAAAAGTTATCAAAAGTAAGGAGGAATTTGAGTCCGGTGATACCTGGTTTACCATTTCTCCGAATCCTTCAACAGGCATATTTACATTGTCATGCCAGAATGAGTATGGAAAATGCCAAATAGCGAATATGGAAATCACTGATGTTTTAGGAAGGATGGTTCTCCAATCCGCAATTTTAAATCCGCAATCCGCAATTGACCTCTCTTCCCACTCCCCCGGTCTCTACTTCGTAAAAGTAATTACAGAAGATGGAACTTTTGTTGAGAAATTAGTGGTGCAGTAAGTTTCAATATCCAATAAACCGACTTGAATTAAATATCCCAATATCTTTACATCTTTATATCTTCATATCTTTATATCTTTATACCCCGCTGCCTTCATCGTATTGGTAAGCAATGCCGCAATAGTCATCGGTCCTACCCCCCCCGGAACGGGAGTGATCCGGGAGCATTTCGGAGCAACCTCGTCAAACTTTACATCGCCTGCAAGACGGTAACCGCTTTTTTTTGACGGGTCGGGAAGACGGTTAATGCCCACATCAATTACAACTGCGCCCTCTTTTACCATGCTGCCGGTGACGAATTCGGGAATTCCCATGGCGGCAATAAGAATATCAGCGCTGCGGCAAAAATCTTCAAGGTTTTTTGTTTTACTATGGCAGAGAGTGACCGTGCAGTTGCCGGGAGATGTCTTTCTTCCCATCAGGATACTCATGGGGGTTCCCACGATATGGCTCCTGCCCAGGACAACACAATGTTTGCCGGATGTATCAATCCCGCAGTTCTCAAAGAGCATCATGATGCCATAGGGCGTAGCCGGCAGCAGGCACGGCAGGTTCAATACCATTTTTCCTTGGTTGACAGGATGAAATCCGTCAACATCCTTTGCCGGACTGATTGCCTCAATTATCCGGTGTTCATTTATATGTGAAGGAAGGGGCAACTGAACGATAAATCCGTCAATATCCTGGTCATCATTCAGTTCCCTGACAATACCAAGAAGATCACTTTCGGCAATTGTTCCTTCGGTTTTCTTCAGTGTTGATTGAAATCCGGTTTTCTCACATGCCTTTACTTTTGCATTGACATAGGTTTCGCTGGCAGGGTTATTTCCCACCAGAACGGCAGCGAGATGGGGAATTTTATCTCCGCTGTTTTTTATCTCCGTCACTTTCCGGCCAAGGTCTTCGAGTATTACTTCGGAAATTTTTTTACCGTCAATGATTTTCATTTTCCTTTCTGTTGGGGTGAATCGTTCAGTAACTGTGTATGATGTTTAAGAGTTCTCAGCGTCAATGCTATGAAAAGGGCACCGGCAAGCAGTACCAGGTCGGGCAGGGGTAAAGAAAACTCACCAACTGATTTCCATAAACGAAGAACATCCACGTATACAAAACTGAAGGCGAGGGCAAGCAAACCGGAATATTCGTTGGCGAGCACTTTCCGGAAAGAAAAATTAACTTCGGGTTTCCGGTAATGCCCGAAGGACGGAAAGAAAGCGGGTGTTATCGCTCCCCAGTAAAGAAAATCAACGCCAAACTTCTTTTCAAGGAAACATTCTTCGGCATAAATGATACGCTCGTAGATAAAAATAAAAAAGATGATTATAAAAACAATAAACAGGACACTTGTGCTATAAACCGCAACACCGGTCCACATGAGGAAATTTCCGGCATAAAGGGGATGACGGATCAGGGAATAAATTCCGGTTGTATTCAATGAACCGGCTACCTGCTTATCGCGGTTTCGCCCGGAACTGGAGGGATGGGAAGCGCCTACGGCCACGCACCGTATCAAAAAACCTGATGCGGCAAGGAAATATGATGTCCATTCGATATACTTTATTGCCGCGTCTCCGGGCGGATAACCGGAGGTGAAGATAAACGGAATGACAACTGTAAAAAGAATGACAGGTATCCTGCCACGGTTCCTGAAGAAAAAATTTCCTTCCTTTTCAAGTTTATGTTTAAAAATCACGCAACGAAAATAGAGAAAACATATCAAACAGGATATGGAGGCGGATTGCCGGGCGTAATAAAATATTTTCTATATTCGTACCCTCATCTATGAATAGTACTTTACAGGCAGTTGCCATGAACTATCCCCAACAATATAAACTTGAATATGCCGTGCGGTCATCACCTAAAATTTTATATAATCTTTTCAGTACATCCCATGGACTTGCACTGTGGTTTGCGGACCGCGTTACCGACCGCAATAAAATTTTTACTTTCTACTGGAATGATTCTTCCAAGCAGGCAAAAATGGTGATTGCGAAACCGTGTGAATTTGTCCGTTTTCAGTGGCTTGATGAACCGGAAAGCAAAACCTTTGAATTCAGGGTTTCGGTGGATGAAGTGACCAATGATGTTGCTCTTATTATAACTGACTTCGCTGATTCGAAAAATGAACTTAAAGAATCAAAAATGCTTTGGGATAACCTCGTCCATACACTGAAACATCAATTGGGAGTTTCCTGAACGTATAATCATGAATTCATTTCTTTCAGATATTATCCGGCAATACCGGAACGGATCGGTTCTGATCCGTATCCTCTTCATCAATATCGGAGTTTTCGTAGCGGTAAAACTGGTATACCTTTTTTGCTTTCTTTTTTCGGTGCCTCCCGACTGGTCGCTGTCAGCGGTAAGGTGGTTTTCAGTTCCGGCTGATGTTCACCGTCTCCTGTGGCAGCCATGGTCTGTTTTTACGTATATGTTTCTCCATGAGGGATTCTGGCATATTGCATTCAATATGCTTATGCTCTATTGGGGAGGAACTATTTTTCTGGATTTCCTGGGTAATAAAAACCTCATTTTGGTATATATTGCGGGAGGCCTTTTCGGTTCCTTGTTTTTTATTCTCGCCTATAATCTTTTCCCGGTTTTTGAACCGGTATTGGCACATTCCCTTGCTCTTGGCGCATCTGCATCGGTACTTGCCGTAATGATCGCTGTGGCTGCGTATGTTCCGGATTATACCGTTTTTCTTTTGTTTGTCGGCCCGGTGCGTTTTAAATATGTGGCGGCATTGATGGTCCTCATAGATATTGTAAGCATTGAAAGCAGCAACCCGGGCGGACACATCGCTCACCTTGGCGGGGCGTTTTACGGTTTTTTATTTGCGAAGATGTATCGCAGGGGTTTTAATTTATCCGGTTACCTGGATGCTGTTTCCGCGGCTGTAAAAAAACGGTTTCTGAAAGAGAAAAAAATAAAAAAACAACAGTACACCAGGAAATTCGTTCCTGACAATGACGGGCAGTTCAGCCGGCCCAAACGCGAAAACCGTTCTGCCGGTGCGGATCCTGGCGACAGGCAGAAGAAAATTGATGAAATCCTTGATAAAATTTCACAGTCCGGTTATACCAGTTTGACAAAAACCGAGAAAGATGTTTTATTCAAATATTCAAGGGAGGAATAGGAATACGGCAAATGGAATATGGGCATTATTAATAAAATCCTTCTTTTTTTTAACTACCTTTTTGCCATCGCCCTGCTGATTTCATGGATTGCCCGCTATATTAATCCTTCTTTTTTCTGGCCGGTTGCTTTTTTTGGCCTCGCCTATTCTTTTCTTGCTCTCATTAATATTGCCTTTGTGCTGCTTTGGCTTCTGCGCCTGAAATTCCATTTCCTCATTTCCCTTCTTTCCCTTCTTGCGGGTTGGCAGACACTCCGTTCAACTTTTCCGGTCAATGTAAGATATATTATGCCGGGACGGGAAAATGTCCGCATTGGTGGGGATTCCGGGTCAGTTACAACGAACTTAGAAATTCTTTCTTATAATGTGCGCCTGTTTGATCTGTATAACTGGAAGAATAATGAAAACAAAAGAACAAGGAATAAAATATTCGATCTACTGAAGTCGCTGAACCCGGATATACTATGCCTGCAGGAATTTTACCAGGATGATAAGAGGGAGTTTGTAACTCTTGATTCGCTGGTCCGTTTTCTGGATGCCCGCAATTATCACGTTGAATATACCAAAACCCTTCGCAATGTTCACCGCTGGGGTATTATTACGTTAAGCCGTTTTCCGGTTGCAGGTAAAGGTAAAATCGTTTTCGGAAAAGGTAACAATATCTGTATCTTTACGGATATTGTTGCCGGTACCGATACCGTCCGCATTTACAATATGCATCTTGCCTCGGTGCATTTTTCACGGAAGGATTATTCCCTGATGGAAGAAATTACGGATCTTGATTATGATAGCCCTAATTACCTGCAGCAGCCGAATGATACACTGGTATCTGATTTTAAAAGGATATTTTCAAAACTTAAAAAAAGTTTTATCATGCGCGGTGAACAGGTAGAACGGGTGGCCGAACATATCGGGAAATCTCCTTACCCGGTAATTATCTGCGGTGATATCAATGATACTCCTTCATCCTATGCATACCATACCCTTCGCGGGGATCTGGCAGATGCCTGGTCTGAACTCGGACTCGGTTTAGGATATACCTATGCCGATTTTCTTCCGGTATTCAGGATTGATTATATTTTTCACAGTCCTTCGCTCCGAGCATGCTCCTTTGAAATTATTCCTGAAATTCTTTCCGACCACAGGGCCGTGTTGTGTGAAATTGAAGTGGGAAAGTAGATGCACGTTAAATCCGTAAGTTTATCCCTAATGACAGGAACGGCTGCCGGATAATTCCGGAAATGTCGGGCGAAAGGTTGAATTTATAAATGACCATTGAAAACAATGTTGCTGAAATTACCGACCTGTAGGCAATGGTCATTACACTACCCCAAAATCCCTCACCTATAGCCGGTAGAAATATCCCCATAATAAAAAGACATCCCAACAACCCGGCAACGCCTCCATGTTTTACGGTAAAAGGTTGCATGTGGAACACTTTCAGAATGAAAATATAGCGGATGAGATTAAAAACAAAAACCGAGGCGGCAGTTGCGGCAGCGGCTCCGTTCATTCCCCATGCGGGTATGAGGAGGTAATTTGCGGTAATGGAAATAATAATCAGGAAAACCATCGTGAGAAGATCAACATAGTAGTATTTTGATGTGCGGATAATTTCCCCGTTCACTCCCGTAAGCATATCAAACATCTTTGCAAGGAGAATAAACAGCACCACGGTTCTGCCCTGGCTGTACAATTCTGAACGAGGCATCACCGCAAAAATCTCATCAATGTTGCACCATATCACCAGGAATGTCAATCCCCCGAGAATAAATAAATTTAGTGAGGACTTTTTGTATACATCTTCAATCTTTTTCAGATCATTATTTTTCCAGGCATCCGCAATAAGGGGCATCGAGAGTAACACAACGGGCCGCATTGGAAGTTCTATCGCAACGCCAATGAAAAAAGCGATGGAATAAATAGCCGTCATTTCCAGTCCAAGCATGGAGGAAACCATCAGGATATCAATTTTCTGCACCAGTCCTGCCGCTGCCGCACCGATAATTACAAACAAGCCGTAGGTGGCCATTTTGATAATCATGCTCCTGCCGAGGCAACCGAAATCGAGGGAAAAACCCACAGGAAATTCCCTTAATGAATAAACGAGGAGAATAATCAGCCCGGCAACATAATTCAAAGTAAACAGGAGAATAAAACCGTCCATTGTGACAAAATCCAGATAGTAGGCCGCCAGTTCAGCCGAAACGAGGATTTTCAGTAAAAGGTCGAGAACAAAAGTGGGAACGGTGAGCCGCATATTGCTGCGTGACCAGGAATGGAGCAGGAAAAGGTATAAATAGCAGAATGCGATCGGTATTACCCAATAATAATATTCAGTTACTAATTGTGATTTGCCTGTATAAGCGCCAGCGATCAATGGCTGAAAAACAATGTAAGCGATACAGGCAATCGAAAAGCCGGCAAGAGGGGTTATAAACATCAGCGTAAAAAACGCGGAAAATTTCTTTTTGTCATCCCTGAAATGCGGTAAAAAGTTAACGAGCGTTGAAATAGCCCCCAGGTGTGAAAACTGCGTCATCACTACCGCGAGGGCAAGTAAAACCTGTATCAGACCATATTGTTCGGGAAGAAGAAATTTCGGATAAAGGAATAATGTATTAATTATTCCGATAACAACTCCGGTCAATGTGACGGCAAATGATTTTGCGCTCTGGCGGGTAATGACACCCATAGGGAAATTCAAAGTTTAAAGTTCAAAATTCAAAGACCTGAATTCAATAAATCCCCCTAACCCTCTTTTTCAAAGGAGGAAGAACTCAGTTTCCTCATAGAATTCATGATACTACTCCTCTCATCCGGTCGTAGATTTTTACCATTTTTTCCTGGTACGCGATAGTGCATAATTTTTCGTAATCGCCATTCAGGAATGACATTGTTTGTTTCAACAGACCGGGTTTGAATTTTTTGTCATTTTCATCTTCAAGTGTAGCAAGTTCGGTTTTATCGGAGCCGGCAATCTGCACCTGCAGGGTTTCAAGTGGTCTGAGGATAAGGCGGTGTTTTGCCGTACATATTTCCACTCCCCATCTTCCGGGTGCAGCCCAGTCGGCATGGTAGGAGAATAGTGCACCTGATTGGGTCTTACCCGATCCGGTAAATTGTGCAGGCCGATGCCATGCAAGTTCCCCGGTGGTATAACAATTTATTTCAGACGGAATGCCTCCGAGAAAAAAGGCAAGGTCAATGACATGGGTGGAATTACCGAGGAACCAGTTTTCCTTTATGCCGGACGGTTTTTCCATTTTCTCAATCTGATGGGAGCGTTCGGTAAATTCAAAAGTGAAGGATTTTACTTCTCCGTCATCCGAAATAATTTCTTTTGCTTTCTGTACCGATGCATAAAATCTCCGGTTGTAAGCGACAAAAACATCTGCCTGACCTGCGGATGCAATGTGGGAAACCTGTTCAATTTCGCTGGAATTTATTCCTGCAGGTTTTTCAACCAGAATTTTTTTACATCCTTTTTCAAGCAATTCCTTTGTCACCCGGCAGAGGGTTTCCATCCCGGTTGCGACTATTGCCGCATCAGGGAGCGGATTATTATTAAGATACTCCGTTATGCCTCCTGCATTAACATGAATACCGGTTACTTTCCGGAATCTATCAGCCGATGCGCTGCCCCGTCCTACAACGATTACGTCACATGAGAGTTGCGATAATACCCTTGCGTATTCAACGGCCATCGGGCCCGCACCTGCAAGCAGAATGTTCTTTTTCATGTAACCGGGCAGTAATCAAGTTGTATTTCAAGACATTTTTCCATGTGGTCTTTAACTGCGCTTATAAAAGGAATGTGTATGCGGGCCGATTCATCATAGGTGGTCAACCGGCAGGTGCCGGCATGAAGTAGGTCGTCAACGATGTTGCCGGTAAGTTCACTTATTTTCGGAACCGGAAACAAACCGTTAACCGATGACCATCCTGAACCGGCTTCGGAAACCAGGAATTTACCTTCCACTCCTTCTTCAATATAATAATAACGGTCAGAGGATGAAACTATTATTTTCACCGGTGACGGATTACCTTCAAAAGACGATATTGAAAAGGTGTTTCCACAGGCATCAAATCCGGTTAATGTGCCCGTTATTTCCTTAAAGCCCTTTCTTTTACTCTCTTTAATTTTTTTATCCAGACCCGGTGTAAGCATAATCAGGTCGGAACAGCCGGTGAGATAAACGAACAGGTCCAGGAAATGGATGCCGTTACAGCCAAGTCCGAAATTATTTCCGAAGACGGTAAAATGAATTTTTGAATCACGGCTGAATTTATCCCTCAATTCCCGGTAAAAACCGAACTCCCGCCTGGCACAATTAACAAATGCTTTGACATTGTTATTCCGCATCAGGAGAGCCGTTTTACCATAGTCGGAAACTGACGGAAAGAGAACTTTTTCAAGGATCAGGAATCTAATTTTTGTTGTAATTAATATTTCCTCAATCGTTTTTTTCCGGTGCAATGAAGTTGTCGCGATAATACAAACGTCAAGGCGCTCCGGTAAACCGGAATAATTTTCTGAAAAAACTACATTTTTTTTCCCGTTTTCCTGAGCAACTTCATTCCATTTGTTCCGTGCTTCGGCAAGTCCATTTACAGACGGGTCGCAAACAAAAATTTGCATCGGTTCAGCGCTGAGCGCCAAACCCTGCAGGTGGCGCGTGCCTATCTGTCCGGATCCAATAACAGCGATATTATACATTTAGCAAAGCTTTAAAAATACATTTATAGCCACCAAATCTCAAAAACACGAAATTTCACTAAAAAAATTGAATTATATTTTACTGTTTTGTGGGATTTAGTGCTTTGGTGTTTTAGTGGCATTCTTTCTTTTTTTAGTTTTATAAGCGTAATTTACTTTTTTTGTTTTGAGAAGATATTCCGCCCATTCCCAATCGGCAGGAGTATCAAGGTCAACGGAAAATTCATCCCCGGTCTCAAATTTCCTGATTTTCGTAAACCTGTGCGGGGGCTTTTTTTTCAGTGAAGCGATGTTCATCACGAAGAACGAACCGGTGTATTCATAGACCTTCGGGCAATCCTGCCTGCGGGTAAAATTACCGCTTTTTGATTTTACCAGGAAGCCATCACGGTTCTCTTCAAACAGAACGAAATAGGGATTGGAGCGGGTTTCTTTGACCGATACGACCATATCCGCTGAATTATCGAACATTTTCATCGCTTTTTTCAGTAAGGATAGATTCCGGAAAGGAGAGGTGGGCTGGAGCAGCACAAGGGCATCAAATTTTATTCCCTGCTTTTCAAAAAAATCAATGGCATGAAGAAGGGTTCCGTACATGGGGGCGGTATCGGTGGCGAGCCGGGCAGGACGTTTGAAAGGCACCCGCAGTCCATACTTTCGCACTGCCTTAATTATTTTCTCATCATCCGTTGACACGCAGATGTTTTCATCCCCGGTCAGTTGCCTGGCCGTATCAATGGCATAACAGATAAGCGGCTTGCCGCCAAGCCGTCTGAGGTTTTTACCGGGAATCCCTTTAGACCCCCCCCGTGCGGGTATCAGGAATAATGTTTTCATTTATATTGTCACGATTACCAAATTCAGAACTCATGATCTCTTACTGCCCTAGGATGTGGAATCTTTTCTACCAGAGTACAGATCCGCTTGCCTGCTCCTGGTATGTCATCGGGCATGGCCTATTGCGGAAAAGAGTCCCGCAGGGACGATCTGTTTATAGAAAAGATGACATCAGGATTCAGTTTTAGCCCCGTAGGGGCGGCCTGTTAATGAGTATTGTAAATATCGTCATAAAATTCAAAAAGGTATTTTTCATTATATTCAACATCAAACTCTTTGAGGAATTTCAGATATTCTTCCCGGAATGTCATTTTTTTATGGTGTTCTTCCTGGTTCAATACGTATTTGACCATATGGTCAATTTGTGAATGGCTGTATGAAAATGCTCCATAACCATCCTGCCAGTCAAATTTTCCGGGTAACCATTTTTTAATATTGATGAAACCTGAAGAACCCACCTTTACATCCCGCATCAAATCAGGAATTGAGATGTTGGGCTTATAACCAATGAATATATGCGTATGATCAGTCACCCCTACGGGGTTCATCAGGTTTTATTGGTTTTGGATTCTATAAACAGTACGCTCCTACGGAGCTTTACCCAGCATAAAAACATTATTCGTGAGGCAAATATACCGCGCTTTCAGTTTGCTCCGCACATAAGTTATGTGCGGGGTTTGCGAGGTAGCTGCATGAATTACCTGAAATTTATGCAGAGGGCAAGGAGATATGGACTCATCTTTTTTTTATAATTTAAAAGATAATAAGATCAGAACAAATGTGGATTATTTATTCTATTGCTTTTAATTTAATTCACCGAGTTTTTTCAATAAATACTTAGTGAATTTTTTTGCACCGGTTGTATTTAAATGGGTAATGTTCCTCATTTCGCTGAAGGAGTACTCTCCTTCTGCATCCGGTGGTTGGCGGATAAAGGTAACATTGTCTGTTTGCGACAGTGTCTTCAAAAGATTATCATATTCATTTTTGTACGTCACATTGAAAAAATGTTCAAATTCACTGTTAGGCACTTCAATAATGATCACCCGGCAACCTGCCCTTTGAAGTTTTTCAATAATCCGGAACAACTTCTGTTGTTTCTCCGGGAGAAAGGATTTCCCCGGATAATCTTTCATAAGCGCTGCCTGCCACCGGTACACGCTGTCGTTCAGCGCTTCGTTGCTCGGATAAAACCCCCTATTTTTTACAACCTCCTCTAAGGCGATGGTATCATAGGGGTATTCATCATAATTTTTATAAACTGTTTTTTCAAATATATTTCTTGTGCCTTTTACCAAACTTTTTCTCATCATATTTAAATAAAGCGGCAAATTTCCGTAATGCCATGCTATATATTCGTTAGAGAGGGGCCGGTTCAGATAGCGGTGAACCGGATACCGCACCCAGTCATCAGAACCATCGGAAAAGGTAAGCAGCGATATTTCCATGACGACATTTTCAGGTTTTTTCTTTGCGGCATTTAAAAAATCATCCAGAATAATTTCCATAAAGTAGGGTCCGGCTGTTGCAATCCCGAGATTGTAGGACCGGATATTTATACTGTCAAAAAAAGCGGGAATTATTGAAGAATAAGCAATTGAACTGCCAACGAAAAGATAGTCCGGATCATTGTAATGAAGCGCTTCATTTATCCGGATAATATTGTCGTTTTTCACTTTGAATAACAAATTATCGAACCGGCTTAACAGCGCTGCAATGATCAGCACCGGAATGTTAAAAGCAATTATTTTAACTATCAGTTTTCTCATTTTCCGGTATTAACTGGATGAATCCGGGTTCAGAATTGAAAATAGATGAATTCGGTTTTGTCGTACGAACCGAGGAAAATCAGAACGAAAAATACTAAGTAATAGATAGCCCATCTGAGTCCCCGCGACTTTACCGGGTCGAGGCACAACCCATGCTCCCTTTTGCGGTTCATCCATTCAAAGGCAATCATAATGAGCACAGCCGGCAGGGATGCCCAAAAATCGGTATTCACCGGCACATTAAAAAATTCTGACGTAAAAATATTTTTCAAATATGCAAATGCGTGAGAAAGGTTGTTTGCCCTGAAAAAAATCCATGCGATTACAGTAAGGAAAAAAGTCAATGTAATCTGCATCATTTCCTTCAATGAAGGAAAAATGCGGTCGGCAGCCGCCACATCAAGGTTTTTCCTGTTTTGTCCGGTCACTAACAGCGGTATAAAATAAACCGCATTTATCATACCCCAGGCGATAAAAGTCCAGTTTGCTCCATGCCAGAACCCGCTGATAACAAAAACCAGAAAAGTATTGCGTACGCTTTTAACCATTCCATGCTTGCTTCCCCCTAATGGGATATAGAGATAGTCCCTGAACCATGTGGTAAGCGAAATATGCCACCGCCTCCAGAATTCCGCAATATCTCTTGCGAAATAGGGATTCGCGAAATTTCTCATTAAATTAAATCCGAACAACCGGGCGGTTCCCACGGCAATATCGGAATAACCTGAGAAATCACCGTAAATCTGGAAAGCGAAAAATATTCCCCCCATTATCAGGTGAGATCCATGCAGGTGAGCGGAATTGGCGAAAATAATATTGACCTGTTCAGCGCATACATCCGCAACGGCAATCTTTTTAAAAAATCCCCAAAGAATCTGCCGCATGCCGTCAACGGCTTTTTCATAACTGAATTCCCTTTTTACTCCAAATTGGGGTAAAAGATTTCGCGCTCTTTCAATAGGACCGGCTACCAATTGCGGGAAGAAAGAAACAAATGCCATAAACGAGATAAAATCATCAGTGCTTTTTATTTTCCGGTTGTAAACGTCTAATGTATAACTCATTGTCTGGAAGGTGTAAAAACTGATGCCGACAGGAAGTATCACATTAAGCGTTTGAATGTTCAGAGTAATTCCTACGGAGTCAAACGCCTGCACGAACGAATCAATAAAAAAATTAAAATATTTAAAAAAGCCAAGCAGTCCGAGTTGGAAGGTGATGCTGACAGAGATTAGAATTTTTCTGATAGGCAGATGTTCGGTTCGACCCAGAAGCATTCCCACAAAAAAATCGAGGACTGAACTGATGAAGATAAGGGAGAGGAATCTCCAGTCCCACCAACCATAAAAGAAATAACTTGCAATAAGGAGCAGGATGTTCTGAAGGGCTATCTTATTTGCCAGCAACCAGTATAAACAGAACACAACGACAAAAAAAATCAGGAATTCTACCGAGTTGAAGAGCATCCTTTCCCTTACTGTTTGATATGTTTAATATCTTCCTGCGCTTTATTGAAATCCTGGTGATTTCCAATATCCAGCCAGTAGCAATATAAAGGATAGTAATTGATTTTTTTCCCTTTTTTGAGAAGGGCGTCCATCAGGTCGGTGGCGTTGAAAAATCCGTTGCGGGGAATGATCCCGGCAACTTCCGGTTTCATAAGATAAATTCCCGCATTTGCCTGGTATATGAAAGTTGGTTTTTCTTTAAACCCTGTTACTTTTTCGTGATCGGCTTCCATTACGGCATAGGGAAGGTTAACCGTATAAGGTAAAGTTGCCACGAGCAGGTCGACACCGGTCTTTTCAAATTCGCCATAGAAGTCCTCATAATCAATGGTTGTAAGGAGATCAGAGTTGAGAAGGAGGATAGGTTGACCCGAAAATTTTTTAATCAACGCCAGCGATCCGGCAGTTCCCAGCGGTTCGGTCTCCCTGATATATTTTATTGAAACGGATTTGTGACTTCCATCGCCAAAGTAATCTTCTATCAATGAGCCGAGATAGTTTACCGTAATGGTGATATTTTCAATGCCGTAAAGAACAAGCCGGTCAATCACATGTTCAAGTATTGGTTTGTCACCGACCTTCAGCAGCGGCTTGGGAACTTTTTCAGTGAGAGGCCTCAATCTGCGGCCATCACCGCCTGCCATGATAACCGCTTCAATCGGGAGCAGCGACCGCTGGTGATGGAGGTTTATTATCCTTGCAATGCGGCCATCCTTAGCCAGAACCGGTACAAGGTAAATTCCCTTCTTCCTGATTTCGGTCATCTGCACAGTCGAAAATTGCCCCTGGCGCAGGTAACGGAAATTCCGGAATACTACCGGTGTGATCGGGGCATCAATTTCTGTTTTTTTTACCAGGACCCTGCGTATATCGCCATCGGTAAGTGTTCCTGTCATCTTACCATTACCGTCAACAATAAACAAAGTCAGATCGGTACCGAGTTTATTGAGCCGGTTGAGCGCATCGCGGATGGTGGCGGATTCAGGGATGATATGTTTGGAATAGTTGACCAACGAAGTACGAATTAAGTACGAAGTTACGAACTACGAACAAACCCAACGAAGTACGAATTTAATACGAAAATACGAACTACGAATCAGGAACAGGAATTGCAACACTGTTAATATTTACAATCCGTAATAACTTTTTCTTCAACGTTAAAATCCAGAAATCCTTTACTGACAATTTCATTTTTGAATCTAACCGGGTAATAAACCTGCTCTTCAAATTTAATATTATTAATACGCAGCATCTTTGCATAAGCTTTCTGGTAAGTTTTTTCAGAATGACCCGGACCTAACTCGTCAAAAACCTCATAAGCATAACCAACAAGTTGGTAACTTAGTTCAGGATAAACTAAATCAGTTCTTCTTAATGGAGTTTTCATAATTTGTACTGAATTTTTTCGTACTTCGTATTTTCGTATTGCATTTATTCGTACTTCGTTGTTCTCATTTATCAATAATCTTCACCACCTGGAACGCCTCTGCATATTTCACTCCCGCCATTGCGCCTCTGAATGTTGCGAGTGCACGGATATTTTCAATACTGCGTGGAAACGGGTGCTCGCCAAGTTCGGATTTGTAAATTTTTGCCAGTTCAATTTTCTTTTCCATGAATTCCGAAATATCCGTAAAATAATTGGGAACGAAAATATTTTCAGTCAACGGGGGGGCAAATTCGGTTTCGGAGATACATTCATACATCAGGATTTTTTTCAGGGACGGCAGGCGGAACGATTTGGCGCATGCCATTGCGGCTTCAAAAGTGATGCGGTGGTCGGAATGGGCATCGGAACGGTTGGGGAGATAAATTATCTCAGGCGATACATCTGAAAATATTTTTGCGAGTGCAGGCACCAGAGTTTTCAGTGACCCGGAATCAAGGGTTGCGGTGGGATAGTCAAGTTTAAATACTTTGATAAAACCCGCTTTCTTTTTCACTTCTTCAATTTCGCGCTGGCGGCTGGTTATCCATTTTTTTGAATAGTTCTGGTTTTCAAAGGCGGTGGTAACGATAACCCAGTACAATTCATCGCCATTGGCATGATGTTTAAGCAGGGTTCCCCCGCAGCCAAGGGCTTCGTCATCGGGATGGGAGGAGAGGATTATAATTCTCATTTCAATAGGTTATGTTTTTGTAAAGCAGTCGGTCGTCTATTTTAATATTTTTTAAGATTTTGACAATGCGATCTGCGCTTTTACCATCACCGTATGGATTAGCGCATTTTTTTACTTTTTTAATATATTCCTTATCGTTAACCGATTTTAGAATGGCTTCTTTGATTTGTTTTTTATCATTGTCCGTAAAAATGACATTACCCGAATGTATCCGGCCTTTTTGCCTTTTACCGACATTAACAACAGGCAACCCGATTGAAGGGGCTTCAATAATTCCGCTGCTTGAGTTACCGACCAGGCAAGAAGCATGGCGAAGCAAATTTACGAATGTGATCCGATCCAGATTCTGAAACAAATATAATGAGGAATATTTATTGGCATAATGCCTGTATTCCTGAATAATTTTAAAACTTCCGGCATCCGAGTTAGGAAAATTTACAAAACATGATAATCCTGTTTCAATGATAGCATCAAGAGTTTGCCTGATGTGGTCAGTTTCCTTTTCGTAATCAGAAATTATCGGATGTTGAATCAGAACAAGGTATTTATCGTTACCAATAGAAAAGTTCAATTTTTTACTTAAATCATCCGTTGTTAATGTCGGTGTGGAAATAAATTTGTCCAGAGCAGGATTACCTACTACAAAAATCCTCCATGCATCTTCACCAAGTTTCAAAAGGGTTTCTTTGTGCTGATCCAGCAACGTAAGATGAATATGTGCGAATTTACCCACTGCGTATCGTGCAGAGTTATCAATATTACCGTCTTTGGCAATATCGCCACCTGCGAGATGGACAACAACTTTATCCATATAGGCACCGGTAATTGCTGCGGCAAGTGCATCTTCCCGGTCTCCTGTAATAAAAATAAAATCGGGTTGAACCCTTTGAATGGTTTGTGCAAAGGCAGGTATCTGGTGCCCGAGTGAAATTGCCCTGCCTATTTTTTCATCCGTATTAACTAAATTATACACCCTGTCCGCAATAATGAATCCATCGGTTTCAATATTTTTTACTGTTTTTCCAAAGTTTTCTGAGAGATGGGATCCGGTAACCAACAGTTGCAGATCAAAACCGATGTCTATATTTAATTTTTCAAGGATTGGAGATACTATATCATATTCCGACCGTGCACCAGTAACGACAATGACCTTTCTTTTATTCATAGAGCAAAAAGTTAAAAAACATCAGAGTCACCCATTGTGAAAAACCAACTTTTTGAATCGGTTACAGCAGCATAATCAGGATCAAAGATACGCGATCCTAAAATTGTATAGGGTATATCTTCTGTGAAACCCAAACTTTTAAAAATGATATTTTCTTCGGTATGGTCAGGAATCCAAGTGTTCATTCTGACAACATCACCGCGATCCGAATAATAGTGATAAATATGCGATAAAATATTCATGACAGAATCATGTTGTTCTGGTAAGCAGAAATCAACAATATCAATTTCCTTTTTACCGGTAACGGAAAAAGAATTGATGAGTTTCGTAATGCAGAAGTAACAATTTCCATTGCTTGAAAATTCAAAAAAATCATAATTGTTCATTGGATTTTCAAGGTAGCGCCAATTTAAATATTCTTTTGTTTTATTGACTCCAACAACAAATCTTTTAATATTCTTGTGATAGGAATGTTCATGCTTCGTTTCAAATGCAGTAAAACGGGTTATTCCCGTAGAATTAGGAATAAAATGAGCCATACTGGTATTTAAAGAAAGCATTGGAATGTTTACTATGTCAACCCATTGAAGTTTATTGATAAAACCGTTGTGGGAGTTCTTATTTGGAAATCCCCAGATAAATTTGACTCCATCCTTCTCACGGCATTCGTCATATAAGGAATTAGCCAAAGTTGTGAAAATACCCTTTCCTGAATATTCCGGATGAGTCATTGTTGTCATGGATAAGCCGGTAAGTACCGGTTTCCCGTACCACATCAATTGTACCGGGAATAAGGAATAATTGCCAACCAGGTTTTTTCCATCCCACATCAGTTTCACCCATGTCTTTTTTTCGCAATTCTCAATATAACGCCATTTCCAGAAATTAATTGAGATTTTTTTTTTGAAAGTTTGTTCAAATAACCCGAGAATTTTATTTTCATCCCCTGGCCGATAATTTCTGATTTCCATGAAATAATTCTCTATTTATTTTAGATCGCAGGAATTCAGTTTGTGATTTTCACATAGAGTATATTTGATTTTTTTTCCTACTACCTTCCCGATCTCCATCGGGGAAATCCCGTCTCCCGGCCGTTTCATAACCAGGTCGTCTTCCGTAATAATGTGGCCGGCATTAAGATTGCACCTTAAATGTATGCTTTTACGGGCTACATTCAGGTTTTTTAATTCCGACTGTGTGGGTTTTTTTACTCCGCTGCCCATAGCCATTTCAATATTACGGATCGCTTTTACCATTGCGGTCAGTTCATCCGGTTCAAGGGATATTTTATGGTCGGGACCCGCCATCTTTTTATCCAGCGTAAAATGTTTTTCAATTATCTCAGCGCCAAGGGCTGCTGCTGCAACCGGTACTTCAATCCCCATAGTATGATCCGAGTACCCGACTTTTATTTTGAATTTATCCCGGATAGCAACCATTGCTTTCAGGTTAACATCATGCATGGGCGTAGGATAACCCGAATTGCAGTGAAGCACGGTAATATTTTCTTTCTTGGTTCCGGCTGATATTATCACCTTCAGCGCCTCTCCTGTTTCTTTCATGGTAGCCATACCAGTTGAAAGGATCACCTTCTTTTTAAGTTTTCCGATCTTTTTCAAGAGCGGCAGATTGGTGATTTCACCGGAAGGAATTTTAAATACCCCAAGTCCGAGTTGCCGTAGAAGTTCAACGCTTTCCGGGTCAAAAGGCGATGAAAGAAATTCTATTTTTTTCTTTTTGCAACAGGTAATCAGAACTTTATGCGCATCCCGGTTCAATTCTAATTTCCGCAACATATCATATTGTCCTTTTTCTTTCACGATTTTCATATTTTCCATCTGGTAGCGGGCTTTTTTTGCAGCAGGCGAAACCATCAGTCGTGCATTAAACGTCTGGAACTTCACAAAATCGGCACCGGCTTTCGCAGCCGCATCAATCAATTTTTTTGCGATGTGGATGTCACCATTGTGATTTACCCCTGCTTCGGCAATAATGATTACCTTTTTCATCTTTTACAAATGAATTTTGCAGGGTTTCCGGCTATAATCATATTTACTTCCGCATTACGGATAACTACCGTGCCGGCTCCGACCAGAGTCCCGGAACCAATTGTAACATTATTTGATACAACCGCATTACTGCCGATAAAACAATTATCCCCTATAACGCAGTCGCCATTAATGACGGCAGCAGTGGAAATATGGCAGTGGTTGCCAATGAGCGTATTGTGCTCAATAATAGCGCCTGTGTTGATAATGCAGTTTTCTCCGATAACAGCGCTGTTGTTGATTGTTGAATGATGCATAACTACCGTACCAGCGCCAATACGGGCATGTTTTGATACCGCTGCAAAAGGCGAAATAACAACCGGCATTTTTACGTTGAGATTTTTTAGAATAGTAAAAAGGTTTACTCTTACCGCATTTGATTTTATATGGCCGACAGTAATTAAGAAGAAGCGGCCTGATTTTGCGAGTTTTGGGATATCAGCATCAGAGCCGATGATTTTATACCCGGAAACCTTTTGCCCGATTTTCTCTTTTACATCAATGATGCCATCAATGGAATACATCTTTCCGGCTTCAATAATATCAATTACCGAAATGCAGTGTCCACCGCCACCAATCAATATTATTTTTTGTTTTGGCATTTAATTATCAGGTTTCAATATCAACTACACTGCTCGGAATATTTACCAACCGTTCCTCAATCCACCGGGCGTTATCCAGATTTCCGCTCAGTGCGTTTTTATACATGGGCAATGTTGTAACTAAGTTCCATGCAGGTCTCGTCATAACGCCATTATCGTTTGAAAATTGCAAAAACCGGTCGCGTTCTTCACGGTCTTTCATGAAAATACAATTCAGCCAATAGTTGGAACGGCAATGTTCCGGCTCAATAAAAAACGGGATACCGGTACCGTCAAAAAATTTCTTATATGTTTCGGCCAGCGTTCTTTTTTTCTCAAGGAACAAATCAAGTTTTTCCATCTGTGCGCAGCCCAGGGCGGCATTGATGTTGGGCATGCGGTAATTGTATCCGGCTTCATCATGGGCGAATTCCCACCGGTGCGGTATTTTTGCCTGGGTTGTAAGATGCTTCGCCCTTTTTGCGACATCCGCATTGTCTGTCAGGATCATTCCCCCCCCTCCGGTAGTTATGATCTTATTCCCGTTAAAACTAAGCACTCCTATGGCTCCGAGTGTTCCGGCATGTCTCCCTTTATAACGGCTCCCAATGGCCTCTGCAGAATCTTCGACAACGGTGATGTTATACTTTGTGCAAACATCATTCAATTCATCCATGCGTCCCGGATGGCCGAATGTATGCATTGGTAAACATGCCCGGATCAGTTGACCGGATACACTATGATATGTGTAACCGTCATCACCCGTCTTTGAATTTGCTTTAAGATATTCGGCCAGTTTACCTGGCGATAAACCCATTGTTTCCCTGTCCACATCAATAAAAAGCGGACTTGCACCGCAACAGAGAACGGCATTAGCGGTAGCAATAAAGGTGAGCGGTTGTGTTATGACCATTTCACCTGGTTTTACACCGGCAAGGATAAGGGCGAGATGCAGGGCGCTGGTGCCGTTAACGGTCGCTACAGCATAGGGGGAGCCGCAATATTCTTTAATCCTCTTTTCAAAGCCACTTACATACTCACCAACCGAGGAGACATACGTGGAATCAATGCAGTCAAGAAGGTATTTTTTTTCATTGCCGGAAAAGCGGGGCTCGTGGAGTGGAACCGGTTTCCCTGTACCGTAAATTTTTCTGATAAAACGGATTATTTCATCATACATGCCACAAAGTTAGGTAAAAAGCGTGGCGCT
>JACPRZ010000057.1:8676-11314 GCA_016193485.1 Bacteroidota bacterium | reverse complement strand
TGAAGATAGTCCATATATCTGACATTCATGTTGGAAGTTTTATATCTGAAAAACCGCTTGCAAACGCAGTGAAATTAATCGGGGACCAGAAGCCCGATATTATTTTCTTCACCGGAGACCTCATCAATAATATCACGGCAGAGACCAACGGTTTTTTTCATGTATTGAAAAATATCCAGGCGCCATTGGGCGTGTTGTCGGTTCTTGGGAATCACGACTATGGATTTTATAATGTAAACTATTCTGAAAAAGAACGGCTGAAAAATTTTGAAATGCTGAAGAAGTTCCAGAAAGAACTGGGCTGGAAGTTACTTCTGAATGAACACCACAGGATTAGAAAAGGAAATGATGAGATAGCCGTCATAGGCGTTGAAAACTGGAGTTCGTTTCTGCATTTTCCGAGATTCGGAAATCTTGAACGCGCTCTTGAAGGGACAGATAATGTCCCTGTAAAAATTTTATTGACTCATGATCCGACACACTGGTCGGGTGAAGTTATCGGAAAAGATCACAACATTAACCTGACATTATCCGGGCATACTCACGGCATGCAAATGGGAATAGAAGTACCGGGATTCCGCTGGAGCCCCGTACAGTATATTTATGAACACTGGGCCGGCCTCTATTCCAACAGGAATCGTTTTTTATATGTCAACCGTGGTCTTGGTTTTATCGGTTATATGGGCCGCCTGGGCATATTACCCGAAATCACAGTATTTAATATTTTTGCAGAATGAAAAAGAAAACCCCCCGGAAACTGAAGAAGGATAAACCCGAAGTCCGTAAACGGATTATCAGTTCCGGCAGCGGTACTGCAGTACCCCTTCAGGTGACAAAATCAGTACACCCCGGTTATGAAAAAATTATCCCCGGGAAGGTATCTCCTGCCGTTAAACCAACTATGACGGAGGAGTTTTTACGTTTTGTCTGGCAGTATCGCCTGTTTGATAACCGCAACCTGACCACTTCAGATGGAGATCCTGTTGAAATCTTCCGTCCCGGTGATTCCAACACCGATTCTGGTCCTGATTTTTCCAACGCCAGAATCCGGATCGGGCAAACTACCTGGGCAGGCAATGTTGAAATACATGTCAATGCTTCCGACTGGCTGAAACATCATCATAGTGAAAATCCCTCTTATAAAAATACAATACTGCATGTGGTATATAAGAATGACCGAAAAGTAAAGCGAAATGATGCTGAACTGCTTCCCGCTCTTGAATTAAAAGATAAATTTGATCCGAACCTGTTCCACCGGTATACAAACCTGGTACAAAACAAATCATGGATCCCGTGCGAGCGGCAAATCCGCGGTGTTGATAACCTGATTATCCACCAGTGGATTGACCGTCTTTCAGCGGACCGGTTGGAGCGGAGAACATTATTTATTACCCAGACCCTTGAAGATACCAGCAACAACTGGAATGAATCATTTTACCGCCACCTTGCCCGTAATTTCGGTTTTAAGGTCAATTCAGAACCGTTCCAGGTACTGGCACGGTCATTACCTTTAAACCTGGTAGCGAAACATAAAGATAATGCTGACCATGTTGAGGCGCTTTATTTCGGGCAGGCAGGATTGCTTGAAGGGGAATTCAGAGATGATTATCCGAACCGCCTGAAAAAAGAGTATGATTTCCTGAGACAAAAATATGGACTGCGGCCCATACCGGCCGGTGCGGTACAATGGAAGTTCATGCGGCTCAGGCCGTTTAATTTTCCGACAGTCAGAATTGCCCAGTTTTCAAATCTCATGATGCGTTCATCAAATCTATTCCCCAGGATTCTTGAAGCAAATGATCTCAGGGAATTAAGCACCCTGTTTGATATAACCGCTTCTCCCTACTGGAACAACCATTTTATTTTTGATACCATCGCTCCGGGCAGGGAAAAGCGCCTGGGAACAGGTGCAGCCAATAATATCCTTATCAATACCGCAATACCTTTCCTGTTTGTTTACGGAAAGAAAAAACAGATAAACCAGTTGTGCAATAAAGCGATTGATTTTCTTTCAAAGATACCGGGTGAAGAGAATGAGATTATCGACCGCTGGAAGATTGCCGGGATGCCTGTTAAAAATGCTTTTTGCACGCAGGCATTGCTTGAACTTAAAAATGAATATTGCGATAAACGCAAGTGCCTCTCATGCAGTATCGGATCACGGATCATAAGAGGTAACAGACAATCTTCATGACCACCTATTTCTCCTGCCATGAATATCTTCCGCGCCAGATAAAAATTCCACCACAGAAGGATGTCAACATCATTATTGTAATTCCTTGCTGCTGCGAACGCAATCTGCTTACGGCCCTCGGTTCTTTATGCAATTGCATTGAACCTGACTGCAGCGCGGAGGTGATTGTGGTAATTAACGCTGCTTCCGGTTCGTCAGAAGGAATATTAAAACAAAATCTTCTTACCTATAAACATGCATCCGCATGGATCATAAAAAACAAGAAACGGGGGATAAAATATTTTCTTATTGCCAAAAATGACTTGCCTGAACGAAAAGCCGGTGTCGGACTCGCGCGCAAAATCGGTATGGATGAGGCGGCCCGGAGGTTTTGCGATATCAATAAAAAAAACGGAATTATTGTTTGTTACGACAGCGATTGCACCTGTGATCCGAACCTGCTGA
>JACPRZ010000057.1:0-8642 GCA_016193485.1 Bacteroidota bacterium | reverse complement strand
TAGAAGCACATTTTTCCTCTGATATTCCGGCTGATGGTTGCTCTATCCGTTTTGAACATCCGTTAAGCGGTAATGATTATCCACCGGAAGTTTATTCAGGAATCGTTAACTATGAATTGTACCTGCGTTATTACAAGCAGGGGCTGCAATATGCCAACTTACCTTTTGCATTTCATACCATCGGTTCATCTATGGCTGTAAGAGCCGGTGCATACATGAAATCAGGCGGAATGAATATGCGGAAAGCGGGTGAGGATTTTTATTTCCTGCAAAAAATAATTGAACTTGGAAGATTCACCGAACTGAATTCCACCTGCATTTATCCCTCGCCAAGGCCATCTTCAAGGGTGCCTTTCGGGACCGGCATGGCGATTGAGAAATGGCTGCAGGGACGCAATGACCTCAGGGTAACTTTTGACCCCGGAATTTTTTACGACTTAAAATTATTCTGCAAACTGATTACCGGTTTGGATTACCGCCAGATGACAGCAAAGAAAATAGAGAACCGCTTATCCGAAGCGCTGAGATCGTTCCTGTCCGGTAATGGTTTTGAAGATAACCTTGAGGAGATAAAAAACAATTCAGCGACACAAAACAATTTTTTAAAAAGATTTTTCCGCTGGTTCAATGCTTTCCGGACTTTGAAATTCGTTCATTTTGCCAGGGATAACTTTTACGGAAATATTCCCATTGAAGCAGCGGCAGGTGAATTACTATCGGAAATTTACCCCGGTAAAAAAGCGGTTGATGCGGTAAACCTGCTTCGTGAATATCGTATCCTGGATGCAGGGCAATTCGCATAATCCGGATACCAGGATTCTCTTATATTTGTAACTATAACGATTAACAAAATTTTATGAGATACCCGGTCCTAAATCCTGCACTTCTCATTGAAAACCGCAAACGGTTTATCAAACATCTGAAACCGAAATCCATTGCCGTTTTCAATGCAAACGATTACATGCCGACCAATGCTGACGGCACCATGCCGTTCAGGCAGAACAGCGATTTATTTTACCTTACGGGTGTAACCCAGGAAGAAACCATCCTTCTTATTTTTCCTGACGCTTTTGAGGAAAAATACCGCGAAGTCCTGTTTCTGAGAGAAACCAATGAAAAAATTGCAGTATGGGAAGGGCAGAAACTCACAAAGGAGAAAGCGACTGAAGTCACGGGTATTAAAACCGTTTTATGGCTCCAGGAATTTGAAACCATTTTCAACAACCTGATGTCGGAAGCGTACCATGTTTACCTGAACACGAACGAACATCTCCGGGCAAGAATTACCGTTGAAACCCGTGATTCCCGTTTTATTAACTGGTGTAAAGCAAAATATCCACTCCATTGCTATGAACGGCTGGCGCCTGTTATGCACAGATTGCGCGCGATTAAATCGCCTGCTGAAGTAGAACTTGTAAAAACCGCAATAGGAATTACCGGAAAAGCATTCCGCAGAATTATTCCGCTGATAAAACCAGGTATTATGGAATACAAAATTGAAGCGGAGTTATCTCATGAATTTACAATAAATCATTCCCGCGGTCATGCCTACGAACCCATTATCGCCTCCGGATTCAACGCCTGCGTTCTTCACTACAACCAGAATGAAAACGAATGTAAAAAAGAACATGTATTGCTTCTTGATTTCGGTGCCGAATACGGTAATTATGCCTCTGATCTCACCCGCTGCCTCCCGGTAAGCGGCCGTTTCACAAAAAGGCAGAAAGATGTTTATAATGCGGTACTCCGGGTGCTGAAGCAGGCGACAAAACTCCTTGTGCCCGGAACGATTTTAAAGGAATATAACGATAAGGTCGGGCTCCTTGTGCAAAAAGAACTGGTCGATTTGAAATTATTATCACTTGCCGATGTAAAAAAACAGGAAAAGGAAAAACCGCAGGAAGAAGAAAAACTGATCTATAAAAAATATTATCCTCACAAAGCATCCCATTTTCTCGGGCTGGATGTTCATGATGTTGGACTCTGGACTCAACCCATACAAGCCGGCATGATCTTCACCTGCGAACCGGGAATTTATATCCGGAAAGAAAAACTCGGAATACGTCTCGAAAACGACATACTCGTTACAAAAAACGAACCGGTGAACCTGATGGAATCAATCCCCATTGAAGCGGAAGAGATTGAGGAGTTGATGAACAGCGGGAAATAAATTATTTGCCCTTCAAAAACGCATCCCAACCCTGTGCTGTCAACGGATGGAGAACATTGTTTTTAGAAGAGAGGTAACATCCCTTTTCCTTATCTGTCATGTGTCCGATAATTGAAACCTGCTGAACATCCTTTATTTTTTCATAATCGGATTGGGATATTGTAAAAAGGAGTTCATAATCCTCTCCCCCGTTAAGCATGACCATGGTTGAATCAAGATTTAACTCCCGCGCTGTTTCCCGCGCAACCGGGTGCATTGGTATTTTATCTTCATAAATTGTACATCCAAGCCCTGATTCATGGCATAAATGCAGTATCTCAGATGATAATCCGTCAGAAATATCAATCATTGATGTGGGTTTTATTTTAAATTCCTGAAACATGCGGATAATATCCGCACGCGCTTCAGGCAGAAGGTGCCTGCGCAGTAAATAGTCCTTGTCGGAAAAATCGGGCTGCACTCCTGGCGATTCAAGAAATATTTTCTTTTCCCGCTGCAGCAAAAGCAGTCCCATATAGGATGCTCCAATGTCACCCGAAACACAAATAAGATCATTTTTCCCTGCCGTGTTCCGGTATGTAATTTGCTCTTTCACCGCCTCGCCAAGTGCGGCAATGCTGATTACCAGGCCCGATGCGGACGCGACCGTATCACCGCCAACAAGGTCAACTCCGTACTTTTCGCATGCGGCATTAATACCGCTGTACATTTCTTCAACGGCTTCAACCGAAAATTTTGAAGATAAGCCAATAGAAACAGTTATTTGTTTCGGAACACCGTTCATGGCACAGATATCGGAAAAATTAACCACTGCCGATTTGTATCCAAGATGTTTTAACGGAAAGTAAACAAGATCAAAATGAATACCTTCGGTAAGCATATCGGTTGTAAAAACAAGGCATTTACTGCCGCATTCAATAACCGCTGCATCATCACCTGCCCCCTTTATTGTAGTCGGATTTCTGAGAACAATATCCCGGGTAATGCGGCTGATAAGTCCGAATTCACCGAGTTGGCTTACCGGAGTAAGATTTTTAGGTTGTTGCATAATTATGGCAATAAAATCCGGATACCAATTATTGTTGCATCGTCAGTCCCGATGCACTACGCGATCGGGATTTCGCTTCGCTCAATTTGTTAAATGCGAATTCCAATAATTGTTACATCGTCCGTTTGTTCACCCGATTATTTCCAATCGTCAAAGGTTTTTTCAATAATTTATACTGATGAATTTGACCCTGACGAGAAATCTGTCAGGGTCAAATTCCGTCAGTATAATGCGTGTTGCCCTGGAAAGGGATCATGTTTCCAGTTCCCTCAGCGCCATCCATGCCATCAGCCCAATTGCCGTCTTCAATGCATCTTCATCAATATCAAAAGTGGGTGAATGTACCGGAGAGATGATTCCTTTCGATTCGTTGCGAACGCCAAGGCGGTAAAAACAGGCAGGGATTTCCTGTGAATAGAAAGAGAAATCCTCGGAGGTCATCATCGGTTCAAGATCAACCACATTTTCCCTGCCGAGATATTCTACTGCGTATTGCTTCAACCTTGCGGTTAGTTTTTCATCGTTGATGAGGAAGGGATAACCTTTCAGAATGTTTATGTCGCAGGAACCGCTATGTTTGGCAGCAATTTCACCTGCTATGTTTTTAATCCTGAGGTGCGCTTCTTCGCGCCATGCTTCGTCCATCGTGCGTAAAGTTCCTTCCAGATTTACGGAAGAGGGAATGACATTAGTCGCTCCTTCTGCAATTATTTTCCCGAATGAAAGTACGGTCGGGATTTCAGGAATGGTTGCCGTTGAAGGAACCATGAAATCGTAATTCAGTTTGCAGATTATTTCTGAAGCGATCAGGATTGGATTTACCGTATGCTTTGGAAGAGCGGCATGTCCTCCCCTGCCCTTCACCGTAATGTAAATCTCATCGCAGGAAGCCATGTATTTTCCTGCGCGGAAGCCCGCTTTTCCGGTCTCAAGGAAGGGAAAAACGTGCTGGGCAACAATCACCCGCGGAGCAGGATTTGTCAATACCCCCCCTTTTATCATGAGCGAAGCGCCACCCGGAAGTTTTTCCTCTCCGGGCTGGAAAATCAGTTTTACAGCGCCTGCAAACCGATCCCTGATATCGTTTAATATTATGCCGACCACCAGCAATGATGCAGCATGAACATCATGACCGCATGCGTGCATCACACCTTTGTTTTTGGATATGTACGGAACATTATTTTGTTCCGGTATCGGAAGTGCGTCCATGTCGGCACGGAGAGCAATTACGGGCGGTTCAGGTGAAATTTTTTTGCCTTTTACGAGAGCCACAATGCCTGTGCCGGCAATGCCTTTTTTATGGGGAATTCCCGACTCTTTAAAAACCGATGAGATGTATTGAGATGTTTTCTTTTCCTGAAAGGAGAGTTCGGGATGGGCGTGAATATGCCGCCTGATGGCGACCGCTTTTCTGAAATACTTTGCTGCAAGGGATTGTACTTTGTCTTTGAGCATTACCGGACAATATGAGAAGGTACTGGATGAAAATTATACGAAGGTAGGAAAAATAAAATTTCAAATTTCAAGCACCAAATAACAAACCTGCATTTTTTCTCTACCTTCGTGACCGGAATTTCTATTTTATTTCAAATAATTTCTATTAATTTCTATTTATTTCCTTCGTTTTCCGGTCAGTATGAATGTTAAAAATCCTTGTAACCGTTCGGATTATATGATTATTTATGCTACTAAAACACAAAAAACACTAAATCCCACGAAATTTTTTTGTGAATTTTTATGTTTTGGTGATTTTGTGGCAAGTATGTTAATATTTTTTATTGGTACCAGAACAGCAACAAATCCTTTTATATTACTCATTTTCCTCCTTTACAATTGCGCCCAGGTTTCATCCCCGACCGGTGATCCTAAAGATACATCACCGCCAAAAATCAGGAGGTCGGAACCGCTGAATTTTTCAACGAATTTTTCCGGTAAAAAGATCACTCTCGAATTCAATGAGTTTATCAGTACCGCTGATGTTCAGAAGGAGGTCATCATCTCCCCCCCTATGAAAGAATTTCCCGATTTTCGTGTCAGCGGTAAAAAACTGACCATCGTTTTTAATGAAGAATTGATTCCCAATACCACTTATTCTCTATACCTTGGCAAATCGGTAAAAGATGTAAACGAAGGCAACCCGTCAGACAGCAATCTCTTTATTTTTTCCACCGGTACTTTTCTTGACTCGATGGAAGTAACCGGAACGGTTCTTAACGCCTATGATCTGAAGCCGGCCGACAATGTCTTTGTAATGCTCTACACCTCCCCGGATGACTCCGCTCCATGCAAAGAATTACCGCTTTATTATGCAAAGACGAATTCTGTAGGTTTATTCCGGATACAACATATAAAAGCGGCATCGTACCGGGTTTTCGCACTTGCCGATAAAACCGGTAATTTCTTTTTTGATGCTCCTGAAGAACCTGTCGCATTCCTGGATACTCCTGTTGCTCCCCCCTGCCCTGCCCTTACCCTCCGGTTATTTACCCATGCACGGCAAAAACAATTCATTCTTAAATCATCTGCCGAAAAAACCGGGGAAGGCAGAAAAATAACAATACTATTCGCTCTGCCGGGGGGTAATCCATCCGTACGGCTGCTCAATTACACATCCGGTAAAAAACCATGGGAAATTTCTGAGTCATCACCCAATGGAGATACCCTGACCCTGTTTACCACAATCCTTCTTGATACATTTAATCTTGAAGTTTATTCCGGTAATATGATTTTAGATACGCTGTTATTGTCTGCAACCGCGCCATCAACCAGAAAATCGCCAAAATTTTCATGCCGCACAACTCTGAACAGTAACGGCACACTTGACTATTTCAGGAATCTTGTTCTTGAATTTTCTTACCCTGTATCGCATTACGACCTTGCAAAGTTTATACTTACCCAAGGAAGCGATACCATGCCCGTCAAAGGAGGAATTATTGATACCCCAATGAGGAGATTGGAATTAACGCATGCATGGAAACAATCTACGTCCTATTCGCTGTTTATACCATCCGGCTCGGTGCATGATATCTTCGGTTTTACCAATGACACCATAAAACTGACTTTTACTTCCACTGCACCCGAATTATATGGCAACCTTAATGTTGTTCTAACGGGCAGCATCCTTTATCCGATAATAATTCAACTGATAAATGAGAAGGAGCAGGTCATCAGGGAAAATAAAATATTTCTTCCTGCCGCATTGAAGTATGACCTGATACTACCGGGTAAATGCAAGTTAAAAGCGATAGTTGATGTAAACGGAAACGGCAAATGGGATGCAGGAGATTATTTCAATAAAATCCAGCCGGAACAGGTTTATTATTACCAGCAGCCGCTAACCATAAGAGCCAACTGGGAACATGAAATGGAATGGGATATAAAGTAATTGAAGATAACCTTATTAATTACCATGTGGACATGTCCCAAATGCGATCGCCCGTTCAAACACAAAAATCAGTGGCACTCCTGCGTTAAGGTTAATCCTGATATCCTGTTTGAACGGCAAAATCCGGTGATTATAAAAATTTATCAGCGGATATTGAATGAAGTTACCAGATTCGGAAACGATATAGCCATTACCGCTTCGAAATATGCAGTATTTGCCAAAGCACCAGGGACATTTCTCGCTTTGAAACCTAAAAAAGATTTTCTCGCCATCGAGTTTTTGCTTTCGGAAGAAGTGAACGAATTCCCTATTGAAAAGACATTTCGTATTTCAAAAAACCGCGTGGCCCATTTCCTCCGATTGGATGATCCCGTGCAGATTGATACGCAATTACTCAACTGGCTGAAAGCGGCTTACCATACAGTCAGCAGATAGGTCTAATGGTTGACGGGAACCTATGATTATCTCCTCACTACTCCTTTAAATACTTCTCAAACCACTCCAATGTCCTCTTCATAAAATCCAGTTGCCCTTCGCGTTCGCTGATGCCGTGACCCTGCCGTTTGTATTTTACCAGTTGCACATCAATCCCTTTTGTTTTAAGGCCGTAATACAATTCCTCTCCCTGGGAGATGGGAACGCGCAGGTCTTTTTCCCCGTGGATGATGAGGGTCGGGGTTTTTGCATTATTGATATGCGCCATTGGCGACCTGTCCCATACAAGTTGCATATTGTCGTACCACCATAAATTCCAGTGAACGAGCGAGTTTTCATAAATAATATCGGTAGTGTTCACAAAAGAAATCCAATCCGAAATGCCGGCACCCATCATTGCCGCTTTAAAGCGCTGGCTGTGCTTTGTTGCCGCCCATGCCGAAAGATAACCGCCATAGGAAAAACCACCGCAGCCGACACGGCTGGCGTCAACCATACCTTTACCGGCAAGAAAATCAATGCCGGCAAGAATATCTTCAAATTCTTTTCCGGCAAGATCCTTATGGTCTCCTTTGGAAAATTCAACCCCCCTGCCGATACTGCCGCGGTAGTTGGGTTCCAGGACAAAATATCCTGCTGCGGCATATAGTTGCACCGGGTAAAGTGAGCGCGTAGTCCATCCGTTCAGCGATGCGCTTTCAGGCCCGCCATGCAACTGAAATATCAGCGGATATTTTTTCCCGGTTTCGTAGTTGAGCGGATAGGTAAGTACTCCTTCAATGCGCAATCCGTCAGGATGTTTCCATTCAATAACTTCCTGTTTTGCAAGTGCAATGTTGTTCAATTCCTGATTACTGAATGTGAGGCGGGTGAATTCAGGTTTACTGATACTTCCGGAAAAAAGTTCGCTTGGATGTTGAGGTGAATTGGCTGCGAGGACCAAAATTCCGTTTTGTGGCGCAATATCCCATGAACGGAAAATAAGCCCCTTTGTGTCTATTGAGGTCTTTGAACCGGTCGCAATATCCATTTTTGAAAATAAGGTATAACAACCCAAAATGGAATTGACCATGAGCGTGGTGTTATTCAACCATTTCATATCGGAAACTGATCCTTCAAATTTTTCAGTCAGGTTCCGCGGGGTTCCACCGGTAACAGGAACTATAAACAAACTCTGCGACTGCGGATCGGTAATATCCACAGCACCGCAATAAGCGAGTGTTTTACCGTCAGGCGACACGGTGATATGGCCGATTTTTCCTTCTGTCCTGCATACAACTTCCGGTTTCCCATCCGCTACATCTACCCTATATATTTTCTGGAACATATAGGTATGGTCGGTCTCCGGGCTCTCCGTTGCTTTGAATACGATGGTTTTGCTGTCTGCCGACCAGGTGAATTCGGTGATATGCAGGTTTTGTTCGAAGATTTTCCTGACCTCGGCACCGGGAGTCCCATCCGTAATATATAACCGGGTAAATTTCAGGTTTTCCCCGTAAATGACCCAGTCGCGCTTTTTCTTTTCATTTGCTTTTTCTTCATCTGTCTGGGGATCGGGGTATGTTAATGCCAAACGTTTTCCATCAGGCGAAAATTCATATTGG
>JACPRZ010000032.1 GCA_016193485.1 Bacteroidota bacterium | reverse complement strand
GTGCTGTACATATATATGCTTCGCTGTTTAATCTGTCAGCAAAAATTTTAAAAAGAGAAGTGAGAGCGAAGCAATTTCCTTTTTGTTGAGTGGATATTAAAAGATTTATGACCTGCGAATTTTTCCAATCGTTCATTCCAAAGGGATCATTAATCTGGTAAGTAAACGGCAAATGATTCCCTTGCTCAAAAAACAGAGTATCGGTCATGTATTTATAGATTGCCCAATTAGCAAGAGTTTTTCTATAAAGTTCTCGTTTCTCTTTTTCTGTATATCGTAATGTAGAAATGTCAATCTTTGATGCGATTGGGTCAATCTTTGTGCTGAAATTAAGTGAATCCTCACGGTTGCTGCTTTTCATTAGTCCTTTAATGAGAAAGAGATTTCCGTCAATCATTTCCTGATAGCCCACATAACTATACTTATTTCCATAATAGGCATTTTCAGTTGTGAATACTGCTCTTTCATAGCTTATCGGTTGTTTTCCTTCAAGCATATTTTTTAATTCGTTGTATGCTTGTTGAAAATAAATTTTTGTTGAATCAGAATTTGCTCTTGCAAATTGTGAATTGAATAACATTGCTACTGCAATGCTAAGCGATAAAGTAATTTTCTTTCTCATTTTTATTGAGTTTGAAGGGTGAAAAATAATGATTTTTTAGATTTTGTGTCAATGTTTTTAGCCATCTGTAATTTTCCTCTGCCATCATGTTTTTCAAGCATTGCTTTATACTTGCTCTCTGGAAACTGTTGAATGCCGAGTAACTGTAACAGATTTTCACTATCCTGAAAATCCTTATACGCTTGCACTGCTTCGGGATATTTTTCAATGTCGTTTAAATCTGTGATGTTATTCTTCTCTAAAACTCTGTCAAGTTTTGAAGCAAACATAAGATTTTTCAATAGTAATCCTTCGCTGTCCGTTGTTTTGCTCAATGCGTAATCAAGACATTCATTCATAAATTTTCCATCTGCCATCCAATGTTCTCTTGAAAAATTATATGCAAGGTCAATCATTATAGAAGCAATCATTTCTTTTTTATTTAGCGGTTTCAGATAGATCCCATTTGCAATAGCAGATGACATTACAGATAATTGCTCCGTGTAATCTTGGTCACTCATATGCCAGTCAATAGTTGGCTCGTAATTTTCAAATGTTCCTTTATTGTTTTGATATTTGATAAAGGAATGTTGCGGAGCGAATGTGAGCGAAGCATTAACGCCCAATGCCTCGGCAAGAACAAGATAAACACGAGGTAAAGTATTACATTGTCCTGTTCCTGTTGCAAGTGTTTTAGTAAGAAAATAATTATTCAAATCTTTTTCCGCCCTGTAATCAATGTAGTCATACATGAAGGGTTTATGAGAGTTTGGAAGTGAAATACCGCCAATATTATCGGGCTTATTATTTTTTATTGTGAGCGTATCTCCCATAAATTTCTGAATAGCCAAATGAACCATTTCATGATTTTTGGAATTAAGTCCGTTCTCTAACATCCATTGCTTGCTAAAAGCGGCACACTCTGTAATATTCTGTTTGTATTCTTTATAACTCATTTGCAGATTACCATAGGCAGATTCTTCCGCATATAGGGCATCTGCAAGTGAAAGCGGAGTTTTTCCCTCCAACATATTTTTTAATTTATTAAAAGCATTCTGATAGTTTGGTAAATCCGCTTTATACTGTGCCGATTCATAATGCCCACTCTTTTTTATTTTTTGGTTTATTGTATTCATTTCATTCATTAAATTCATCATCTCTTTTTCTTTTTGCATTGCAGGGTTTGCAAAACCATTACTGCTGTTCGGTGTCTGATATGCAGGGTCATTCATCATTTGCTGCTGAATGTATTGCATATTGGCTTGCTGTCGCTGTTCGGGCGTCATACCTGCTGTATAAATCGGTGCGCCTATCATTTGAGATGCCTTTTGATTCTGCTGATTAATAATGTCGGCTACTGTCGCACCCATTGCATTATTTTGCGTTGTTGTCTGTCGGTTATACTGTTGTGTCAGTTTGCTGTTGGTATAATGTGGTGCAGTATTTACAGGTTCAAAATTGTTAAACTGTGGTTCTTGTGGCTGTTGTGCGAAACAGGCAGCGGAGAGAAAAGCTGTCACCATGCACAAAGTTATTGCGGGGCGGGAGAAGTAAGCTCTTTTGCTTTTGCCAGTTCCGTTATTAAAAAATAAAAATCTGGCAAAAGCAAATGTGCTTGCTGTGGGCTGATAAGAAATTTTTAAAAATGCGAAGCGGGGGCTTTTTAGTTTTTCTTTTCTGTCCTGCGTTGCAGTCCCCGTGCAGGTCAGTTTATTTGTCGGCAAGTTGTCAAGGTGCTTGTCGTTGTAGTTTGTCTGTCCACTGTTTTTCATTGAAACCGTGTCTTCTCTTGTTATTATTTTACTTCTGTCTGTTAAAAACAAAATTGTCGCTTTAAATCAGCGATTAAAAAATGTCGTTATACCTAAAGAAATATTATTGAAAAAATAATATGCTGTAATTGAAACAAAGGAAAGTATAAGCGGAATAATGATTATTTTATAAAAACCTTTTGATAAGTATGTCTCAATAATTAATATTTTGTCAATGCGGGTGCAATCTTTATCAAATTGAAACAGAGAATAAAATAATTCCCAATTCCAAAGGACTAATGCAATAAAAAATGCTCCCGCAAAAGGTGTTGTATTGCGTTCCGTAAAAGGATTTTTAATCCTTTCTTTAATATTCTTTATTGCTGATTGTATAAAATCTATTATCATTAATTTTCTGTCTTGTTAATTATTTTGTCGTGTCTGTCCGCTGTCAAGTTTGATGTCTACACTGTCGTCATAGGGTTGCCGCCAACGTAAGTATATCCGCTATTATCCGCACAAATATAGCGTATCTCCGAATATCGTATGCCGGATTTGCGCTACTTCTTACCATTGCCGAAGCGCGAAAAATATTCTCTTCACCCTTCTGCCACCTTTATTCGTAAATTTGCATAATATACTGACGGAATTTGATTTTGCAAGTATGCAAAATCAAATTCATCAGTATATCCTGATCTGAATGATTTGTTCTGACGATAAATGTCAGAATGCTGTACCGAAGCGTCAGCACAAAATCATTCAGCATCAGTATAACAATACCGGGTTTCCGGAATTATGAATAAATATGTGTTATTGTCCTGCGCACCTGTTTCTTGCCGCAGATTGCACGGATTTTTTATTAATAATGCAAAAAAGTCATTTTTAATCCGTATAATCTGTGGCTGCATTTTTGGGGCACTGGGTAGTAACAAAAATTATATTCTTTTACTTTTATCATTCCATTGCCTACTTGCTTTTTCACAAACCAAACAATCCAATGTACCGGACACCGCAAACATCAACCGCACCGATTCGCTGGGCCTCAAAACAGGGCTGTGGAAAAAATATGATGAAAACGGTAAACTTCTGTTCATGGGCTATTTCAGAGAAGATAAACCGATTGACCTGGTACGCCATTATTATGCCAACGGAAAACTGAAAGTTGATATGATCTTTTATGACAACAACAAAGCCGCATCGTCTCATTTTTATTATGAAGATGGCAAACTGAAAGCCACCGGTATCTACAGGCAGGAAAAACGCGACAGTATCTGGCGGTTTTATGACCCGGATGGTTTTCTTATTTCAACAGAGACATGGTCCATGGGATTTAAGAACGGCCATTCAACTGCTTACTATTCCAATGGAAAAACTGCCGCTGAAAAATTTTACCGGATGGATCTCCTGAACGGTCCGTTTGCCGAATATTTCGATACCGGCATTCCTAAATCAAAATCCAAATATTTGAACGGAGCGCTGCACGGGGAAATAAAATATTATTACCCTTCCGGGAAACTGAGAACAACCGGCCTGTATAATAACAATGCCTCCGATTCGGTGTGGACATATTTTAATGAAGACGGTTCTATCCTTTACCGGAAAAAATTCAGGATGGGAATATTGCTTAACGAGGAAGAAATTAACGAAATTGAGAAAAAACTGGAAGAAGATAAGATCAAAAAAGGTGAATACCGCGAATTTAAAGAAGGTGAGATTGACGATAAAACAATATTTAAGGATGCACCGGGAGGGGAAAGGTAAAAGTCCCAAGTTACAAGTTACAAGTCACAAGTTACAAGTCACAAGTTACAAGTTACAAGTCACAAGTCCCAAGTTACAAGTCCCAAGTTACAAGTTACAAGTCCCAAGTTACAAGTTACAAGTCACAAGTCCCAAGGAAATACGCCTTTTATCTTTTATGAGCCGAATACTTGTCGCCATGAGCGGTGGTATTGACAGTACCATCGCTGCCGTCCTGTTGCATGAACAGGGCCATGAGGTTATTGGGGTTACCATGAAAACATGGGATTATCATTCGTCTGGCGGCACAAAAAAAGAAACCGGCTGCTGCTCTCTGGATTCAATAAATGACGCCAGGAATGTGGCCGTTAAATACAACTTTCCGCATTACATCATTGACCTGCGCGAAGAGTTCGGAAATAAAATCATTGATAATTTCGTCAGTGAATACATGGCGGGCCGGACACCTAATCCCTGTGTTCTTTGCAATACGTTTATTAAATGGGAAGCCCTCCTGCAAAGGGCGGATAAACTGAATTGCGCATATATTGCAACGGGACATTATGCCGGGATACGCTGTGAAAACGGCCGGTATATTGTATCACGCGGCAGGGATGAAAACAAGGATCAATCCTATGTTCTCTGGGGAATAAGCCAGGAAAATCTTGCCCGCACGGTTTTCCCGCTGGCAAATTACAAAAAACAGGAGGTCCGGCAACTCGCTCACAAATTTGGCATGACAGAACTAACTAAGAAAAATGAAAGTTATGAAATATGTTTTATTCCTGATAACGATTACCGCTCTTTTCTCAAAAGAAGGATGAATGGCCATGACCGGGATCTCAATAGCGGAAAAATGACGCTGGCGGATGGAACAATAATAGGCGCTCATGAAGGTTATCCCTATTATACCATCGGGCAGAGGAAAGGATTAAAGGTGGCTACCGGCAACCCGAACTACGTGACTTCCATTGACCCTGTCACCAATACCGTTGTTCTCGGTCCGCGCGAACATCTGCTTAAACAGGAAATGGCAGTGAAAGAAGTGAACCTGGTGAAATATGACAGAATCCCTGATAATTTGGATGTACTCACCAAAATTCGTTACAGGGATAAAGGCGCAATGAGCGCCATTACGCAAAAAGAAGATAAAATTTACGTTCACTTTCATAAACCGGTAACGGCAATAACACCTGGCCAGTCGGCTGTTTTTTACGAAGGCGATGACCTGGTTGGAGGGGGGATAATTGAGTGAAAGACCCAAGACCCAAATTCCAAGTCCCAAGACCCATCCCGATAATTATCGGAACAAAATCACAAGTTCAAAGGATTCGAAATATTCGTAACTATATCCCATAATCAATGTATAATTTCCAACATAAAAACACTTATTTACTTCATAATTGGATATTGGTAATAGGATATTGGATCTTATTTTTGAATTTATTTCATGGTTGCAAACCAGACAAAAAAGCCGCTCCGGACCAGGGATTTGGATACTTTCCTCTGGAGGTTGGCGACTGGATAATTTATGATGTTGATTCCATAGTATATGATTTCGGCAAAACGGTAAAAATTTCTCATTGGGAACTGAAAGAATTTGTTGAATCGGAATTTCTTGATAATTCGGACCGCCTGACGTACCGGATAGAGCGGTACATAAGGCCCGATTCTACAGGCCAGTGGACCATAAGGGATGTCTGGTATGCCAACCGGAACGCATCAGCGGCAGAACGCGTGGAAGAAAACCAGCGGTATATTAAACTTATTTTTCCGGTGAAGAGCGGTGATTCGTGGAACGGAAACGCGTATAATTCTCTCGGGGAAATGGAATATACCTACGCTCAAACCGATGCTGCAGATATGATAAATAACATCGCCTTTGATTCCACGGTTACCGTGATACAACAGGATGAACTTAACCTCGTTGAAACAAAATACATATCGGAACAATATGCCAAAAATGCCGGATTGATAAAAAGAAGTTATAAAAATTTCACTAAAAACATTGACGGTACCGTAAATAAAGGCGTGGAATATAGTATTGTTATTAAATCTTTGAAAACCGAATAAAAATATTCGGCAAGGGTAATTTTGCCAACTGCCTATTGCCAACTGCCAACTATTTTCTTACAAAATGATACAGCGCAAGTATAGTATGAATTCCCTGCTTTTACTCATCTTATTTTTGCTATATGCAGGCCATGCTCTTTCCCAGGTCGCCCCGAACCGTTTCTGGATCCGTTTTGCCGATAAAAATAATTCCGCTTACAGTTTAACGCAGCCGGAGCAATTCTTATCGCAGCGGGCTATTGAGAGACGGACAAAATTCAATATCACAGTTACGGACAATGATCTGCCGGTGAATGATTCCTATGTAGTCGCGGTAAAAAATCTCGGTGTAAAAATCCTGAACTGTTCAAAATGGTTTAATTCGGTTACTATTGATACTGCCGGCTGCAATGATCCTGCCGTGCTGGATAAAATTTCAGCATTACCATTTGTTGAAGGATTTTCTCCGGTTGGCATGGCAAAAAAAATCTCCGAATATTCTCCGCTCAAAAATGAAAAAAACCTTCCGGTAGTAAAAAAGGAAGTGAAACATGATGAAAATAATGAATACGATATTCATTATAAAATATCGGAAGGCGTTCAATGGGAAAAATATGGCGATTCATATACCCAGGTGAGTATGGTCAACGGCCATACGCTCCATGAAAGAAATTTTCTCGGGCAGGGAATGGTTATCGCTGTAATTGATGCGGGTTTTTATAAGGTTGATATTCTTTCCGCTTTTGATTCGTTGCGGGCGCAGGGCGGGATTATCGCAACTAAGGACTTTGTTGACTTAGAGGACAGTGTTTATGAAGACGGCTGGCATGGAATGCAGGTACTATCGGCTCTTGCAGGGAATTTGCCGGGACAGTTGATCGGGAGCGCTCCGAAAGCAAAATATCTCCTGCTGCGAAGCGAAGCCCCGGCTGAAAATCCCATCGAAGAAATCAACTGGGCTTCAGCGGCAGAATATGCCGACAGTGCCGGTGCCGATATATTATCCACCTCGCTCGGCTATTCGGTTTTTGATGATACCCTCTACAACCATTCCTATGCCGATCTGAATGGCGATATAATTCCCATATCCTCTGCTTCGGATATGGCCGCCTCAAAAGGAATGATGGTTATCTGTGCTGCCGGCAATGAAGGCAATGATGAATGGCAATACATAACCGCTCCTGCCGATGGAGACAGCGTAATGGCTGTCGGGGCTGTTGACGCAACCGCAGTTTATGCTTCGTTCAGTTCAAAAGGTCCCGCTGCTGACGGCAGAATAAAGCCCGATATTGCGGCAATGGGCAAGGGAACTACAGTGGCGTCACCTTATGGCGGGATCACAAAAGCGAACGGGACATCGGTGGCTACACCGCTGATATCCGGATTTGCGGCATGCCTGTGGCAGGCGAATCCTGCTGCTTCAAATATGGAAATTTACCGCGCCATTATCAAAAGCGCAAATCAATACTTCAATCCCGATACATTGCTCGGCTACGGGATTCCCGATTTATTCGATGCCGATTTACTCCTGAAAGGAATTAATCCCGATTCGGTTTCTGCAGACAAACTGATCTCTCTTTTTCCCAATCCTTTCAATCGCGATATCATCATAACTTTTTATTCAAATTCATCGCAGGTTATTCGCATTGAACTTACCGATCTCACCGGCAGGGTAATCCTTTCCGGTTCAAATAAAGTGTCGGTAAAAACCTATAACCCCCTCTATCTTGAAGGCCTATCGTTTCTCCCCGGTGGTATCTATTTGATGAGGATTGTTTATTCTACCGGGACCAATTATATCAAATTAATAAAACAATAATGGAAGTATTCATAATGTTTACTATTACTGGCTGACAGTAAAAATAATATTTATGAATATTCGTATCATTGGTATTGATTCGTATATTCGCATTATAGCATAATTCAATTAATTTTCCTTATCCTGATTTTTTTTATATGCAATTATTTAGGTCCCTGTACAAACCGCTCCTCGCAATAGCCGGTATCTCACTTTTGATATTCGGCTGCACCGGTAAGAAAAAAGAAAATGTTCTAATTACAGGAACGATCAGCGATGCCGGACAAAATGCGAAAATTTACATAGACCGCATTGATATTTCTGCGGTACTTCCTCTTGATTCCTCCGGCATTGATGAAAATGGCAATTTCCGGTTGACTCCGAAGATTCGTGATTTTGGATTTTACCGCCTGCGGCTTTCTCCCGCAAATTTCCTTACCCTTATTGTTGATACGGTTGATTCCATCCGGGTGACAGCATCGGCATTCAGCATCGGAACTACCTATAGTGTATCCGGTTCTGTTCCATCGGATCGCCTGAGGCAGGTTCACCAATATATAATCCGTTCAAATTCACAACTTGATTCGCTGCGAAGGATTTTTTCCGCTTTCCAGGGAACACCATCGCAGGATTCGGCTTTCAGGGCATTGGAAAACCATTTCAGGATGATCCAGGGGGCGCAGATGACTTTTATCCGGAATTTTATCTCATCATATCCGGATGATTTCTCTCTCCTCTCCGCAGTGCAATACCTTAACCCGGAAACCGATGCAACCTATTACATCCGGGCAGCCGAAGCGCTTACTGCAAAATATCCGAACTCTCCTCTTGTGAAAAATCTCGCTGACCGCGCAAAACAACTATCGCGGCTTGCCACGGGGACAATGGCTCCTGAAATTGTCCTCAATGACCCTGACGGGAAACCGGTCGCCCTCTCTGCCTTGCGCGGAAAAATCGTGTTGATTGACTTTTGGGCATCCTGGTGCCGGCCTTGCAGGATGGAAAATCCCAATGTGGTGCGGGTATATCATAAATTCAGAAGCAAGGGCTTTGAAATTTACGGTGTGTCGCTTGACAAAAACAGGGATGCCTGGCTGAACGCCATTAAAACGGACGGACTTGCCTGGGTTCATGTAAGCGACCTCGCCTACTGGAATTCGGTAGTTGTAAAGATGTACGATATTTCAGGAATCCCGATGACGGTGCTTATTGACCGGGAAGGAAAGATCATTGCGAAGAACCTGCGGGGGGGAGCGCTGGAGCAGAAATTGGAAGAGATATTAGGAGGTGGTTAGTGAAAGTGGCGATAGGAGACGGGAGACAGGAAACAGGAGACAGGGAAAACACACTTTTTTGTTTCTTTTTTTACCGTTGGATAATTATGAAACAAATAATTAAGAACACTATAAAACCTATTACACGTTTGTTTAATAAGATGCCGGATGAACTGAAACATAACTATTGCAAATTCACCAACGAAGAACTTGAGGAATTATCGCTATCTGTTCGTATCAATTATCAACGCAGACCCACGCATCTTAATAAAGAATTGGAAGATTGTTATGAAAAAGATCTTAATGACCATTTATGGAACCGTTTAAATGATGCCAGAAAACGTTATTTGCCATGGCTTAAGAGTATAAAAAAAATAAGAAACTCATCTGTTTTGGAAATAGGATGTGGCACAGGCGCTTCAACATTAGCGCTATCAGAACAAGGTGCCGATGTAACCGCCATTGATATTGATGAAGGCGCTTTGCAGGTTGCAAAAGACAGATTAAGGATTGCCCGGCAGAAATCCGAATTTCATCTTGCAAATGCAATTCAGATAAAAAATCTTTTTCCCCATAAAAAGTTTGATTTTATTATCTTTTTCGCCTCAATAGAACACATGACTATAGAAGAAAGGATAATATCATTATCAGATGCATGGAACATGCTTCACCCATCTTCTTTCTTAGTTATTGTTGAAACACCCAACCGTTTATGGTATGATGATTCCCATACATCATTATTGCCCTTTTTTAACTGGTTGCCCGATGAACTCGCTTTTATGTACTCTAAGTATTCAGGCAGAGTTGATTTTAAAGATTTGTTTAGAGACCTTAACGATAAAAATATGATTCACTTTATAAGAAGAGGAAGAGGATTTAGTTTTCATGAATTGGAATTATCTGTTAAGAATGTAAAGGACTTAAATATTGTGAGTTCTCTGGATGAATTTGAAAATAATGATTGTATTAAATTCACAAAAAATCAATTTAACTATATTAAGTTACTTCAAACTTTTAAAAAGGGACTGCAAAAGGGATTTTGTTATCCATATATAAATATAATAATCAAAAAAGATTAAACTCCGTTATTAAAACTTCTTTACCTCTTCCGCCAGTCCGCTGATAACTTTTTTAGCATCACCGAAAAGCATAGAGGTCTTAGTGTCGTAGAAAAGATGATTCTCAATACCGGCATAACCGGCCGCCATGCTTCGTTTAATTACTATCACTTTGCCCGCTTTGTTCACTTCAAGGATCGGCATCCCGTAGATAGGGCTTGAAGGGTCGGTATTAGCGGCAGGATTTACTACATCGTTGGCGCCCACAACAATAACAACATCGGTATTCGGAAACCGCGGGTTTATTGTATCCATTTCAATCAGTTTATCGTATTCCACCTTCGCTTCGGCAAGAAGCACATTCATGTGGCCGGGCATTCTGCCGGCAACGGGATGAATGGCATAGGTAACATCAACACCGTTTTTTTCAAGTAATGTTTCAAGTTCATGCAAGGCGTGCTGCGCCTGCGCAACTGCAAGCCCATAACCCGGTACCATTACAACGCTTTTTGAATAGTAGAGCAAAACGGCCGAATCACTCATGGATATTTCTTTTACCGTTTTATCTGTTATTGTACTTCCGGAACCCCTTCCTCCACCGCCTCCGAAAGCGGTGAAAAATACATTCACTAATGAGCGGTTCATTGCATTGCACATGGCTACGGTGAGTATTATTCCGGAAGCGCCCACGAGAATACCGCACACGATCATACCAAGGTTGCCATAAATATATCCGGCAAACATTGCCGCAATGCCGCTGAGGGAATTCAGCCAGGCAATCACTACCGGCATATCGGCTCCTCCAATGGGAAAAACAAAAAGAACCCCATAAATCAGGGAAATCACCGTCAACAGGTATATCCAGGGGGGGGGATTATCAATGTTATGCAGAAGCAGGCATACCATCAAACCAAGAATTACGATAATCAGAAGGGTGTTGAGAACATTATAATAAGGAAGGCGGATATCTTTTTTAATGTTCCCGTTCAATTTAGCATAAGCGATCAAACTGCCTGAAAATGTAACGCTTCCCACAATGATGCTGGCAAAAATTGCAGAAAGTCCTACTGTCTTGGATGGGTCATCCAAACTACCGGGAAATTCAACCAGCCCTATCAATGCGGAACATGCGCCTCCCATGCCGTTGAATATCGCCACCATCTGGGGCATTGCAGTCATTTTAACTTTTTTGGCGGACAGCAAGCCGGTAACCGTTCCCACAGCCATCGCGGCTATGATCCAGATATAATTCCCGACCGTTTTTCCCTCGGGTGATTTATAAAGAAACATAGTTGCAACTACTGCCATTGCCATCCCGATTCCTCCTATAACATTTCCCTTTCGCGCAGTTTCAGGACTGCTCAGCATTTTAAGACAAATGATGAAGAAAACAGTTGCGACTAAGTAGGAAATTTCAAGCAAAAACTCCATATTTACGAATTACGAATTACGAATAATACCAATCAATGCCTATTAATGCCTCTCATTTACCACTACTTACCACTTACTTTTTACTTTTACCCTCCTTAGGTTTCTTCTTAAACATTTCAAGCATCCTGTCAGTAACGACAAATCCGCCAACCACATTATAAGTTCCGAAAACAACAGCAAAAAATCCTAATATCATTGCCGCAATATCATCACCCGAAGCAGTACCCATGACAATAATACCTCCTATAATGCATATTCCGCTCAGAGCATTTGAACCGGACATGAGGGGTGTATGAAGAATGGAAGGAACATGACCTATTACTTCAAACCCGACAAATACGGCAAGGACAAAAATAAAAACCGCATCCCTGTTTTCAATAAAAAAATTCATTGCTGATTCCATATATTATTGATAAAATAAAAGTCATATAGAAAAACAAACATCCATTTTTCCATTCTTCCAATCTTCCGTCCTCCCTGTATCCCTTTATCCCTCTATTACCCCCCTGTGCACAATCAGCGACCCCTTTGTTATTTCGTCATTCATATCCCATTTAAACCCGTTACTGTCGGCAAGGTGCAGCAGGAATGTTGAAATATTTTTGGCAAAAAGTTCGCTTGCATTTACCGGCAGCAGGGAAGGGAGGTTCATTTCACCAATGATGGTAACTCCGTGTTTAACCACTGTTTTTCCCGCTTCACTGATGGCGCAATTACCCCCCTGTTCAACGGCCATATCGAGAATTACCGATCCGAATCTCATGGCTTTTACCATCTCTTCGGTGATCAGAAGAGGCGCTTTTTTCCCGGGAAGGAGCGCTGTTGTTATAACAACATCCGCTTCCGCCACATGGCGCGCAACGACCTCTTTCTGTTTTTTCAGGAATTCCGCTGAAACCTCTTTTACATACCCCCCCTCTGTTCTTACCGAATCATCCCCTTTAACTTCAATGAATTTACCTCCCAGCGATTCTACCTGTTCTTTGGTTTCAGGCCTGATATCCGAAACTTCTACTATGGCGCCAAGCCGTTTAGCGGTTGCAACGGCCTGCAGCCCGGCAACCCCGGCACCCATAATGACCACTTTTGCCGGTTTAACGGTTCCTGCTGCGGTCATCATAAGGGGAAAAACCTTGCCGAGAGCATTACCGGCAAGCATTACTGCTTTGTAACCGGCAAGATTACTCTGGGAACTGAGAGCATCCATGCTCTGGGCGCGCGAAATCCGGGGAATTGAATCGAGGGAAAAAGCAGAAATCTTTTTCCTGGCGCATTGTTTTACAAGATCGGGATTTGAACTGGCAAACATGAAAGAGATCAACACTGCACCCTCCTTCATTAACTCAATCTCTTCATCGGATGGCGCATTTACCTTGACAAGAATATCGGCATTTGATAGTATATCCGTTTTTGATTGAAAAATTACCGTTCCGGCTGCCTTATATGCCGTGTCATCATAAAATGAATTAACACCGGCACCGCTCTCAATGTGAACCGTAAACCCTTTTTGAATAAGACCCCCGGCAGTATCTGGCGTAAGCGCTACCCTTCTTTCTCCCGGCTTTATTTCCCTGGCTACACCTATTATCATTTTCTCCCCACGTTTAATCTCTGGACAGCGGTGCAAATATAAGAAAAAATGACTTTTGTTAGTTTTCATGGTTTCCACCTTCAATTCCTACCTTTGCCCCGCACATAACTTTATTATGTGCGGGACTTTGCCGCATGACCGTCACTTTTCTCGGAACAGGAACATCGCAGGGTGTGCCGCTGATAGGTTGCAGATGCCCGGTATGTCTTTCGCGTAACCCGAAAGACAAACGGCTTCGCTCAGCCATTATGATTGAGTCGGAAGGAATCCGCCTCGTCATTGATTCCGGGCCTGATTTCCGCCAGCAGATGCTGCGTGAAAAGGTATCAAAAATCACCGCTCTGATTTTGACCCATAGCCACATGGATCATATTGCCGGCTTGGATGAAGTACGCGCGTTTAATTTTATCCAGAAAAAATATGTTGATGTCTATGCCGAAGAATTTGTGCAGACCGTGCTGAAAATAAATTTCAGATATATTTTTGACGGAACCGATTACCCCGGCCTGCCTAAAATTAAACTTCATACAATTGAGAATAAACCGTTCGCCATCAATGGATTTGGAATAATCCCTGTCCGTGTCTTTCATTATAAATTACCCGTTTTGGGTTTTCGGGTTGGCGATTTTACCTATATCACCGATGCCAATTATATCAGCGATACCGAATTGAAAAAAGTGATGGGCTCCCGCATTGTTGTCGTCAACGCGTTGAGAAAAAGAAAACATATTTCTCACTTCACATTAAAGCAGGCGATAAATTTGTTGCAAAAAATCAATCCTGAAAAAGGATATCTTACCCATATCAGTCATCAACTTGGATTACACAGAGATATTGAAAAGGAATTACCCTCTTTCATAAAACCGGCCTTTGATAGGTTAAAAATTTCGCTTTAAGTCATTTTTCCGTATTGAATAATTCCTTACCTTGCATTAAAATTGGATAAAATCCAAAAATCTGCAAATTCAAAAATCTTAAAATTGTATTATATGGTTCAAACCGCGGACATCAAAATCAAAAAAACCTCCGTTTCACGTGCCGGCAGTATTGATTTTACAAAAGTCACTTTCGGTTCGGTTTTTTCGGACCACATGTACATAGCCGATTACCTGAACGGGGAGTGGACCGATGCGAGGATAGTTCCTTACGGGAACCTGCCGATGAGCCCCGCCCTGGCAGCATTGCACTATGGACAGGCGATCTTTGAAGGCATGAAAGCATACCGCGCTGTTGACAATGAAGTTTACCTGTCGCGACCGCATGATAATTTTCGGAGGTTCAATATGTCGGCAGATAGAATGTGCATGCCGCTACTGCCTGAAGAGGTTTTTATTGGCGGGTTGTTTAATCTTATTAACCTCGATAGAAACTGGGTACCGCCTTCCATGGTTGGCTATTCCTTATACATCAGGCCGGTAATGTTTTCATCCGATAATATTATCGGGGTTCGGCCATCTGCTACATACCGCTTTGTAATATTAACCTGCCCTGTCGGAAGTTATTACAACAAACCGTTGCGTGTAAAAATTGAAACCGATTACTCCCGTGCTGCCCATGGAGGTGCCGGATTCGTTAAAGCAGCCGGTAATTATGGTGCCGCGATGAAGCCGACAAAAGATGCTCATGATGCGGGGTATGACCAGATCATCTGGACCGATTCCGCACAGCATAAATATATTGAAGAAGCAGGGACCATGAACCTGATGTTTGTGCTGAGAAATAAACTTATAACCGCTCCGCTTGATACAAAAACAATACTGCCGGGAATCACCCGTGAAAGCATCCTGACCATTGCCGGAGATAACAAAATTCCTGCGGAAGAAAGAATGATTACCGTGGACGAAATTATTGACGGAGCAAAAAAAGGTGAATTACAAGAGGCATTCGGAACGGGTACTGCGGCAACAATCGCCCGGATAAAAACTATCGGGTACAACGGGAAGGACTATGAACTCCCACCTGTTGAGTCGGGAAAAATTTCAAAAAAAATCTACCAGGTATTATCTGATATCAGGAGAAGGAAAATGAAAGATCCCTACGGTTGGATGGTCAAGGTGTGATATTGTAATATTTTTCATACCTTTGTAGCATAACTTATTTCCCAACCTTTATGACCTTCAAAAATTTTGTAAAGGCCTTCGCGGCTGTTGGATTTTTATTATTCACATCAGTCATCTCTTTCTCCCAGACAGTAACTGTGACAGTTACCTGGACAGGCGCCCAGGCGAATGGGTGTTGCGATATTTGCGGTGCTGATTATTGGTGCATCTATAATTCCGGTGGGTGCGGAACCCCGGCTACTTCGGATTTTAAAGCATTTTTTGATCCGGTACCGGCAGGAAATGTCATAACGGGAATTTCTTATACAAATTACGGGACAAGTTGCAACGCTTCAAGTGTTTATTGTACTATCAATAACATTAACCTCGGTGGTTCGCCCGTTAACAGCGATTGCACTTGTGGCGCATGCAATGCATACACTTCTTTCTCCACTTTCAGTAACCCCTGCGGCATTTCTACAATTGATTACAACTATGGCGGATGGAATAACTTTTATATTTACCCTGACCTGGATTATTGTGTTCAGAGATCAGAAATTACTTTTACCTATGCTCCAGGCGGTACTGGCGCCCCCCCCCAGCCGGGTGCAATCACCGGACCATTATCGGTTTGTTCAGGAACAAATCCCGGGTATTCTATTTCGGCAGGTACGGATACCTATAACTGGACAGTACCGGTAGGTTGGACAATCAACAGCGGGCAGGGAACCACGGCAATAGGCACTACATCAGGTGCATCAGGCGGAAATATTTGCGTGACTGCAACCAATTCATGCGGAACCAGCCCTGCGACATGTGTTACCGTCAGTACAACTACTGCACCAGGAACACCCGGCACTCCAACCGGTTCAACCAGTGTTTGCGGTGCTGTTTCAACCACATACTCAACGGTTATTCAGGCAGGCGCAACAAGTTATACGTGGACGGTTCCGGCAGGATGGTCAATTACCGGAGGGCAGGGTACCATTACCGTATCGGTTACTACGAGTTCTACGAGCGGGAATATCTGTGTTACTGCCAATAATTCGTGCGGCTCCAGCGCTCCGTCCTGTTTATTTGTAAACACAAATGCTATCCCCGGCAATCCCTGCATTCCTTCTGGCAACGCATCTTCCTGTTCAAATACCGGGTTAACTTATTCAACCTGCGCGGTTTCAGGCGCAACGGGATATACCTGGACGGTTCCCGGTTCGTGGGTAATTACCGGTGGACAGGGAACTACCTCCATAAATGTCACTACGGGAACGGTCAGCGGTAATGTTTGCGTTACTGCCGATAATTCATGCGGCTCAAGCACGCCACAATGTTTTGCAGTCACAATTACAACTGAACCTGCTACGCCCGGAGCCATTATTGGTAATGCCACATTTTGTCCGGGGGGGGTGGAACCCTATTCAACCGGTGTCGTACCGGGAGCAACATCCTATACATGGACAGTTCCTGGCGGCTGGACAATCAACAGCGGGCAGGGAACAAATTCAATTAGCGTCACTACTTCTGCATCAGCGGGCCAGGTATGCGTGACTGCGAGCAATTCATGCGGCACTTCTCTGCAATCATGCATGACTGTCGCCATCGGAGCGGCACCCTTAACACCCGGCTCAGTTTCCGGCCCAAATCCTGTTTGCCCGAATTCTTCCGGAAATTCTTATTCAATCGCTCCTGTTGCAAGCGCTACCACATACACTTGGTCTATTCCGGGAGGATGGGTTATCAACAGCGGGCAGGGAACCACATCAATATCCGCAACAAGCGGTATTGCGGGTGGAAACATCTGTGTCACTGCCGGAAATGCCTGCGGCACCAGTTCACCATCATGTATTGCCGTTACCATTGATGCCACTCCCTCTGCACCCGGAATGATTACCGGTCCTGCAGAATTATGCGTCAATTCATCGCAGAACTACTCATGTACCGTAGTACCTGGCGCAACATCATACACTTGGACCATAACGGGGGGGGTAATTAACTCGGGACAAACAACAAATACCATTAACGCAACCTTTACCGGTGCACCCGGTTCGCTTTGCGTTACTGCAAATAATTCCTGCGGATCAAGCAGTCCTACATGCCTTTCAATTACCGTTTCACCTGTAAGTGTGGGCGGTACATTGACTTCCTCCGATGATACTGTATGTACCGGCTCCAACAGCGGCACCGTTACTTTATCGGGTCAAACCGGCAATGTGGTTAAATGGCAACTCTCAACCGATGGGGGTGTTTCATGGAGCGATATTGCAAATATCACCACTACACAGATTTTCAATAATCTTTTAGATACAACTCTCTATCGTGCCATTATTCAGAGCGGAACCTGCGCTGCTGAAACATCAACCGTAGTCATTATATATGTCGAAGGTGCCGGCAGTGCCGGTGAAGTTGTAAGCAGCGCCCTCGTGTGCAGTACCAGCAATGGTGACACCCTGGAGTTAATTAACTACGCAGGAGTCATTGATCACTGGGAATATTCGACCGATAACGGAGTGACCTGGGATACAATTTTTAATACTGATGATACCCTGGTTTACCAGAACCTGCAAACGAGCACTCTTTACCGCGCCATCATGACAGGTGGGGGGGGAGGCGGATGCCCGAATAATGTATCTTCCATTGCATCCATTACCGTATTTCCTCCTTCTGCAGGAGGTATAGTGCTCAGCGATACAACCGTTTGCAGCGGATCGAACTTAGGAACACTTACTCTGTCAGGACAGGTGGGAGCAATATCAAGTTGGGAAGCATCGGTTGATGGCGGTACTTTGTGGTTCGTCTTATCAAACACAGGAAACACCCTCACTTTTGCGAATCTTACCCAAACCACGATGTTCCGTGTAAAAGTACAGAGCGGAGTATGCCCGGCAGATTACTCGGTTCCTGCAACGGTAACAGTTGATCCTGTGAGCAATGGAGGACTCATTGCCAGCAATGACGAAGTGTGCAGCGGCTCCAACAGCGGAACTTTAACCATTATCGGAGAAACAGGTAATGTGCTTATATGGGGATCATCAACTGACGGTGGTGTAACCTGGACTCCTATTTTTAATACAACAACTTCGCAGAATTACTCCAACCTTACCACAACTACCATTTATACTGCTATAGTTGAGAGTGGTGTTTGTCCGGCCGATACATCGGCATTTGCAACCATATTGGTTGATTCCGCAACTGTGGGCGGCTCCATTCTATCAAGCGATACCGTTTGCAATGGCAGCAACTCCGGAATACTTACCTTGACCGGATATACAGGTACTATTAACGGCTGGGAATTATCAACTGATGGAGGCAGCACATGGATCCCGATTTCCAATAATACATCATCACAGGCATATAACAATCTTGTAACTACAACACTTTACAGGGTTGAAGTTCAGAGCGGTGAATGTAACAGCGCTTATTCGGCAATTGCAACATTGACGGTTGATGCCGTTTCCCTGGCAGGAACAATAACCGGTGGCGATATCACCGTTTGTGCCGATACCAATAGCGGTGTCCTGACTTTGAATGGTTATTCAGGAAACATTTTATCGTGGCAAAGTTCTATTGATGGCGGTATTACCTGGGTTAATATCATTAATACCGATGATACCCTGAACTACGTGAATCTTACCGTTTCCACATTTTACAGGGTGATAGTGAAAAGCGGTGTTTGCTCGGCTGATACATCAGTGCCTGTACTTATCACAGTCAATAATATAAGCATCGGAGGTGCGATTTTTATTGATGATACGGTTTGCAGCGGTTCCAATAACGGCATTCTTTCATTAGTTGGTCAGACCGGGACAATTGACAACTGGGAAATTTCTACTGACGGTGGCAACACCTGGTCGGTTCTTGCAAACAATACCGACACTCTCAACTACAATAATGTATCAGTGACAACTATATATCGCGTGAAAGTACAAAATGGCGTTTGCCCGGCCGATTACTCCACCTATGCTACCATTACTACTGACCTTCCGAGTATCGGTGGAAATGTTTTGTCAAGCACAACTGTTTGTTCAACCATTAACGGGGATACTCTTGTTCTGTCAGGTTACATAGGCAGTGTAAATTTGTGGGAATACTCAACCGATGGCGGAAATACATGGATAAATATTGCAAATCAGAATGATTACCAGTCGTACATCGGATTAACAACAACAACATTATACCGGGCTATTGTCCAGAATGGAGTTTGCTCTCCGGATACATCAGACGCTGCACTTATTTCTGTCGATCCGCTGCCGTTCGGGGGCCAGGTGATACCTCAATACAGAGTTTGCACCGGGATGAATAAAGATACCCTCGCGCTCGTAGGTTATTCAGGTACAATCGTACAATGGGAGTATTTTGATACTCTTTTCAATCAGTGGACTGCAATACCAACTAATAATGATACTATGGTATTCAGCAACCTGACTGCAACTACCGCTTTCAGAGCTGTGGTTGGAAGCGGTGTTTGTCCCACAGTTACTTCCACGATTGATACCGTATTTGTTGATCAATTAAGCGATGCCGGTATTTTATCACTTCTTGAAGACACTTGCTGTTCCGTGCAGAATGGCTTTTTGGCGAATCTGACAGGTTACTTTAAAAATATTGTTAAGTGGGAGTATTCTATTAATAACGGAACTACATGGAATTCCTTCTATGATACCTCCGGATGCGGAACCGGTGGATGTAACTGGAACGACACGTTGACTTACCCCACTGTACCGCAAAATGTGCTGGTGAGAAGTATTGTTAAAAACGGAGTTTGTCCGAGGGATACTTCAAATGTCATCACCATAAATAAAATTGTAGCCATTAATGATTATGACACTTTGAATATTGATGAGAATCTCCAGATTGAAGTCACAAAAAATGATACCGGTACCTGGGCAGCAATTGACTTTTGCGCGCTCCCTAAGTATGGAACCGCTACATTCACAGTTATCGGTAATCAGGGTATTTTATCCTATTCACCTGTTCCTGAAAATAGCGGCAGGGATACGATGGTTTATTATATATGCGATGATTTGAATTGCACCTCCTGTGATACGGCTAAAGTTTATTTAGTTGTAATTTTAACGGAAGATATTTTTATTCCTAACGGCTTCAGTCCTGACGGTGACGGCATAAACGACAAGTGGGTGATACAGGGTCTGAACGAATATCCCGACAATGAAATCCAGATTTTTAACAGGTGGGGCGACCTTGTGTACAGGGCAAATCCATACAAGAGTGACTGGGATGGTAAAGCGAAGAATGTTCCGATGGTACTTGCAGGAGATGAGGTTGTTGAGGGGACATATTTTTACATCCTGAATATTTTTGGTTCAGCCCCGAAATCATTTAACGGGTTTATTGAGATCAGAAGGAAAGAGTAAATTTATTAAATATTCCATTCAGCCGGAAACCGGATTGCAGATCGAATAAAGTATGAATGGCAAAACCGCATTAAAAATCCCTAAGAGGAAAAAATGGTCGTACAGCGATTATCATTTGCTTCCTGAGGAGTTCAGGTGCGAAATAATAGGGGGCATGATCTCTGAACCTGAAGGTCCTTCCTATTCACACCAGAGCCATTCCGGTTCACTTGAATTTGAATTAAGGAAATTTGTTAAGGATAATTCTCTTTGTAAGCAATAGTTTAAACAAATATGGAAGCAAATATTAATATTTGTGCGGGTGGAAGATTGCTGCATGAGTTCCGAATAACCTTCGGAAGTTATACGGCATTAATCTTCTCACTCATTTTTAGCGGTCCATTTGGTGGGGACGCTGCCTTCGCCCAGAGTTTACCGCACCTGACGCTTTATCAACTTCATCAGCCGCTGCTGAATACTGCGGCACGTGCCGAATCGGAATATGTAAACGGGGCTATTCTGTACAAGACCCAATGGGTTGGATTTGATGGCGCGCCAAAAATTATGGTGTTTGATGTAAATGTTCCCGTGTCAAAATTCAAGAGCGTATTCGGTTTTACTTTTCTTGACGACCAGATTGGCGTGAACAAAATGCAGAATATTATCGCCAACTATGCGTGTACCGGCTGCAATTGCAGAAGAATCATTTTCTCGGTTTCGGTTTAAGTTTCAACGCACGGTTATTCCAGAGCGCCCTGTCAAAAGTGGAGACCGAAATGGTTGGCGATCCGCAATTCCAGGCGAACTCACCTACTTTATTCGCTCCGAACTTTGTTTTCGGGGCATATTATTATTCGGAACACGCTTTTGCGGGATTATCAATTCCCAACCTTTTATACAACTCCATGATTGGTAATAACGGAAACATCTACAAAATCGCAACCGGATTTTCACCGGGGAAAAACCATTTTTACCTGCATGGCGGATGGAAAAAAGATGTGGGAAAATATCTTTATTTCGAGCCATCGCTGCTTCTCAAATTCGTTTCCGGTTCACCGCTGCAAATTGATATCAATTCACGAATACTCTACAGGGATGTCATTGGTGCAGGCGTTTCATACCGTACTATGAATACCATAGCCGCCCTGGTGCAATACCGTATGAATATTTATATCAGTTTCGGATACGCATTCAGTCATAACTTCAGCGAACTCGCCCAATATGGCTCCACCAGCCATGAACTGTCCCTGATCTATGCGATCGCTACCGGTAAAGGGAGGTTCAAGATTGATGTTCCGAGATTCTGAAAGTACGAAACGCTTTTTACTTTGGATGGTTTAATCTGGTAGCGACAATCTTGCCGTAATTTAATCCTGTCGTAGTTTTGCTGTAGGTATTTTTTACGAGCGAGAATCCGTGATACTGCAGTAATTCAGCGATATAATCACCATTATGTTTTTCACTTTTCAGATCGTGAAATTCAAGTGAAACGGTTTTTATCATCCGGTAAACTTCCGGCTTCATGGTTTCAAGGATGGAATATTCGGAACCTTCGCAATCCAATTTTAAAAAGTCGATTTTTTCAACGCGGTTTTCAAACATTGCTTTTTCAATGGTCATCACTTCAATTTCTTCCGCATAATAGGAATTTTTTATTTCACCGAAGTATTCAAGGAAATTATTTGCGTGATTTGATAAGATCAGGCGGCACCTTTCATTTTGCGGTCCTATTCCCCCCTGGTACGTTTTTACATTCAATACATTGTTTACATTAAGATTTTCTTTCAATATTTCAAAATTACCCGAAGAAGGTTCGAAAGAATATATTATTGAATCGGGATGAAGATTCCTGTTGGCAAAGAGAGAAAAGTAGCCGAAATGGGCACCTATATCAAATATAACGGCTTTTTTATAAAACGGGAAATAGTCAGAATAAACCCTCTCTTCAAAAATTTCTTTCAAAATTCCTAATGCCGTTTTATTCCTTTTATAATTGAGGCGGATTTTATTTGCGATGCATATCCTATTAAAGGTTTCCCTGTTATCAGCGTTAAGCCCTTGTACTACCCTGTTCAGAAAAGCCATATCCAAAATTACGCAATTTAGTTACTGTGAGATATCCATCTGAACCACTGACACTGTCCATCATTCATCAATTTCATGTATGTTTGCTCTCATAATCAGGATATCATGCAAAAGATCATTGAATCTGCCTGGAAAGAGAGGCAATTACTGACAGAAAAAACCGTTCAGAAAGCCATAAGGGATACCGTTGAAAAATTAGACAAAGGTTTGCTTCGTGTAGCCGAACCTAGTTCCAGAGAAGATAAATGGAAAGTGAATGAATGGATAAAAAAAGCCATCATCCTCTACTTCATAATCTCGGAGCCCGAAGTGACCGGTCAGGAACCGTTTGAATATTATGACAAGATAAAATTAAAGAAGGGCTACCGTAAATTGGGAGTGCGCGTTGTTCCCCCTGCAGCGGTCAGGTATGGCGCTTATGTCGCACCCGGATCAATACTGATGCCTTCATATGTTAACATTGGCGCTTATGTGGGTAAGGGAACAATGGTTGATACTTGGGCTACAGTCGGTTCATGCGCGCAGATTGGCGCTGATGTTCATATCAGCGGAGGTGTTGGAATAGGGGGGGTGCTTGAACCGCCACAGGCAGCACCGGTAATTATTGAAGACGGTTGTTTTATCGGATCAAGAAGCATTATTGTGGAGGGAGTTTTGGTACGGAAAGCAGCAGTGATAGGTGCGGGAGTTGTTCTTACTGCCTCGACACGTATCATTGACGTCACGGGAAAAGCGTCTTCAGAATTTAGAAAAAGGTGCCGTGTGCGCTCATTATCGGTAAGAGAAAAGCATCAACCGATCTTAAGACATCCCTCAATGAAGCGTTGAGGAATTTTAATGTGCCTCTCTGAACTATCTGATTACTGAATTTATAAACTATTCAACCTGGCTTTAAAGTTCATACCCGATATTGCGATGAATGCCTTTATGGTTTATGCAACAGGCACCTGGAAAGATGAAATGACAAGGACTGCTGACCGGCACCATTTTATTGCCTGCTGGACAGCCATTATACTGAATCCTCTCTTTGTAATTAACGATATTATTACCATTCAGGAGTACTGGAAACCATTTTTACTGGTCAGGATATTGGTAACGATTATAGCGCTCGTATGTGTATTTCTGCGCAGGAAGAATAGGATAAGTACTGAAATGATGATCTTTTTTCCATTCATCGCCATTTCTTTGCAGAATATAGTAATGTACAGTGTAATGGATATTCCGACTTTTCAGAAACACACTTTTGCTTACATGGCTTTATTTATCGGAGCCGGAATGCTCATTCTATGGGAGATTTGGTATTCCGTGGTTATCGTTGTTTTATCTCTTATCGCTAATATAGTTGTTTTTGCTTTTATCAGTTCCCTCCCTTCAGCAGATGTCCTCAGCAATGGCGGAATATTGATGATCTGCGTGATGATTTTTACCATTCTTCTTATTCAAAACCGCTATTCACTTACAAAGAAAGAAATCATAGCAAGGAAGGATCTTGAAGCATCCAACAGGGAACTGGGAGAAAAAAATAAAGTAATCGCGGAAAAAAACCAGGCGATAACAGACAGCATCGAATATGCGCGTAATATCCAGCGTTCTATTCTTCTCCCCGATGATGAATTTAAAAAGATGCTTCCCGAATCATTCGTTTTTTACCGGCCTCAGTCCATAGTAAGCGGGGATTTTTACTGGGGCTATGGCGGGGATGGAATAATCTCAGTTGCTTGTTGTGATTGTACCGGTCATGGTGTGCCGGGTGCCTGCATGTCTATGCTCTGCTCAACCCTCCTTAATGAAGCCGTGATTGAAAAAAGGATTTCCAATCCGGCCTCCGTCCTTGATTATGTCAGGAAAATGATCATCACTTCACTCAAGCAAACGGAAACTTCTCAGAAAGATGGTATGGATGCCGTACTGATTATGCTCAATACTCAGAACCTCGTGTTGCAATTTGCAGCGACCAATAACCCGCTTATTATGGTGAGGGACGGGAAACTTATTGAACATCCCCGCGATAAACAGCCGGTCGGATTTTTTTCAGGTGAGATGAAACCCTTTACGTTAAGGGAAGTACAATTACAGAAGGGTGATGTGCTGTATATGTTTTCCGATGGTTTTAAGGATCAGAATGGCGGTCCGAAAAACAAAAAATTAGGTTCAACATCCCTGAAAGAAATGTTGTTTTCCATTCATCAATATCCGATGAAAGGGCAGAAGGATAAGACTGAAAAAATATTTACGGAATGGCTCGGTACTAACGAGCAGGTTGATGATGTTCTTGTTATCGGAATCCGGGTTTAGGGTCAATACCGGCCATCGAGGGCAACCACCATTTTCCTTTTCCACGATTTCAATGAAGCCCTGTCGGTTATTTCAACAAAGTAAACACCTTCATGGTATCCTGAAATATTTACAGCGATCTTCTGTTTGAATTTACCTGTCTGCACTTTTTGTCCCATCACATTGAACACCGAAAACGAGTAATTACCATATTCACCCATGTAGATGTAAAAAGAATTCTGTGCAGGATTCGGGTAAACGGTCGCATTGGCGTAAACTTTTTCTTTCTCCGGTTCCTTTACAGCGGTAATGTCTCCTGTAAAAACAGGTAACTCAATTCTCGATGGGTGAGTTGCCGAAATCGCTATCCGCTGTACGGCTTTGCGTGGATACATATCCGAGCCGTTGTAATTGTATGATCTTCCGTCCATCGGATACCGCCTGAAAAATTCACCGTTTTCAAGTGGAATATTTGCATTGGACTGATACCTCGGGTGATTGGACGAACTGATGAGGATTTTAATTTTATGGTTCTTTCCCCAAACGTAACCGAGGGGCATCATCTTGAACCGGTATTCATAGAGTTGATTCGCTTTTATGTTCGAAAAAGCCACTGTGTCGGCAGGATAAAACGGTATTCCGTCCCCGCCAACGGTGTATTTAAAATCGCGAATCGGGTAATCGGCAACTGTCCGTGCGTAATTTCTTGCCCGTGCATTAACAGTACCTTCCACTACAAAAAATTCCCTGCCGTCAGGGTAAACATCCAGGATCCGGACATTGAAATCGGTATCGGTTTCACCATTGACAGTTCCGGCAGGCGCTGTTTTAGCCCAGATGTTGGCTACGGGAAATCCGATAACGCTTACTGAAGTATCAAGAAGGGGGGTTTCAAATTTAATGACTCCTTCCCTGTCCATTGTGAGATTAATAACCGATGCTTCGGCAAGATTCATCTGGCCCTGGCTGTTCCTTCCGTCACCGTTCGGGTTTTTCACTATCATATTACCACCGCCAACGGTTTTCACCGGGTCATCAGGATCATGGAGGTAAATCATATAGTTGTCAGAAGCGTTAGCAGGTGCAGTCCACTTCAACTGGTTATTTTCATGTAAAAAGATACTTTTAAAAGTTACATCATTTTTAAGGGGGAATGTATCGGTCGGGAACCAGAAGTTGGCGAGGTTGTCATTTTCTGGAATACCGTCATTGACCGGACCGATAAAGTAAAACCGGAATGGCGGAATGTCATTTTCATAATCAGGGGTAGTGATGTTCTCAATTTTAGTGCTGTCCAACCCTGGTAATGTTGCGTATCCAAGCGCAGGAATAGGAAACTCAATTACGAGGTTTAAATTAGGGTACTTCCGGCTTTGTACTTCGGCTTTAATTGATGCCAGACCTCCGGTACCGTTCAGAAAATTAAAAAATTCAACAAACGGGACTTTGTAATCCTCTGAGGGAATCCGGATATCCATGGTATCATTTTCTTGTGAAATCAAATCAAAATAAGTACCAAGAAACTGCCAGCGGTCGCTTTCCGGTATAAAAAATTTAGGTTCACCGATGGTTTTATATTCATTGTAATTGAGTGCATAACGGAACCATGTAAGGAATTCGGATTGAAGCGCTTCATTAATGGGAAGATTATTAAGGTCAATTTCATCAGGATTTACTTTAGTAATATCAATTACATTTTCTTTATATGTCATATCACCTGTAGTCAGTTGGCCAATTGTTTGGTGCGCCCAAGGCCCGATAACAATTTTCTGCATTTTTTTCAGACGAAGGACATAATCTCTCATCGGCCCTGAAGGGAGGATGGAATAAAGTGAATCCATAGCCCAGCGCGAATAGTGCCATGTTTCAATCTGTCCGTCAGTGAAAATATCCCACCAGCCGGTAAGATGATAAACAGGAACTTTCATATTCATGTAACGGCTGTATGTACCGATCATGGATCCGTTACCAGCGCCATCAATGAAAGCCCTGCTCGCATCCATTTCAGGTCTGCCGGACGAGTTCGGATACAAGGCGCTCAGGGCGCTGCTGTTTGGACGATAAGACGACCAGTAATCGGTCACGAGTTCGGCAACCTTGAATTTGTCGGGTAGATTATAGTCAGCAGGTGTGTGAATCGTGTTCTGTTTATCATTGTCATTAACCGTTATACCGAAATCTTCAAGGCATGCTTCCGGTTCCGTAAGATCCATGATCTGACCTTTCAGCCATCCTGTAATAATCCGTTCACGGAAAACGCCATTCTGGTAACCGGTAAAACGCTGATGTTCGTTGGAGGCAACTATCGGCAGCAATCCTTTTAACCCGCGATTAAACGGATCAATCGGATGAGCGGCAGCTGCCTGTAACTGCGTGTTTCCAAGCGCTGATCCACCGAACATTCCCAAACTGCCATTGCATACAAATCCATCAACGGGTGGTTTTACTCCGTATTTTCCCAGCACATCACCGGTTAAACTGTCAATAATATATTTCACACTCCAGTAACCGTCTTCATGCTTGTTGCTGTTAAGAGGATCCTGGCTTGTCGGATTGTTAAAGTAAAGAACATCAGCCGGGTGGGCGTAATCAGGATGGTACGGAGATTTTTCCCAACTGTCGCTGTACATAGGAATATAAACGCCATCGGAAGCATACCTCCCGCGCATATCCTCCATAACATACCCGTATCCGAGCAGACACATAAGGGCGCCAGCGGCATCGCCCTCACCGAGGTTGTCGGAAGTCCCGGTACATTCATTATAACCCCCTCCCTTGTTGTAAGGTGTACGTGTGAATATGAGCGGGAGTTCGAACCATTCCGGTCTGGGGCGCAGGATCCAGACATCATTAGCCGTATCATTGCAATTGGAGATACATAAAGAATCATAAATAATGAGTTGGGAATTTTTCTGAATGATTTCAATGTTCGTTTTGATCTTTAAATCCATGGCGAATATCGTAATAGTGGTATCCATTTCAACCATAAGGCAATCGCGTACAATCGGGAGAAATACATCTGCCATCAATTTAATGCCATCAGGCATGGTAAACGGGACGGTGTATTTGGTAGTGAATTCCTCGGTCATATCCAGTTGACCGTTATTGTTGGGCTGGGCGAAAGCAAGAGCGCTGATGAACATCATGCTTACGGCTGTACCGGCATAGGGTAAGGGTTGTTTCATATAGGGTTGGATTATGAAATTCGGGCAATATTAGGGATTTTATCCGAATTGGCAAAATAAATTTTTTGGGGGTGTTCTCCGGCATGTATTTCCCCTATTTCTTCAGTGAATCTATTTCCAGTTGCAACTCTTTTACTATTTCTTTTATCAGGGTAATTTCTTTTCTGATGGAATCCAATTCGTCCCTGATGGCATCACCGCTTTTCCGGACTGTTAATGTGTCTTTAACCTGTTGAGAAACTACGGTTTTCTTAGGGGTCTCAACATTTGAAGGAGGAGTTGTCTCTTTAACAGGTACGATTTCTTCTTTCTTTTGCTCTTGTTCCGCCTTAGAAGGGATAATCATTTTTTTTTTAAAGTACGCATATAGTTCACGAGAGTCCAGAGGTCTTCATCTGCGAGAATTTTCTTTTCAAAGGATGGCATATCGTCTTTTCCTTTTTTTATTTTATAATGCAGTTCGCCATCAGTTTGCTTTTGAGTATCATCAGTAGTGAAATCACCGCACGGGGTTTCCAGTTCAGCGGCTTTGGTACCATCCCCTTTTCCTCCGGTTCCATGGCAGGATTTACAGTGTTTTGTGTACAATGTTTTGCCGGCAGGGATATTGACATCATCGGCTTTAACCGGGTTTTTAACATTTTTTTCGGCATCAGGGGCAACCCATTTTTTATCGCCACCCTGGTTGACATTAATAAATCCGTTTATTGCCAGCCATCCGCAGAAAAAAATTGCCAGGGATAACGGCATCAGAGTTGATTTCAGTTGTGTTTTCATGGTTTGATAGTTTTGTGGATTAAAAAAAGAATTCAAAAATAATACCAATTCTCAAAAATAAGTTTATTTCCCAAAACCAATATTGACAAATCTCATGATATGTACATTTTTCAAACGGATTTCATTGTCATGAACATTTTGTAATTATTTTTTTGAAAGCATTAATGGTCATTTCAATATCTTTATCGCTATGAAATGATGATACAAACATCGCTTCAAACTGGGAAGGCGGTAAATAGATGTTGTTACGAAGCATAAGAATGAAATATTTTGAAAATCTTTTTGTATCGGCACTGGCTGCAACGGAGAAATCCACTACTTTTTTACCGGTGAAAAACAGGGTCATCATGGAAGCGAAATGATTAACGCTGATTTCAATTCCCTGGCGGTCAGCAATACATGAAATTTCTTTTGCGAGGGTGTGAGTTTTGCTTTTCAATAGAGGATAAATATTATTTTTTTCGTTATTTAATATTTGAAGCGTTGCATAGCCGGCAGCCATGGCAAGGGGGTTTCCTGAAAGCGTCCCCGCCTGGTAAACAGGTCCCGAAGGTGAAATCATTTGCATGATTTCTTTCTTACCTCCATAAGCGCCAACAGGTAATCCACCGCCAATGATTTTACCAAGACAGGTCAGATCGGGTTTTACACCGAAATATTCCTGGGCTCCGCCTGCAGCAACCCGGAAACCGGTGATAATCTCATCAAAAATCAGGAGGATTTTCTCCAGGTCGCATATTGACCTTAATTTTCCCAGGAATCCATCAAGCGGTAAAACCACTCCCATGTTGCAGGCAACCGGCTCTACTATTATTGCGGCAATTTGTTCTTTATTTGCTTTGAGAATCTCTTCAACAGAAGCAATATCGTTATATTCGGCATTAAGAGTTAACCCGGCAAGTTCATCCGGTATTCCGGGACTGTCGGGAACCCCAAAGGTAAGAGCGCCAGAGCCGGCTTTAACAAGGAAACTATCGGAATGTCCGTGGTAACAACCCCGGAACTTCAATATTTTTTTCCTTCCTGTAAACGCTCTTGCAAGCCGGATAGCGCTCATGGTCGCTTCAGTTCCTGAATTCACAAAGCGCATCATTTCAACAGAAGGCATCATTTTGCGGACGAGTGCGGCTAATTGTATTTCGATCTCCGTCAATGCGCCATAACTCGTTCCTTTTTTTGCTGTTTTACTGATTGCGGCAATTACTTCGCGATGGGCATGCCCAAGTATCAGCGGGCCCCAAGACATGACATAATCAATGTATGAGTTGCCGTCAACATCATATATTTTTGATCCGGCAGCATCGGATATTACCACAGGAGCGGTTCCCACCGATTTAAATGACCTTACCGGAGAGTTTACACCTCCCGGCAGCAGAGTAAGCGCCTTTTGAAAAAGTTTCTCGCTTTTTGTCATGAGTTTTTTTAATGCGGTAATTAGCGCCTACCGGAAGCCATTGACCAACTTAATAAACTAATCACTGTAAATTTCCTCTATATCATTCTTATATTTTTCCAATATCACCCTTCTCTTTAATTTCATTGTCGGAGTCAGTTCACCGCTTTCAACAGACCATTCGTCAGGCAATAATTGAAATTTTTTCACCTGTTCAACTTTGTTAATGCCTTTATTGAATTGCTCTATTGCATTTTGAAACTCGGATATTACTTCCGGATGCCCGATCAATTCCTTATTTGTAGAATTTTGCAATCCTTTTTTTGCACACCATTCCCTGAGGTTGGGAAATGAGGGGACTATCAGGGCTGAAACGAATTTCCGGTTTTCCCCTACTATCATGATCTGCTCAATATATGGATATTCCTTATATTTATTTTCCAATGGCTGCGGTGCAATGTATTTTCCTCCGGATGTTTTGAATAGTTCTTTTTTCCTGTCAGTGATTTTGAGAAACTTCCCGTTTATAAATTCTCCGATATCCCCCGTATGAATCCACCCGTCTTTGTCTATTGCTTCATCTGTCAGGTCCTTCCTCTTATAATAACCCATCATAATATTGGGACCCCTGGCTAATATCTCCCCGTCATTTGCAATTTTTACCTCAACGCCCGGGATGGGAATACCAACGGTGCCGATAGCCCTGTTCTGCTCTTCAAACCGGTTGGTGCTGATTACAGGCGAGGTTTCGGTGAGTCCGTACCCCTCAATGACGGTTATGCCGGCAGCCGTGAATAGTTTACCTAATCGCGGCTGCATCGCAGCAGCGCCTGTTACGATTATTTTAATATTTCCTCCAAGGGCTTCAATCCATTTTGAAAAAATGAGTTTTCTGGCAATGCTCAGGCGAAAATTGTAATACCAGCCCAGGTCCTTGCCCACTTCGTACTGTAACCCGAGATTTAGAGCCCAGAAGAACAACTTTTTCTTAATACCGGTGAGTGAGCGCCCTTTTTCCATTATCTTTTCATACACTTTTTCCAGCAATCGCGGCACAGTTGTAAAACATGCGGGCTTTACTTCCCTGAGGTTTTCGCCTATAGTGTCGAGGTTTTCAGCATAGTATATTGAAACGCAATTTGCCAGGTAAACATAGTAAACAGTTCTCTCAAAACTATGGCACAGAGGCAGGAAACTCAATTTTTTTTTTTTTTTCACCTTCTATATCATCAAAGGTATAGATGTTTTGCAGCGAGGGTACCTTGTTCTTTATTGAAGATACTTTGTCAAATAACTCCTGGTCAGACACAAAACATAATTTCACTTCTGCATGATTAAATATGAATTCGTATTCCGATTCAGTGATAGTAGGATAAACAGGAACGTTGACTGCACCGATTTGCTGCATACCGAGGTCTAAGAAATTCCATTCGGGGCGGTTGTTGGAAATGATTGCTATCTTATCGTCTTTTTTTATTCCGAGTGAGAGTAATGCATTGCTCACCTTATTGATAATTTCAATACACTCCCCGGTGCTGTATTCTCTCCATTGTTTTCCTGTATCGGCCGTCTCTTTGGCTGCTATTGCGGCTTTTAGCGGCTTGTTTTCATTTTGATAGTATATGATGTCAAAAAGACGGGTATAATCTTTCATAGACAAGCGATTTTATGTTTACTGTTCAGCATGGGGATAAAAAAATACAAATTTTGCCACTAAAACACGAAAACACGAAATCTCACGAAAAAGAATAATTTAGTGATATTTTGAGCACCGGTAACTATCGGGTTTTGTGGCAAAAAAATAAATATTCTGCCAAAATATGTCAGAATTTGAAATCATAAACACTAAATTATTCATCGTTCAAATTACATAGAAATCGACCCTTTTCTGAAATCCGTTATTCCGATGATGGCATTGATAAGGAAAGGAGTTCCGGTTTTAGTAACTTCCCTGGCTTGCTTTACTGCTTCCTGAAAATCACTGATATTTTCCACTCTGACCCCGTTTCCACCATATCCTTTTGCGACCACATCATAGTCAGAATGTTTCAGCATACATCCAACATCACTTTTAAGAATTTCTATCTGGTCGCGCGCTATTTGCGCCCAGCAGGCATCATTACCCACAAGGGCAATCACAGGGATATTGTGGCGGACAAAGGTGTCAAATTCGGCAATACTGTAGGCGCATGAGCCGTCACCGTAAATGATCCATACTTCCGATTCGGGAAAACACAATTTTGCTCCCAATGCAAATCCTGCTCCTACTCCGAGTGTTCCAAAAACACCGGGGTCAATCCATGAGAGAGGCCTCCTTGGGTTTAACGTGTAAGAACCTGTTGCAACAAAGTCACCGCCATCGGCTACGAGAATGCTTTTATCATCCAGCACAGGGTCTAATTTTCTGAACAGTTCAACAGGATTAATATTTTTTAATTCCATCCCGGCTTTTGCCTCAATCTCTGATTCACGCCCTTCGTCTCTTTTTTTAAGCGCATTGAACCATTCATCCCAAACATTACCCCCGGTCCCTTTCCTGAAAAGAGGTGTGGGGAGATGGGCTGCAAGGTCAATGAGGAAACTTCCCGGGTCGGCAAGTATTGCAATCCTGGGTTTCTTATTCAAAAAGAGATCTTTTTTACTCCGGTTTACTGATATACATATAGAAGATGAACGGATATGCCTGCCATAATCAAGCCGGAAATCGCAGGGGACTCCCGCCAGCAGCACGAGGTCGGATTCCAGCAGGGCATTTTTTCTCATGTGTCTCAATTGCAAGGGGTGTTTCTTTCCGAGCAATCCGCGGGCAATACCGGAGAGATAAACCGGTATGCCGAGCCGGGTTACCGCTTCGGCTAATGTATTTACTTCATTCGTATTTAAAAGCGCCTGGTTGCCAATGAGCATCACGGGACGGCTTGCTCTTTTAAGTTGCTTAACAACTTTATTGATGTCCGATGGGGTATGTTTGGGATAGTTGGCAGAATTTACTTTAGTGGAAAATTTAATGTTTTCTTTATTTTTAAATACTTTATTGACATGTCTTTTCAAATACCATTTCATCATTTTTTCGCTGAAACTTTTTGCTGGCGTTTCATTGCTTTTAGCGCCATACCACTCTCTAACTACCGATTCGTCATACAACAGATCAACGGGTAATTCTACGAATACCGGTCCCGGTACGCCATTCTTAGCGATTTTAAAAGCATTTTCAAGTAGCGGAATTATTTGCCTGACTTTTTTAACTGTTGCAGCCCATTTCACATGGGGTTTCATCAATGCCATCTGGTCAATATCCTGTAATGAACCGCGTCCTTTGAGCACTGTTGCTGCAGCGCCTCCCATCAGCACCAGCGGGGATTGTGCCATGCTTGCGTTTTTAACTGCGGTCACTGTATTTGTAACACCTGGTCCGGCTGTTACAACGGCAACACCGGGAACACCTGTAAGCCGCGATACCGCATCGGCAGCAAACACTGCATTTGCTTCATGGCGAACGTCAATAACGCGTATGCCCGCATCTTTAACCCCGGTGAGTATCGGTGAAATATGCCCCCCGCATAAAGTAAAGACAAACTTAACTTTTTGGGCTGATAATACCTTTGCTATTAAATTTCCACCGTTCATTTTTTTTGAGATTTACCTTTTTAAACTTTATGTTCTTCTGAAATTCTATTTGCCAATTCATCAGCGCTGATCAGACAATCGGCAACAGAGATACCGCCAATGTAATTGGCGCAAAAATATAATGAATGGTATTGTTTTTCAAATTCCCGCAGATGTTCTATTATCTTTAAATGCCCGATGTTGTATTGCGGTATGGATTTTTCCCATCTTGTAATATAGGAGAATTCGGGATTCCCTTTTATTTTCATAATATCCTTTATATCATTAAATGCCACTGATAACTGTTCATCATCCGACATAATAAAAATACCGGGATTACGCGCACCACCCATAAAAAGTGTGAACGATGAGAACCCTTCTGGCGCCCTGTCAGGGTAAATAGAAGTATTCCAGATTGCACCGAGAATATTTTTATTTTCAATCTCGGGAACCAGGAATCCAAAACCATCCATCGGGAAATGAATATTTTCATTCCTGAAGCCAAACACAATCTCGCTTAAGGGGGGGTAATAAATCTGCATCAGGACATTACTTATTTCTGATGATACCGATGAAATGATTTTTGCCGTTCTGAAAGCGGGCGCAGATAATATCAAAATATCAGAATCAATTTTTTCTTTTTTGCCGTTGCGTGAAAAGATGACCGTATATTTCCCGTCATTAGAGAGAATACTTTCGGCACCGGCATTAAATAGTATTGAACCGTCCAGGTATTTTGAGATGGTATCCGGCAAAGTTCCCATTCCACCAGTGAATGAAAACATCTTTGATGATACCTTGCTGATAATCTTTCTCTTTTTTCTTTTGCGGGCTCCTTTCAGGGTTCCGATGAAAATACTTCCATATTCCGCTTCAAGAGCAAAAAGTTTTGGAAAAGCAGCCCTTACGCTCAGTGAAGCCGGGTCACCCGCATAAACACCGGCAACAAATGGATTTATTGCGTAGTTAAGAAATTCGGAACCAAGACGCCTTTCAACAAACCTGGCTACCGTTTCTTCGGTTTTTGCTTTGCCGAAAAACGGTTCCAGCAACATTCGTCCCTTACCACACCATGATAACAGGTCTGTGATAATAAATGAGAGAGGGCTCATCGGCACTTCCCGTAATTTATCGCCTCTTAAAATATACCGTTTGGAAGAAGCGGAGCCGGCATATATCATTTTATCTGCAATTCCCAACTTTGAAAATACATCTTTAAAAAGCGGGGTTGTTTCAAGTGTTGAGTTTGGTCCCTTTTCAACAAGGAATCCGTTGATCCTCTCGCTTTTCATTGTGCCACCGGCTTTTGCATCCTTTTCAAGAATAGTGACATTAAATCCCTTTTCCTTCAGGAAAAAACCCGTCAAAAGTCCTGATATCCCTGCACCGATGATCACCACCTTGTCTTTCATAAAGAGGTAAAGATATAAAGAGGTAAAGAATTCAAGATGTAAAGAAGAAAATAAGAATTACAGACAATTTATTGAGGATGGATGAGAGGATTCGTTTTAACTCAAAAGATTCATTGTTTTTCATAATGCATAATTATTTGTTTCAATTCTGGATTTCTTGCATTCTTATATTCCTGACTTCTTGGCTTCTTGTTTTCTTTACATCTTGACTTCTTTTAGAATAATATCTTTCATGGCGCTGATAAACAAGCCGGAATCATTTAATGCATCGGCAACAATGAATTTCTTAACTCCATTTTGCACGGCAATATCTCTAAGTTCAATTTTAAGTTCGTATAATGTTTCAATGTTATCGGCAACAAAACTGACCGGTACTATCAAAAGGTTATTGATGCCGGTGCCGGGAAATTTTTTGACCGTATCAATAGTTGACGGCTTAAGCCATTTGACGGGACCCACTTTGCTCTGAAATGATAAGGCGGTTGCAACATTTTGACAAAAAGCGGGTGCAGAACTGTTTTTCTTTATCAAATCAAGAGTTAAATCCATTGTTGTTTTTATTTCGTCAAGATAGGGATCTCCGTTGCTGATAAATTTTTCCGGTAATCCATGCGCGCTGAAAATGATTCCCATTGAGGACTTTTCTTCTGCAGTAAATAACAACAATGCTTTCTCTATTTCAGCGGCAAGCGCCCCGATATAACCGGGATCATTATAAAAATTCCTGACGATCAGGTAATGGATACCAGAATATTTTTTTTTTGCCATAACGCGTTTTACTTCATTCAGAGAAGAGCCGGTTGTTGCAAGGGAATATTGGGGATACATGGAAAAAAAAATCAAATTTCCGATACCGTTATTCACCGCTTCATTTACCGCATCTTCAATAAAAGGCGGACAATAACGCATGCCGGTAAAAACTTTACATGGAAAAATATTCTTCAATGACGTCTCTAATTTTTCCGCCTGTTGTCTTGTGATTTTGTTCAGCGGGGAAGCGCCTCCTATTAAGTTGTAATGCCGGGAAGAACTCCCTGCCCGGAACCGCGAGACAATTTTAGCGAAAATTTTCTGAGTGATATTTGAAAATGGAAACGGGAAAATATCCCTGTCTGAGAATAAATTATAGAGAAACGGCTCAACTGCCAAGGGTGAGTCGGGACCTCCCATATTCAGAAGGATGATACCGTAGGATGGTTTATTGGATTCCATGTGAATTTCTTTGCCGGTTTTAGAGTGAACAAAGGTAATGAAATAGCGTAATTCAAAAAGTAAGATGTTGCATCACAAATTACATTCAATACTGATGAATTTGACCCTGACGGTTACCGT